>DXMK01000020.1 GCA_019414245.1 Collinsella sp. | reverse complement strand
GGCCCGTGGGTTATACCCTAAGAGCAAACCACCCTTTTTAAGGGTGGTTCTGATTTACCCGGCACTTGGGGACGTTCCTTATCTGCCGGCAGTTAGGGACACTCCTGCCATGCATTTGATCCTTTGAGGATGGAAGAAAACGGGTTATTAGGTTTGCTGCGGTGCCGACTCGGCCTGTCGGTTACAAAACTATGCCGGTTTACTACGATGAATCGCATTCTTTCAACTATGGATAGAACGGCGTTATCAAAGCCACAGGTAGAAAGCTTGTCATTTTCTGCTAATAGCAAATGTGGTCGGTCCTATCGGTTTTACCGTAGTAAACCGGCATAGTTTTGAAAGGGCACTGTTCGACTAGCAGCGTTATGGAGCTTCTGCATGCCCTCCCGTTCGGTTTTTCGCTGGGTGGGTATACTTCCATCCGCAATACAGGCCGGAATAAGGAGGTATCCAAATGCCGGGCAACGGATTGATTCAAAAGGGAGACGCGCACGAGATGACTCATGGGCGTCCTGTCCAGATAACCGAGCACACGACGGTAACCGAGCTGCAGCCCAGCCTGTCCGATGTCGTGTGCGCAAACAAAAAACTGCAGATTGGCTTTATCGTTGCGCTCGTGGTACTGGCGCTGTTGTCGGGCTTTGTAGCTCGTCCGCATTTTGCCGATACCAAGACCTGGGACTCCACCATCGAGGTCATCGATCAAAAGAAGGGCAATGTTTTGGCGCTCACGACCTCGTGCGTCGCCCTATCTGCGGGTATCACTGCGCTGCCGGGCGATACGGGAACGCCAGTTGCCGAGCAGCTCGCGCAGCTTTCGGGAAACTTGGGTATCGTGCTTGCCGTGCTCTATCTTGAGAAATATCTGCTGACTATTTTGTGGTCGGTTGGCCTGGGCATCCTGATTCCGTTTGCGCTGGTGCTCTTTGCAGTGTCGCTTGGTATTCACGGACGCTGGAGCACCAGCGGCGTCATTCGCCGCGTGGCAACGCGTGTGCTGGTGGTCGCCATAATTGGCATGGCGTTGGTGCCTGCAAGCGTATGGGTGTCGCAAAAGGTCGACGAAACGTATCGCGTTAGCATCGAGGCGGCCGAGCAAAAGGCGACCGACGCTGCGAGCGCGGCAGATAGCGATAGCTCCAAAACAAGCAAGAAAAAGACCGAGTCCACAGAGTCCAAGAACGTGCTTGAGCAGCTTGCCGACGGTGCCTCGGGTCTCGTCACGTCGGTGACCAGCGGCGCCAAGCAGATGACCGATGAAATTGTGCGGCAAGTGACCGATCTGATCGAAGGCGTCATCGTGATGATCGTGACCTCGTGCGTGATTCCATTGCTGGTGCTCGCGGCGTTTTTGTGGCTGGGGCACGTGCTACTGGGGATTGATATTTCCGGCCCGGCGAACTATCTGACGGGTCGCTTTCTGAGCGCTCCGTCCAAGCACGCCAAAAAGGGCGGGCAGTCCGAGTAGCTAAAACAGCTGTATATACCGGGGAATACCGCCGAAGGGCGGCCGAGACACGTTCTCGGCCGCCCTTTTGTTCAAGACTTTAGTCTGCTGGCCGCGCAGCGGCCAGCTTTGAACCACCCGCTACGCGGGTGGAGACAAACGGCTTTACAAAGCCACCCCTCCGACCGATATTGACGATTGTTCAGGCCGTCAAGAATTCGAGTCGAAGGGGTGGTCGCCATGGCCCAGAAGGCCTACAGCCTTTCCCACACGAAGTGGATGTGCAAGTACCACATCGTGTTCACGCCGAAGTATAGGCGCAAAGTGATCTACAACCAAATCAGGAGCGACATAGGGGAGATCCTCAGGAAGCTGTGCGAGTACAAGGGGATCGAGATAATCGAGGGGCACCTGATGCCCGGCCACGTGCACGTGCTGCTGGCGATCCCGCCGAAGTACAGCGTCGCGAGCGTCATGGGCTACCTGAAGGGGAAGAGCTCGCTGATGATATTCGACAGGCACGCCAGCCTCAAGTACAAGTTCGGCAACAGGAAGTTCTGGGCGGAGGGCTACTACGTGTCCACCGTCGGCCTGAACGAGGCGACGATCGCCAAGTACATCAGGGAGCAGGAGTCCCACGACATCGCGCTGGACAAGCTGAGCGTGAAGGAGTACGAGGACCCCTTCAAGAGGGGGTGATGCCGCCGGTTCGACCGGCGCGCCACGGGTCAAGATGCACTAGGCCTGGACGAAGTCCGGGCCCGCGCCTTTAGACGCGAGCCCGGGGCCCGTGGGTTATACCCTAAGAGCAAACCACCCTTTTTAAGGGTGGTTCTGATTTGTTGAACACATGGTCGCTACGTCCGCGCCCGGCTCAAACGGTCAGCAATCATCCGTGAACGATATTTGTTCAAAAAAGAACAAAGATAAACAAATAGTTGTTGCAGTTACTGTTCGAATGTGTTCAAATAAACATGAACAGTGAAGAACCGCACATTCAGATGCCCGGACCTGAACGCGATTCAACACTTCCAAACAGAAACTACGCACCTGCGTATCTCTCAAGGAGGATGTCATGAGAGTTGTAATCGCTTCCGATGCCGACGGTATGTCGATGAAGGAGTCCATCAAGGAGATGCTCATCGCCGACGGTCACGAGGTCGTCGACTATTCCGAGACCCCTGCCGCGGACTTTGTCGATTCCGCGACCGCCGTTGCCAAGGACCTGCTGGAGCACAAGGATTCCCAGGGCTTCGCATTCGATAAGTACGGTGTCGGCTCCTATATGGCCGCCGTCAAGATCAAGGGCATGGTCGTCGCCAACATTTCCGACGAGCGTTCCGCTTACATGACCCGCGAGCACAACGGCTCGCGCATGGTCACCATGGGCCCGGGCGTTGTGGGCACCGAGGTCGCAAAGAAGATCGCCCGCGAGTTCCTGCGCGCCCAGTATGCTGGCGGCCGTCACCAGATCCGTGTCGACATGCTCAACAAGATGGGCTAACGAGAGCCACCGAGAACTCGAACTTCTACCTCAACTTGTGAATTCAGACGAAAGGACGTTCTGATGAAGAAGACCATCGCAATCGGTTGCGACCATATCGTTACGGACGAGAAGATCTATCTGGCCGACCGCCTGGAGCAGGCTGGCTACAAGGTGCTCGACTGCGGCACCTACAGCCACACCCGTACGCACTACCCCATCTACGGCAAGGCCGTGGGCGAGGCTGTTGCCAGCGGCAAGGCTGACTTTGGCGTGGCCCTGTGCGGCACCGGCATCGGCATCACCAACGCCGTCAACAAGGTTCCCGGCGCCCGCTGCGCCCTGGTTCGCGACATGACCTCTGCCCTGTATGCCCGTCGCGAGCTCAACGCCAACATCGTGGGCTTTGGCGGCAAGATCACCGGCGAGTTCCTGATGGCCGACATCATGCTTGCCTTCCTGGAGGAGCCCTACGACAAGACTCCCGAGCACGATGCCTTGATCGCCAAGATCGATGCCTGCAATAAGGCCGACGCCGAGGCTCAGGCCGACCCGCACTTCTTTGACGAGTTCCTGGAGAAGTGGGACCGCGGCGAATACCACGACTAAGGAGGTTCCGGCGTTCTACCGAACGCCAGACCAGTCGACGCTGCGAAGCCATCTGGCGGGCGAGCTACTCTGATAAAACTTTTGCTTGCTGAGCTCGTGTGCGTCGTTTTGGCGGTACCCGGCATTCTGCAGCTTTTTAATTGACGGCTCGCGTTTCTGTGAGGGGCGCGGGCCGGTTTTCTAAACAGGAGTCCAACATGATTCTGACCGTTACCATGAACCCGTCGATTGATACGCGCTATCAGCTCGACAAGCTGATCATCGACGATGTTAACCGCGTGATGCCCGAAAAGACCGCTGGTGGCAAGGGCCTCAACGTGAGCCGTGTGCTGTTGCAGCTGGGTGACGACGTGCTCGCGACCGGCCTGCTTGGTGGCCACATGGGTGCCTATATGGCCGAGCTCATGGATGCCGATGGCGTCAAGAATGACTTTGTGCCCATCGCCGGTGAGACGCGCATTTGCCTGAATATTCTGCACGAGGGTAATCAGACCGAGCTGCTGGAGAGCGGCCCGCAGATCGCCCCGGCCGAGCTCGAGGCCTTTACGGCCAAGTTCGCCGAGCTTGCAGCGAAGGCGGACGTTGTGACGCTTTCGGGCTCGCTGCCGCGTGGCGTCGATGCCGGCTACTATGCCGAGCTCGTCAAGATCGCCGAGGAGGCGGGCGCTAAGGTGCTGCTCGACACCTCGGGTGCATCGCTGGAGGCCGCGCTGGAGTCCGACGCTAAGCCTGAGCTCGTAAAGCCCAACCTGACCGAGATTAATGGCCTGCTAGGTACGTCCTTTACGACCGATGATATCGATGCCTTGCGTGAGGCGCTTGCCGCCGATGGCCGCTTTGCCGGTATCCCTTGGGTTGTCGTTTCGATGGGCACTGCCGGCTCGGTGGGCTTCCATGAGGGTCGCGCGTTCCGCGCCAAGACGCCCGCGATTGCGGCAGTGAACGCGACGGGTTCCGGCGACTCGACCATCGCCGGCTTTGCGCATGCCATTGCTGCTGGTGCCGACGACATCACGGTGCTCAAGACCGCCAATACCTGCGGCAAGCTCAACGCCATGGATCCCAAGACTGGCCACCTGGTCATGGACCGCTGGGACGAGATCTACAACAGCGTTGTCGTGACTGAACTGTAGGGTTACGCGGTTTTACCAAACCGCGTAACGGCGCGACGCTGCAAACGCCCCTAAGCGGCAATCTGACGTTCAATCGTCGGGCATGACCAAAAGGTCAATGCCCTCCTCTTTCACGTCACCTTGCTCGCTTAGGGGCGTTTTCGCTGTCGTTGCCAAGACACCGGCGTTGCCTTGGTCGCAAGTAGTCATTGGGGACGCTCTTTAATGACTAGTCGTTTAAGAACGCCCCTTAAGAATGACCCCAATGACTACACTCAAAAAACGGCGCCCGCCGGCGATGTTGCCGGCGGGCGCCGTTGTCTTGAAGACGAAGTGATCCGTTTTCCTCCGTCCCCAAGGGATCATTACAGTGAGTCGATAAAGCGCTGTTGGGCGGCGCGGCCGGCTTCGTCCCACTTAAAGACGCCGGCGTTGTCGAGCACGTGGCCAAACACCACGCCGACCTCCTCGTGCAGGATGTCGATGGCGTTGTCCGCCGTAAGCTCGTCGGCGCGGCGGGCAAAGACGTCCTCGGCCCATGCGGCGTGGCTGCGGCAAAGGTCGTCGCCCTCGAGCGCACCGGCAAGGTCGTAGCTGGCATCGGTCTTGGCCGCCAACAGGTGCTCACGGACAGCGCCGAGCTCGGGAACCAGGCGCGGCGGCAAAATGGCCAAGCCCATGACCTCGATCAGGCCGATGTTCTCCTTTTTAATATGGTGATACTCGGCATGCGGGTGGAAAACGCCCAGCGGATGCTCGTCGGTCGTGATGTTGCAGCGAAGTGCCAGGTAGGCCTCGTAAATCTCGCCACCGGCATTGCCGCGGAAGTCGACGCGGCGGATGACGGGCGTCACGGTGTTGTGCGCTACGCCGTCGGCCGTGTGCGCGATAACGCCCACAGACTCATCGGTCCACTCGCGCCAGGCGAGGATAATCTTCTCGGCAGCGTCGAGCAACTGGGCGCGGTCGTGCGAGCGCAGTCGCAGCACCGAAAGCGGCCACTGCAACACGGTACCGCTGACCTGGTCAAAGCCGGGCACGCTAAACTGCGAGACTTCGGTGGCATGCATCATGGGGAACTCGTGCGCGCCGCCCTGGAAGTGGTCGTGCGACAGAATCGAGCCGCCCACGATGGGCAGGTCGGCGTTGGAGCCGATAAAGTAGTGCGGGAACAGGTCCACAAAATCGAGCAGGCAGGTCAGCCCCTTGCGGTCGACGTGCATCGGACGATGCTCGGAGCTCATGGCAATGCAGTGCTCGTTAAAGTACGCGTACGGGCTGTACTGGAAGCCCCAACGCTCGCCGTCGAGCTGGATGGGGATAACGCGCAGATTCTGGCGGGCGGGATGAGCGCCGCCGTCAGCCGCGGCGGAGCGTCCGGGGTAACCCTCGTTCTCGATGCAGAGCTGGCAGGCGGGATACTTCTCGCCCATGTTCTTGGCTGCACCTGCCGCGGCGATATCGCGCGGGTCCTTCTCGGGTTTGGACAGGTTGATGGTGATTTCAAGATCGCCCCAGTTGGTGGGGGTGCTCCATTTGATGTTGCGCGCGATGGCGGCACGGCGCACGTAGCCGGCGTCGCAGCACAGGCCGTAGAACCAGTCGGTCGCGGCGCGGGGCTCGTTGACGCCCATGCGGCCGGTAAACTCGTCAATCACGGCAGACGGGCGCGGCATGAGCGCGCCCATGATGCGCATGGCGATGCGGTCGCGGCCCGATGCCGTGTCCTCGGCGGCGCCGTTGGCAACAGCCGCCTCGGCAAGCGCGGCAAGTGTGCCTTCAAGGTCAAAGTTGGGCAGGGTATCGGGGTGCAAGAGCGAGAGTTTCTCGACCTGGAGCGCCCAGGCCATGTCGAGCGCCGGGCCCGTAGCACCGATGCACTCGAGAATGGTGTTATACGCCCAGATGCGATCGTCCTGGCCGATCATCGATCGGTGGATGGCGTACTCGATCAGGTTCTGCGCGGCCTCGCGCACGTCAGTCATTACAGCCATGCCGCGTAGGCCCCCTTGTCAGAAATTGCGTAGTGGCGGGCAGAGCCCTCGCCCAGCCAGCCGTTCATCTTGGCGATGAAGGTGTCGACCAGGTCGAGCGGCACGAAGGCCTGGATGGTGCCACCAAAGCCGCCACCGTGGATACGGACGGCGCCTCGGCCGTCGAGCACGTGCTCGGCCAGTGCCAGGGCATACATCGAGGGCTGCTCGGAGCCCAGCTTAGCAACGACATTCTGCAGGTACATGGCAGAGCTGGCGCCGGACTTGCGTGTCAGGACCAGGAACTGGTCGATGTCGCCGGCGTTCAGGGCAGCCCAGCGCTTATCGACCAGGCCGTTCTCGTACCAGTAGTGAACGGCGCGCAGGCAGGCACGGTCGCCCAGCTTGGCGCGCAGCTCGGGGAGCTTGGCGTCAAAATCGGCAACGTTTACCTCGCACAGGCGTGCCTTGCCAAACTCGGCGGCGACGTCTTGCATTTCGCGTGGAACGGCGGCGTAGTCATCGGTGGCGGCCACGTGGTCGGCGCCGACCTTAACGAGCACGAGCGCGTAGCCGTGATCCTCAAAGTTGAGCTCGAGCTTCTGGGTCTTAGGCTGAGCCTGATCCTCAAAGTCCATGTAGGCGAGGCCGCCCAGGCACACAGCGGCCTGGTCCATCAGACCGCAGGGCTTGCCGTAGTAGTTGTTCTCGGTGCGCTGGCTCATCTGCGCAAGCGCGACGGGCTCAATGGCGGGCGCGCCCCAGAGGGTTTCCATGGCACGACCGTATGCGGCCTCGACGGCAGCGGAGCTGGAAAGGCCGCCGCCCGAGGGAACGGAGCAGGTGAAGGCGAAGTCGAAGCCCTGGGGCTCAACACCCAGAGCAGCGATTTCGTGGGCCATGCCGCGGACGAGGCTCGCGGACGTGCCCTTCTCGGACTCCTGAACGTCTAGCGTGTCGAGCGCAATCTCAAACGTGGGATAGCCCTCGTCGGCAACGCGGACCTTGTTGGAATCGGTTGCCACGGCGATGCCATCGACGGCGACATCGAGCGAGCCGGCGATAACGTGGCCACCCTCGTGGTCGGTGTGGTTGCCGCTGATCTCGGAACGGCCGGGCGCGTGCACATAGAGCACCTGGCGATCGCCGATGGGGCCAAACTCCTCCTCAAACAGCTTGGTGAGCGTGGCGAATGTCTTTTCGTCGGGGGTGGTCATGGGAGTCCTTTCCTTGGCGCGCACGGGTGAGTTTTGCGTCGTTATGAGTACGTTAACAACTTGAAGCGGCATGAACCAGGTGTTCACGATACCGCACGTTACGGGCTATGTTAACGTACTCATAACACATCGCTTGTCACTTTTTGAGAATCTGGTAATCGGTAGAAATACAGCCGTGAACGGTACTGCCGTATGGACTTATAAAGCAGAAAAGATGCAGATAGAAAAAGTAGAGTACGTTAACATGCGTCCGACGATAGCGGGCCTCGGCGCGGGGCGTATTTCTGCCCGGGCAGGCATTCACGCTATTCAGATCTCGCAAGGGTGAAGGTGATCCTGTGGCAAGGCGCCCGTCCAACGATACAGGTACGCGTCCGGTCTCCATGGCCGACGTCGCTCGCGCTGCTGGCGTTTCGCAGCAGACGGTTTCGCGCGTTGCCAACGGCTTGCCTAACGTCAACGAGCAGACGCGCCAGCGCGTGCAGGCCGCGATGCAAGAGCTTGGCTTTCGTCCGAGCTATGCCGGTCGCTCGCTGCGCGACGGCCGTTACCATTCGGTCGGCCTGTGCGTCAACGATGTCACCAAGTTCGGCAACCTGACGATGATCGACGGCATCGCCAGCGCTGCTCGCGAGCATAATTGCGCCATTACGCTGGTCGAGATGTCCAAGACCGAGGAGTTTTCGCTTGCCGAGGCCACGCGTCGTATGGCCGCGCTGCCCGTGGACGGCATCATTATCGGCATGAGTCGCATGGCGCCCGATTTTGAGACGTTTGATCCACTGCCGGGCATTGGCACGGTCATCGTTACCATGTACGCGCATCCGCGCGTGACCACAGTTGACTCTGATCATTACGGCTGCTCGCTATTGCTTATGGATCACCTGTTTGAGCTGGGGCACGAGCAGATTCGCTATATTGGCGGCCCGTCGTTCTCAGTCGACGAGCAATTTCGTCGCGCCGGTTGGCAAGATGCACTCGAGCGTAAACACATCGAGCCGGCAGAGCCGCTCGAAGGCGACTGGTCTGCCAACAGCGGTTACGAAGCCGGCAGGTACCTGGCCGAGCACGACCGCACCATGACGGCGATCTATGCGGCAAACGATCAGATGGCAAATGGCGCGATTGCCGCGCTGCGTGATAGCGGTTTGCGCGTGCCCGAGGACGTGAGCGTGGTGGGCGTCGACGATTCGCTCGACGACTTTGTCGCGCACAACGAGCTCACGACCGTGCGATTCGATCTGCATCAGCGCGGACGCGAGGTGTTTGAGCATGCGGTTCCCGAGGCGGGTACGGTGGGCAAAACCGTTGCCATTCGTATTCCCGGCCAGCTCATCATTCGACATAGCACGGCGATACCGCGCTCATAGTTTGTGCTGGTAAACGGCGATTTATCGCATTTCAATAACAATCGGTAAGGATGCCGGCAGATAGCTGTTGGGATGCGGGCGAGTGCTATGATAGACGGGTTCATTTGTCTATCTAGGAGGCTTTGCCTGATGGAGATCACCAAGGATATCCGCTACATTGGCGTTGACGATCACGACATTGACCTGTTCGAGGGCCAGTACGATGTGTCCGAGAACGGTATGGCATACAACAGCTACGTTATCTTGGGCGAGAAGATCGCTGTCGCCGATTCGGTCGATGGCGGTTTTGTCGACGAGTGGCTCGGCAACCTCGAGGCCGTGCTCGACGGCCGCACGCCCGACTACCTGGTCATCCATCACATGGAGCCCGATCACTCCGCCGGCATCGCCGCCTTTATGGAGCGCTATCCCCAGGCACAGATTGTGGCCAGCATGGGCGCCTTCCGCATGATGGTCAACTACTTTGGCACCGATTATCCCGAGCGCAAGATGGTCGTCAAAGAGGGCGACGTGCTCGACCTGGGCGGCCACAGCCTGACGTTTGTCGGCGCCCCCAACGTTCACTGGCCCGAGGTGCTGTTCTCTTACGAGGCCACCGACAAGGTGCTCTTTAGTGCCGACGGCTTTGGCAAGTTTGGTGCCAATGACATCGAGGATCCGGAAGGGTGGGCCTGCGAGGCGCGCCGCTACTACTTTGGCATCGTCGGCAAGTTCGGCAAGTTCGTGCAGGCCGTGCTCAAGAAGGCCGCCGACCTGGACATCCAGATCATCTGCCCGCTCCACGGCCCCGTGCTGACCGAGAACCTGGGCTACTACCTCGACACCTACAACATCTGGTCGAGCTATCAGCCCGAGGACGAGGGCATCACCATTGCCTACGCGAGCGTCTATGGCCACCTGAAGGCCGCCGTCGAGGAGCTCGCCGCAGCGCTCGAGGCTCGCGGCCAGAAGGTCTCCGTCTTTGACCTGGCTCGCGACGACATGGCCGAGGCCGTTGAGGACGCGTTCCGCTATGACCGTCTGGTGCTCGCTTCCATCACCTATCAGGGCGAGATCTTCCCGTTTATGAGCACCTTTATCCATACGCTCGCCGAGCATGCCTACCAGAACCGTACCGTGGCGCTCGTTGAGGCCGGCTCTTGGGCACCTGCCGCCGCTAAGGTTATGACCAAGGAGCTCGAGGGCATGAAGGACATCACCCTGACGGAGAACAAGGTGACTGTCCTGGGTTCGCTCAACGACGCCTCGCGCGCTCAGATCGAGGCCCTCGCTGACGAGCTCTCCAAGTAGCGATACGCTCACTTTTAACGCTCAAACCACCACAAAGGGGACAGGCACCTTTGTGGTGGTTTTTGTTTAAGCGCCGGCGATGACGAGATTTGGGCGGGCGTTGTCGACGATCTCGGCGATTGAGGTGGCGACGGCATGATCGGGGTCACGGTCCATCACGATGGTGCCGACGTCGGCAAGCTCAGCAAAACGGTACATGCCGCGTCCGTAAACCTTGCTGGCGTCCATGAGGGCGACGCTTTGATGGGCTGCGGCGATCATGGCCGTTTTGGTCTCGGCCATCTGGGGAAAGTCGGTCGTAAAGCCGCAACGGGGGACAAAAGCGCCGGGGCACATGACGGCCAGATCGGCATGGATTATTTGGAGCGCCTGCATGGTGAGCGGACCGTACAAATAACGATGACCTTTGCGCAGTGCTCCGCCCAGCATGACGACATCGACCGAGGGCATGCTCTCGTCGATATAATCGGCGATGGTGATGTCGGCCGTGATGACGGTGATGCCGTCGCGCTGGTCGAGCAGGCGGACAAATTCGAGCGCGGTGGTGCCCGAGTCGACGAGCAGGGTGTCACCGTCGCTGACGAGTTCGATGGCGCTTTGCGCGATGGCCTGCTTGGCGGCGACATTGACGTTGATACGGCGATCCTGGGTGGATACGGTCAGTCGCTTCTGGAGCGACACGGCGCCGCCGTGCGTGCGGCGCAACTTGCCGGACTCGGCTAGCGCGTCCAGGTCGGCGCGGGCGGTGACGGAGGATACGCCAAAGGTCTGGGCGATTTCTGCCACCTGCACAGAGGCGTTATGTTCGAGCATCTCCATGATGGCGGAACGACGCTCGTCGGCGAAAGCTCGGGTTGTTGCGTGGGCCATATCTGCTCCATTCTCGGCTAAATTTGTAGGAATTGTGTTGAGTCTATTTTCGTTCATTTTCTTTTTGAGTAAGAAAACACCTTTCGATTACTTACTTTTTCTATAAAAGAAAGATGATCAAGGCTCAAAACTCAATTTCGAACACGCACGCTCGGGTTCGACCCCTTCCGTTTGCTTTTCAAAAATGAAGGTTGGACCTCGCGCGATGACAATATCTCGCACATGCATACCCGCTGAATTTCATACAATGAACGCAGCAAAACGCAAGGTAAAACGCCTTGCGGACACGTACGCCCGATGTCCAGATGCGGGCGATGGAGAGGAGCAAACGCTCATGGCACTTGTTACCACCGAAAAGATGCTCAAGGACGCCCAGGCCGGCCACTACGCCGTTGGCGCGTTCAACGTCGAGAACCTCGAGTTCGTTATGGCCGTTCTGGCTGCTGCCGAGGAGACCAAGTCCCCCGTCATCATGCAGACCACCCCGGGCACCATCAAGACCGCTGGCCTGGATTACTTCTACGGCATGGTCAAGGCCGCTGCCGAGCGCGCTTCCGTGCCCGTCGCCCTGCACCTCGATCACGGCGATGGCTATGACCGCTGCATGCAGGCTTTCCGCACGGGCTACACCTCCGTTATGATCGACGGTTCGCACGAGTCTTTCGAGGACAACATCGCTCTGACCAAGTCCGTCGCCGATGCTGGCCGCGCCATGGGCGTGCCCGTCGAGGCTGAGCTCGGTAAGGTTGGCGGCAAGGAGGACGACGGTCCCGCGGTTGAGGGCGAGAGCCCCTACACCGATCCGGCCGAGGCCAAGGAGTTCGTCGAGCGCACTGGATGCACCTCGCTGGCCATTGGCGTTGGCACCAGCCACGGCGTGTATACGAGCGATCCTCACATCGAGCAGTCCGTGGTCAAGGCCATCCGCGACGCCGTCGACGTACCGCTGGTTCTGCACGGCACCTCTGGTGTGCCCGATGAGCAGGTTGCCGAGGCTGTGAAGAACGGTATCTGCAAGGTCAACTACGCCACCGAGCTGCGTCAGGCCTACACCAAGGGCTTCATGGCCTACATGGCCGAGAACCCCGCCTGCTTCGATCCCAAGAAGCCGGCCAAGGAGGGCATGCGTGAGATCACCGAACTGGTTAAGATCCGTATGACCAACCTCAACTCTGTGGGCAAAGCAGAGTAACAGCAAGGGTACTCCGACTCAAAATAGATCCCGGGGAGGGATGAGGGCTTAGTTCCCCAATCGTCCTCGGGCATGCAAAAAGCCTCGCTGCGCACTTCGTGCGGCGAGGCTTTTTGCCCCCTGCGGAAAGATTGGAGAACTAAGCCCTCGTCCCTCCCAGGTTGACCTACTCGAGGTCGTCGCCCTTGTGGCGTTAGGTCTGAAAATAATAAGAAGCCTTCGCGCTGCGGAATGATTTTGGAAACTAAGTACGGGGACCCGCCCAAACCGTCCTGCTCAATCGCCCTTGTGGTGTTGGGGCTGAAAGGGTGGGACGCGTGGGTTATTTGGTTGTTAGGGTTAGTAGGTCGTTGGGGGTTTTGAGGTTGTAGGTGGCGTTTGGGATATCTTGGTGTGATCCCCATGCTGCTCGGGCAAAACTGACCCCTGCTGAAGTTGCGCATTGTTCGTCGTAGACGGTGTCGCCAACGTAGACGACGTTGCCAGGATTCGCGCCCGCACGTCGGAGATATTCGAGCATGGGTGCGGGTGCGGGTTTATGTTCGGTTGTGTCTTCGACAAGGATGATGTGCTCAAAATACTTATCGAAACCAAGGGGTGCAATTTCTTTTGCGTATTCGTCGCGCGCACGTGAGGAGACGATGCCAAGTTTGCAGCCGCTATCGGCGAGTGTTGCGATGACTTCAAGCAAACCTGGAAACACGCTGATGGTGCTTTTAAAGCTGGCGGCAACTTGGCACCAGCGATCCAACGTTGCCTGCGAGTAGATCCCAAGTTTCTCAAGGGCATCCTTGCCGGGTATGCCGAGGGCAAAGTCAAGCTCGTGTCGGGGAAGCGTTTTGCTGGTCTCTTCTTGGACAATCTGGACAAGCGATGACAGAACGCTTTCTTCTGTATCTGCCAATGTCCCATCAACGTCAAATACGATATGGTCAAAGTGCTTCATATGATTGCTCCTCTCTGTTGTTTGCCTGCAAGTTTGATGCAGTGACAGAAGAAGGGCTAGCGGGATTTCTGTCTGGTGCTATCGAGATTCTGCCTCGCTGCTCGATAGCTCGAAGGAGTGCACCCCATTTGTTCTTTAAATACCTGGCCAAGATGGCTTGCTGTTATAAATCCGCATTGGCGCGCGACTGTCTGTACCGTTCGCGTGGTGTGTGCCAAAAGTTCGCAAGCACGGTTTATGCGGTATGCGCGTAGATATGCCGCCGGGGTCGTTCCTGCACAAGTTTCGATAATGCGGTAACACTCTCTTTCGCTTACGCCGGCTGCAGATGCCATCTGGGGCACATCTATAGCGGCTGCATAGTTTGCGCGGATAAAGTCCAGGATTGCCTTGAACTGTACGTCGCGGCTGGTCATCCAAGAGGCGCCGTCGGAAGAAAAGAGCGGTTCGGTCTTGGCGTTAATCTGAATCCAGAGCTCTGACAAACTATTTCGAAGCGCCATCTCGTTCTGCGGCTGTTGAAGGTCGTGGCTAAAGGAGCTCTTCAGCAAATCGATAAAGGGCATATCGTCGGGATTGGTGGGCGACCATTTGAGCACATCGACGCCTCGACATTGAAGCAATGGGTTGATGTAGCGCTTTTGGAGACGTCCCGCGGGATCGCCGAGCATCGACGGCTGAAAGATATGCAGCATTTGAATGGCTGGCGCCGAATTGGGTGATTGCAGCGTGCTGTGCAAAACGCCGCCGTTGATAAAGCCGGCGGACCCTTCCTCAAAGCGTACGTGCTCATGAGCCGCGTGCGTTCGATAGTCAATCGCTCCCTGCTCCATGTAGAAAAGCTCAACTTCGGAATGCCAGTGCCAGGGGACGGAATTGCCCGGATAGCGAGCGAATTCTGCGCGTTCGGCAATATAGGGCCAGTCTTCGGCGGTCTCGGGAAACGCTTCCTCGCGTCCTCCGCGGTGCAATTCTATGTGATCCATGTTTCGCATGACATCAGTATAAAGCGCGATGGGCTTAGATTGCTCTTGCCTGTTCGGGGAACGCCTTGTCTAGGGATGCTTGGAGCTTTTCGAAGGATGCTCGCAGGTTGAGGCTCTGATCGGCTGAGCGCTTTTGCTGTGAGGTTGGGGAGTCGAGGAGGCCGTTTCTCTGTGTCGGGGGGAAGGAGAAAAGGTTTGCATGTGTTAGGGATGGCTGCTGTGCTGCGTCATTGGAAGAATGCATGCTTATGCGGCCTCCTCGATGTCCACCAAAAGGTTGCGCACGGGGTGTGCTGCTAGGTCCCGTGCGTTGGCTGTATTATGACGCGGCTGCCGCAAAGAAGCGCTAAAGAAAGGCTTAACCTGGTTTGGTGTTACGATGAAACTGCAGGTCAGAGGTATCGAGTAACACTCTTGAAAGGTTTTGAGCTTAAGGGCTTTCTAAGGTTTGTGACGTGGATGTGGCGCGGACGTGCGGAGCGTGTGAATGCTCGCTGTTAGCGCTGCGACTCTGCGGCGCGCACCTGCTCGATGACCCTTTCCATCGTGGCGTCGATGCGGTCTTTTTTGAGCTCGCATTCCCAGATGGTTATGGGCGTCCAGCCCATTTGAGTGAGTGCAGCCACGGCAGCGCGGTCGCGCTCGACGTTGCGACGGAACTTTGCCTCCCAAAACTCAACATTGCGCTTTGGCTGGCTCGGATTGCACTTAGGGCAGCGATGCCAAAAGCAACCATTGACAAAGATGGCGATCTTGCGGCCGGGGAAGGCGATGTCGGGCTTGCCGGGAACCTTCCATTCCAAGCGATAGCCCGTAAGGCCCGCGGCGCGCAGGCGCTGGCGAACGAGCAGCTCGGGCTTGGTGTTGGCGCGCTTGTTGCCCTTCATGGACTTTTTGATGGCGGCGCGACGGCGCACCAGTTCACGCTCGTCGGCGGAAAGGTCCGAGGTATCGATGCCGTCGAGCAGATCTGGCTTGGGGCGTTTTTTGCTACGGCGCTTAGGTGCGCGCTTTGGTTTGGCGGCGGGGTGTTCGGTCGTGGCGGCCTCGGCGTCGTTGGCAGCGCCATTGGCCTCAAGCCGGTCTTCCTTCAACTCAATCAGAGCATCGATAAGCCCTTTGTCGGCGGGCATCCATTCCACCGTGGCAAGCGAGGTGCGCGGAATCCAGCGGATATCGAGCTGGCGGTCGTGCTTCTGGGGCTCATCGGATTCATCGGCGAGCGAGCAGTAGTAGCACTCCATGGAGAGATGGAAATCGGGGTAGTCGTACTCAACGGTGTAGAAGTCACGCAGGTTGGTGACCTTCACCTGCAGCTCTTCCATGAGCTCGCGGCGCACGGCGTCTTCGGGCGTCTCGCCGCGCATGAGCTTGCCGCCTGGGAATTCCCAAAGTCCCTGCATGTCGCCGTAGCCGCGCTGCACGGCAATCAGCTCGTCGGATCCTTCCTTGCGAATGATCCCAGCGGCAACATGAACAGTTTTCAACAGGAGTCCTCTCTCAACATCAACAAGTGACAGGCTAGCTACCCGTACCTTACACAACGGTAAGGCAAGCGTAAGCCATATCGATGGTAGCCGACTCGTCTTCTTGCGACTATAGATGCCGTAGACTAATCGCAAGAAAGGACTCGGTATGCAAACCACGCACATGGCGACCCCGGTACTGGAGGTCGCGCATCTCGAAAAGGTATATGGAGCGCTGGGCAACGTGACCCGCGCGCTCAACGACGTCAGCTTTACCGTCAACCGCGGCGAATTCGTTGGCATCATGGGCGCCTCGGGCTCGGGCAAGTCGACGTTGCTCAACTGCGTCTCGACCATCGATAGCGCCACAAGTGGCACGATCCGCATCAACGGCCAGGACGTGACGCGCATGAAGCAGGCCAAGCTTTCGCAGTTTCGCCGCGAGGAGCTCGGCTTTATCTTCCAGGATTCCAACCTGCTCGATACGCTCACGGCACGCGAGAACATAGCCCTGCCGCTCACCATCGCCCGTGTGAATTCGGCCGAAATCTCGACCCGCGTGCAGGACGTGGCCGCGCGTCTGTCCATCAGTCAGGTGCTCGACAAGTATCCCTACCAGATGTCCGGCGGTCAGCAGCAGCGCGTTGCCGCGGCTCGCGCGCTCGTCACCGACCCCACTATGATTATGGCCGACGAGCCCACCGGCGCCCTCGATTCCAAGAGCGCCCGTTTGCTGCTCGAGAGCCTGGAGGCTCTTAACCGCCGTCTACGCGCCACCGTGCTCATGGTCACGCACGACAGCTTTGCCGCCAGCTACACGAGCCGTGTGCTGTTTATTCGCGACGGCAAGATCTTCACCGAGCTGCGCCGCGGCGACACCGATCGCCGAGAGTTCTTCGACCGCATTATGGAGGTCGTTGCCATGATGGGCGGTGAGGGCTCCGATGCTCTGTAAACTCGCTTGGGGTAACGTCCGCCGCGCCGGCCGCGACTACCTCGTCTACCTTTTGACGCTCACCCTGGGCGTCACGGTCTTCTATGCCTTCAATACCGTCTCGATGCAGGTCGACATTGCCGGAATCGATGAAGAGGGCTTGGCGCAGGTTATGGGCAGCATGCTCGGCGACCTGACGTACTTTTTGGCCGGTGTCATGGCCTTTTTGATGGTGTATGCCAATAACTTCATCATGAAACGCCGCAAGAAGGAGTTTGGCCTGTATCAGGTGCTCGGCATGGGGCGCGGACGCGTCGCCACGATCATGGCGCTCGAGACGGTGATTGTCTCGGTCGTGGCCTTTGTCGCCGGCATTGTGCTGGGTGTGGGACTCTCCCAGCTCATGACGTTCTTTACGGCCTCGCTTTTTAAGACACAGATCGCCAATTTCCACTTCTTTTTCTCGGTGCATGCGTTCAATCTGACCCTTGCCTGCATGCTCGTAATGTTTGTGCTTACGCTACTGCTGAACCTTCGCGCCGTGCGTCGTACCAAACTCATCGAGCTTATGGGTGCCGAGCGTCGCAACGAGAGCATCAAGACGCGCAACCCCTGGATTGCGATTGCCATCTTTGCCGTGGGCGTGGTGCTTGTGGGTGTGGCCTATTACCGTCTGCTACGTGATGGGTTCCCGCTAACCGCGACGGACAGCAAGCTGCAAGAGGCCATGAATCAGTTTGGCATTACGACCGCTATGGTTACCGTGGGCACCTTTGCCCTGTTCTGGGGACTCTCGGGCATGCTCATCAAGCTGCTGCAGAGCCTGCGCGGCGTGTATTGGCGCGGCCTCAACATGTTTACCGTGCGCCAGCTTGCGGCCAAGGTCAACACGGTGTGCTTTTCGATGGGCGTCATCGCGATGCTCCTGTTTTTGGCCATCACCTCGGTGACGTGCGGTATGTCGATTGCCAATGTGATGAACGAAAACCTGGAGCGCTATAACCCTGTTGACGTGTCACAGACGTATGTCTATTACACGCCCGATACGCTCGACTACTACAAAGAGTACGTCAATCCGTCTGATGAAGCCGATCGCATGGTGCCGGCCGATACAACGGTCGATTTGTACCCCGCATGGCACGGCAGGGACAGTTCGGCGGACAACAACGACGAGACCGGCAAGAAGGTCGATATCGCCGATGTTGCCGGTGAGCATGTGCAGATCGATTCGTATCTGAGTTACCCGTTTGGCAGCTCGAATCCTTCGGTGACCCCAAGTGAGATGTGCAAGATCATGGGCGAAAAGCTTCCCAAGGCGTTCGGGGGTAGCAATGCCGATACGATGGGTCTGTTTGTGACGCCGGCGAGCCAGTACAACAAACTGCGTCAGATGATGGGTGAGGAGCCGGTGCACATCGGTCACGACCAGTATCTGCTCACGTGTGATATGGGCGGCGAGCTGGTCGACCTGTACACCAAGTATATGGCTGGTGGCCATGCCCTTACCTTGGGCGGGCATACGCTCAAGCCCGCAACCGATAAGTCGGACGAAGATACGGCGGCCATCGCCAACTCGGCGATGGGCAGTAATCCGGGTACCGTCGTCGTTGCCGACGAGCTGTTGTCCCAACTTAATCTGCAGCCGTATTCCAGTAGCCTGCTCGTTAACTACAAACAGGGGATGGATACGACCGAGGCAGACGAGAGCATTAAATACACTCTGCTCGACGATCTGCTCGTTGACGGCAAGAAGCCGGGGTCGTGGGGAACCTTCATCACACGCTCCGAGATGTACACGCAAGCAGCGCAAATGAACGGTCTTATTAGCTACCTAGCCATCTACATCGGCTTTGTATTGGTCGTTGCATGCGCGGCGATTCTGTCGATCCAGCAACTCTCCAACGTGGCCGATGGCAGCCGCAGCTATCGTGTGCTGGCACAGATCGGCTGCGACGACCGCCAGATTCGCCATTCGGTGATGGCGCAGCAAGCGGTATTCTTCCTGTTCCCGCTGGCAGTGGGCCTAGCGCACTCCTTTGTGGCACTTAAGGTGATCATCGAGCTGGTGAGCATATTCGGAAATATGAGCATCGGCGGCACCGTGGGCCTCACCTGTGCGATCTTCCTGGCAGCCTATGGTGGCTACTTCCTGGTGACGTACCTCATGAGCGCCGGCATGGTACAAGCTGCCATCGCCACCCGCTACAGCGAGTAACAAGCGGGCAAAACCGTCGCAAAACCAACGCGAACAGCCGCCGCGAACGGGGTCCGGACCCTTTTCGCGGCGGTTTTTTGTCTATCGGATGCCTCTCAGATGCAAGTGAGTAGACTTTTTTGGACTTGTCGAGCACACCGCGCCAAACGCTCAATAAAACCGCAGGTCAGGGCGGTGGTGTTTTGGGGCGTGCTCGGCATCCCGCCAAAAGCCTACTCACTTGGTTTTACTGCTAGAAAACCGCCGCGAGGGAAAGTAGCTCCCTCGCGGCGGTTTTGGCATTTGCCCAGATAAAACCTGCCAAAATAAACCTGTCCCTTTTTGGTAGGTTATCGTTTCCAAAAGTGGAGGATGAGCGTCGTGCGGTTTTGCTGCTCAGTTTTGACCAGGATGTTGTGGATATGGGTCTTGACGGTGCCCACGGCAAGGAAGAGCTCGTCAGCGATCTCTTGGTTCGATTTGCCCAACACAACCAGACGCATGACTTCGGTTTCGCGGTTGGAGAGCTTGTAGGCGTTGCGATAGAAGGGCATCTGCTCTTCGTGGTGTGTCGATCAAGATCGCTGACGTTCTTTTCCTCGGGCGCCTCCTGCATGCGAATCGAAAGCACGTGATAGGCATAGATGATCAGCAGAATCGCAAAGTAGCACGCAAAGATGTTCTCGCTAAAGTTGCGCTCGGACAGGTACAGCTGCAGCCAAGAGGGTGCCAGGCTCATGGGAACAACAAGGATGTTGTAGAAATCCTCGGCAACGATGCACCCGACCAGAATGGCGCCGATAATGAGGTGCTTTCGTTGATTGTTGACGCGCGCCTTAAGCTCGACCTGCGTGCTTTTATGCGCCGTCCAAAAGATATACAGTCCCACAAATACAAGGAATACCTGACGCATCGTGTAGTAGAGCCATTGATGCATGGGGCCGTAGGGGACAGCGACAATGACCAGCAGCTCGCTCAGGAAGAACGTTGCGACGGGAATAACAAACTGCTTTTTTGAATGTTTGTCGAGCAAGTCCATGGCAATGAGCCAGATAAAAGCTTGTGAAGCGGTCGCCACAAGGGTCCGCAACACAGGCATGGTAATTGAGTAATAGTCGCTGGCTGGAAAACTCTGGTTTTGCAACGTGTATTCAAAAAAGAAGATCTCGGTCATCTCGATGGCATAGCAAATAAAAACGCCGCTGCCATAGATAAAGAAGCGTCGACGAGACGAGGCATAGGCGGCAAGCGAAAGCACTGCCGTCACAATACAGATCACGAGTATCGCTAGGGTATAGAAGAACATCAGGGTGTTCATCTGCCACCGTCCCATCTCATTTCATCTATGGCCGAGCCCTGTATACCTTGTGGGATATAGACGTCTCAACCCTTCGTTCCATTGCGGATTAGGCGCCGAGATACAGCATAGCCGTATACCGTTCGCGGTTCTAGATAGTATACCCCCTGCAAGCTGGCTACCTGCGGGTTTATATTGGTTTAGAGGGGGTGTAACTCCGTGAACGGTCTTTAATCCCGAATAAACTAGGTTAAAATTGCATACGGGTGAATGATGGTCTTGTCAACACGAGGCGTGATGTTCGAGCGCCTCATAGCAATAGTCGGCACGACCGGCGGAAAGGAATCGACATGGCGCTGCCTAAGGATTTCATCGACACCAACGACTTCACCAAAGAGCAGATCCTGGCTATCGAGGATCTTGGCCTGGCAATGAAGAAGGCCATCAAGGTTGACGGTTATTATCCGCACCTGCTCCGCAACCAGAGCCTTGGCATGATCTTCCAGCAGGTTTCCACCCGCACCCGTCTTTCCTTCGAGACCGCTATGACCGACCTCGGCGGCCATGCTCAGTTCTATGGCCCTGGCACCATCCAGCTCGGCGGTCACGAGTCCCTGGGCGACACCGCTCGCGTTATGGGCTCGCTGCTCGACATCATGATGGCTCGCGTTGACCGTCACAAGGACGTCGTCGGCCTCGCCGAGGGCTCCGCTGTGCCCGTCATCAATGGCATGTCCGAGTTCAACCATCCCACGCAGGAGATGGGCGACCTCATGACCATGCTCGAGAACCTCCCCGAGGGCAAGAAGATCGAGGACTGCACCCTGGCCTTCATCGGCGACGCCACCCAGGTCTGCGTCTCCCTCATGTTCATCGCCTCCAAGGTCGGCATGAAGTTTGTCCAGTTTGGACCCAAGGGCCACCAGATCCCCGACGGCGGCCTGCACGTTGGCACCGTTGAGGAGCGCGCCGAGTTCGGCAAGCAGATGATGGCCATCGCCGAGGAGAACTGCAAGGTCTCCGGCGGCTCCGTCGTCATCTCCGACGACATCGAGTGCATCAAGGGCGCCGACTTCATCTACACCGACGTGTGGTATGGCCTGTACGACGAGGAGGTCTCGGGCGAGAACTACATGGACGTGTTCTACCCCAAGTATCAGGTCACCATGGACATGATGAACTTCGCCGGCCCCAACTCCAAGTTCATGCACTGCCTGCCGGCCACTCGCAACGAGGAAGTCGTCGACGAGGTTATGGACGATCCCGAGCGCTCCCTGTGCTGGGTCGAGGCCGAGAACCGCAAGCACTCCATCCGTGCTCTCCTCGCTGCCCTGGGCAAGCGCACCCCGCTCAACGACGAGGGTGTCGAGTACTCCGCCAAGGCCGAGCTTCACGCCGCTCTCGAGGCTCTCGAGCAGCTCTAAGCCTTAAGCCTGCTAAACGCACGTTTGCGGGCGGCGGATGCTCGTCTCCTGTCGCCCGCTCACCGAGGCTCAGGCAATTGCCTTAGTACCTTGGGCCTCGGATCTGTCCAAGACTGAGCGAAGGAGCTCATCATGAGCGACGGAAAGAAAAAGCTTTCCTTTTTGACGGTCATTTCGACCATCATCTGCGTCGTCTTCGTTTGCGAGGCCGCCGCTCCTGCTGCTGCCATTGGCAACCAGCAGTTCTTCTGGTGGATCTTCCTGATCCTGACCTTCCTGCTTCCTTATGGCATGGTTGTTGCCGAGCTCGGCACCACCTATGACGGCGAGGGCGGCATTTACGACTGGGTACGCGATGGCCTGGGCGACAAATGGGGCGCCCGCATCTCGTATTACTACTGGGTCAACTACCCGCTGTGGATTGCCTCGCTGGCTACCATGTTCCCCGACATTTTGGGCATGGTCTTTGGCGTTGAGTTCAACTTGATCGCCAAGATGGGTATCGATCTTGCCTTTGTGTGGATCGTCTACCTCATGGGCCGCTCCAAGGCGGCCGACTCCGAGTGGGTCCTTAACGGTGGCGCCATCATCAAGGTCGCCGTCGCCGTTATCGTTGGCGCTTTGGGCATTTGGTATGCCATGGAGAACGGTTTTGCGAACGACATGTCCGCTGCCACCTTCCTGCCCGAGCTCACCAACACCAACGCTCTCGGTTACCTGTCGATCATCATCTTTAACTTCATGGGCTTCGAGGTCATCTGCACCATGACCGATGACATGGCCGATCCCGCTCGCGATATTCCCAAGGCTATCATCGTCGGTGGCCTGTCCATCGCCGTGATCTACCTGTTCGCTGGCTTTGGCATCGGCGCTGCTGTGCCGGCCGATTCCATCGACCCCGACTACGGCATGATTTATGCAGTCCAGACCATGGTGGGCGACTCCATGATCTTTAAGGTCATCTGCATTGCCTTCCTGATCACCCTGTTCGCCAACATGGCTGCTTGGTCCTTCGGCGTTAACTCCGTTGCTCGCTACGCTGCCGAGCACGGCAACATGCCCAAGGTCTTCGCCTCGATGATCTCTGATGACGACATGCCCAACGGTGCCAACCTGGTCAACGCCGTCGTTGCCTCCCTGGTGCTGTGCCTGCAGCTCGTTCCCATCGATGCCATCTCCAACGGCGTCTTCTGGATGCTCTTCGGCACCTCCGTCGTCTTCCTGCTGCTGACCTACATCCCGATGTTCCCGGCGTTCCTCAACCTTCGCAAGAACGACCCCGACCGCGAGCGCATCTTCACGTTCCCGTTTAAGGGTGCCATGATGAAGGTCATGCTGGCCATCCCTTGCATCGAGCTGATCCTGGCCATCGTTGCAACGCTGGTGCCGTTCTCTGCCGCTGAAATTGGCGACAAGCTCCCGATGATCGTTATCTTCATCGTGCTTCTGCTCATCGGCGAGGTTGTCCGCGTCGTCAGCGCTAAGGGCCGCGAGACCGAGTACAAGGGCCTCACTCCCGAGCTGGCAGCTCAGCGTCTCGCTGAGGAGGCCGCCGAGGCCGAGGAGAACTAGAGCACCCGGTTCTGGGGCTCCAACCCTCCTCGCGTACCAACGTGCGCTTCGTCGGGCTTGTCGCTCCCGACTCCAGGCACTCTAGCCTCTTCGAGGGCGTGCCCAAAGCGACAAATTTGCTCACTATTTCCTGGGGCGGGTGCGAGCGATAGCTCCGGTAACCACCGCCCGCCCCAACCTCTCTCTCGTATCCTTCGTGCGTTTGTCTCCACGCACTTGGTTACGTTGCCGCTCGTCGGTGCGGCTCCGTGAAAACCGGCACCGGGCGCCCCGACCTTTGCCGGGGGACGGGCGCCCACTATCTCTTGGTTTTAGGCTGCGGGTAATCCGCCCGCGGCAAACGATCGTTCGATTTGGAGGAAATCTTATGCGTACGATCACCGAGTCCGAGTCCACCCCCAAGGCCGACGGCTTCTTTATGCCCGCCGAGTTCGCCCCGCAGGATCGCGTGTGGATGGGCTGGCCCCACCGCACCGACACCTGGGCCCACGGCGCCAAGCCGGCTCAGAAGCAGTATGCCGCCATCGCCCGCGCCATCTCCGAGTTCACCCCGGTCTATATGTGCGCCAACCAGGTCGACTATGCCAACTGCAAGGCCGTCTTCGAGAACGACGAGAACGTCACCGTTATCGAGATGACCACCGACGACGCCTGGTTCCGCGACACCGCCGCCACCTACGTCATCAACGGCAAGGGCGAGAAGCGCGCCAACCACTGGCACTTCAACGCCTACGGCGGCCTCGTCGACGGCCTGTACTTTCCGTGGGACAAGGACGAGCAGATCGCCCTCAAGATGGCTGAGCTCTCCGGCTGCCGTCGCTATCGTCCCGACGACATGATCCTCGAGGGCGGCTCCATCACCGTCGACGGCGAGGGCACCCTTGTCGTGACCGACCAGTGCCTGCTTTCCCCGGGCCGCACCTGCTCTGCGGTTCTGGAGGAGGAAGAGGATCCCGAGTCCATCTGGCCCAAGTTCCACAAGAAGTTTGAGCCTTGGAGCGAGGAGCTTCGCGCCTACATGGACGAGCACCTCAAGGATTACCTGGGTGTCGAGAAGGTCATCTGGGTCAAGGAGGGCATCGACCCCGAGGAGACCAACGGTCATATCGACGACGTTGCCACGTTCATCGCTCCGGGCGTCATGGCCTGCATCTGGACCGACGATCCCGAGTATCCGTTCTACGAGCAGTGCCACGCTGCCTACGAGACCCTCTCCAACGCCGTTGACGCCAAGGGCCGCAAGATGAAGGTCTACAAGCTCTGCATGCCCGTGAACCCGCTGTTCATGGACCAGGCCTCCTGCGACACCATCGACGCCGACGAGAACGCCGAGCCGCGCGTCCCCGACGAGCCGCTGATCGCGTCCTACATGAACTACCTGGTCACCAACCACGGCGTCATCGTCCCGCAGTACGGCGACGAGAACGACCAGCTGGCCGTCGACACGCTCCAGAAGATCTATGACGAGGTCTGGGGCGAGGGCGTCTACAAGTGCGTCGGCGTCCAGTCCGAGCAGGTCGTCTTCGGCGGCGGCAACATCCACTGCATTACGCAGCAGGAGCCGTCCGCGTAATTGTCTGGCTTCCCGAGGCACGGCACCTTGCCCTTCAATCGTCGGGCATGACCCTTAAGGTCTATGCCCTCCTCTTTCAGGGCAATCTGCCGCACCTCGGAAACCCAGCCGATCAATCGGACAGTCGATGAATCGCACCGTGACCATCTCGGGGCATTGATGGTCGGTTTATTCGATGTCTTGGTCGGCTGGGTTTTTCTTTGGGCACTCCGTTGCCTCCACTTCGGAGTGCCCGCCTCTTTGATTGAGTACGCGTCTGATCTGGGATTTATTGCGGGTTAGGCCAATTGTTCGCTTGAATATCCCAGGTCAGACGCGTCTTCAATTGCCAAAAGATTCCGGTCGCAATCGCGGCCGTTTTGATCGGAGTATCTATGTACCAGCGTATCGTTATCTACACGCGCCTGTTCCGCGAGCGTTGGTCCAACAATTGCATCCTCTCTTCTCTTTGGGATGGCACCTGCACCGGTGACGCGGCCTGCAACCCTACCTTGGGCTGCGCCTTCGGTACAGATGCCATCCTTTTTGCTGTAGGGGGAGCGTGTCGTGGCAGGTAAAAAGTTCTCCCTGTTCGAGGTCATCCTCTCGGTTATCTGCGTTGTCTTTACCATCGAGGCGGCCGCTCCGGCATCTGCCATGGGTAACGTGCAGTTCTTCTGGTGGATCTTCCTCATCATTACGTTTTTGCTTCCCTATGGCCTGGTGGTGGCCGAGCTCGGTACGGCGTTCGATTCCGAGGGCGGTCTGTACGATTGGGTTCGCCTGGGCTTGGGCGACCGTTGGGGCGCCCGCTGCTCCTGGTGCTATTGGGTCAACTTTCCACTGTGGGTGGCAAGTATCGCCTGCATGTTCCCCAGTGTCATCAATGCGGTATGGGGCATCGAATTTTCGCTTGGGGTCCGAATTGCCATCGAGCTTGCCTTTGTGTGGGGCGTCACGGTCATGGCAATGCAGCCGGTGGCCGAGGCCGATTGGGTCATGGATGGCGGCGCCGTCATCAAGGTGCTCATTACCGCCGTGGTGGGAATCGTCGGCATCTGGTTTGCCTGCAATAACGGCTTTGCCAACGATATGTCGTTTAAGACCTTTGTCCCCGATCTGGGAGACACTAACTCACTGACGTATCTTTCAATCATCCTATTCAACTTTATGGGCTTTGAGGTGGTCGCGACCTTTGCCAGCACGATGAAGAACCCATCGCGCGATATCCCCAAGGCGGTTATCGCCGGTGGCGTTGCCATCGCGGCGATCTACATTATCTGTGGCATCGGTATTGGAGCCGCGGTTCCCACCGAGCAGCTTTCACTCGATTCGGGCATTGTGGACGCGGTTGCCGCCATGGTGGGGCGCGCTCACCCGCTGACGATGGTCGTGGGCGTGGCCTTTTTGGTGACGCTGTTCGCCAACATGATCTGCTGGAGTTTTGGCGTCAACAACGTGGCGAGCTATGCCGCGCGCCACGGCAACATGCCGCGCCCCTTTGCGCTGGTGTCCAAGAAGACCGGCATGCCCAACGGCTCAGCACTCATTAACGGTTGTTTTGCCAGCTTGGTGCTGCTACTTCAGATTCCGCTGGGCGAAGGTTCCGACGTCTTTTGGGTCTTCTTCTCGATGAACGTCGTCTTTCTGCTCATGAGCTATATCCCGATGTTCCCGGCGTTTTGGCGCCTGCGTAAATACGACGACCGCCCACGTGTGTTCCGCGCGCCCTTCGAGGGCAAGGTGCTTGCGGTAGCGCTTGCGGTGCCGGTGGTAGAGCTCGTGCTTTCGATTGTTGCGACAATCGTGCCGCTTAACAGCTCGCCCGCCGAGATGTCAAAGTTGCCGATCCTCATGGGTGTGGTGATCGGCGTGTTGCTGGGCGAGGTTTCGCGCCTCATATCGCGCCGCGGCCGCAGCATCGACAATCCCGGCGTTGGCGCAAGGGGGACAGGTCGCTTTGCGCCAAAACAGTAGCGCCGCGAGTTGTGCGGTGCTAGATGCATCTTGGATTACTGCTCACGCTGCTCGGGATCAGATGCGAGCTTGGGTGCAAAGTAGGGGACGTGGCCCAGGTAGGGGCAGCTGTCCGAACGCGCCTCAACGGCGCAGGGGACATCGTCGTAGGTCATGGAAGAACCGAGTCGGGTGATGGCCTTGGCGGCGGGCGCGACGAGCATCTTGAGCGGAGCGATCGGTGCCATGGCATCTCCTTTCATCGGTGAGACACAGCTTGTTTATCTAAACGATACAGTACGTTTAATCGGTGAGTCTAATCTTGCGGCAAAGAATCTGTCAACATCCTCACAGCATCTAGACAGGGGAGGCGGGCATGAGTTTCGCGTTCTATATCTACACCACGATTATCATGGGTGTGGCTCTGGTGACCAGTGCCGTGGCATTGGTGGTTTGGCTCATGACGCACCGTCGCGACAGCCTAGTGGCCGCGGCGGGCTTTTTGCTCTACATGCTCGATATGTCGGTCATCTTTTTTGACGAGTACACTTGGCTCAAATATGACTACGCCGTTACCTTTAGCGAGCCGCTGCAGCACCCCTTGCTGCGCTGCGTGCTCGGTATTGCCATCTATGCTTGCATTGTGCTGTGGATGTTTGCGCGCTTGCGCAAAAGGCCGACGTCGCGCATGCTCGGACTTGTTATCGTGCCGTTTTCAATCTTGCAATTGGTGCTGGTGCCTCGCAGCGGTGCTGCCGGAGAGATGCAGCAGTATCTCTTTTGGCTCACGCGTGACCTGGGCAATGTAGGATGTCTTGCCTATGCCGCCTGGCATTACCGGCACAGGGCCACGCGTGTTGAGAAACTCGACCTCGACCGCTCAAAGCTCTTTTGGAAGGTGGCACTCGTTCTTGCGTTTTGCGTAATCGCCGAGGACACCTACATGATTTTGCTCTGCCGCCCCGACTCTCAAAACCCCGTCATCAGCCTCTTTTTGTGGTATCTGTCCGAGCGCAATATCTCCGAAAACGTGCTGCTCGTGGCATGCGCGGTCCAACTCTTTTGCCAGTTTAGCCATATCCTGCGCGTGTATGCCCGTCATCCGCGTGCCGATGAGGACGTGGCGGCCGAGAGCGCACGCTCTGGGGACGATCTAGCATCACGCGTTGTGATCTATGCCGATGCCCGTAAGCTGTCGCGGCGCGAGCAGGAGGTGCTCACGCTGGTGCTGAAGGGCAACGACGCCCAAAACATCGCCAGCGAGTTGGTCATCAGCCCTGGCACTGTCAAGGCGCACTTGCATCGCATCTACGTTAAAAGCGGTGTCTCCAACCGAGATGACCTCATAGATGCCTTTTGGCGTTCCTAGTCCTATTCTTCCTTGCATGCGGGTCTTGCCGTGTGGGCGGGCACGCCGTTGGGCGTAATGACGCGGTAATAATCTCAGACAATAAACCTGCAGGTAAAGCGTGTAAACCTGCTTAAACTGACCGTTTGCGATCCCTGGCCTTGGCACGGATTTGCCCCTGTGTATCAATGGGTGTAGCGCGAAGCCGCGGACGTGGGACAGACGTCCGAGCACGGCTTGTAGGCACGCGCCGATGCGGGAGCGCTACGCTCCCAACCGAGTGCCCACGCGGGCGGTGCGTCCGCGTTGCAACCAAAGATGCCTGAGGAGGCTCACATGGACAAGGCTGATGTAGTTATCAAGAGCAACGCCGTCTTTACCGGCGATGGGCTCGAGCCGTTTAAGGGCGGCGTTGCCGTGCGCGGTGATAAGATTGTTGCCTGCGGTGACGATGCTCACCTGGCACCGTTTATCGGTCCCGATACCGAGGTGCGCGACTTTGGCGACCAGCTCGTCATGCCCGGCCTGATCGACTCACACACGCATTTTGCCCAGGGCGCGTTTATGACCGACCCCGATTTTGCCGTCAACCTCATCGACTGCACCAGTTTTGAGATGGCGATGGAACGTGTCGTGGCGTTTGCGGCCGACCATCCCGATAACGAGTGGATTCTGGGCTGCCAGATTATCCAGTTCCAGTGGGATGTCCCCGAGATGCCCACAGCCGCGATGATCGATGAGTACATCTCGGACCGCCCGGTCTTTCTGCAGCAGGTTGACCTGCATACCTTTAGTGCCAATACCTGCGCCATCAACAAGGTGGGAGTAACTTCGCAGACGCCCGATCCCGCAGGCGGCAAGATCCTTAAGGATGCCGAGGGCAATCTGACGGGCGTGTTTTCCAACAACGCCGGCGTCTTCTTTATGGACGAGGTCTACGACCCAGCGCCCGAGGTTGTTGACGCGTCGTTTGCAAAAACCGCCCGGCGCGCCAATGCCCTGGGAATCACTACGGTCGGCATGGTCAATCCTACGTTTGTGAGCATGGAAAACCCGTATGCGGTGTTGGCAGGTCTTAATGCCAAGGGCGACTTGCCACTGCGCGTGTTCCTGTACACCGATCTGTTCGAAAACGAGTCCTTAACGCTCGAGCAGATCAAGGAGAAATACGCCTTCTCGGGTACGCAGGTCGAGTGGCACGGCTTTAAGCAGTTTCTTGATGGCGTGTGCTCCGACCACACCGCTTGGATGCTTGAACCCTATAGCAATGCGCCCGATACCTGCGGTGAGCCCGCGGAGGATCCAGAGCGCATCCGTGCCGCCATTGTCAGGGCGCAGGAATGGGGCGTTGACACGCGCGTCCATACGATCGGCGATCGCTCGGTGCGTTTTGTGCTTGATTGCTTTGAGGAGGGCGAGCGCTTGCATGGTAAGCGGGGTTGCCGCCACTCCATGGAGCACAACGAGACGGTTCAGCCCGAGGATCTGCCGCGCTACGCGGAGCTTGGTATATGCCCCGGCATGCAACCGTGGCACATGCTGCTCGATATGGCTGACCTTGCCAAGGACGATGCCGTGGGCCCCGAGCGTGCAGCGCTTTCGTGGCCCCTGCACAGCCTGCTTGCCAGCGGTGCCGTGGTGCACTTGGGCAGCGACTTCCCCGTTGTGGGCTTGGAGCCCATGGAGGAGGTGTACGGCGCGGTCTTCCGCATGCTCGAGGACGGCTCCAACCCCGAGGGCTGGTTCCCCCAGGAGCGCATTACCATGGCCGAGGCCCTGCGCGCCTACACCTACGGCAGCGCCTACGCCATGCATGCCGAGGATCGCATCGGTACGCTCGCATGCGGCAAACAGGCTGATATCTGTGTGCTCGACCGCAACCTCTTTGACTGCGAACCGGCTGAGGTCCTCGAGGCCACGGCGTCTCTCACGATGATTGCCGGCAAGGTGGTCTACGAGGCCTAGCGGGGCTGCTGCATCGCTGGGCGGTGCCACAGCCTGTGCGTGCCGCCCATCCATTCATCCATCCATTCATCAATCTCTCATGGAAAGGGGAGAACAATGGCAGAAGAGACAACCGCCGCTGTTGAGGAGGAGCGTGAGCTTGCCTCGCAGCCGATTCCCGGCCTGGTGCGCAAGTACACCATCATCACCGGCCAGGGTATGCTCGCCCAGATTATCATGGTGGTCCTTGAGGGCCTCGTGATGGGTTGGGGCCTGGGTGCACACGGCCTGGCCTGTGTTTCGATCATCATGTCGGTCGAGTACATTAACCTGGCCTTTGGCAACCTGTTTGGCACCGGCGTGCCCGCCGTGGTGGGCAACCTTTTGGGTGCCGGCGACATTAAGGGCGCCAGCAAGGCGTTTAGCCAGGGTTTTTGGCTTACCACGATTGTGAGTGTGCTGCTTGCTGTGGTGATGGCTGTGTTTACCGAGCCCATCTGCGCATTCTTCGGCGCCACGCCCGACATCATGACCGATACCGTTGCCGGCGTGCGCACCTTCTCCGTGCTGCTGCCGCTCACGGTCATTGGTCAGATGGTCACCGCCGTCATGCGTGTGGACGAGAAGGTTCAGATCCAGGCCAACCTCATGACCGTGTCTGCCATCGTCGCTATCTGCTGGCTTGCGCTTTCCACGTTTGTGCTCAAGCTTGGCGTTATGGGAGCTGGCGTGTACTACGGTCTTTCCATCGGTATCTGGGCCATCGGTATCTTCTGGTTCATCGGCGGTAAGAAGTCGCAGCTCCAGATCAACGCCGCCGACCTCAAACTCGACATGGCCATCTGCGGCCAGATCATTAAGATTGGTTTCCCGTTCTTTTTGGTGCAAGCTGCCACGTTCATCTTCAACACCGTTGCCAACTCGTTGCTTGGCCAGCTCGGCGGCGACATGGGTTCGCTCTACATCGCGGCCTTTGGTGTGATCAACGGCTACATCCTCTACATTACCATGATGGTCGCCCAGTGCTTCTCGTACGGCCTGCAGCCCATTGCCGCCTTCAACGCCGGCGCCAAGGCGTGGGCGCGCCTCAAGGAAACGCTCTCCTGCACGCTTAAGTACCAGGTCGTGACGCTTGCTGCGGTGTCTGCTGTGCTATGGGTGGCCGCAACGCCGGTCTGCGCCTTTTTTGCTGGTAGCGACCCGGCGCTCGTCGAGGTTGCCGCCAACGCCACGCGCATCGTTATCCTGGCCGTGGCCCTGGGCTATCTTGCCATGACCATGTCGATGTACTTCCAGGCGGTTGAGAAGGTGGGTATCGCCACGTTCACCGGTCTGCTCCGCTACGTGATCTGCTCCGTGCCGCTTATGTACCTGCTTGGCAACATGATGGGCGTTCAGGGTGTCTGGTTTGCCTTGGTGGCGGCTGACGCCATCACTGGTCTTATCTCCATCGCCCTCGCCGTCCGCGAATCCAAGCGACTTGCCACGCTCTAGACTCGGACACGGCCGGCCCGCGATAGTCGAATAAGTCAACTCGCCTGCAAGCCACCGCAATGGGGACAGTTCCCATTGTGGTGGCTATTGTTATTTAGGGTCTGAGATTTCGGCTCTATAAATAACGCTTCTGAACTGGGCTACTATAAGATTGTGGAAAACACTACTACAAGATTATGGTAATTACCGAGGACCTTTTATTAGATTTCATCCCTTTAGGGCCTCAGGTTTTTCTGCAAACAAAGGCTGCATGTTGATATCCGCTTGGCCGATAACAGTTGGTCAACATCATCTGTTATCGGCCAAGTCATTTACAACTGGCTCGTCCGCCGTTTGTAAACCAAAGTGGATCCATGCCGTCCCGAGGGGGAGTGCACTACGGCTGCAGCAGCGCCATGAGACCCATGCGGTTTTTGACGCCGAGTTTGCGGTAGATGGCGTTGACGTGCTTTTTGACGGTCGACTCGGAGATATAGAGCTCAACAGCTATCTCGTGGTTGGTCTTGCCGGTGAGCATGAACTTGAGGACCTCGCCTTCGCGGGGGAGCAGAGCGGCCTTGATGGCAAGCACGCTGGCGGGGCTTTCATCTGCGCCCTCGGCATACCCGTGTGGGAGTAGCTGATGCAGGCGCACGCTCAGGTGCCGGGCAATCTGGCGGAGGATCTCGAGCTCCGAATCGGTAAAGTCGCCGTCTTGCTCGGCGCGGAACAGCGTAATCGAGCCGAGCGGCGTGGCCTTGTGCGCCAGTGTGGCCGTGCAGCCATAATAAATTCCCAGGGGCTGCATCCATTCCAGGTAGATGGGCGTGCCATTGCGGCGCTCGACATCCACCAGGTCCAGATCGCGATATACATCGACCACCCGCGTGTCAAAGCTCCAAATGGTGTAGTCATACGCGGCGTAGCGTTCGTAATAATCATCAAGCGCCTGTGCGGACATTCCGTATGCGACGGGGCGAACAAATTGCGTTTGTCCGTGAGCCCCCGTCTGGGCGATATCGAACATCGAGACACGGTGCGCAATCACGTCTGCGATGCGTTTGAGTAGGCCTTCCTGCAGTGCGCTGAGCGACCCCTGCTCATGTGTCCACAGCGCGCATTCGTTGAGAGCGGTCCAATCTTGAGCAAAGAGCTCAACGTTCTGGTTATCTGCGTTGTTCGCATGTGTCATGGGGAGTCCTTTCGTGCCATCTAGCCAGTATGGCATGCGTGCCGGTCCACTAGAACTTTAGGTCAGTGAACGGTCGACTTTTGGCTGCCGAATGGGTACCCAAGGTCCATTGAGACGCCGTTGTCGCCGCAGCACAATGGGGGTGTCATCAAACAGGTTCGACCCAAAGTGAGGAGCCAACATGAAGACCATTTACGAGAGCGAATCAACGCCCAAAAAAGACGGTTTCTATATGCCCGGCGAGTATGAGGAGCAGGAGCGTACCTGGATTCTGTGGCCGCACCGCTCCGACGTGTGGCGCTGCGGCGCCAAGCCGGCGCAGGAGGTCTTCGCTGAGATCATCAAGACCGTTGCACGTTTTCAGCCCATCACTGTGGGCGTCAACACCGAAGACTTCCCCGCGGTGTGTGAGATCTTCGACGGCGTTGAGAACGTGCGCGTTATCCACATGGAGTACAACGACAGCTGGATTCGCGACCCCGGCCCGGCGTTCCTCGTTAATGACAATGGTGAGGTTGCTCTTTCGCACTTCCACTTTAATGCTTACGGCGGTTTCACTGACGGCCTGTATTTCCCGTGGGACAAGGACGCTTCCATTGGCCTGCAGGTGGCACAGCTCGAGCAGGTTAACCGCTATCGTCCCGAGGATTATATCCTCGAGGGCGGCTCGTTCAACTGTGATGGTCAAGGCACCGTCGTGACCACCGAGATGTGTCTGCTCAACGAGGACCGCAACCCGCAGTACACCAAGGAGCAGATTGAGGAGAAGCTCTCTGAGTATCTCGGTATCGAGAAGGTTATCTGGATCAAGGACGGTATCGATCCGTACGAAACGAACGGCCACGTGGACGACGTCGCATGCTTTAGTGCGCCCGGCGAGGTCTGCTGCATGTGGACCGACGATCCCAACCATAAGTTCTACAAGGAGTGCCAAGAGGCGTATAAGACGCTTTCCGAGACGACGGATGCTCGTGGCCGCAAGCTCAAGATCCACAAGGTGATTATGCCTGCGACCTCGGTATATATGACCGAGGAGGAGGCATCGACCATCGATCCGGTCGAGGGTGTGCTGCCGCGTACTCCCGAGGACGCCTTTGAGCCCAGCTATCTCAACTTCTTGCCCATCAACGGGGCGGTGCTGGTGCCACAGTTTGGCGACCCCAACGATGCCCAGGCACTCAAGGATATCCAAGCCGCCTATCCGGATCGCGAGGTCATCGGCATCATGACGCGCGAGGTCATCTATGGTGGCGGCAACATCCACTGCATCACCCAACAGCAGCCCAAGGCGCGCTGCAAGTAGAGGCGGTTGCAGGCACACGGGGTAGTGTCGATATGACTTGGGGCCCGCTGGCGCACACGCTGGCGGGCCCTTTTGCGTGCGGCGGGCAGCGTTGCACGCGGGCACTCGGGTCTAAGCGAGGGTACCAGGGGCCTTGCTTATCGTCGATAGTTGGTCTAGAATCGTCGATAGTCGATGATAGGGGGTTGCATGCAGCTTGTTGAAAGTGAGACCGTGGAGTTCAAGTGCACATTTACCCCTAAGCTGCTCAAAGCTGTGGTGGCGTTTGCCAATTCGAATGGTGGTACCTTGTATATCGGAATCGACGATTTTGGCAGTATCATCGGCGTGGACGATATCGATGCCACCATGCTTCAATGCTCTAATGCAATAACCGATGGCGTGTATCCCGACGTTTCTGAAATCACGACGGTCTCCGCATTGGACATCGATGGCGCAGCGTTGGTGAAAATCGAGGTGGAAGCGGGTCCTCACAAGCCGTACTGCCTGTGCTCGAAGGGATTTGTTCCCGCCGGGGTATATCGGCGCCTAGGTCCTGCCAACGTGCCCATCGAGATGGCCCAGATCCGCTCGATGATCAAGCGCACCGACGGCGATTATTTTGAGACCGCACGCTCTCATGAACAGAGCTTGACGTTTTTTGAAGCCGAGCGGGTCTTTAGGCGCGCGGAGATTACGTTCGACCAAACCTCTCAAAAGAATCTTGGCCTTATCGATGAACTGGGCTTTTACACCAATTTGGCACTGCTGGTCTCTGACCAAAACCCCTTTGCAGTCCGCGCTGGCCTCTTCAACGACGATGCGTATACCGAGTTTATCGACCGTCAGGATGGCGAGGGCTCGATCTTCAGGCAGATAGAGGATATCGAACGGTTCCTCAATATATCGAACGCAACGCGTATGTACTTTGTGCCGGGAAGGCTCGATCGCATAGATAAGGACGACTATCCCCGCGAGGCTGTTCGAGAGGGAATTCTGAACCTGTTTATCCATCGCGACTACGAATCTTCGGTGGCGTCTCTTATCAAGATGAGCCGTACGGCGCTTGAATTTACCAATGCGGGAGGGCCGCAGCACATCAGCGTCGAGGAGGCGCTTGCGGGCGGCTCGGACGCTCGGAATCCAAAGCTGCAACTGCTCTTTTTGCGTCTGGGGATGGTTGAGGCGTTTGGAACGGGCCTCAAGGGGATCCGTGCGCTCTATGAGGCGGAAGGGTTGGAACCCGAGGTCTGCGCCTACCCTGCAATGTTTAGGTTGTCGCTGCCCAACGTCAACGCCGTGCGCAATTCCTATCTGACGCCTCGTGGCAATAGCGGTCCCAACTTGCGTGGGGATTACAGCGATTATGAGCAGCTCGAGCGGGAAGGGGCACTGCCGCCCGATGTTTCGCAGGCGTTTGCATCCGTGCAAGCGCAGCGAGAGGGGCACGTGTCGATGAATGGCGACTGCGGCCACGAGGTGCGTGCCAAGCTCGTGGAGGAGCTTGGCTTTGATGTTGCGTGCAAGGCGTCCGCGATGCTACAGGATGTCTCGGACGAGCGACGTGGTGGATACGCTCGCACCTTGATTCGCTTTGCCCTTGAGCGGCCCCGCGGTTTTACGCGCCAGGATGCTTCGGACGCGCTGGGAACTGGGCGCGACGTGACGCTGCGGGTTATCAACGGTTTGCTTGAGGAAGGCGCACTCGTTAAAGAGGGGCGCGCTCGGGCGACGAGATATCGCGCTGTCGGGCAGGTTTAGGGACGGGCGGTCCGGCCCCCTGGGTTATTCCTGGGCAGAGGCCAAGGGCCGGGTGCCCGGCGCACCTTGATTGAAGGGGTACTTAGAGCGTGCCTCCGTACATATAGACGATAAATCCGTCACCGGTGTCTTGGCTGTGGTCCTCTAGGATGCGCTTCATGTTGAGGTGCTCGTAAAACTGCCAGTCGGAGTTGCAGTCGCTCATCAGGAAGAATTTGGTGCAGCCTGCCTTGGCGAGCTCGGCGCGCGCAAGGTCGATGAGCGCGCGGCCGAGCCCCTTGCCCTGCCACTCGGGCACGATGATGATGAGGTTGAGCTGGCCCTGGGCATACTCATTGCCCGTGGCGGCAAAGCGGTCGGCCGTGGCCTTCTCGCGGCTGTCGCCAAAGAGCGAGCCCTCGAGCTTGGCGTCGGCGGTCTTCGCCATCTCGGTTGCCTGGGCGAACATCTCGTCGTAGCAGGGTACCCACGTGGGGCTGGTACGCGGCTTGCCGTCTTCGAAGATGCCGATGCAGCAGGCGGCGATAATGCGGCCCTCGGCCTCGGCGACAAGCGCGATGGGGGAGCGCTGCAGCTGCATGGCAATGTTAAAGCGCGCGCAGAAATCGGCGGCTTCGACGTCGCCGCGGTTGCGCAGCGTATTGCACCACAGCCGGTTGTAGATGGCGGCGATGCCGGCAAGGTCATCGAGCGTGGCGGCGCGCAGGGTTACGTTGTCAAGGCTCATGGAGGCTCCTTCCAAGTTGGGTCAGGCCACCTATGAGTGTGGCATGGCCGCAGGGCCGCCGCATCAACCATTCGGTAGACGACCCCCGATTCCACGGGGGCGGAGAGATAGTCATTGGGGACGTTCTTAAACGACTAGTCAAACAAGAGCGTCCCCAACGACTACCCCAAGGAATGTCCCAGACTGCCGGCAGGAAAGGAACGTCCCCAACTGCCGCATCCCCAAGTGCCACCTCGCCAAGTTTTGCAACGCCGATGTTTTGGCGAAGTCAGCGAAAACCCGCCAGAGTGAGCAAGGTGCCTTGAAACAAGGCGGCATTGACCTTCTGGTCATGCCGCCGAAGTTGAAAGGCAGATTGCCGCTCTGGCGGGTTTGCAGCGTCGGCAGGTCCGCCGTTCGGTAGAACGGCGGAACCTAGACACGCTCTGCGATCTCGTGGATGAGGTAGTCGGTCTTTTCCCAGCCCAGGCATGGGTCGGTGATCGACTTGCCAAAGACGCCGCCGTCAACCGGCTGGTTGCCGTCCTCAAGGTAGGACTCGATCATAAAGCCCTTGACCAGCTTGGAGATGGACTCGTTGCGGCGGCAGCTGTCGAGCACCTCCTTGCAAATGCGATACTGCTCCAGCGGTCGCTTGCCCGAGTTGTCGTGGTTGCAGTCGATGACCGCCGCTGGGTTGGCGTAGCCGGCGTGCTCGGTGTAGCGCTCAGCCAGGCGCTCGAGGTGCTCGTAGTGGTAGTTGGGGTAGGTGCGCCCATCGAGGCCGATGTAGCCGCGCATGACGGCGTGCGCGAGCGGGTTGCCATCGCACTCGACCTCCCAGTTGCGGAAGATGAAGCTCTGGTGCGCCTGCGCGGCGTAAATAGAGTTGAGCATGACGGTGGTGGAACCGGCGGTGGGGTTCTTCATGCCCACGGGCACCGAAATGCCGCTCGACACCAGGCGATGCTCCTGGTTTTCGACCGAGCGCGCGCCCACGGCAACATAGCTCAACAGGTCAACGAGGTACTGGTAGTTGGACGGATAGAGCATCTCGTCGGCGGTGAAGAAGCCCGTTTCCTCAATAACACGCAGATGCATATGGCGGATGGCCTTGACGCCCTCGAGCAGGTCGTCGGGAGCCTCGGGGTTGGGGTTGTGCAGAAGGCCCTTGTAACCGGTGCCCTTGGTACGCGGCTTATTGGTGTAGACGCGCGGAATGATGATGAGCCTGTCCTTGACCTCTTCAGCGACCTTGGCCAGTCGGTTCATGTACTCAAGCACCGAGTCCTCGCGGTCGGCAGAGCACGGGCCAATGATGAGCACCTTGCGAGCGTCCTCGCCGGTAAAGACCTTGGCGACCTCGGCGTCGAATGCCTGCTTTTTGGCAGTAAGCTCGGCGGAAAGCGGCATTTCCTCGCGGATCTCCATAGGGATCGGCAGCCTGCGTTTGAATTCCATGGCCATAGGGGCCTCCTCAATCTATAGAAAGAGCAATAAGCGTATTGTCGAATGCCCGGCATTATCCGCTGTCGCACGCTAAAGTGCAAGCGAAACCTGCCGAAAAGGGACAGGTTTATTTTGGTCGGTTTTATCTGGGGAAATGTCGGCACTCGCCGGAAGGGGGGACCGGCGTACGACATGCTGGAGCAAGTTGTATCTTCTGCGGCATATCCCGTGGGCAAAAAATGGCAAATATGAGTACTGTTGCTAGCCTAGTATCATATCGATCTTATAAGATATTAGACACAACAGTAAATATGTTCATTAACGTTGGCACGCAGAAGCATGCTACCGGGCGTTTTGATCAATTTGAAGGCATATCTAGGCCGCAAAGACGTCGTTTGGGGCAGTTTTGGCTGTTACTAAAAAGGTGACAGTACTCATATTTGCCATTTTTTGTCCACGGGGTCTGGATGGCGCCGTCAATCAGGTCTCAGGGGAGGCGTTTCGAGGCCCAAAGGACACAAAACGGGGACGCAGGTTCATTCTGCGCCCCCGTTTTTTGGGTATTGCGGTTGTTTGCGGCCGGTTTTACGCCGCCTCGTCAAACTGCGAGTTGTACAGGTCGGCATAGAAGCCGCCTTGGGCGAGCAGTTCGTCGTGCGTGCCCTTCTCGACGATGTCGCCGTCGCGAATTACCAAGATCACGTCGGCGTTGCGGATCGTGGACAGGCGATGCGCGATAACAAAGCTCGTGCGGCCCTGCATCAGCGCATCCATGGCGCGCTGAATAAGCTCCTCGGTACGGGTATCGACGTTGGAAGTTGCCTCGTCCAAAATCAGCGCCGGGCGGTCGGCCAAAATGGCACGAGCAATGGTCACGAGCTGGCGCTGGCCTTGCGACAGGTTGGTGCCTTCCTCGTTGATCATAAAGTCGTAGCCGCCGGCGAGCGTATGGATAAAGTGGTCGCAGCGCGCGGCGCGTGCGGCGGCCTCGACCTCAGCATCGCTCGCATCGGGACGTCCATAGCGGATGTTCTCGCGAATGGTTCCGTTAAACAGCCAGGTGTCCTGCAGCACCATGGCAAACTCGCCGCGCAGCGCCGCGCGGTCCCAGTCGCGCACGTCAATACCCTCGACACGCAGCGAACCGTCGTCCACGTCATAGAAGCGCTGCAGCAGCTTGATGAGCGTGGTCTTGCCGGCGCCGGTGGGGCCGACGATGGCGATGGTCTGGCCGGGTTGCGCCTCGCAGCTAAAGTCGTGGATGATGGTCTTGTCGGGTGTGTAGCCAAACTTGACGTGATCAAACTCCACATGGCCGGGGCGCTTCTCGGGAATCTGCGCGTCGGCTTTCTGCTCCTCCTCGGGCGCGGCCAGGAACTCAAAGACGCGCTCGGTGGCGGCGGCCATCGACTGCATCGTGTTGCTCACGTTGCCCAGCTGCTGTACGGGTTGCGTAAAGTTGCGAACGTACTGGATAAAGCTCTGGATGTCGCCGGGCGTGGCATTGCCGGTCAGCGCGAGCTGCGCGCCCACCACGACGACGCCCACGTAGCCCATGTTGCCCACCAGGCTCATAAGCGGCATCATCAGGCCCGACAGGAACTGCGAACGCCAGCCGCTAATAAAGAGACGGTCGTTTTGACGGTCGAACTCCTCGATCGAGGCCTCGGCGCGGTCGAACACCTGAATGACGTTCTGGCCGGCAAAGTCCTCCTCGATAATGCCGTTGACGGTGCCCAGGACCTGCTGTTGCTCGCGGAAGTACGGCTGCGAGAAGTGAATCATTACGGTCAGGATAATCGCGGCGGCCGGCAGCGTGAGCACGGTGACGCCGGTAAGTGGCAGACTGATCGAAAGCATCATGACGAGCACGCCGATAATCTGCGTCACCGAGGTGATGAGCTGCGTCACGCTCTGGTTGAGCGACTGGCCCAGCGTATCGACGTCGTTGGTGATGCGGCTGAGCACGTCGCCCTTGCTGTGGCCGTTGAAGTAGCTCATCGGCACGACGGCAATCTTGGCGGCGATCTCCTTGCGCATACGGTAACAAATCTTTTGCGTGACGCCGGTCATGAGCCAGCCTTGGATGAGGCTGCAGACAGAGCTTGCCAGATACAGGCAGAGCAAAAAGCCGAGCGTCTTGGCAATCCAGGCAAAGTCAACGTCGCCGGTGCCGTTTACCTTGGCAACCAGGCCCTCGAACAGTTTGGTGGTAACCTGGCCGAGCACCTTGGGCCCCACAATGTTAAAGATGACCGAGCACACGGCAAAGGCGACGGCGGTAAACACGGCAATCTTATGCTGACCGATATAGCCGAGCAGCTGCCTCATGGTGCCCTTAAAGTCCTTGGCCTTTTCGCCGCGACGCATGCCGCCCATGCGGCCCATGGGACCGCGCTGGCGGGTGGGCTTGGGAATCTGAGTCTTGGTCTCGTCTGCCATTAGCGCTCGCCTCCTTCCATGACGGCTGCAATTTCTTCTTGGGTAAGCCCCAGCTCCTCGGCGGAAAGCTGCGACTGTGCGATCTCCAGGTACGCCGGGCAGCTGCGCAGCAGCTCCTCGTGCGTGCCGGTGCCCACCACGTGGCCGTCGTCGAGCACGATGATTTGATCGGCGTGCATGATGGTCGCGATGCGCTGGGCCACGACCACGAGTGCGGCGTCGGTAACGTTTTTGGCCAGCTCTTCGCGCAGGCGCGCGTCGGTCTTGTAGTCGAGGGCGCTAAACGAGTCATCGAACACCACAACCTCGGGCTTTTTTGCCAAGGCGCGGGCGATGGCCAGACGCTGGCGCTGACCGCCCGAGACATTGGAACCGCCCTGGCTGATGGGGGAGTTGTAGCCGCCCTCGCGCTCGGCGATAAAGTCCTCGGCCTGTGCGATGCGTGCCGCCCGGTGCATGTCCTCGTCGCTCACCATGTCGCCGGCAAACTTGAGGTTGCTCTCGACGGTGCCCGAGAACAGACGCCCCTGCTGCGGGATGTATCCAATGCGGCCGCGCAGCTCGGAAAGGGTCATGTCGCGCACGTCGATGCCGTCGAGCGAAATGCTGCCGCCCGTGACGTCGTATAAGCGCGGAATCAGTTGCACGAGCGTAGATTTGCCCGAGCCCGTGGAGCCAATGATGCCGAGCATCTGACCGGCATGCGTGGTGAAGTTCACGCCGCTGATGACGTCGGCGCGGGCATCGGGATACTGGAAGCTTACGTCGCGGAAGGTGAGCTCACCGCGCGGCGCGCTGGCGGCAGGCAGTTTGGGCGAGACGGGGTCGTTGATGCTCGTGGGGCAAGTGATGACCTCTTCCACGCGCTCGGCTGCGACCTCGGCACGGGGCAGAATGACCGAAACCATGGTGAGGATCATAAACGCCATGACGATCTGCATGGTGTAGGAGATGAACGCCATCATGTTGCCGACCTGCATCACGCCGTCGGACACGCCCTGCGCGCCAAACCAGACGATAAGCACGGTGATGCAATTCATGACCAGCATCATGAGCGGCATCATAAAGCTCATGGCGCGGTTGGTGTAGAGCTGCGTGGTCATCAGGTCGAGCGAAGCCTTGTCAAAACGCTCGAGCTCATGCTCCTCGCGGTTGAACGAGCGGATAGGCATAAGGCCGTCGAGCAGCTCGCGGGCGGTAAGGTTCACGCGGTCCACAAAGCTCTGCATCTTTTTGAATTTGGGCATAGTGAGGCCCATAAGCACGCCGACGACGGCCGAGACCGCGATGATGGCCACGGCGATGGTCCACTCCAGGCCGGTGTGGTTGGCCAGGACGCGCATGACGGCGACGATGCCCATGACGGGCGCCATCAGACACATGCGGATAAACAGGGTTGCGGCCATCTGGATCTGCTGAATGTCGTTGGTGCAGCGGGTGATGAGCGAGGCCTGGCTAAACTTGCCCACCTCGGCCGGCGAGAAGTGCATAACCTTGTTGAAGGTCTCGCGGCGCAGGTCGCGAGCGATGGAGCAGGCGGTGCGCGAAGCCACGGCACCGGTCAGGATGGTGGCGACCAGCGACACCAGACACAGACCAAACATCGTGGTCGCCATGCGGCCCAGGTAGGCGTTCTGCACGTCGGCGGGGTCGATGCCCTGCGCCTTGTACTCGTCTTGCACATAGCTCACGGCGCGTTGGGTCACGATGGAGCCCGACATGGAGCCCATTTTGTCCGCCATATCGTTGGCGCCCTCGACGAGCTTGCCCTGGTCGATTAGGCCGCCTTCAACGCCTAGACGCAGGCTCTTCATGGTGATCTTGCCACCGTCGGCGTCGATCTGCTTTTGCATATTCTGCGCCGCTGCGGCCTTCTGCTGCATCTCGGCGAGCTGCTCGGGCGTCATCGCTGCCATTTGCTCGGGCGTGGGCATGGCCTGAGCGGCGTCGCTGTCTTTCTCGCTGGACGTGCCGGTCATGTCTCCCATGGAGTCGGCGTCGATGCCCTGGTTGAGCGAAAGGACGACGGTCTCGGGCAGGCTCATAATGTCGGTAATTTTGCCTCCATCGGCACGCTCTTCCTCGGTGCCCTTGTACGTTCGAATGCCGTTTTTGTCAGCCTTGCTAAACACGGCCTCCACAGCCTTGGCGTCCTTGGCGCTCATGAAGAGTTCGAGGTCGTCGAGCGATTCGGCGCGAATGGTGTCGGGCACGGGCGAGGCGATGCCGCCTTGCTGCACGCCCACGTCGACGATGTCGCTCATATAGGTAGGCAGCGCCAGATCGGCGTTGCAGCTGATTACGATAAGTACGATAGCTGTGAACAGTGCCAGGACGTGCTTTTTAAAGAGCTTGAGAATCCTCACTCGGCATCTCTCCTTTCTTGATTGCGGTCGATAATTTCGTTGGCACGTCTTAGAAGGCGCACCATCTCTTGGGTATCTGTTTCGCCGAGCTGCTCGAGGAAGGCCGCGGTGCGCTCCTCGAATTCCCGTCGTTTGATTTCGAGATCCTGGAATCCCTTGTCGGTCACCGTGACGTGTACGCGACGACGGTCGGTCTTTGAGTGCTCGCGCTCGACCCAGCCCTTGGCTTCGAGAGCGCGTAGGATATTGGCGATGCGGGCGCTCGAGACCCAGGCGCGATCGGCGAGTTCGCTCGGCGTGAGCGAACCGCCAGCGAGCATGAGGGCGCGCATGACGGCCATCTCGCCGCCGAGGGCTTTGTCCGCAAAGCGCGAAATGCGCTGATGCATGCTGCCGAACTCGGTAAGGAGCTGACGCCCAAGTTCACGGAAATCGGTATCTTCCACCGAAAACCCCTAACACTAGAAACTATTTTCGGTGAAAGATGATACCCCCGCACGCGCACCCTATACGGTAGATTTTGGGACATGCCTAGAAAACAACCTTTAGGCGACCTCCGTACACCGTCGGTATCAGCAAAGTTAGGGGTAGATCTCTGAGCACGTCCTAAAGCCCACTCAGAGGCACTTTACCCTGCTAAAGCTGGCATAACAGCTAGAGTGAACGTCGTACAATGGCAAGGAAAAAACTAAACAAATCGGTGAACGGTAGTTGTTCACGCTCGCATTTCCTGCGGGTTTGTAAAAAACGCCATTATGATATAAAAAAAGAAACATATAACAGCCCAGATGGAGAGGGTCGCTATGTTATCCTTCTCAAACGGGTGAAATCTTGGGTTTTGGGTTGCAGTTCCAAGGTGGACAAACGTTTTTCCCTGCACCAACATGTGGTGAAGAACGGAAGAAGCCGGTAGTGCAAGCCGAAAATTCAAGAATTCAATAAGCAGCGGTGTGAGAGAGCGCCGCATTACACGTAACTAGGAGCGTGGTTACACAATGCAGGAGGCATGGGAAGGCTTCAAGGAAGGCATTTGGACGGGAGAGGTTGACGTCCGAGACTTCATCCAGAAGAACTACACCCCTTACGAGGGCGACGAGTCGTTCCTCGTCGGTCCGACCGAGCGTACCAAGGAGCTGTGGGGCGAGGTTCTCGACCTGCTGCTTAAGGAGCGCGAGCAGGGTGGTGTCCTCGATATGGACACCAAGACCGTCACGGGTATCGTGAGCCACCCCGCTGGCTACATCGATAACGCCCACCGCGAGAAGGAGACCATCGTCGGCCTCCAGACCGACAAGCCGCTCAAGCGCGCTCTGCACGTCAACGGTGGTATCCGCATCGCTTGCCAGGCTGCCAGCCAGCACGGCTACAAGGTCGACGAGAACGTTGTCGAGCGCTACACCTTCGAGCGCAAGACCCACAACGCCGGCGTCTTCGATGTTTACACCCCCGAGATGCGTGCTTGCCGCTCGGCTCACATCATCACCGGTCTGCCCGATGGCTATGGCCGCGGCCGCATCATCGGCGACTACCGTCGTGTCGCCCTGTACGGTGTCGACTACCTGATTAAGGACAAGGAGGCCCAGAAGGCTTCCACCCCGACGGTCATGACCGCCGACAACATCCGCGATCGTGAGGAGCTGCAGGAGCAGATCCGCGCCCTCGGCGAGCTCAAGATGATGGCCGAGACCTATGGTTTCGACATTTCCAACCCTGCTACCAACACGCAGGAGGCCATCCAGTGGATGTACTTCGCCTACCTTGCTGCCGTCAAGGAGCAGAACGGCGCCGCTATGTCCATCGGCCGTACCTCTACGTTCATCGACATCTATGCTGAGCGCGACCTTGCCAACGGTACCTTCACCGAGGAGCAGATCCAGGAGTTCGTGGATCACTTCATCATGAAGCTCCGCATGGTCAAGTTCGCCCGTACTCCCGAGTACCAGGCCCTGTTCACCGGCGACCCGCAGTGGGTCACCGAGTCCATCGGCGGCATGGGTGTTGACGGCCGTACGCTCGTTACCAAGATGAGCTACCGCTACCTGCACACGCTCGAGAACATGGGTACCAGCCCCGAGCCCAACATGACCGTTCTGTGGTCGACCCGTCTGCCCGAGAACTTTAAGAAGTTCTGCGCCAAGACTTCTGTCGCCAGCTCCTCGATCCAGTACGAGAACGACGACCTCATGCGCGTTTACCACGGCGACGACTACGGCATCGCCTGCTGCGTGTCCTCCATGCGCATCGGCAAGGAGATGCAGTTCTTCGGCGCTCGCGCCAACCTGGCCAAGTGCCTGCTGTATGCACTCAACGGCGGTGTTGACGAGGTCTCCAAGAAGCAGGTCGGCCCCAAGTATCGCGCCGTCGAGGGCGATACGCTCGATTACGACGACGTTGTGGCCAAGTACAACGACATGATGAAGTGGCTCGCTGGCGTGTACGTCAACTCGCTGAACATCATTCACTACATGCACGACAAGTATTGCTACGAGCGCATCCAGATGGCTCTGCACGACAAGCACGTGCACCGCTGGTTCGCTACGGGCATCGCTGGCCTTTCCGTCGTGGCTGACTCCCTGTCCGCCATCAAGTACGCCAAGGTCCACCCCGTCCGTGACGAGAACGGCATCATCGTCGACTTCGAGACCGAGGGCGAGTTCCCCAAGTACGGTAACGACGACGACCGCGTCGACCAGATCGCTCACGACGTTGTGCACCAGTTCATGGAGTACATCCGCATGAACGACACCTACCGCAACTCCGTGCCCACGACCTCGGTTCTGACCATTACCTCCAACGTCGTGTACGGTAAGAAGACCGGCTCCACGCCCGACGGCCGCAAGGCTGGCCAGCCGTTCGCCCCGGGTGCTAACCCCATGCACAAGCGCGATAGCCACGGCGCCATCGCTTCGCTGTCTTCGGTTTCCAAGCTCCCGTTCCGCGATGCTCAGGACGGCATCTCCAACACCTTCTCCATCATCCCGAGTGCGCTCGGCAAGGAGGACCAGGTGTTCTTTGGCGATATCGACCTTGATCAGCTGGGCGAGTAACTATTGTTAGTGCTATACTAACAATAACGATTACTGATTTGTGCGCCGGTTTCGGCCGGCGCCTATCGATCGAAGGAGACACATTATGAAGGTTTCTGAAGTTTCCGAGACTCAGGCCGATAACCTGGTCCACATGCTCGACGCTTACGCCGAGAAGGGTGGCCACCACCTGAACATCAACGTCTTCAACCGTGAGACGCTGCTCGACGCTCAGGCTCACCCCGAGAAGTACCCGCAGCTGACCATCCGCGTTTCCGGCTATGCCGTGAACTTCCACACGCTCACCAAGGAGCAGCAGGACGAGGTCATTGCGCGTACCTTCCACGACAAGTTCTAAAGGGATTTAACTCCCGCAGGATCGCCGGGGCTGTTTGGGTTACCTCCCAAAACGTCCTCGGACATGCAAGAAACCCTCGCTGCGCACTTCGTGCGGCGAGGGCTTCTTGCGTCCTGCGGAATATTTTGGGAGATAGCCCAAGCAGCCCCGGCGGGGTCCTGTGTAGTCACCCTTTAGGCGAAACTCTCCTAATTATTTGGATGAGTCGTTTACTTACTTGTACTGTTACCGTCTTCCCGCTGTTGTTGGGGTATGCTTTGTTCGTATGTAAACGTATGACATGTTGATGGGGGAGGGTGCTATGGCTCGCGAGGGCGCTCGTTCTAAGGATTCTGCTAAGCCTGGCATCAAGGAAGTTGCAGCGGTGGCGGGGGTTTCGCCCACTACGGTATCTCGCGTGCTTAATAATCGCGGCTATATTAGCCAAGAAACCCGCGATAAGGTCCATGCCGCGATGGAGCGCATCAACTATACGCCCAACGACATCGCCCGTGCCATGCTCAACGGTCGCCTGAACCTTATCGGCATGATCGTTCCCTTTGTGAGCAGCCCGTTCCATGCTCAGGTTGTGCAGGCGGTCGAGCGCACGTTGGCGGAAAACGGCTTTAAGATGTTGCTGTGCAACAGCGCCAATCGACCCGATCTTGAGCGTTCCTATATTGACATGCTCCGCCGCAATATGGTCGACGGCGTCATCGTCAACTCCCTCAATATCGGTGCTGAGGCATATGCCGAGATGGGCTTGAGCCTGGTTGGTATCGACTGCGACCTTGGCGAGGCCTCTGTTCAGATTGCGAGCGACAGCTATAGCATCGGCGAACTTGCCACGCGTCGCCTGATCGATGACGGGTGTTCACGCATCCTGTGCCTGCGCAGCAATAGCCGCATGCGCATGCCTGCCAATAAGCGTACCGATGCCTACCTCGATGTTGTTGAGCAGGCCGGTTTGCCCGCGCTTGTCCGTGAGGTCGAGTTCGTTAAGCCCGACGACGAAAAGAGCGCGGTCGTTGCGAAGATCCTCGATGAGAACCCCGATATTGACGGCATCTTTGCGGGAGACGACACGATGGCGGCCATCTGTCTCAACATTATGAAGCAGCGCGGCTTGAGCGCTCCGGACGATATTAAGGTCGTGGGCGCGGATGGTGCCCGCCGCACTATGACGTTTATGCCTGACTTAACAACCGTACGCCAAGATATCGATCGCATCGGAGAGCTCGCGGCGCAATCCATCATCGCTCTTGTTAACGGCGATAATCCTGAATCGAATATCAAGCTCCCCGTTGAACTCATTGAGGGCAAAACCGCGTAGTTCATCCCGTGCCAAAAGAATTCCTCAAACGCCTCTGATGACCGTTCGCCGGCATATGTCAACCGTTTGCCGACGACTGGAACTGCGAAAAGACGTATTGATGTGAAAACGTTTGACATATGAAAACGATTGACATATCTTGCAGTTGTACCGAGTTAGTATCTTGTGGGAAAGGAAGTCTCGGATGCACAAGGTGTATTACCAGCCTGAGGGAATTTGGGTAGGCGACATCATGCCGTACGGCGAGGACGGCACGTTCTATCTCTATCATCAGCGTGACACGCGTAACCCCGGACCTTTCGGAGAGCCGTTTGGCTGGGCACTCGCGACGACCAAGGATTTCGTCAACTACAAGGACTTTGGCGAGAGCCTTGAGCGTGGCGGCGACGAGGAAGTCGACCAGTATGTTTATGCCGGCACAGTGTTTAAGGTGGGCGACAAGTACCATGCGCTCTACACTGGTTGCAATCGCGATAAGGTCCGCGCGCGCTTGATGAAGCAGGTTCTTCTTCACGCAACGAGTGACGACGCCGTCAAGTGGGAGAAGAACATCGCCGAGACGCTGCTTCCGCCCCAGGAGGGTTACGATGACCGCAACTGGCGCGATCCCTTTGTTCTTTGGGATGAGGAGAACGAAGAGTACATGCTCATCCTCGGCACGCGTGTGGGCGAGGACAAGCGTCTGATGACCGGTCGTCTGGTCAAGTTCACCTCCAAGGACCTGGATGCCTGGGAGTTCCAGGGCGACTGGTGGAATCCGGGCCTGTACACCATGTTCGAGATGCCTGATCTCTTTAAGATGGGCGACTGGTGGTATCTGGTGTTCTCTGAGTACAGTGATGGCAACAAGACCCGTTACCGCATGTCTCGCTCTATCAACGGTCCTTGGATCACTCCTGCGGACGATTCCTTCGATGGCCGCGCGTACTATGCTGCACGTACCGCATTTGACGGCGAGCGCCGCGTTCTCTTTGGTTGGGTTCCTACGCGCGACGAGGGCGGCGACCCCAGCTCTTACCTGTGGGGTGGCACTTTTATGCCTCTCGAGATCGTTCAGCGTGCCGACGGAACGCTCGGCACCAAGCTTCCCGACAGCATGCTTGGCGCCTTTGGCGAGGCTAAGGCAGTCGAGGCCTTTGAGCTTTCGTGCGAGTCGGGCAAGGTCGAGCAGGTGCTCGCCGCGGATGCCGGTTCTACCTATATGCTCGACGCCGACATCGAGCTCGCCGGTGACGCTGCCGGCTTCTCGGTGAAGCTTGCCGAGGACGCCGAGTCCGGTCTTGCCTATGAGTTCCGCGCCAACCTGCGTGAGGGCAAACTCGAGTTTACGGCGGCCCCCCAGTATCCGTGGTTCCAGGTCAACAACATGGGCCTCGAGCGTCCGTTGTTCTTTAAGGGCGAGGGCACTCACCATGTGCGTCTGGTCGTCGACGACGACATCGCGACCATCTTTGTCGATGATGTTGCGCTCAACGCTCGCTTCTGCAACAAGCAGGGCCAGGGTGTGGCGCTTACCGTCACCGACGGTGCGCTCAAGTGCGCAAACGCAACGATCGCGTCTCTGTAGCGGCAACGAACCGTTTTATGATTTAGAAAAGGAATGGAGAGGAACATGGACTACAAGGCAGTGTCCCAGCAAGTCGTCGACAACGTCGGCGGACTGGAGAACATCGAGGGCGCCACGCATTGCGTGACCCGTCTGCGTCTGGTGCTCAAGGATACGAGCAAATACAACAAGGCCGAGCTCGAGAACATCGATGGCGTCAAGGGCGTGCTGTACAACAGCGGCCAGCTCATGATCATCTTCGGTACCGGTACCGTCAACAAGGTTTACGATGAGTTTATGGCTCTGACGGGCGTTAAGGAGATCAGTGCTTCCGAGGTCAAGGGCGCCGAGGCGGACAAGAAGGGCAAGTTCTTCTCGGTCCTCAAGGTATTCTCGGATATCTTTATCCCCATCATTCCTGCCTTCGTCGGCGCTGCAATCATCATCGGCCTTAAGTCGCTGATCGTTGCCAACGGCCTCTTTGGCATGGAAGGCAGCCTCGCCGATCACAGCGAGTTCCTCAAGAACCTCGCAAGCTTCTTTGCCATTATCGCCACCACGTTCGACTACCTGCCTGTCCTGGTTATGTACAGCGCGGTCAAGCGTTTTGGCGGTAACCCGATCCTGGGCATCCTCGTCGGTATCGTCATGGTTCACCCGAGCCTTATGAACCGCAACACGTTCGTTATGGACCCGACGGGTGCTGAGTACTGGAACTTTGGTCCGCTATCCATTCCCATGGTTGCTTTCCAGGGCGGCGTGTTCCCTGCAATCCTGACTGCCTGGTTTATGGCCAAGGTCGAAAAGATTGCCCAGAAGTACATCCCCGAGGTCGTTTCGTTCGTCTTTGTCCCGACCGTTACCCTGATTCTTGCTAACGTCGCCCTGTTCACCGTGTTCGGCCCGCTCGGTAACCTGATCGGTGACGTCCTCGCCGGCGTAATCGATATCCTGTACAACAGGATGGGTGTCTTTGGTGCCTTTGTCTTCGCCGCGTTCCTGCAGCCGCTCGTCGTTACCGGTACGCATCAGTTCATCCAGGGTATCGAGGCAAACCTTGTTGCCACGACTGGCTTCAACTACATCCAGGCCATCTGGTCGGTTTCCATCATCGCCCAGGGCGGCGGCGCCATCGGCATGTACCTCATTCATAAGAAGCATTCCAAAGAGCGCAACATCTGCATGTCGTCCTTTATCCCGACGCTGGTCGGTATCTCCGAGCCCGCTATCTTTGCTGCAAACATGCGCTACTCGATTATTCCGTTCATCTGCGCATGCATCGGTGCAGGCTGCGGCGGTGCCTTCGTGAAACTCTTTGAGGTGCGCGCTATCGGTCAGGGTCTGACCGGCGTGCTTGGCCTGCTCATCGTCACGCCCGAGACCCTCGTGTGGTATGTGGCTGGTAATCTTATCGCCTTTATCGTGCCGATCGTCTTGATCTTTGCCTACAACAAGGCAAAGGGCGTTCCGACCACCGATGAAGAGGGCGCTGGTGCTGGCTTCGATGTCAGCTTCTAGTTGAGCCGTTCAGCGTAATGTGCGGATAAGTCCATTTGAGGAAGGGCGCTCGGCTCGTGCGAGTCGAGCGTCCTTCCCTATAGACGAGAAAGTCAATGGCGATGTTTAATCAAAAAAATAAGGTGACACGCGCGGACTATGAGCAGTGGCGTGCCGGACAGGATGAGACGGCTGGTCGCATCGCGTCCGACCCCGATAGGCTCCTGTTCCATGTGGAGCCTGAGCTTGGCTGGCTCAACGACCCCAACGGTTTGGTTCAGATTGGTGATACGTATCACATCTATCATCAATACGACCCGTTCGATGCTGCGCATGGCGGTCCAGTGCTTTGGAACCATCTGACGACAAAGGATTTTGTGACGTACGAGAATCACGGCCCTGTGCTGTTCCCCGATTCCGATTTGGATTCGAACGGAGCGTATTCTGGTTCTGCCTTTGTACGCGATGGCAAGATTCACTACTTCTATACCGGCAACGTCAAGCATTTTGACCGCGATGATTACGACTACGTGTTGACGGGCCGTGAGCAAAACCAGATTCATATGGTTGCCGAGAATCCCGACGAATTGGGCGAGAAGTGCATAGCTGTTGGACCGGTCAATTACCCCGACGATATCGGTACGCACGTGCGCGACCCCAAGATCCTTGAGCACGATGGTATCTACTACATGGTTCTGGGCGCTCGTACGAAAGACGACCGTGGCTGCGTGCTTGTCTATACCTCGCGCAATCTTGAGGACTGGAGCTATGCGACGCGCATTGAGTTGGGCGAGAAGTTTGGCTTTATGTGGGAGTGCCCCGATCTGTTTGAGCTCGATGGCGAGCTTATTCTCGTTTGCTGTCCGCAGGGTGTGCCTGCCGATGGTTGGCGTTACCGCAATCCGCATCAGTGCGTGTGGTTCCCCATCGAGGCCGATTGGGAGGCGCCGAGCTTTAAAATCGTCGGGCAGGGCATGCCCCCGATGGTCGATGCCGGTTTTGATTTCTATGCTCCGCAGTCCTTTGAGGATGCTGCAGGCCGGCGTTTGATGATCGGATGGTCGGGTTGCCCCGATGCGACGGCAGAAAACCCGACGGTGGCGCGCGGGTGGCAGTGCGCGTTGACGGTGCCGCGAGAGCTGAGCATGCGCGATGGTAAGCTCTGCCAGCAGCCGGCGCACGAGATTGAGAGGATGCGCGGCGACTGCGTTCGCGCGACAGGCGGTGAAACCGTTGAGGAGCCGGGACGCCTGTTTGATCTTGTGGTTTCCTGTGAGGGCGCCAAGATGGTCGAGCTCGAAATCCGCAAGGGTGTCTTTGTACGTTATGCGGACGGGATGCTTACCCTCGACATGGGTGACGAAGGCTATGGGCGCGACCAAAGGTCGATCGAGCTCAGCGAGCTTCGCGACCTGCGCGTGCTTTCGGACACTACGATGGTCGAGATTTTTGCCAACAGCGGCGAGGCGGCACTTACGAGCCGTACCTATTCGCCGGCGGTTTCGGCGATGGGGTTGCATGCCGAGGGTGCGGCATCGATGAATTTCTACCGCCTCGCGCATTAACCGTGCGTGGAGCACGATTGGACTTGCCGGGTGGAATGTGTCGCAGTTGCCGCAGCGAACTACCGTTTATCGTGTATAGCTACCGTTTGCGGAGTAAGTAACACTCATTTATAAACCGTGTAAAATCTCAATTAAGCACGGAGTTTTCCAGGGAGACGCTGTCCTTTGTTGTGTGCAAGGGACGGCGTCTCTTTGGCGCTTGGACGCTGTTGTGCAGCAGTGCGGCGGCGCGTGCCATGTATTGAAAAGCCAATGTTGAGATGGGTCGTGATAATAATGGGCAAGTACGTAATCGTGGTTGAGTCTGGGTCGGATGTGACGCCGGAGCTCTGCGAGCGCTACGGCATCGTGCGCGTGCCCATGCATGTCACGATTGGTGACGAGACCGTCGAGGACGGTTCGATCGATCCGCTCGAGATTTACTCGCGCTGCAACGAGCTCGGTGTTATGCCTAAGACGAGTGGCTGCGCGCCTGCGGATTTTGCTCACGTGTATGACCGTATCCATGCCGAGCAGCCCGACGCGACTATTCTGCATCTCGCGTACTCCGAGGCCACGACCTGCTCGCATCAGTCCTCCAAGATTGCAGCTAAGGGCCGCGACTACGTGTTCTCCATGGACACGCGCTTTGTCTCGGTGGGCCAGTCGCTCGTCGTCGTCGAGACCGCCAAATACATCGAGGCCCACCCCGATGCCACCGTCGACGAAATCTTTGCATTTACGAATTCCGTCATGGACCGTGTGCTGCTGGGCTTTGTTCCTACCGACCTAGCCTTCCTTAAGGCGGGCGGTCGTCTGTCCAACGTGGCATTCCTTGGCGCCCACCTGCTCAAGATTAAGCCCTGCATTGAGGTGACGGGCGGCAAGTTCGTGGCAACCAAGAAGTTCCGCGGCTCTATGCTCAAGTGCGCCCGCGCCTTTATTGACCACATGGTTGCGAAGGGCGAGATTGACTACTCGCACATTGGCCTGGCGTATTCGGTAGGCCTTTCCCAGGAGCTGCGCGACGACATGGAAGTCTATGCGCACGACCTGGGCTTTAAGGACATTACCTGGACTCAGGTCGGCGGCGTCATCTCGAGCCATTGCGGCCCGACCGCCTTCGGTGCGGTGCTCACGCTTAAGGCGTAAGGTCTGGCGTCTATCGATTTCTATTGCCTCAGCGGCGGGCGGGTTGCGATAACCTTCCCGCCGCTCTTGCGTAGGGCCAAATAGGACAACCCAATTGACCGCTAAACCGTTTCGCCATCATGCGTATGGGCTAGAATGATTCTGGCATTTATGTAGCTAAAACCAATGAGAGGCAAGGTAGCGGGAATGGCTGAGATGACGCTCGAGGGTGTGGACGCTCGTCCCGAGGACTCTGCGTTTGCCCTGGGCCGCGTACATTCGATTGAGACGATGGGAACGGTCGATGGACCCGGCATCCGCTTTGTGGTGTTTGTTCAGGGCTGCCCCATGCGCTGTGCGTATTGCCACAACCCCGATACCTGGTCGGTTAGCGGCGGCACCATGGTGACCGTCGAGCACCTGATGGACGAGTTCCAGAGCAACCATGAGTTTTACCGCAGCGGCGGTATTACGGTGTCCGGCGGCGAGCCGCTCTTGCAGCCCGCGTTTTTAGCCGACCTGTTCCGTGCAATGCACAACAACCCCGATGGCCGCGTGCATACCTGCCTCGACAGCTGCGGCTATGCGTTTGACCCCAACCATCCCGAGAAGTTCGATACTGTTCTCAACGAGACCGACATGGTACTGCTCGATATTAAGCATGCCGATCCGGCCGAGCATAAAAAGCTGACCGGTTGCGATCCCGCACGCATTCTGGCGTTTGGCGATGAGCTGGCACGTCGCAAGATTAAGGTTGTTATTCGCCACGTGGTGGTGCCGGGTATCACCGATACGGTGGAGGAGTGCGAGAAGCTCGGTCGCCTCATCGCTCCATGGCACAACGTGGTGGGTTTAGAGATGCTGCCGTATCATACGATGGGTGTCGTCAAGTACGAGCAACTGGGCATTCCCTATAAGCTCGAGGGCGTGCCCCAGATGGATACCGCGCGCATGCCCGAGCTGCGCAACGCCGTCATGACGGGCATGAAAAAGCGCCGCGCGGAACTCAAAAACGCCATCGGCTAGCGAGCCATTTTCGCTCCCCAAGGGCACTCATTGGGGACAGACTTAAATGAGCGCCCCTGGGCACCAAGTTGATTGCCAAAGAGCCCCGTCCCAAAAAGACTGGTCAAGGTTGCGGTGAGATGCGCAACAGAATCGTGCCATTTGGATAAATACGCTTGTGGTTTCTTTAAAGACACCTTAAACGCCGCTGAATATCTTTGGAAAGAAATACCTGCTCGGTATCATGCTGCTCGTATATAAACGGTAGCAGTCAGGAGACCACGTGCGAAACATCGCATCGCGGGACGAGTATGTGCCGCAGCATGGCAGCAGATATAAGACGAAGGACACGTCTTCGTGTGGCCTTGCCGACACTCGCATCCGCGTGAGGAAGATTGCCGCCATTGGGATGCTAACGTCGGCGGTTATTATCCTCGGAATTACCGCCAAAACCTACGCATCGGAGCGAATGGCACATTCAGATGCGTCAACGGTACAGACGCAAAACAAAAAGGTCTCTGAATCTAAAGTCACCGCAAGTCAAACCCTGTCGACAGCGAACCTCAAGACGGGGCTTTCGAAGGCGGACTTTAACGATATTCCCTCAGGCGATACCGTGCAGACCTTCTCACTGGTTGATGACCAGATCCTCGCCCTGGAGGATGAGAACCTCGCCGCACTCCAGAATGCGCTTGACCAGGCGCAGGAGCTGGGCGATGTGGGCGTGGTGTTTTACGACCTGTCGAGCGGTAAGGGCGTGACGTATAACGCTGATGTCGAGGTGTACGGTGCGAGTAGCTACAAGGCACTCTATGCGTTGTACATCTGCGAATCTCTGGTCGAGACGGGCCAGGTTTCACTCGATGACTTCCTTGGCACCTATGGTGGCTACAACATGGGTTGGCAGACGGTACACGACTTGATCGAGGCCGCGGTCGTTTATTCAGACAACGATTCGTTTATTGCGTTACGTGCGGCGTTTGACCGTGTCGGTTACGAGGATTGGATTGTCGGTCTTGGCATCGGTTACGATACGGCACTGGATCCGATGAGTGATTTTCCGACCTACTGCCCGCGCACTTCTGCGAGGTTATGGCGTGAGATGAGCGAGTATCTGAGCATGGATACCGAGACTTCACAGTGGTTGTCGGGCCTTCTGACATCAACATCGCGCTCGTTTATTCGCGATGGCATTGCGGACGAGCAGGTTTTGGTGCGCAACAAGGCAGGCTGGATTAGCGAGGATGGTTACTATTCGACATGCGATGCAGGCCTCATCGACATCGATGGCCGTACCTATGTCATGAGCGTCATGACATCGATGCCATGGAGTGACCGTTCGAGCGAGGTTACGGCCGCGATTGCAAAGGCTCTGTTTGATACGCGAGCTGCACTGGCTTAGCGTGTTCGTTTGGCGAGGTCAAACAAAATGCTGGTACCATACCTTGGTTGAGAATTTCGTATAGGTTTGGGGAATGGTATGGCTACCATCGCGATTATCGGTGCGCTCGAAAAAGAGATCATGCAGATTAAGGAAGAGCTGAGCGACGTTTGCGAGGCACGGGAGGCGGGCTTGACCGTTGTGAGCGGTGAGCTCGACGGCCTGACAGTTGTCGCCACAACGGCGGGCATGGGCACGGTGAACGCCGCCGCTGCAACACAGCACCTCATTAGCAAGTATGCTCCGCAGGCTGTTGTGTTTTCGGGCATTGCGGGCGGTTTGAACCCCAAGCTCCATATCGACGACGTGGTCATTGGCAAACGCCTACGCTATCTGGATACCGATACCGCGCTTATCGCCGAGTCCGCACCGGGGCTCGAGGAGTTTGGCTCGACGCCCGCGCTGGTCGATATTGCCGCCGACGTGCTTGCTGGACGTGGGTTTGTTGACGCTTCGAAAAATGCAGTCGCTTCGAACGAGGGCACCAAGCAGTTCCTGGTCGGCACGATTGCCACGGGTAACCGCTTTGTGACGGGCGCCACCATGCGCAACGACGCTATCGAGGCGACGCATGCCGATTGTGTCGGCATGGAGGGCGCGGCAATTGCCCATGTCGCAACCAAAAATGGTGTCGATTGCCTGGTGTTGCGCGCTATCAGCGATAATTGTGACGAGGCGTACGATGCAATTTGCGAGCGAGAGTTCGATCTGTTCGAGTACGCGCGTGTCGCAAGTGACATTACGCTCGATATCGTCCGCCGCATTGCCGCTGCGCAATAGCGCGTCTATTTGTAAGAACCTACGACCAAGGAGTGTCCATGGCCGATTCCATTAACTACCAGCTTGCCAAGTTCGTCGCCAGCTATGGCAAGGTTTCGCAGATTCCCGAGTCCACCTGCCCCGAGGTGAGCTTTGTCGGCCGCTCCAACGTGGGCAAGTCGTCGATTATGAACAAGCTATTTGGCCGCAAGAACCTAGTCAAGGTTTCCAGTACGCCGGGCAAGACGAGCAACATCAACTTCTTTGAGGCCGATGACGTGCATTTCGTGGACCTGCCGGGTTACGGTTTCGCCCGTCGCTCCAAGGCCGAGCGCGACCGCTGGGCCGAGCTTATCGGCGACTTTTTCGACTCCGAGCGCAGCTTTAACTTGGTGGTCTCGCTGGTGGACATTCGTCACGACCCCAGCAAGCTCGACCACGACATGATCGACTACCTACAGGGCAACGAGTTCAACTTTATCGTTTGCCTCACCAAAGCCGACAAGCTCAGCCGCACCCAGCAGGCCCGCCAGGCAGCAGCCATCAAAAAGCAGCTCAACGTTCCGGCCGAGAACGTGATCATCACAAGCTCCCAGACCGGCACCGGCATCGATGAGCTTAAGCGCCGCATTGCCGAGGCCTGCCTCTAGTAAGGGCTCTTGGCAAAAGCTTTTGAGCATATCGCCCTAGTGATAGTCAATATTGAACTGTCACTAGGGCGATATCTTGACACCGAGGGAGTCGACATTAGGGATTTGATGGCAGGGAGGGTTGATTTAAATGATCCAAGATTTAACGGATTGTGGGCCGAGCAGGACATACCCCGTCTACTACCTCGAGGATGCAATGAACAACCTCGGCGACTGCTTCGACTATGCCGTGAACGACTATGGAGCGGAAGGGTCCGAGGTCGCTGAACTCTTTTGCCTGAGCGGCGTAGCCCGTGAGTTTGAGCGTGGCAACGCATGGGTCGTATCGGGAAAATCGGGCGTTGAGCTATTCGCGCTTATCGTCGAAAGGTCGGGCTACCAATCAAGGCCGATGCCAAATCGAACCTACCGATTCGAAAAGACACCGGAATATTGGACAGGCTGGATATTGGCATACCTTCAGTGGCGCCTAGGAGAGTCTTTCGAAGACCTGCTGCATGTCGTTCCGTTTGACGCACTGCTCAGTCTGTACTATCCCTGGCACGAAGCCTCGGAGGAACGCGTGGCTCGCCTCGTCTGCGATATGGCGAAAAAAGCGTCCAGGCAAACCAAACTTGCGTTAGCAAGAAAGAAGCTTAAGAAAACCCAACAAGACCTAGCATACGAATCGGGTGTGTCACTCCGCTCAATCCAAATGTACGAGCAGCGCCAGAGAAACATTAATGAAGCTTCGGTAACAAGCGTAAGAGCCATAGCAAAAGCCCTCCACTGCAACATCGAAGATCTCCTAGAGCCAGTCTTCGAATACAAAGAAACCAGTGCAGCCTAAACCAAGCACACAGCCGATGCCCGCCTCTAGGAAGTGCTCCAGCCTAGCAAGAGCCCCTACCAATAAAAAGCCAGATTATCAGCCCGGCGACTTTCCAGAGTGTAGGTCCCTGTAGCCGCCGCCGGCGAAGTTAACATAGGGGAGGCCAGGGGCTTTGCCCCCAAATCTTTCCGCAGGACGGCAGGACCCCCGCCGCACGAAGTGCGCAGTGGGGGTCCTGCCATGTCCGAGGACGATTTGGGGGCAAAGCCCCTGGCCTCCCCGGCGAGTATACGGGACGGCGACTACAGGTATTCGATCTGGGCGCCCTCGGTGTCGCACGTCAGAATGTGCGTGTCACACTTGGGGAACTGCTCGCGCAGCTTGACCTGCAGGAACTTCGCCACGATGGTGTCGTCAGTCACGGCCATGAGGGTCGAGCCGGAGCCACTGATCCAGATGGTCTTGGCGCCTCCGTTAAGGCAGGTGTCGCGCACGGCGTTGTAGTCGGGGATGAGGCGGCGGCGATAGGGCTCCTGGATGCGGTCGTCGTTGGCGGCGGCAATCAGGTCGAGGTCACCAGTCTCCAGGCCGCGCGTCATGCCGGCGATGCGGCCCATTTGCCATACGGCGGTGGAGAGTGGAATCTCCTGTGGCACAACCTTGCGGGCCTCGCTCGTATGCACCTCGTAGGGCGGAATCACGGTAATAAAACGCAAGCGATCGCTCACCTCATAGCGCAGGCACTGGGGGAGCGAATCAGTCGGCGTAAAGGAGCAGACGGCGCCGCCCAGGATGGCGGGGGCGACGTTATCGGGATGGCCCTCGACCTCGGTGGCGATGCGGACGAGTTCGGCGCGGTCGACGGTGTGGCCTGTCAGCGCGGCGGCAGCCATGATGCCGGCGACGACGCAGGTGGAGCTGGAACCCAGGCCGCGGGCGACGGGCACGTCGGTCTGAATGTCGATAGCGACGGGGAAGGCCGGCTCGCCCCAGGCGGCCAGAGCATCGACAAAGCTCACATAGACCAGGTTATTCTCGTTTTGAAACTCCTCGGGGCAGCCCGTGATGGTGAGCTTGTCGGCACGCTCAAAGGTAAAGTGCGAGTAGAGGCTGACGGCCATGCCGAGGGTATCGTATCCAATGCCCAAGTTGGCGCTGGTTGCTGGGACGGTGATTTTGATCATGTGGGTCCTCCTGGGCGGGTCTGGCCGTTTAGTTCGCTGCTCGGGCAGTCCTGGCTCGCTCGGAAAGCACATTAAGTGCTTTCCGGCTCGTGCGGAACTCGCGACGAACTAAACGGCCAGACCCGCTCGCATGCTCGTCATTATCCCGAAAGCTAAATAAAAAGAAGGTGCGCCGGCTTTCGCCGGCGCTTAATAAGGGATCTAGTCGGTGCTCATTCGTTTTGCTGCAGACTCGACGTAGCCGGCCATCTCATCGACGTCGCAGACGTCTTCGAAGCGGACGGGTTTGGATTCGAGTTCGGCGAGCTGGGTCGGGGCGACCGTGTTGGTGGCCTGCTCGAGTACGCGCATAGCCTCAAAATCATCCTCGGGAACGTCGAGGCCCAGGGCGTCGCAGCAGGCGCGCGGGAACTTGTAGGGGCTGGCGGTCGAAAGCAGCACGCGAGCCTTGGCGCCCTCGGCGGGAGCGACCTTTTCAAAGACGTGATAGCCGCAAGCGGTGTGCGGGTCGATCACGTAGCCGTTGGCGTCCCAGCAACTCTTGATGGCAGCGCGGACCTCGTCCTCGCTGGCCCAGCCGCAGCCAAAGACGCTCTGAATCTTGGCCAGCAGCTCGGCGGGTACCTCGTAGCGACCGGTCTGTGCCAACTGCTCCATAAGGCCGGCAACGAGTTCGCAGTCGCCATCGGACAGGAAGTACAGCATGCGCTCCAGGTTAGAGCTGATGAGGATGTCCATCGACGGCGAGATGGTCGTGAAGAACGGGCGGTTACGGTCGTAGACGCCGGTGGTCAGGAAGTCGGCAAGCACGTTGTTCTTGTCGCTCGCGACGATGAGCTTGGCGACGGGCAGGCCCATGCGCTTGGCGTAGTAGCCGGCCAAGATATCGCCAAAGTTGCCGGTGGGCACACAGAACTCTACGGCGTCGCCAGCCTCGATAGCGCCGGCGCGCAGCAGCTGCGCATAGGCGGCAAAGTAGTAGACGACCTGCGGTACCAGACGGCCGACATTGATAGAGTTGGCGCTCGAAAGCACCGTGCCGGCGGCTTCCAGGCGCTCGGCAAGCTCCTTATCGGCAAAGATGCGCTTGACGGCGCTCTGGGCGTCGTCAAAGTTGCCGCGGATGCCGCAGACGGCGACGTTGTCGCCCTCCTGCGTGGACATCTGCAGGTTCTGGACGCGGCTAACCTTGCCCTCGGGATAAAAGACGGTGATGCCTGTGCCCGGAGCGTCGGCAAAACCGGCGAGTGCGGCCTTGCCGGTGTCGCCCGACGTGGCGGTGACGATCATGATGCGCTCGGAGCCGCCGTCCTTGGCGGAAGTGCGGGCCATGAGACGGGGAAGCATTTGCAGGGCGACATCCTTAAAGGCGCTCGTGGGGCCGCCAAAGAGCTCCATCACATAGGTCTGAGGGGCGTCAGCGCCCGGCGCAGCGTCGAGTTTGACGAGCGGCGTAACCTCTTCACTCGCGAACGTGCCGCGGTATGCTTCGTCGACACACGCCGAAATTTCTTCGGCCGTGTAATCATTCAGTAACATTCCCAACACATCTTGAGCGATTTCAAAGTACGATTTATCTGCAAGCGAGCTGATATCGACCTGCTGGGTGCCGAGCTCGTCCGAGACAAACAGACCCCCGTCGGGAGCGATGCCGGTACGGATTGCCACCTTACTTGAGCACGATAAAGTGCGTCCTCGTGTACTATGATAAGTTCCCATATAACACTGCTCCTCGGATGCCTTGGTCCCAATCGGTGAAACCATGGTATCAGAGCGTGCAAAATAGGTTCGCAGAGGCTTTTTAGAAAGGTAACCTCCAGCCCATGATTAAGATTGCCAAGTTTGGCGGCTCGTCGGTCGCCGACGCCGAACACTTCAAGAAGATCAAGGCCATCGTCGATGCCGACCCGGCTCGCCGTTTTGTGGTGGTTTCCGCCTGCGGTCGCCGTTTTAAGGGTGACACCAAGGTGACCGACCTGCTCTATCTGGTCAATGCGCACGTTAAGTACCACGTGTCGTGTGAGGAGCTGCTTGAGGACATTGGCCAGCGCTATTTTGATATCGCTGACGAGCTGGAGCTCACCTATCCCATCCGTGAGGAGTTCGCGGCCTTTGCCGAGCGCGCCCGCTCGGGCGGTTACTCCACCGAGGAGCTCGTGAGCCGCGGTGAGTACTTCACCGCTCGCCTGATGGCCGAGTACCTGGGCCTGCCGTTCCTGGATGCCGCGACGGTCGTTGCGTTCCATCACGACGGTACGCTCAGCATGAACCGCACCTCCGAGCTGGTGCAGGAGTACGGTCAGCAGGGCGGCTTTGTTATGCCCGGTTTCTACGGCGCGACGCGTGAGGGCCAGATCAAGCTGCTCGATCGTGGCGGCGGCGATATCTCGGGCTCGATTTTGGCTAAGTGCCTGGGCGCCGACCTATACGAGAACTGGACCGACGTCTCGGGTTTCTATTCTGCGGATCCGCGTATTGTTCCGGAGGCTCAGCCCATTGCGCGCGTTACCTACGAGGAGCTGCGCGAGCTTTCGTACATGGGCGCAAGCGTCCTGCACGAGGAAGCCGTGTTTCCCGTGCGCGAGGCAGGCATTCCGCTGGTCATCAAGAACACCAATGCGCCGCAGGACCCCGGCACCATCATTAGCGAGACGGCTGATGAAGGCGAGGCGGAGCCCATCATTACCGGCGTGACCGGCAAGCGCGGTTTTGTCGCCATCAACGTCGCCCGCGACCGCACCAAGCCCCGCGTCGGCTTTATGCGCCGTGCGCTTTCGGTGTTCGAGCGCTATGACGTTTCCGTCGAGCACATGCCCACCGGTGTCGACCGCTTTGGCGCCGTGGTGCAGGAGCAGGATGTGCACGATTCGCTGTACTCGCTCGTTGGTGACATTCAGCAGGAGGTCGAGCCGCTCGAGATCGAGGTTGTCGAGGGTCTGGCGCTCATCGCGACCGTCGGCCGTAACCTGCGCGGTCGTGCAGGCATCTCGGGCCACCTGTTTGGCATGCTTGGCCAGGCCGGCGTGAGCGTGCGCATGATTTCGCAGAGCTGTGACGAGATCAATATCATTATCGGTGTCGAGGAGAAGGACTTCGACCTTGCGATTCGGACCATTTACCGTGCCTTCTCCGATGAGAACGGCATTGTGAAGGTCTCCGATCTGGAGGCTCCCGCGCCGGCCGATCCCACCCTGGCCGCGCTCAAAAAGTAGCGACTGCTCGGTAGATTTTTGGGTCATGTCTCAAAAATCTACGGCGGGGCGTTTCGTTTCGGTTTCGTTTCGACGGGGCGGGTTTCATGCCCGCCCTGTTCTTGTATAAACTGGCAACAATAATCGGCCTGCTCGGCGTGCGGGCAAAAGCCACAACCTTTAAAGGGGGAAGCATGAAACAGTACACGGTTGCTATTTTGGGCGCGACGGGAGCCGTGGGCACCCAGATGCTCGAGTGCCTCAACGAGCAGGAGTTCCCGGTCGGCAAGCTCAAGCTGTTGGCAAGCGCACGCTCCGCGGGCAAGACCGTCGAGTTCCGCGGCGAGCAAATCGTGATCGAAGAGGCTTGCCCCGAGGCCTTTGAGGGCTGTGACATTGTGCTTGGCGCTGCCGGCGACGATATCGCCAAGGAATTGCTGCCCGAGGCCGTAAAGCGCGGCGCCGTCGTGGTCGACAACAGCCATGCCTTCCGCATGGATCCCGAGGTGCCGCTGGTCGTGCCCGAGATCAATGCCGACGACATCAAGTGGCATCACGGCCTTATCGCCAACCCCAACTGCGCGACCATTATCGGCCTGGTTCCCACGTGGCCGCTGCATCAGCTCGCTGGCGTGAAGCGCATGATCGTCTCGACGTACCAGGCGGCTTCGGGTGCCGGCGCCCCCGGTATGGCCGAGCTCGAGGCTCAGCTGGCCGCCCTGGGCCGTGGCGAGGAGATTCCCGAGCCGCGCGCGTTTGCCGCCCAGCTCGCGAGCAACCTGATTCCGCAGATTGGCGGCGTCAAGGAGGAGGGCTTTACCTCCGAGGAGATGAAGTTGCAAAACGAGGGCCGCAAGATCATGCATCTGCCCGAGCTGCGCGTGAACTGCACCTGTGTGCGCGTGCCCGTGCTGCGCTCGCACTCCGAGAGCATCACGCTTGAGTTCGAGCGCGACATCACGGTGGAAGAGGCCCGTGCCGCGCTGGCTGCCGCTCCGGGTGTCAAGCTAGTTGACGACATGAGCGCCGAGGATGCGCACGACCGCTTCCCCATGCCGATGGACACCTCCGACCAGGACCTGATTTGGGTCGGTCGCGTACGCCGCGACATCTCGAACCCCGAGGCCGCGCGTGGCATCACCTTCTGGTGCTGCGGCGACCAAATCCGTAAGGGCGCGGCAACCAACGCCGCCCAGATCGCTAAGCTGCTCTGCGAGTAGTGTGACCTGTCCGGCGGGGGCCGGGCTTGGTTTTCAGAACGTCCTCGACCATGTGTGGCGCCTTGTCCTGCTCCTTCGGAGCCGTGGACAAGGCGCCACACTGGTCTGCGGAGTGTTCTGAAAACCAAGCCCGGCCCCCGCCTGCGGTGACGCTGCTGCAAGCGACCTGCGATGGGGCCGTTGTTGGTTGGGGCCGCTGGGCTGATGTGGGGGCGCGTGGCTGTTGCGGGCCCTGGTCCCGGTGGCGGCCTCGGCGCTTTGCGCCTGCCGCCTTTTGGGACTGTGGGGCGCGGCCGGCAGCTGCGGCGCGTTGCGCCTGCTGCCTGCGGGGACTTTGGGGTCGTGCGGCAGCTGCGGCGCTGCGCGCCTGCTGCCTTGGGTGACTCTGGGGTCGATTGGGGTTGTCTGCACAATTCGCGGTATTATGTTGCGGAGTTTTGAAAGGAGCCGCTGGTGGTCACGACGACGTTTCCTTCGCCTTTGGGCGAAATCTTGCTTGCCGCTGATGGCCGCGGTTTGACAGGGCTTTGGTTTGAGGGGCAGGAGCATTTTGGCTCCACGCTTCTCAAAGAAGATGTCGAGCATATCGAAGGTGCCGATGCGGTTTCAGGTATTGGTGGCATGTCGTCGGTGAGTCCGACAAATGGCGCGGCCTCTTCGGTGCTTGAGCGTTCCTGGGCTTGGCTGAATGCTTATTTTGCAGGGCAGGAACCTCGGTTTACGCCGCCGTTGCATATGATTGGTACGGCGTTTCAGCGTGAAGTCTGGTACGAACTGCTTTCTATTCCGCGTGGCGAGGTCGCCACGTATGGTGAGATCGCCCAGCGTGTTGCCGCCCGCCATCGGGTGCCGGGGAACGAGGATCCCGTTGTGTCTCCTCGTGCGGTGGGGGCTGCGGTTGCGCGTAATCCCATTTCGATTATCGTGCCGTGCCATCGCGTGGTGGCGGCCGACGGCTCGCTTAACGGATATGCCGGCGGGCTTGATCGCAAGGAGTGGCTGCTTCGGCTTGAGGGCGCGTACGAGGAGTAACACTCGAGCGCTTTGCATAGCCAAGATGCCGTGAAAGAACGGGACATGCTTTCCGAATGGAGGCTCAGACGGAAACTACGTCCCGGAATTCCGTTTTAAAGCGGGATGCGCTTTCCGAATGGCGTCCCAAGCGGAAACCGTGTCCCGGAATACAGCCTCAGAGTGGGGCGCCGTTTCCGGTTGAGACCGCCTGCCTGGACATCGATCTACGCCCGCTCCTGCAGGGCGTAGATCGATTTATCCATGTTGAACAGGTAAGCCACGACGCAGACAATAAAGAACATCGGCAAGTTACCAAAGCCGAAGACTTCGCAGCCAATAAGGATGGGTGCGAGCAGCGTATTGGTGGCGCTGCCAAAGACAGCTGCGTAGCCCAGTGCGGCGCAGAGCTCGACGGGCATGCCGAGTTGAGCCTCGTTATGGCGACATCTGGGTAACAGAAAGGCCCGCGTTCCTCAGAGGCAAGATAGGCAATTCTGCTTCTGAGGTAGATCTCAATTCTGCCGACCGCACTGCCGACCGCATCAAACATTAACTGCCGGAGGGCTCGGTCAAATTCATACGTGTAGATGATGGTTTCGAATGTTGTGCCTTCGCGAAAGATGGTAATCCCGGACTTGCATTTGGTTTTGTAGGGAAATCAGTAGGCCGACAGTCTGTAGTGGTTGGCTTCGACCAAAGCTCGCTCGAGTTCGCTTTGATCAGAGCACTTAAGACCCTTGTTTTCTGTCAATAGTGCTATTTGTTCGTTGATGGATATCCGCGACTTCTGGTATTTCATTAAGCCTCTTGATAGAAGACGATATGAGAAAGCCATTTGGGTCGCCTCCCCCGCGGCGCAGCTTCTTTCC
>DXMK01000002.1 GCA_019414245.1 Collinsella sp. | reverse complement strand
AAGGGCGGAGGCGGGGCATGCCCCGCCTCTTACACCACATCTCTGTGCGCTACCGACTCATTAACACAACGTTCATATTTGACCCACAATAAAACGGCCGCGATCCCAAAGGGAACCGCGGCCGCCTGTCAAAGACACTATAGACAGGATGATTTACGCAGTGCCGAGGCAAACATCTACCCCGAGACGTTCGCACGTAAGCCATTTTGCATAAATGCGTTAATTAATTGCATAAAATGGCGAATGGATTTCTAGCCGTAACAGGGTGGTACCCTCCGGAGCGTGCATTTTTGCGAGTATTCAGCATCGCGAGATAAGATTTTGGTGTCAAAAGTCTTTCAAAAAGTAGATAGTCCTCATGACTCGACCCATCTGGATAGCATGCGGCGAGAAACCAGCCATATATGAATATCGCCAAAGCCCAATCGTCGTGCAAAAGCATCAACAGGGGCCGCAAACGTCAGCCATAGCCTTATGCACCAATCTTTGGCTGCTGAAAACTCCGTTTTTTGCACGTCGCCCCAAGCACCACCCTCACCCAGCGGCTGATCCGCCGTAAACCGAGGACGAAGGAACCCGATGGGTTTCCCTCTAAATGCATTCCGCAGCACGAAGCCCTTTCCAAACGCGCGAAGCGCGCCATTAATTCCCCCAGCCAGTAATCCGCCGAAGACCGGACATCGCAGGGCCCGCCATTAGTTTACTTTTAGGCACACTCCGCAGGACGCAAGAAGCCCTCGCCGCACGAAGTGCGCAGCGAGGGCTTCTTGCATGTCCGAGGACGTGCCTAAAAGTAAACTAACGGCGGGCCCGGACGACTACAGGGCTATCGATTACCCCGTGTTCTGCAAACCTGCCGAGACGCCGGTCACAGTCGAAAGAATCAGGCTCATGTACTCGGCCTTCTTCTCCTCGGCCATCTCGTCCTGATTCATACGCACCTCGCGAAGGGCGCGGACCTGGGCGATGGAAAGGGCGTCGACGTAGGGGTTGCGTACGCGGACGGCGCAACCGAGCACGCGGCGGCGCTGCAGCGGCCACTCATCACCGACGATGGCAAGGACCCACTTACGGGTGAGCTGCATCTCGGTGAAGACCTTCTCGGACAGATCCTGGCGATCGCCCAGGTGCAGATACATCTTGGCGATACGCTGATCGGTCTTAGCAATCGACATCTCGATGTTGTCGATAAAGGTGCGGAAGAACGGCCACTCCTGGTAGGCAGCCTTGAGCTGGTCAAGATCGCCCAGCTGCTCGCAAGCGGTGCCCAGGCCGTACCAAGCGGCCAGATTGATGCGCGCCTGGCTCCAGCTGAAGATCCACGGAATGGTACGCAGGTCATCAAGCGACTTGGCGCCCAGGCCGCGCTTGGCGGGACGCGAGCCGATCGGCAGCAGACCGACCTCGGTCAGCGGCGTCACGGTCGAGAACCACGGTGTAAAGTCCTCGGTGTTCAGCAGGTCCAGATAACGCTCGTGGCTTGCGGTGTTGAGCTTCTCGGCCATATCCCAGAACTTCTGAGTGGTCTCGGTGTTAGTCTTCTCGACACTCGGGGCCGACTGCAAAAGCGTTGCGGCGGCAACGGACTCAACATGGCGCTGAGCCAGCGTGCGGTTGCCGTAACGGGCAAAGATGACTTCGCCCTGCTCGGTAAGCTTAAAGAAGCAGTTGACCGAACCCTTGGGCTGCGCCAGCACGGCCTTGTTGGCCGGGCCGCCGCCACGGCCCACGGCACCGCCGCGACCGTGCATGAGCACCAGGTCGATATCGTTCTTCTCTGCCCACTTGGCGATGCGCTCCTGCGCGGAGTGCAGCGCGAGCATGGCCGTGGTAGGACCGGCATCCTTGGAGGAGTCGGAATAGCCCAGCATGACCTCCATGCGGCGGTTGGTCTGGGCAAGGCGCTTTTGCACCACGGGCAGCGTAAGCATCTGATCGAGCACGTCGACGCAGCCCTCGAGGTCCTCGAGCTGCTCGAACAACGGGATCACGTCGAGCTCGGGGACATCCTCCTCGTGTGCAAAGGACAGGTGCGCCAGCTCAAAGACGTCGGCCACATGCTGAGCGCTCTTGGTAAACGAGATGATGTAGCGGTGCGCCATCTTCTTGCCGTAGCGCTTTTGGATGGAGCCGATAGCGCGGAAGGTATCGATGACCTCGCGCGTCATGGGCTGCAGGTCGCCATGGATACCGTTCTCGTGGATATCCTTAAGGGCGCGGGCATGCACCACGGAGTGCTGACGGAACTCCATCTCGACCATATGGAAGCCGAAGGACTCGACCTGCCAGATGATGGTTTGGACCGGGCCGTAGGCAGCACGGACGGCACCGCAGGCGGCCAGCGAACGCTGGACGACGCGCAGGTCATCCAGGAACTCGTCGGCGCTGTGGTACATGGTGTCGGTGATACGACGGACGGTGGCGTTCAGGCGGTCGGCCATGACGAGCATGACGGCGCGATGCGGCTCGTGCTCGGAGATCAGCTCGGCGCGGGCCGTGTAACGAGGGCTCATCTCGACCTGATGGTTCCACAGGTTAATGAGCTCGGCCGACGGCTTGCTGTAGGTAGCCTCGAGCGTGAGGTTGCGGCCGATGTGGCGGCACTTGTCCTCGAGCTTGAGCACCATGTGCGTAAAGTACTTGGCGGCGACCTCACGGCTCACCTTGGCGGTGACGTTGGGGTTACCGTCGCGGTCGGAACCGATCCAGCTGCCGGGATGGAAGAACGCCGGGCACAGCGGCGGCACAGTACCGGCCTTGTCGCCCAGCACCCAATCGTCAAAACGACGATAGATAACGGGGATAACGTCGAACAGCGTGTTATCGAAGATGTCGATGATGGTATCGGCTTCCTCGACCGGCGTGGGCTTCTTGAGCGCGATGGGACTCGTACGCACCAGGGCGTCGATCTCCTGCAGCATATGGCGCTCGTTCTCCACCAGGTCGGAGCCGCCCAGACGCGGACGCTCCTCCAGCAGGTTGGAGATACGGCGGATCTTGCCCTCGACGGCCTTACGACGGGCCTCGGTGGGATGTGCGGTAAAGACAGGGTGGAACTCGAGCTTGTCGAGCAGCTCGTTGGCACCCTCGACACCCAGCTCATTCACCAGCTGGTGATAGGCAACGGTAAGCTCGTTGGCAGGATCGACCTCGGTATCGGTCGACGCACCGGCCTCGCGCTCGCGCAGCTGCGCCACACGGTAGTTCTCCTCCGACAGGTTTGCCAGATGGAAAAAGCTCGTAAAGGCGCGAACGATGACCTGCTGCTTATCGAGCGGCAGGCTGTCGATCAAATCGACGACCTCACGAAATGCCACGGCAGTGGGCTCGTCGGCGGTGGGCACGCCCTGCTCGTCGACGGCTTCGTCGGCAGCGCAGGTACCGGGGTTGCCGGCATTGACCACAATCTCGGCTGTCAAAATCTTGTCGAACAGGTCCGCGATCTCGGGATCATACTCGCTAAGCACACGGCGCTCCAGGCGCAAGAACAGCGCCAGATTGTCGCGCAGCTCCTCGGGGATCTCGATCTCGGCGAGACGCTCCCTGGACTCGGCATTCGAGCCGATTCGGTTAACGAGGCGGTTGACCACGGCAGCGACGCGCGCCGCGGCTTCGGGTACAGACTGGTTGCTTAGGTTCTCAGCCACGTTTCCTCCCATTCCTCCTTCTATGCACGTAACATGCGGTATTCATTATAGGCGCTTGAGAAATACTTTCGACACTGATTGCGCTTTACCACACAAAAGTATTTTCTGCATTGCAAAGGTTTTTGCCCTAAATGGTCGTATTTCTCGGTGGGCGGCATACGTAAACGGGGGCATTCCGCATAAAAGCGAAACACCCCCGTAACAATCGCTCTCCATGAGCAGGGCACGTTAGCAGGCCCGAAGCTCAAAAAGATGCGCTACAGGCGCTCGCGAACCGCCTCGACGACGTTGTCCAGATCGGCGAGCACCTCGTCATGGCTCTGCATGTCGCGCACTTTGACCTTGCCGGCGGCAAGCTCGTCGCCACCCAGGACCAAGATGAGCTTGGCGCCTACCTTATCGGCTTGCTTAAACTGGGCCTTGAGCGAACGACCCTGATAGTCGGCCTCGGTCACGATACCTGCGGCGCGAAGCTCCTGCGTAATGGCAAAGACGTTCTGACGCAGCTCCTTGCCGGCGTTGGCGACATAGACGCACGGGGCCTCATCGGCACCCAAATCGCTGCCAAAGGCCTGCAGGGCCAGCAGGGCGCGCTCAAAACCGACAGCAAAGCCGACGCCCGCCGTGGGCTTGCCACCCTCGAGCTCGACCAGGCCATCGTAGCGGCCGCCGCCGCCGATGGAGCCGACGCCGGCGCCAGGGGCCTCGACCTCAAAGACAGTACGGGTGTAGTAGTCCAGGCCGCGCACCAAGGTGGGATCCTCGACATACTCGATACCGGCGGCATCCAGATAGCGCTTGACCTGCTCGTAGTGCTCGCGGCACTCATCGCACAGGTTGTCACCCATCAGCGGAGCCTCGGCCATGATCTCGCGGCAGTGGTCGTTCTTGCAGTCGAAGGCACGCAGCGGGTTGAGCTCGGCGCGCTCGCGGCACTCGTCACACATCTCGTCTGCGTGATCGAGGATGAACTGCTTGACCTGCTCGCGGTAAGCCGGACGGCACTGGGCGTCACCCATCGAGTTGATGAGCAGACGAAGCTTGGAAAGATCGAAGCCCAGGCGCTTGTAGAACTCCATGAGCATGATGATGCACTCGGCGTCTGCCGCCGGATCGGGAGCGCCGAGCCACTCGATGCCCACCTGGTGGAACTGGCGCAGGCGGCCCTTCTGGGGACGCTCGCCGCGGAACATGGCCTCGGCGTAGTAAGCCTTAAACGGCGTGGAGCCCTGGGGCACCAGATTGTTCTCGACGACGGCGCGCACCACGCCGGCCGTGCCCTCGGGGCGAAGTGCCAGGCGCTGCTTGGGCTTGAGTTTGGTGTCGGTGCCCTCGGTAAAGACGCGCTCCAGGTTGGCACCGCTGAACACGCGGAACATTTCCTTGCGCACGACGTCGGTCGACTGGCCGATACCGTGGACAAACACGTCAACCTGCTCGATCGCGGGCGTCTCGATGGGTTTAAAACCAAACGGCTCGAACACGCCGGCCGCAATCTGCTGCATCTTTTGCCAGGCGCGCATCTCGGCGCCGATAAGGTCGCGGGTTCCCTCCGCCTTCTGTGCCTGCATGGGCAAACACCTTTCTTTTGTATCGCGTCATAGGTAGTGGACATTATACGGCACAAAGCAGCAACGCGGCGGCGCGCCTGACCGAACGAGGGTATGGGGACTCGTTCGGCCAGACGCGCCGCCGCGGACGAAGCGGACAAGCGGCGATGCGCTTTGGCCTACCTACTCCCCCGCCACGCTCGCGCGCAGCTTGGCGGCGATGGGCTCGGATGCCAGCAGGAACACGAGCATGACCACGGAGCACGCCAGGCACACGATCCAGGTGCTCGCAAAGGAGCCCGAGACGGCAAAGAGCACATAGACCTGCCAAAGCTCACCCACAAAGCTCATGCCCGCGAGCACCGTCGAGGTGGCGATAACGGTAAGCGAGCCCAATACGCGGCCACTCACCTTATCGGCAACATGGCCGATAACGAGCGAACCCACGACACTCACCACGGTGGAGATGGCATTGGAGATGTTGTACTGCGCAAGGGAAATGCCCAGGTCGCTGACGATCAGCGGCTGAAACAGGCTCATGCAGTTGACGAAAATCGTGTAGCACGTGGCCATGATCACGAAGCCGGAGGTCACAACGAGCCAGCCGGGGAAGAACTTACGCTGCTGGGACATACTGCTCCTTATTTAACAAACGAATAGCCGGCGCCGGGCGCCGGTAGTGCCCAAGATTGCCTTGAAAGACAAGGGCATAGGCCTTACGGCCATGCCCGCAGGCTTGAAAGGCAAGGTTGGGTGCTACCGGTGGTCGGCGATATAGCCCAAAGCGACGGCGGTATAGGCCGCGGCGCCGAGAGGAAGCTCGGCATCGTTAAAACGTGCCTTGGGATGGTGCTGGGCAAAGTGTTCGTCCGTGTCGGTTACGGCCGCGCCCACGGTAAAGTACGCACTCGGAATCTCGCTCGAGATAAGCGCAAAGTCCTCACTCGCCATGGCATGGAAAAGCGGCAAGAAAGCCACCTTGGGCAGCACTGCGCCCACGTAGCCAAGCGACGCCTGAGTCATATCGCTGTCGAGTACAAGCGGCGGAACATCCGAAAGCGTCTCGATGGTCGCCGGCGTACGATATGTTGCGGCAACGCCGTTAACGACCTCCGCGATGCGGGTCTTTAGGTGCTCCATGAGCTCAACATCAAAGCCGCGCAGCGTTCCCTCAAGCACGCAGGTGTCGGGGATGACGTTGGCCGCCAAGCCGCCGGCAAACTTACCAACGGTAAGTGCGACTTCCTTGGCCGCCGGCACCTCGCGGGAGATGAGCTCCTGAAGTGCCAGATGCACATGCACGCCGGCCGTGATGGGGTCGATGCAAATCTCGGGGCTCGAGCCATGGCCGCCCTTGCCTTGAAGCGTGATGCGAAAACCGTACACGCCCGAGAGCGCCGGGCTGCCGTAGAGCACCAAACCAAGCGGCGACTGGCTATTGACATGCATGGCAAAGGCGACCTGAGGACGCGGGTTCTGCAGCAGACCGTCGGCGATGGCGGCGCGGGCACCCTCAAAGGTTTCCTCGCCCGGCTGGAACAGCAACTTAACCGTGGCGTTGGCATCAACAAGCTCTGCCTCGCGCGCTTTGAGCATACGAGCCGCACCAAGCAGCGCCGTCGCGTGCATATCGTGACCGCAAGCGTGCATGCAGCCGTTGGTGGATGCAAAGGGCTCGCCGGATTCCTCGGCAACGGGCAGGGCGTCCATGTCGCCACGGAGCATGATGACCGTACCGGCCTGCTCATTCGTGCAGACGCCATTACCCTGGGCCGCGGCGGCACCGGCGCCGACAAGGCCCACAACGCAGGAACCATCGACGAGCGTGGCAAACGGGATGTCCATCTCGGTCAGGCGCGCTTGGATATACGCAGAGGTCTGTGGGAGGCTATTACCCAGCTCGGGCATCTGGTGTAGATCGTGTCGCCACGCAGCGAGCTCGTCTGCAAAAGCCTGAGCTTCTGCAACAAGACCGTCACCGATAGCGGTCTGCGCCGCTGCGGTGGCCTTGGGCGCTGATTGCGGTTGAAGATCGGACAAAGCTGGTGCCATAGATGCCCTCCAGTATCGTTTTTGCAGCAAGCACTTTGATAGCATAAAGTGCAAGGTACTACTTTAAGGGCGAGGCATAAAAAATGCCGCCCCGGGAGGGCGGCGCAACAAGTTGTTTACAATTGCGGGCGCGGCTTTCGACGCAAAAAATCGAAGTGAGTCTCGCTCAAGATAATCGACAGGAAGATGAGCGCGAAGCCGGCGAGCAGGCGCGAGGTGAGCGCCTCCCCCATCAGCAGCACCGAGAACAGCACACCCGAAGGCGACTCCATCGAAAGGAGCAGCGAGCCCGTCGAGGCCGGGACATGCGCCAGGCCGACGTTTTGGATGAGCAGAGCCACGCATGTGCAGCCCACCGAGAGAAACGCCATCGCAGTGATAAAGCTCGGCGTCCACACGGACAGAGGCGCTTGGGTCTCGAATAGCAGCGACGTTGCCAGGCTCAGCACGCCGTTGCCCACAAACATCCAAAACGTGATGACGTTGATGTCCATTTTGCGACCGTACTTGGCAGTCACCGCCATCTGGATGGCGAAAAAGACCGCACCCGCCAGCGTAATGACGTCACCGATGTTGAATTCAACGCTATCGAGCGCCACCAAACCAATGCCCGCCAAGCACAGCAGTGCCGCGCCCAGGTTATAGCGGGTGAGTTTTTCGCCGCTCAGAAAATAGCTCGCGAACGGCACAAGGATGCAGTACGTGCCCGTCAAAAAAGCATTCTTGCCCGCCGTAGTATGTGCCAGACCGACCGTCTGCAACGCATAGGCCGCCCACATGAGCACGCCCATACTCAGGCCAACGATCAGGTTGCGAGCGTTGAAATGTGCAATGATGCGCTTGTGGAAGACGGCAAACATGACCAACGCTGCGGGCAGAAAGCGTACATAGAGCAGCTCGAACACCGGAATGGTGTCGAGCGCATCCTTCATAGTGGTAAAGGAGTAGCCCCAGATAATCGCCACCGAAAGCAGCAGAACTTTCCAGAACAGCGGCGAGCGAGCGCCGGCGCCGCGGGAGGTGCCGCCCGCGCCTAGGTCCTCGCGAGCAACAGGGCTATCGGGCAAGTTTTCGATTTCGTTGGCAGCGTATTGGGCCATGGAACATCCTCACACTCAAACTGGGCGTGGTGTCCGCACGCGTAAGGCTGCGTGCCGCCTCATGGTCAAATAAAAACGGGACGCGCCGGACCCCCGGCACGCCCCGCTACTGTAGCAACAACCAAGCAACCCGTGCAATCCAGCCCACTAAAGCGTTTTGTTCCGCCGTTCTACCGAACGGCGGACCGGCCGACGCTGCGCGAGCCGCATTCACACCAATCTGACGTTCAATTTCAAGGGCGCGACCAGAAGGTCAGCGCCCTTTCATTTCACGTCACCTTGGCGCAAATGCGGCTCGCTCGCTGACATTGCCGCAGCATCAGCGTTTACATTGTTGCGCTAGATTAATTTAGTACTCTCCAGCTTTTCGATGATCCAGTCGTTAGCTTTGATAACCGGACGGCGGAAGACGACGCCCAGGGCCAGCGACGGAATCAGGTAGCTCGCCAAGATACCCAGCTCAATCCAGTACTCCATATGGTAGGCACCGGCCATGGCGGCGTGCATGGCGTTGATGCCGTGAGTAAACGGCAGGAACGGGTAGATCGCCTGGAACACGGGGCCGGTCATCTCGATGGGGAACGTACCGCCCGAACCGCCGACCTGCATGACCAGCAGCACGACGGCGAGGGCCTTGCCGATATCTCCAAACGATACCGTAAGCGTGTAGACGATATTGGAGAACACTAGACTCGCGACCCAGCCCGCCAGCACAAACTGCAGGGGATTGTCGCACTGGATGCCAAAGAACAGAATGTCGCCCGCGCACACGAGCGTTGCCTGCAGCAGAGCCAGACCGCCAAAGAACAGGTAGCGACCCAGGTAGATCTCGTGCAGGCGCACGGGGATGAGCTCGTTGATAAGCTCATCGTCAACCGAAACCTTCATCATGGCCGCCAGTACGATCGAGCCGACCCATAGCGACAGAATCGTGTAGAACGGCGCCATAGCCGAGCCGTAGTTGCGGATCGGATAGACCGGCTTGCGATCGAGCGCAACGGGGCCGGAAAGCGACACGGCGAGGCCCTCGGGGTCGCTGCCAATCATTGTCTTAATCATGGCCAGGTCACCCGAGATCAGAGCGCTATCAAGCTCGTCCTTAAAGGCACTGATCTTGTCCGACGCCTCGCCCAGCTGATTGGAAGCCTTGTTGACCAGCTTTGCAGCCTTGGAGAGACCCTTCGCGAGCGAACCAGAGGCGTCGGTCAGACCGCTCACGGCGCTATCCAAGTCACCCGAGATACCGTTCAGGGAATCCAGAACGCCCGAAATGGTCTTCTTGAGCTCCTTGGCCTTAACCGAGAACGTAGAATCGTAGTCGGACTTGGCACCCGAGATACCCGCCTTGGCATCGGCGATGGCCTGGTCGACCTCGGCACGCGAATTGTTGACCTCCGCCATGCTGCCCGAAAGGGACTTTGCGGTCGCCGTCAGGTCCTTCGCATTGTTACGGTACTCCGCGGCAATTCTGCCCAGCGACGTCGCAGCGGACTTGAGGCCGTCTTTGAGCTTGTCATCACTCACCTGGTCGGCAAGGTTGCGGAGCCGATCGGCCATCGCATCGATATCGTCAGCACGCGTATTGAGCGCCGCTGCGGCTTCGTTGAGCTGAGACACCGTAAGGTCAACATGCTGATTCGCGGCATCGAATGCCTTCGCAAGCTCGGCGGACACGTTGTCGAACGAGCCCGCGCTTCCGTCAATCGCCGCGTCAACGGCATCGCTGGCGGCCTTGAGCGCTTCCTTGGAATCATTGATTCCGTTCTTGGCGTGCTCCATCAGCTGCTTCGTCGACTCATCAACGGTGCCCGTCTGCTTGAGCATGCCACCCGCCGATGTCAACGAATCGGACGTAGAGCTCAAAATGCCCGCGAGTGACGTCGCGCTCGCCTGAACGTCCTGCAGGTCCTCGACCGAATCGCCCAGTGTAGAGGACAGATTGGCGATAAAGTTGCTCACCTGGTCGGTGCTCATATAGTCGAGCAGGCTGGACACGGTCTTAAGGCCGATAGTCGTAATGGTCTTGGTAAAGGTCTCGTTGACCTGGCTCTGGACGGCGCTCGAGCCCTTCTCGGTCACGATCTGTGCGATGGCGTTGGCCTTCTGGTTCTCATAGAACTCGATATCGGCGTGCTTCACGTCGGTCGAGAAGAGCGTCATCATGTCTGCGCTAAAACTTTTAGGGATAACAACGGCCGCATAGTATGCGCCCGACTTAACGCCCTCAATCGCCTTATCGCGGTCGTTGAGGACGACCCAGTCGAAGTTCTCGTTGCCGCGCAGGGTGGCGGTTACGTTTTCGCCCACGTTGACCTCGACGGGAATCAGATCGCTCTCGTAGCCCTCGTCAGTGTTGACCACTGCAATTTTAAGGTTGCCGGTATTGCCGTAGGGATCCCAGCTTCCGGCGATGTTAAACCACGCGTACAGGCACGGCACGATGATCAGGCCCATCACAACAACCAAGCCGATCACGGAGCGGGACACGTTTTGGACATCGCGCTTAAACAGGTGCAGGATGTTTTTCATTTATGCCTCACCTCCTTTAGAGTGCTTGCCAAGCGGGGTGGTGTCCCCGTCGTTTCCGCTTACGTTGTCAACGTCGTCGACATCTTGAGCCTTACGATGCGCACCGATATGCGGCAGACGGCTCGTGGGCTGTTCGCTGTCCTTGGTGCCCCGCTCGCTGGCGTTGAGACCAAACATGCGACGGGCAGCAGGGATGGCAGCCGTGTGCTCGCGCATCTCGCGGCGAAGGTCCTCGTCCGAAAGCGCCGAGATACGCATCTGGGTATTGAGGCTCGCACGGATGTACTCGATGTTGATGAGCCAGCCACAGATGGCGATAACCGAAATGATCCAGATAACGAGCAGGATAATCTTGCCGTTATTGTCGATATCGAGCACCGTCGAGAGCACAAAGAGCAGGACCTGCACGCCTACCACGGCAGCAAAACCGCCCTTGATGTAGTACGGGTAGCGATGCTCAAACGCCACGGCATGATCGAGCAGCTCGCGACGGTACGAATCGGAATCGAGCATGACGCGCATGGCCGTGCGCAGCGAATAGCGCTGGCGCGGCAGGTCGTTGGACTCGCAGATCATGAGGCCCGTCGTGGAAAGCTGCTTATCAAAGAGCAGGTTAAGGTTGAGCAGCAGCGGACGCAGCTGCAGGCCGATAAAGAGCGCCACGATCAAGAACACGCCCAGAATGCACAGGTTGAACAGGTAGTTGAACGAATACATGCCGCCGACCGTCTCGCGCAGCAGATTGATGCCGTAGGTAAAGGGCAGCAGCGGGTGCAGCCACTGGAAGAAGCCGGGCATCATCTCGATGGGGTACATGCCCGACGAACCCGGGATCTGCACGATGACGAGAATGACGCCGATAGCCTTGCCGATATGCTTAAACGTGGTGGACAGCGCATAGATGATATTGACGTAGGTGAACGAAATGGCGATGCCGCCCAGCACGAACAGCAGCGGGCTGACGCACTGCACGCCAATCACCAGATCGCCTACCGTAACGATGATGGCCTGCAACGCGCCCAGGATCACCAGGAGCAACCAGCGGCCAAAGTAGCCCTGACGCGCGGTAAAGCTGCCGATGCCTTCGCGATCGACCTCGAGCTTGTAGATGGCGATAAGCACGTAGCCGCCCACCCAAAGCGCCAGGTTGGTATAGAACGGGGCAATGCCCGAGCCGAAGCTCTTAACCGGATAGATCGACTTGGACGCGAGCTCAACCGGAGATGCCATGAAATCTGCCACGTCATTGACATCGACGCCCATCAGATCGGCCAGCTCGCCCATGGACTCGGAGGTCTGCAGCGCCGCGATGTCATTGGCGGCGGTTGCAAGCTTGTCCTGGACCTTGGCAAGCGAGGAATCGGTCTGGGACAGCGTGGTCTTGGCCTGGCCGAGCGTAGCGCTAAGCTGCGCCAACGTGCCGCGCGCATTTGCAAGTGTAGGTGTCATACCCGAGACGATACCGGTCAGGTCGCCCGAAACGGCAGCAAAAGAGTCGAGCGCGCTCGAGGCCTTCGGCAGCGCGTTTTGGCCCAAGTCCGTCTGGGCTTGGCCAAGGTTGGTCGCACCGGTATGAATTGCGTTATTGATAGCGTCACTGGCACCCGAAACAGCCGCTGCGTCATTCGCCATGGCGCTCGACTGCGCGGACAGACCGTCCTTGATGCTCTGAAGCTTTTCATTCTGCTCTCGAAGCAAATCGATGGTCGATACAATGCGCGCGTCAATTTCCTCGGAACCTGTCGACGTGTCATTGGCGAGAATCTCCAAGTGCCCGATAACGGCCTTATTGTGGTCGATCGTCGCTTGAAGAGACTCGAGCGAGTTGTCGATACGGGTGGTCGTAGATGTGACCGCGCCCGTCAGCTTGCCGATGGCAGCGTTCGCAGAGGCCGACGTCTTGGTGAGCGCAAGGCTGCCTTCCGAGAGCGCCTTGGAGAGCGAGGTGATGGAGTTGCCCGCCGTGGTGCGAGCTTCGCTCAGCAGGTCGTTGCCCTGGGAGATCGCCTGCGTCAGCGACGGTGCCTGGCCTTGCAAGCCGGCAAGTGCCGCATCAGCCGAGGCGATAGCGCCGCTCGTCTTATCGATGGCGGCATTCATATCGCCAATCGAATCGCGCACCTCGCCCAAGGTGTCGGACGCCTCGGACACCGAACTTGCCAGCGAGTCCTGAGTCTGGGTTGCCTTGTCCTTTAAATCGACACCGGCATCCTTGGCGATACCGGCAACAGTCTTGCCTACCGTAGAGACAAATTCCGAGTTGATCTGCTCCTCGATGGTGTTTGCACCGGTATCGGTAACCTTGGGCGCAATGGCGCTCTTCTTCTCATTGACGTAGTACGTGAGCTTGGGCTGATGGTAGTTGCCGTCGAGCATCGAAACCAGGTTATCCGAGAAGTTCTTGGGAATCACGATAGCGGCATAGTACTCGCCGCTCTCGACGCCCTCCTTGGCATCGGCCGTCGAGTCGACGAACGTCCAGCCCAACTGATGATTCTCCTTGAGCTGGTCGACCACTTTGTCGCCAGCGTTGAGCTCACCCACCAAGTCGTTTTGGGTGCCTCGATCGTTGTTGGCGATAGCAATCTTGATGCCTTGGGTGTTTCCATACGGATCCCAGTTTGCCACGATGTTATACCAGGCATACAGCGAGGGAATAACGCACACGCCTAGGGTAACCACCAGGGCGACGGGGTTCACAAGCAGTCGCTTAATGTCGCGCTTAAATATCGCAAAGGACACCTTTGCATTGGATAGTTTGCTGCCGAGACTCACGCTTGGACCATCCATCCTGTCGTTAAATCGAATCGTACTATCGACAACCATTGTAGTAGGCGCTTTAACGTCTCAAAGCACAATGGTGTTGAGTTTTGCGGGTAGCAATATACTACGAAGATGAGTTAACGTACAGATGTACAGTATCCTAAATTTCAGCAGGTCACAAAACCACAACCCGCACAAATTAGCAATTCAAATAGTCATCGGGGACGTTCTTAAACGACTAGTCAAACAAGAACGTCCATTACAGTCGAAATTGTCAGCCCGGGA
>DXMK01000019.1 GCA_019414245.1 Collinsella sp. | reverse complement strand
CCAGGCGGCCGAGCATGGCGAAGCCCATGGCCGGCAGGATGTTGGCGGCAACGCCAAAGCCAGCAAGGACAAAGGGCGGGATGAAGTCGAGCATGCCCTGGATGGCGTCAGCACCCAGATAGAACGACAGCGAGCACAGCAGGAACGCCATGATGATACCGGTCAAACCGATCAGGAAGTGCATCGCATAGACACCCTTAAGGTTGCCCTGGCCGGAGAAGACATCAGCGCGGTCAACCAGAATCGGCAGGGCGGCGTTGAGGATGTTCTTGATGGCAAGGCACAGCGTGGCGATGGGCATAGCGAGCGCGATGGCTGCCTCGGTGCTCTGGCCCAACTGGATAGCGAAGGCGCAGGCGAGCACGCCGCCGATCGTCTCATCAGGCGGCACGTAGGCGCCGATGGAGATCGAGCCCATGAACAGAAGCTCCAGGCTGGCGCCGATCGCGAGGCCGGACTGCAGGTCCCCCAGCACCAGGCCCACGAGCGGGCACAGGACGATGGGGCGGAACGCATAGAGCGTACCGAGCTGGAAGTCGAACTTACCAAATGCGGCGATAAGTCCGATGAGGATTGCTTGGGTAAGCATATATCCCCCTTTCCTAATAGGACACTACGAAGAGCTCAGACTCTTCGAAATTGAACGCCTAGAGCACGCTTGCGCAGTCAACCTTGGGGTCATCGGCCAGAGGACGGATCTCGACCTCGACGCCGTTGTTCAGCATCTCACGCACATCGGCCTCCTCGGCTGCAGTCAGGAAGATCTGACGAGAGACCTGACGAGCATCGGGGCGCTTCTCGTCCTTGGGCTTGGTGTTGCCCAGGTTGACCGACTTGATCTGCGGGCAGCCTTCAACAAGCTGCTTTGCCTCAGCGATGGTGGCGACACAGATAATCATCTTGTATTTGTCAGTCACACCCGAGTTAATGGCCTCGATGGCATTCGCCATATCCTTGATGACGAGCTTGCAGCCGGCAGGCTTGCCCATCTTGAGCGTCGTCTTCCACACCGGGTCGTTGGCGACCTTATCGCCCACGCAGAAAATGCAGTTGGAGCCAAGGCCCTGGACCCAAGAGACCGCGACCTGGCCATGAAGCAGGCGATGGTCGACGCGAAGTAGCTGAATCATAATGTGACCCCCCAAAGGTCTTGTGCCGTCTTACGGCGTGTCAGTAGGTGCTGCGGATTAGAACTCTTCTTCCTCTTCGTCATCGACCAAAAGATCGTTGACAAACTTCACGCGCGTATCGTCCGCAGCGACGATGGCGCGAATCGTCTCCTCAACCGGCGCCGACTCGTCAGAGAACAGCAGCTGGATAAGCAGAGGAAGGTTCATGTTGGTAACGAGGTACGTGCGGGGACGCGTCTGGACGATCTTGGTGAACTCGTTGTTGACGCTGCCGCCAAAGAGGTCGGTGCAGACAACGACATCATCGTCGGCAGCCATGCCTGCCAGCAGTTTTTGGGCCTCCTCGGCCACGTCCATGCGGTCATCGACGAACATCGAAAGATCGTGGACGTTGTCGCGAGCGCCCGAGAGCAGCTCGACACTCTCCTTGATGCCGGTAGCGAAGTGCGCATGGCTGGCGATGATGTACTGCCTCATTCTGTGTTCCTCTCAATAGCCCGGCGCGTTCCCGCACCCGTTTTCTTTAGTAGTCGAACTGGTGATAGTAGCGACGATACTTGAGGTTGTGCTTGGTGACCGTCTCGTAGTAGCGAGCCAGGCGGTCGGTAACGAGCACCGTCAGAATCCACGGAGACACGATGACGCGGAACTCGTCGTCAAGGCCGGGGATCGCGAACTCGGCGGTGTCGATGATGTTGATGTCGGTGTCGCCGGTCACACCGCGGGTCAGGAAGGCGCGGACGCGCTCGTCGAGCTTGCGGTTCTCGTCCTCGCCCATGAACAGGAACACGGGGACGCCGGGCTCCACGAGCTCGAGGGTGCCGTGGAAGAAGTCGGCCGAGGTGATGTAGCGGGTGCGCTTCCACTGCATCTCCTCCAGGATGCACATCGAGAACAGGATCGTCTCGCCCCACAGGGCACCGGAGCCGATGAACATGGTGTAGGGGGCCAGGGCGTACTTCTTGGCGAGCTCCTCGGCGCGCGGCTCGAAGCGCTTGCGGATATCGAGCATGTCCTTCCAGATGTCCTTGGTCTGCTCGATAAACAGATCGAACTTGGGGAAGCAGCCGCGGCGGTTGAGCAGGCGCAGGCCGAAGCAGTCGGCGAGGTAGTAGCCCTTCTCGCAGCCGCCCGAACCATGGTCAGAAGCCATGGCGACGCAGTTCTCGGCGCCGACAGCCTGGCCGATGGGGCCCTCGGGCTTGGTCATGGCGTAGACGCGCACGCCCATGCCCTTCATCTTCTTGACGGCCTCGAGGACCTCGGGGGTGGTGCCGGACTCGGAGGCGGTGAGCACGACGGACTTCTCGGTCATGCGCTTGTGGCCCATGACGTTCCACTCGGCGGCGTGGATCAGGTAGACCTCGAGGTCGCGGTCGCCGAACTTGTTCATGAGGTACTCGAGCTGCATGAGCTCGTCCCAGGTGCCGCCGACGCCCATCAGGAACACGGCGTCGTAGCCCTCGTCGGCGACCTTGTCGGCGAGCGCGGTCATCTTCTTGCCGGTCTCGTAGAGCGCCTTGCCGTCCTCGAGGTAGCCCTCCTGGTCGAAATGCATGATCTCGATCTTCTCGGTTTCCTTCATTTGTCTCTCCTTTCTGGGGTTGTCTCCACATCCCCCATGCCAACGGGCGTCAAAACCCGCTTACATTCCGTAACACTCAGCCGCTTTGGCCTTAAGCGCATTGACTGACTCTTCGTAGCCCTCTGCCTTGACCTCCATTTGCTTGGAGACAGCATCGAGATACGGGTGCACGTCCCATGACTTCAGACGCTCGGCGATTATGGCCGCAATCGTCTGGAAGAACACAAGATTGGGAATTGCGCTGAGCAGCGGAGCCACCTGAGGCACCGCAACCTCGTGAGCCCTACCCCTGGGATGGGCCGTGAGCAGCACCGTTTTTGCCGTAACGTTCGATAGCGCATCGGCGATATTCGCAAGACGCTCCGACCCCTGCGGATCGTCGACGATAAACACCAGATAACCCGGAACGATCTGCATCTCGGGACCGTGGACGAACTCCTCGCCCTCGTGATGCATGGCAGGAATCTTGATGGTCTCGCTCAGCTTGAGGGCCGCCTCTTCGGCAACGCCATAGTTGGGGCCGTTGCCGACGACCATGGCGGGCATGTGCTCAGAAAGCTCGAGCATGTGGTCTTGGACATATGCCTCGGCGATCTTGCACATCACGGCATTGGCCTGGATAGCCTCGCGCAGGTCGTCAAGACGCTGGGCAACGCCCTTGGCGTCAATCGTTCCGCGCGCCTGACCACAGTAAATACCAAAGAGCACCAGGTACTCAACGAGGACCTCGACGCCCAGCGTCACAAAGTCCACCGACTCGACGCCCACACCGTAGTCAAGAACGATATCAGCGTGTTCCTTGATGGGTGCCTCGACGTTTGCCGTGAGCGCAACTGCAGCCATATCGTGTGCGCGCATGTAATCGAGTGCCGCGATCGTATTGGTCGAATAGCCGCTCTGCGATACGGCAATGTTGAGCGCATGCTGCGGATAGGTGTGTTCAAAATCGACGAAGGCCTCGGGCGTCACAACGGACACCTGCATCTGCAGCGCATCTTGCAGGTAATCGCGGGCGCAATCGGCGGCATGGCGCGACGAACCCGAAGCAACGATGCGCAGCGCGTCAAAAGAACCGGACTGGAAAATATCAACGAGCTGCGCTACCAGCTCAGACGAACGCTCGAGGTTCTCTCCCATACGCACATGGGCAAGCTGAACGTAATCGAGCATCTTCATCGTCTCACCTCGTAACAAATCATTAGTATTTGATACCAATCACAGTTACAGGTTACGGCTTTTTGATACCTCTTTGTCGATTAATTTATTCCCATCGGCGAACGGTCGATTTTGAGCCATGTAAGGTTGTATATGCAGTCTGCTCAACGAATCAAAATTCCGTCAGCTTTTCAGCCCGTTATGCAAAAAACCAGCTAGTACGTATAGGTATATCCACCCGCATCACCGCGGTTAAACGACTTGACGTACTCGATCGCCTGGCCGCTCGCATCGAAGCTCACGCACTCAAGCGTCAAGGCAAGATCGCCCTGCTCCAGTCCAAGCAGGCCGGCATCTCGCGCGCCCAGCGCTTCGATATCGAGCTTTTCCTGTGCCATGACCGGCTTTCGGCCCAACATCTCATAGGTCTCGTACAAACTGAAGACCGACACGTCAATATCTTCGATTGTGGGAAACAGCAGGCACGGGATGAACGCCATCTCAATCGATACGGGATCGCCGTTGACGCAGTTCAAACGCCGAATCGAATACAGTAAATCGTCCTCGGCAATGCCAAACAGGTTGGCATAATATGGGCCCGCATAACGCTTGGAACGCGCGAGGATGCGGACGGACGGCTCGCCGCCCGAAGCACGAACCGATTCGCGAAAGCCTCCCGTTCGCTCGTAGGCAACGGGCACTTTCTGTGCCACAAACGCGCCCTTTCCGCGGACGCGTCGAATCTGCCCACGCCGAACCAACTCATCGACAGCGCTTCGGATGGTCAAGCGCGTCGTACCAAATTCCTCGGCGAGGTCTTTTTCGGACGGAATCATGGAACCCGTAGGATATATACCGCGCTCGATACGCTCCTCAATGCGGCGTCGAATGCGCATATAAACCGGGGTGGCATCTACTGTTTCAGCCATTGTTCACCTGCCACGCTCCTCATGCCGTTCTTCTCGCCGTTATCGGCAAAGCGGAACTTTGTGGGCAAAATCACCGATTTGCAATGCTCCACAAAACGCATGTCCTTATCAAATTCTATCGTGCTCTCATAGAACACCGGCGTTCCCTCTTCTTGCTGGAGCAACTCGGCCTCTTCGGCGTTCAAACGCGAGATGGAGATATGCTCACGTCCATGCTCAACGCGCACGCCACCTTCTTTGAGCAAGACATCGTAAAGGCTCTCGCACTCAAAATCGTGCTCGGTAAGCGATGGGCACAGGGACAGGTTAACGTGAGCGGTCTCGATTGACGCCGGCTCGCCCTCAATAAGTCGAACGCGCTGCATGCGGAGCAAAGGAGCGCCTACAGACACCCCAAGCTTGTCGGCAAGCGCCTCATCCGCCTCGATGGTCCCGGTGGAAACCAGACGAGAAGAGGGGTGCAGACCGGCAGTCCGCACAGCATCGGAAAAGTTATACGTTTCCTGAAAGATGTTTAGCGGCTTGGGAGGACACACATACGTACCCGATCCGCGACGGCTCTCGAGCGTTCCACACGAGATGAGTCGCGTGATACCAGCGCGCAACGCTGTACGCGAAACGCCAATCTCTTCGCACAGCACGCGCTCGGCCGGCAGGCGATCCCCGCCGGCAAGCTGATGGTGCTGGATATACCAAAGAATTCCCTCAACAGCACGATCTTTGGGGGGAATTGCATAAGATTCGCCTGCCATTGCACAGACTCCTCATTCAGAAACGTATGCCGCCAAAATTAGGCCAGCCCTCCCATGGCATCAAATTCGGCCTTGATCTTCTCGGCGACATTCCGATACGACTTATATAGACTTGAATCGCGTTTAACTTCGTCGGTCATAACGGGAATCTCTAATTTGGAAACCTCGTCTTTTCCCGTCTGAACCGCCACAACAACGCCCATACCAAGACACATATTACGCTTGGCAGCGTTTATTTTCGCCGCCTTGGCAGGATTTGCCAGGATACGCTGGGCAAATTCCTGTTTTGAAGCCACTTCCTCGGCCTCCGGATCGCCCGCCTCGGCTACTTCGCACTGCAACACGTCCGCATAGTCAAAAATCTTAGGCTCTGCACCACGCTGATGCACGGCCCACTTGCGACGCGTGGCATCCTGGTAGATAGCCGGCAAAAACGTAAACCGCGGCGGGTCCAAAATCGTATCCGTGATGGTAAACACATCGGGATCAAAGGCATCCTGCGGGTTTTTCTTCTTGAACAGCCCCATATCAGCCTCCCGTACTAGCATTAAACAACTCAAGCTGAATATAGCACCAATTTCAAGCCACTGCCTTACCCTATCGGTGCGCGGCGTCTATGGCTCGCCCAGCGGAAGAGTTAACGGACGAGGGCCGGGGTGCCTGCCTTGTTTTGAGAAGTGGGCTCCGCGAACTTCTCAACACAAGGCAGGCACCCCGGCCCCGCCGGCAAATAGCGGACACTCCGCATGCAATCTATGCAAACAAACAAGTACGCTTAGCTACATTCGGTAAGTTCGAGCACGCTGTCCTTAACGATAAGTGCCGGCTCCAGAACGACCTCTTCGGCACGCCTACCGCCCCTACCGGCAAGACGCTTGGACATGCAGCCAAAAGCATGCTCCGCAAGGACACCAGGATCCTGCTCAATCGCGGTCAGCGCCGGCTCAAAGAGAACGTCGGCCGCCGAGTTGTCATAGCTCACCACCGAGATATCGCCCGGGATGCTCTTCCCCATCTCGTGCAAGCGCTTAAGCAAACCGAGGGCAATGTTATCCGAGCTTGCGAACACGGCGGTGGCGTCAGTTGCGAGTACCGCCTCCGACGCCTCGTATGCGCTCGGAATGTAGTACTCGCTCTCAAACTCCAAACGCGCGTCGATTGGCAGGCCAACCTCGCGCAGCGCGCGCTCATAGCCGGCAAGTCGTTTGCGACCCGTATTGGAACGGCGTGCGTTAACCAGACAGGCGATGCGGCGATGATCCTGCTCAATTAGATACCGCGTGGCCATGTAGCCACCCATCTCGTGGTCGAACATCACCTTGTCGCACTCGAGTCCTTCAATGGCACGATCGACCATCACGGCAGGGATGGGTAGATGGCTGACCTCTTCGCGCAGGGCGCGGTCGTCGGAGAACTCGTCACCCACCACCAAAAAGACACCGTCGACGCCGCGCGTCACCAGCTGACGCAGCAGCTCAAGATCGTCGTCGGCACTTCCACCCGAGCTGGTAATAAAGAGCGCATAGCCGTCCTCGCGGCAGCGCTTTTCCAAGCTGCCGGCAAGCGAGGCAAAAAAGCGGCTCTCGATGTTAGGGACGATAAGGCCTAGCGTGCGCGACTCGCGCATGACCAGGCTACGCGCAATCTGGTTGGGAACATAGTGGTTGCGCGCCGCGACCTCCTTGATGAGCTTGCGGTTTTCTTCTGAGATGCGACAGGGCCGATTATTGAGCACAAGCGAGACCGACGAGGGGGAAAGCCCCACCTCCTGGGCGATCTGCTTGAGGGTGACTTTGTTGGCCATCTCGCTCCTTCCGGGTTTACGCGCAATCTCTTGAAAGTATAGCGACTACCCCTCTACCTCGGTGATAAACACTTTACCAATCCGGTAGACGGCTGTTTTATCGCCGCAAGCGCACCAAATTCGTCCGGGTGGGGTATATTGCAATCGATTGATGACGACGACCACCAAAAGGCGGATATTCGTATGCACGAGAACGACTTTTTTAACGAGGACCTGCTGTGCGCGCTTGCTGGCGTTGCCGGCGAGGACAACGTACTGATGAGCGAGCCCATGCGCGAGCACACCACGTTTAAGATCGGCGGCCCGGCCGACGTCTTTGTCACGCCCGATACCGAGCAGGGCCTCGTCGCCACGCTCGATACCTGTTATCGCTGCGATTTGCCCCTCACCATCGTGGGCAACGGCTCCGACTTGCTCGTCGGCGACAAGGGCATCCGCGGCGTTGTCGTGGCGCTGGGCAAGGGCCTCTCCGACATTACGGTCGACGGCACGCACGTCACGGCGGCAGCCGGCGCCTTGCTTTCCGATGTCGCTGCGACGGCAGCCGAGGCCGGCCTCACCGGCATGGAGCCCATCTCGGGTATCCCCGGATCGGTCGGCGGCGCCTGCTACATGAACGCCGGTGCCTACGGTGCCTGCATGGCCGATGTGCTGGAGTCCGTGCGCGTCTACAAACCCGCTCGCCAGCTCGACGATGGCACCCGCGGCAGCGGCAACATCATCGAGTTCGATGTCGACGAACTCAACCTGGGCTATCGCAAGAGCCGCATCGCCGACGACGGCTTCATCGTACTTTCGGCCACTTTCAATCTCGCCCCGGGCAACGCCGCGATGATTAAGGCCGACATGGACGACTACCGCCAGCGCCGCGAGGACAAGCAGCCGCTCGACATGCCGAGTGCCGGCTCCACTTTCAAGCGCCCCGAGGGTTACTTTGCCGGCAAACTCATCATGGATGCCGGCCTGCGAGGACACGCCGTTGGCGGCGCGCAGGTGAGCGAGAAGCACTGCGGCTTCATCGTCAACGCCGACCACGCCACCGCCGCCGACGTCGACGAACTCATCCGCCACATCCAAGCAACCGTCAAAGACCAATTCGACGTAGACCTAGAACCCGAAGTCCACCGAGTAGGCGAATTCCTCTAAAAAAGAAGGCCCCGAAAGGGGCCTTCACCATATTTATTCAGATAACCCAGTCCGGTGTGTGACGCATTGGATCCGAGAGGTCCGTGGCCGCCCGGAAGGCATTAGGTTGATCGCGAGTTCCGCACGAGCCGGAGAGCACTTAATGTGCTCTCCGTGCGAGCAGGACTGTCCGAGCAGGCAACCTAATGCCTTCCGGGCAGCCACGGACCAACTTACTTCAAACCGCCGTTACGACAGCGCAATACCGCCAAGCCAGCCCCAACGCACGCCAGAGCCAGTACCATAGAAGCTAATAAACGAATCAAGCGACTTAGACGTAATGGCACCCTCGTTGCTCATAACGATGCCGCCGCCAACGTAGATACCCACATGACCGTAGATAAGGCCCGGAGCACCCGTGCCGCTATGCGAGGAATCGGCCACGATCATGCCCACCTGCAGCGCCGAGCGGTCGGAGCTATAGCACCAGGCGTTGAACATGTCACACGCGTTGCCGCCAAAGTAGCCAACGCCGGCGTTACGGAAGACATTGGTAACCCACGCCGCGCACCAGTTCTGACCCGGCGAAGGCGTGGAGTAGCACGCGTTGACGACGGCCTGCTGCTTGCCCGAGCCGGCATTCTGCTGCGGAGTTCCGGGCGCATACGATCCACCACCCGAGCTCGAACCACCCGAGTAGGAATTGTTCTTGTTCGCGGCGGCCGCGGCAGCAGCGGCGGCCTTCCTGGCAGCCTCCTCGGCCTGGGCGGCAGCGAGAATCTCGGAATCACGCTGAGCCATGAGCTCCTTGACGTCGTCGGAAAGACCGCTCAGCACGGTCTGGACTTCTTGCTGCTTGGCCTGCATGTCCTGCATCTGGGCAGTCTGCTGATCCTTGAGCTTCTCCAAGTCGGCCTTCTGCGACTCAAGCTCGGTCTTTTGCGCATCGAGCTCTTCCTGGATGGTCTGAATGTCCTCGATGGCGTCGCGGTCGCTCTTGTTGATCTTCTCAACATAGTGCGCATTGGCGACGAGCTCCTCAAACGAGCCCGAGGCGAGCAGCAGCGACAGGATGTTGGTGCCGCCCGACTTATAGCTGGCGGAAACGCGATCGGAAAGATCGCCGCGCTTCTTTTTGAGCTCGGCCTTCTTTTCGTCAATCTGCGCCTGCGTGCTGTCAATCTGGCCCTGTACGCCCTCGATATCGTTGAGGGTCTGGGCGTTCTTGTTGGCCAGCGCCGCGTATTCATTTGCGATGCTGTCGAGCTGGGCCTGGACCTCGTCAAGCTGAGCCTGGGCCGCATTGAGCTTGTCGGTGGTTTCCTTGGTGGCCTCCGCAGCATGGGCGCGAGCGGGCAGACCAAAAAGAACGGCTGCAGAAGCTGCGCCGAACAGGGCCTTGAGGGCAGTGCGACGCGAAAGCTCCTGGGAAAGGATGGAATCGCTGTTTGGTGACATATCTACTCCGTTACATGTTTATTTATATGTCGCTCAACTCATACATATTAGCGTACATCCGGCGCATCCCAACGATTTCCACGAACGGCAGCAAACCGTGTGGTCGGCGGCTCATATGCAAACGTCAAGGTCGAGGGTATGCCCACGCCAAACATTTCCATGAGTACGTTAGCATGTTCATCTGCTTTTCCTGCCCTGCACGTTTTGGGTGCCCCTGCCTGCGCTATACTCCCCTCAAGAAGTGTTCCTGACTCGATAGGAGACTACATGTCCAAAGCACTCGACCCCAAAGACACCTGCGTCCTCGTAACCGGTGGCGCCGGCTTTATCGGCTCGCACACCGTCGTTCAGCTGCTCGAGGGCGGCTACCAGGTCGTCATCGTCGACGACCTCTCCAACTCCAGCGCCGTCGCCATCGACCGCGTCAAGACCATCGTGGGCGAAGAGGCTGCCAAGAACCTCACCTTCTACGAGGCCAACGTGCTCGACCGCGATGCGATGAACAAGATCTTCGATACCCACCAGATCGACCGCGTCATCCACTTCGCCGGCTTTAAGGCCGTCGGCGAGTCGGTGAGCAAGCCCGTCGAGTACTACCACAACAACATCGAAAACACCCTGGTGCTCATCGACGTCATGCGCAACCATGGCTGCAAGTCCATCATCTTCTCGAGCTCCTCGACCGTCTACGGCGACCCGGACAACCCGCCCGTCACCGAGGAAGACCCCAAGAAGCCCGCAACCAACCCCTATGGCTGGACCAAGTGGATGATCGAGCAGATCCTTATGGACGTTCACACCGCCGACCCCGAGTGGGACGTTGTGCTGCTCCGCTACTTCAACCCCATCGGCGCCCATCCGTCGGGCCTGATCGGCGAGGACCCCAAGGGCATCCCCAACAACCTGGTGCCCTATGTCGCGCAGGTTGCCGTGGGCAAGCTCGAGGCCGTTCAGGTCTTTGGCAATGACTACCCCACTCCCGACGGCACCGGCGTGCGCGACTATATCCACGTTTGCGACCTGGCCTCGGGCCACGTTGCCGCCCTCAACTGGATGAACGGCAAGACCGGCGTCGAGATCTTTAACCTGGGCACCGGCACCGGTACCTCGGTGCTCGAGGTCGTCGCCGCCTTCTCCAAGGCCTGCGGCAAGGAGCTGCCCTATGTGATTCGCGAGCGCCGCGCCGGCGATATCGCCGCCAACTGGTGCGATGCCTCAAAGGCCGAGCGCATGATGGGCTGGAAGGCTCAGTACAACATCGCGGATATGTGCCGCGATAGCTGGAACTGGCAGAGCCACAACCCCAACGGCTTCGCCGACGCCGAGTAGCAAAAACCTACATACCGCTCTTGCCCCGATCTCACGATGTGAGGTCGGGGCTTTTTCATGGCATGTAACCATTCGCCGAAAATCGACCAACTTTTTTATCTTGCCTGTACATGTTTAAACAACATGTTTTACAATAGGCATATCGAACCAGAACATCGGAGGCGGACTGCACACCCATCGGCAGGCCGACCCCACAACAAGAAGGTTGGTGAGCGCATCCATGGAGCGTGCAAGCGGCGTCCTTATGCCCGTCTCATCCCTGCCCGGACCTTACGGAATCGGCGGTTTTGGCTGGAACGCCTACGACTTCGTCGATTTCCTCGCCTCGTGCAAACAACATTATTGGCAGATTCTGCCCCTTACGACGACTAGTTACGGCGATTCGCCTTACCAGTCGTTCTCGGCCCGCGCGGGCAACCCTAACTTCATTGACTTTGCCGAGCTTATCGAAGCCGGGTATCTGGAGCAGCGCGATATCGATGGCGTGTATCTGGGATCCGATCCCAGCAATGTCGACTACGGTGCTATCTTTGCTGGCCGCCGCCAAATCCTCGACCGCGCCGCCGAGCGCTTCGCCGCGAATAAACCAGCCGATTTCGACGACTTTATCCAGGCAAACGAGGACTGGCTCATTCCCTACTGCGAGTTTATGACCGTAAAGGAGGAGTGCGGGCTCAAGGCCTTTTGGGAGTGGCCCGAGGAGCTCCGCCGCCGCGGCGAGGCATCCAACAAGATCTGCGCCGCCCATCCCGAGCGCACGCTCTACCACCAGATGACGCAGTACTTCTTCGATCGCCAGTGGAGCCGCCTCAAGGCCTATGCCAACGAGCGCGACATTCTCATCATCGGCGACCTGCCCATCTATGTCTCGCGTGACTCCGTCGAGATGTGGGCGACACCTGAGCTCTTTAAGATCGACGCCGCCGGCAATCCCGTGAGCGTCGCCGGCACGCCGCCCGACCAGTTCTCGGCCACCGGCCAGTATTGGGGCAACCCCATCTACGACTGGGACGCCATGGAAGCAGACGACTTCTCCTGGTGGGAAGGCCGCATCCGAGCCGCCCTCGACATGTACGACATCATCCGTCTGGACCACTTCCGCGGTTTCGAGGCATTTTGGGAGGTGCCTTTCTCCTCTCCCGATTCGTCATATGGTTCGTGGACGCAGGGACCCGGCCTCAAGCTCTTCAAGGTGCTCGAGGAGAAGCTCGGCACGCTTCCCATCATTGCCGAAGACCTGGGCTTTCTTACCCCCGGCGTTATCGACATGCGCGACACCACGGGCTTCCCTGGCATGAAGATTCTGCAGTTCGCCTTTGAAGGCAGCAACTCGTACTATCTGCCCCACAACTACATTGCCAACACCGTCGCCTATGTGGGCACGCACGACAACGAAACGGCACGCGGCTGGTATGAGGGGACGGCCACCCCGCGTCAGCGCGAGCAGGCGACCCTGTACACCCACCAGCAGGCAGGCGAGTCCATGGCTGACGCGCTCAACCGCACCATCGCCGCCAGCGTGAGCGACACCTGTATCTACACCATGCAGGACCTGCTCAATCTGGGCAACGAGGCGCGTATCAACACCCCCGCCACCTTGGGCGGCAACTGGACGTGGCGCATGCTTGATGGCGCCATCACGCGCGAGCTCGAGCGCAAACTCACCGACTGGACCGAAACCTACTTCCGCATCCCGTCGGAAGCTGAAATCGAGCTTCCCCAATAAGAGCAATCGCGTCCGAGTACGCCCCCAACGCATCGGACGCATCCGCTTCTCCCGCGCGAGGTCAGCCCAATTCCCTCGCGCGGGCTTCTTTTGTATTGCTGACATGTAATCAACCCATCACAGGAGGTAACATGCCCCGTATTAGCCTCGCAGAACTCGCCGAGCAGTCCTTTGGAACTTCGCTCGAGCAACTCGATGATCGCCACATTTACAAGCTGCTCGTCAAACTCGTGCAGGAGCGCTCCGCCGCCTGCCCGCTCAACAATGGCAAGAAAAAGCTCTACTACATCTCTGCTGAGTTTTTGATTGGCAAACTGCTCATCAACAACATGATCGACCTTGGCATCTATGCCGAGGTTAAAGACCAGCTCACCGCTGCCGGCCACGACCTCAACAAGATTGAGGAGTTTGAGGTCGAGCCCTCGCTGGGCAACGGCGGCCTGGGCCGTCTGGCCGCGTGCTTCCTGGATTCCATTGCCACGCTGGGCCTTACCGGTGACGGTGTGGGCCTCAATTACCATTACGGCCTGTTCCGTCAGCGCTTTGCCGACAACCAGCAAAAGGCCGTCCCCGACGAGTGGCTTAGCGAGCAGGACATCCTGATCGATGACGACCGCTCCTACACCGTCGAGTTTGGCGATTTTGCCGTCACCTCCAAGCTCGTCAACATCGATGTGCCCGGTTACGGTCAGCCCACCAAGAACCGCCTGCGTCTGTTCGACCTGGCGAGTGTCGACGACGGCCTGGTCCCCGGCAGCTCCATCGACTTCGACAAGACGAAGATCGCCAAGAACCTCACCTTGTTCCTCTATCCGGATGATTCCGATGAGCAGGGCCGCCTGCTTCGCATCTACCAGGAGTACTTCATGGTGAGCAACGCCGCCCAGCTCCTGATCGACGAGGCCGTCGAGCGCGGCAGCAACCTGCACGATCTGGCCGACTACGCCGTGGTCCAGATCAACGACACGCACCCCACCATGGTCATTCCCGAGCTCATCCGCCTGCTCACCACCGAGCACGACATCGAGTTTGACGAGGCCGTTACCATCGTGCGCTCCATGGTCGCCTACACCAACCACACGATCCTTGCCGAGGCGCTCGAGAAGTGGCCGCTCGCCAGCCTGCAGAAGGTCTCGCCCGCCATCGCCGACATCATCGTCAAGCTCGACGAGGTTGCCAAGGCCGAGCACGACGACCCGCGCGTCGCCATCATCGACGAGCACGACACCGTCCACATGGCCCACATGGACATCCACTTTGGCTTCTCCATCAACGGCGTCGCCGCACTCCACACCAAGATTCTGGAGGACACCGAGCTCCATCCGTTCTACGAAATCTACCCCGAGAAGTTCTCCAATAAGACCAACGGCATCACCTTCCGCCGCTGGATCCAGGGAGCCAACCCCGCGCTTGCCAGCCTGCTCGACGATGTGATCGGTACCGATTGGCGCAGCACCGGCGACTTGAGCAAGCTCGCCGACTTCGCCGACGATAAGAGCATTCTTAAGCGCTTGGCCGCCACCAAGGCCGAAGCCAAAACCATCATGCGCGAGTTTATGGCGCTCGAACAGGGCGTGACGATCCCCTCCAACGCCATCATCGATGTTCAGGTCAAGCGTATCCACGAGTACAAGCGTCAGCAGATGCTCGCGCTCTACATCATCTGGAAGTACCTCGACATCAAGAACGGCAACAGACCTAAGCACCCCGTCACCATCATCTTTGGCGGCAAGGCAGCTCCTGCCTATACCATCGCTCAGGACATCATCCACCTCATCCTGACGCTTTCCCAGTGGATCGCCAACGACCCCGACGTGGCTCCCTACCTGCAGGTCGTCATGATCGAGAACTACAACGTCACCGCCGCCGAGCGCGTGATTCCCGCTGCCGACATCTCCGAGCAGATCAGCCTGGCCTCCAAGGAGGCGAGCGGCACCTCCAACATGAAGTTCATGCTCAACGGCGCTTTGACCCTGTGCACGCTCGACGGTGCCAACGTGGAGATTGCCGAGCTCGTGGGCGACGAGAACATCTATACCTTTGGTGCCTCGTCCAAACAGGTCGAGCAGCTCTACGCCGACGGCACCTACAACGCCGGTGCGCTCTACCGCAAGCCCGGCATTAAACTGCTGGTGGACTTCATCACCAACCCGGCCTTTATGGCGACCGGCAACGCCGAGCGTCTACAGCGCCTGCACGACGACATTAAGGGCAAGGACTGGTTTATGGCCCTGCTCGACATTGAGGAGTACATCCAGACCAAGGAGCGCGTGCTAACCGACTACGAGGACCAGGACGCTTGGATGCGCAAGGCGCTGATCAACATCGCCAACGCCGGCACCTTCTCGTCCGATCGCACGATCTCCCAGTACAACGACGAGATCTGGTACCTGAACTAATTTCGCTTCCCTTACCCATCCTCTTGAGAAACGGAGTAGTGGCAACGCGGCTCCGTTTTTTGTGCCCATACGCCGGCCCGTGATTTGTCTCGACCAAACAATCTCGTTCTGTAACAGGTAGCTGCCGAAATCAGCCTCTCGTGTTACAGATCGAGATGAAAGGATAGGCAGCTCGATGCTGTCTCAATCTGTAACATCTAGACCCAATTTGGCCCTCCTCCTGTTACAGATCAAGACAAACGACCGACCAGACAACCCCGTCATAAAGAAAGGCTCCCCTCTCGCCTAGTGGACGGAAGGGGAGCCTTATATGTAACCACGGCAAAAGGATGGCAAAGCCGCAGTCGCCCAAAAGGAGGGCCTGATTGGATCGGGCCTAGATAAGGTTCTTGCCAGACACCTTATCGAAGAGATGGGTCGCGTTCTTCTCAAACTTGAACCAGATGGTGTCGCCCGCCTTGAGCGCACCCTTGGCCTCAAGGTCGACAACGGGAATGATCAGGACAAACTGGCCATCGGGAGCGGTCACGTGGACATGCTCGGTCGAGCCCATGAGCTCGGTCACCTCGACGGTGCCCTGGAGTGCACCCTCCTCGTCCTTGTCGGCAAGCAGAATCTGCTCGGGGCGCACGCCGGCCGTGATCTCCTTCACGTCGCCGCCGTCCCAGTTGAGGGCAAGCTGAGCGCAGGTCTCGGGAGCGAGCGCCACGTTCATATCCTCGGTCTTGACGGTAAAGCCGTCGCCCGAGCGCACCAGCTGGGCATCGAAGAAGTTCATCTGCGGCACGCCGATAAAGCCGGCGACGAAGATGTTCGCGGGGTGGTTGAAGACCTCCTGCGGGGTGGCGATCTGCTGGACGACGCCGTCCTTCATGACCACGATGCGGTCGCCGAGAGTCATGGCCTCGGTCTGGTCGTGAGTAACATAGATGAACGTACCCTTGATCTCGTGGCGCAGCTTGATGAGCTCGGCACGCATCTGGTTACGAAGCTTGGCATCCAGGTTGGACAGCGGCTCGTCCATCAGGAAGACCTTGGGGTCACGCACGATGGCGCGGCCGATGGCGACGCGCTGGCGCTGGCCGCCCGAGAGCGCCTTAGGCTTGCGGTCGAGGTACTCGGTGATACCCAAGATCTCGGCAGCGGAGCGAACCTTGCGGTCGATCTCGTCTTTGGGGACCTTCTTGAGCTCAAGCGTAAACGCCATGTTCTCGTACACCGTCATGTTGGGGTACAGAGCGTAGCTCTGGAACACCATGGCGATGTCGCGGTCCTTGGGCGCCACGTCGTTGACGCGCTTGCCGTCGATGAGCACATCGCCCGAGGTAATGTCCTCCAGGCCGGCAACCATGCGCATCGTCGTGGACTTACCGCAGCCAGACGGGCCAACGAGAACGACGAACTCCTGGTCGTGAACGGCCAGGTTGAAGTCCTCTACAGCGAGCACGCCATCCTCGGTAACCTTAAGGTTATGCTTCTTCTCCTCGGTCTTCTTCTTTTTGCCAAAGAAGCCCTTCTTTTTGGACTCGGTGTTGGGATACACCTTCTGAACATGTTTGAGAACGATCTCGGCCATGTCTTTACCTTTCGATGTGCGGCGCCGCGCTGAGGGGCGCCGCAGAAACTTGCAAAACAGTTACGGCATCAACCCTTGACGGCACCTGCCACCACGCCGTCGATGATGTACTTCTGGCAGAGGATGTACATGATGACGATGGGGATAACGACCATCATGATGCAGGCCATCATGGGGCCGAGCTCGACGTGGCCATAGCCGCCGCGGAAGTACTGGATCAAGATAGGAATGGTCTTGTACTTGGTGGAGTCGAGGGTGAGGTAGGGCAGCAGGTAGTCGTTCCAGACCCACATGGTCTCGAGAATGCCGACCGAAAGATAGGTGGGCTTCATGATGGGAAGGACGATTTTAAAGAACACCTGGACCGGGTTGCAGCCGTCGATCATGGCCGCCTCCTCGATCTCGAGCGGGATGTTCTTTACAAAGCCGGCGAACATAAAGACCGCCAGGCCCGCGCCAAAGCCAAGGTAGATAAAGCAGATGTTGAACGGCGTGTTGAAGCCGATGCGGTCCGCCAAATTGGACAGCGTGAACATGAGCATCTGGAACGGCACGACCATCGAGAACACGAACAGGTAATAGAAGAAGTTCGAGATCTTGTTGTTGACGCGCACCACGTACCAAGCGCACATGGAGCAGCATACCAAAATCAGCACGACCGACGTGACCGTGATGATGAGCGAGTACATAAATGCCGAGGCAAAGCCCTGCTCGTTAAGGGCATGCATGTAGTTTGCGAGGCCGTTGAACGTCTCGGGCGTGAGCAGATCGAATGCCGTGGTGGTGCTGATTGCAGTCGCTTTCTTAAAGGAATTGAGCGCAATCATAAACACGGGGTAGATCCACGCGAGCGACAGGATCGTAAAGAAAATCGAGAGCGCGCGGTTGATAACCTTATCGCGTTTCATTACTGCTGCACCTCCTTGGACCTCGTGGCCTTAAGCTGAATCATGGAGATGGCTACGACCAGGATGCAGAAGATAACCGCCTTGGCCTGACCGATACCCTGCCATGCGATACCGGCACGCGAATAGAACGTGTTGTAGATGTTCAGGGCGAGCATCTCGGTGGAGTGCGCGGGGGCGCCGCCGGTAAGGGCGAGGTTCTGGTCGAACAGCTTAAAGCCGTTGGTGATGGACAGGAACAGGCAAATGGTGATGGTCGGCATCAGGTTAGGGATCTTAACCTTCCAAAACGTCTGCCATGCCGTGGCACCGTCGACCTTGGCGGCCTCGATGTAGTCGGACGGAATGGACTGCAGACCAGCGATGTAGATGATCATCATGTAGCCGACCTGCTGCCACAGGGTCAGGATGATAAGGCCCCAGAAGCCGGCAGCGGAGTTAAGGGCAATGAGCTGGGCGCCCACGTTGGAGAGCAGGCAGTTGATCAGAATCTGCCAGATGTAGCCCAACACGATGCCGCCGATCAGGTTCGGCATAAAGAAGATCGTACGGAAGATGTTGGTGCCTTTGAGCGCCTTGCGGGTGAGCGCCTGCGCAATTGCCAGGGCGATCACGTTGATGAGCACCGTCGACAGGAAGGCAAACGCCACGGTAAAGAAGAACGACGTGGCAAACTGCGGATCGGACAGCGCGCGCACGTAGTTCGCGATACCGACAAAGTGCGCGTTGTTAATGGTAATAAACTGGCAGAACGAGAGATAGAAACCCTGGATAAAGGGGATCACGAACCCGATCATAAACGCCAGGCACGTGGGCAGCATAAAGAGCGGCCACCAGCGCTTGAGTGCTTTGCCCATAAAAGGGTCCTTTCAATATGCAGGGGGCGGGCAAACCAACGTCTGCCCGCCCCCTGTCGCTAATCAGATAGCTTGGGCAGCAACTGCTTACTCAGAAGCAGCCTTCTCGGTCTTCCAGCCATCAACGAAGGCGTTCTTGACGCCGTCCCACTTGCTGTTGTCGGCAGCATAGGCGATCAGAGCCTGCTTGAGGTTCTTCTTCCACTCCTCAGAGGGGATGTAGACGAAGTCCCAAGCAACGGTCTTCTTGCCGTCCTTGGCCATGGCAACGGCCTGCTGCGAGAAGACGTTGGTGGTCTCCTTGGCGCTCTTGAACGGAGCGGTCAGACCCATCTTGTCGGCGATGATGCTGGTCGGGGTGTCAGCGGTGACGCACCAGTACATGAAGTCCTCGGTGGCCTTCTGAGCATCCTCGGAAGCCTGGGAGCTCACGCACCAGTAGTTCTCGCCGCCGGAGCACAGGCCCTGGTTCTCCTCGCCGTCGACGCCGATGTAAATCGGCAGCATGCCGAGCTGGTCGTCGGTCATACCGGCCTTGGTGAGGTCAGCGTATGCCCAAGAGCCGTTCTGATAGAAGACGGCCTTGCCGGTTGCGAACTCGTTGGTGGCATCGTCGCCGGTCTTGGAGGCAAGCTGCGAAGGATCGCAGGTGGAGTCGGTGATGTACAGGTCGAAAATCTGCTTAAAGTTGTCGAGATACTCGCCCTTGATCTCGTCGTCCTCCTGGTTGTGCTCCTTCTCGAACTCGTAGTAGAGCGGGAGGTTGGCGAGGTGGGTGGTGTAGCGCCAGCTGGAGGAGTCATCCATGCCGGCAGAAGTGAAGGCACCCTCAACGCCAAGCTCGTCCTTGCGGGCCTGGATGTCGTCAGCACAAGCCTTCAGCTTGTCGAAGGAGTTGATGTCCTCGGCCTTGTAGCCTGCCTTCTCGAGCAGCTGCTTGTTGTAGATGATGCCGTAGCTCTCCTGGACCCAGTCGATACCCAGATCCTTGCCATCGGACTGCAGAGCCAGGGAGTCGTCAATGAGCTCACCGCGGAGCTTGGTATCGGACAGGTCGGCGCAGTAATCCTTCCAGTTCTTAAGACCGGTGGGGCCGTTGACCTGGAACAGGGTCGGAGCGGAGCTCTTGGACATCTCGGACTTGAGCTTCTCTTCGTAGGTGTTGGAGGCGGCGGTCACGATCTTGACCTCGACGCCCTTCTCCTCCTTGTACGCCTTGGCGATCTCCTTCCACTCCTTGTCGACCTCAGGCTTGAATTGGAGGAAGTAGACCTCGGCAGCGTCACCAGAAGCAGAGGAGCCGGAGCCGGCGGAGCCACCGCAGCCCACGAGACCAAGACCAAGAACCGCAGCCGCGGAACCAGCAAAGCCCAGGAACTGCCTTCTGCTCATTTCGTTCTTCATTACAATCCACCCTTTCACACCGTGGCGGCACCCTTTGCCGCCGCCTTCGGAGATTGGCTCGGGGACTTTGCCCCTTTTGCTGATTTGAACGATACGCTATTTGGCTAGTTGTTTGAACAAGTATTACTAGAGCGGTAGAAAAACTTCGGTGAACGGTAATTTCAACTTGATACTTGACAAGTTTTGTATAAACAATTATTTGTTATCGAATGCAGAAAAAACGCCCGGTCAAGCCGATGCATCGTCGGTTTGACCGGGCGTTTTCGCTTTGAGGGCATGAGTCTCGTCAGGCTGCGAGCTAGCCGGCTATCGCTTGGAGTTGACGCGGTAGTGGAAAATCTCGGGATGCGTGCGGGCATGCGTGACCTCGAACAAGATGCCATCCGAGGTGTACGACTGGCTCTCCATGACGGCAACGCAGTTGTATTTGCCGAGGTCAAGATAGCTGCAGTCCTCATCGTTGGCGAGCTCGACGCTCACTGTACGGCGACTCGCCATCACCTTGACGCCGCGTTTGTGCTCCAGATAGTCGTAAATTGACTTTGCGGCGATCTCGGGCGTCAGGCCCTTGGCGATTGACTCCAAAAAGTAACCATGGTCTACTTGGCGCGCATTGCCGTTAAGGCTTCGGACACGCACCACGCGAATAAGCTCCTCGCCCACCCTAAAGCCCAGGCGACGAGAGAGTTGCTCGGTGCAAATCAAATGTTCAAAAGACTTAACGTCCGTCGATGCAACGGCATTGTTGCGCTTTGCAAATTCGCCAAACGACTCGACTTCCTCGAGTGCGCCCAGCATGTCGGTTTCGCCCTTGAGCCAAATAACGCGCACGCCCTTGCCGTGTATAGGCTGCACAAACATCTGGTCGGCCAGCATGCTCAAGGCGCGTCGAACGGTATTGCGCGTGCAGCCAAACTCCGCGGTCAGCTCGGCTTCGGTTGGCAGCATCTCCTGAAACGCATAGGTCCCGTTAATGATGCGCGAACGGATCTCGCGGTAGATTCCTTCGTAAATCGCTTTTGGCATGACTTCACCTCTAATGAATATGTATGGCTAGGCACGATAGCATTTCTTAAAGTTGTTTAAACCGATTATCGGCAAAGTGACAGGATTTAACCGTTGACGGTTTCTGTCACGCTCAAACCGGTTTCGCTCAAAACTGCCGGTATGACAATCGTCTGGTCCTCTACAATGAATCCATTGTTTAAACGTTTCACCACGCGCAACGCGCCTCGATATTCGGGAGGCAGAACATGCTGCAAAAAATCCAACGCTTTGGCGGGGCAATGTTCGCGCCCGCCATGTTGTTTTCCATATCGGGCCTCATGGTCGGCGTCTCCGCCCTCGCAACGTCTGCGGATATCGTCGGCGACCTCGCCGTATACGGAACCCCTTGGTACGTTTTTTGGACTATCATTCAGCGCGGCTCGTGGACGGTCTTTAAACGACTTCCGCTCCTTTTTGCCGTAGCGCTGCCCATCGGCCTTGCCCAAAAGCAACCGGCACGTTGTTGCCTCGAGGCGCTCGTGGCCTATTTTGCCTATTGCTTCTTTTTGAGCGAGATCATCAAGCTGAGCGGAGACAACCTTGGACTTAAGTACCCGTCGTCTTTGACCTCCGCTAGCGGCATCACCATCATCGACGGCATCAAGACGCTCGACACCGGCATTATCGGCCCGCTGGCGGTGTCGGCAACCGTCGTCGCCATCCATGACCGCTTCTACGATGTCAAGGTTCCCGATTGGCTCGGCACCTTCTCGGGCTCCTCGCTGGTCTACCTCATCAGCTTTTTTGCCGTGTTTGCCCTTGCCGCTATCTCGGCCGCCATCGTGCCCTCCGTATACGCTGTGACCGAAACACTGCGCCACGCACTTGCGGGCGTCGGCCCCTTTGGCGTGGGCATCTTTGTGCTTTTGGAGCGAGCGCTCGAGCCCATGGGGCTGCACCACCTGCTCTACATGCCGATCTACTACGACAACCTGGTCATTAACGACGGCATCTACGCCACGTGGAGCAGCTTGCTCCCCATCCTCTCCCATAGCACGCGCCCCCTTAATGAACTTGCGCCGTGGGCCGGTTTTACCGCCACCGGCTGGGTCAAGCTCTTTGGCCTTCCCGCCATCGCAGCCGCGTTCTACTCCACCGCAAAACCAGAGCGCCGCGCCGGCCTCAGGGTCATCCTTGTTCCCGCCATCATCGCCTCGGTGGTTTGCGGCGTTACCGAGCCACTCGAATTTCTCTTTATGTTCACCCACCCCGGGCTCTTTTTTCTCTACGCCGTCTTATCGTCTTGCCTTGCCACAACCATGAATCTCTTTGGCATCGTCGGCATCTTCTCGGGCGGCCTCATGGAGATGGCAGCCTTCAACTTTATTCCGCTCATGCGCATGCATGCCGGTGCCTATCTTTTGGCGCTCGGTATCGGCCTTGCCTTTAGCCTCATCTTTTTTGTTAGTTTTCGAGCACTCATCTTGATCTATGACCTTAAGACGCCGGGCCGCGAGGATCATGTCGCCAATCGCGCGGCAATCGATCATTTAACGGGAAGCGGCTTTGCCAAAGAGCAATCTCCCAATGACGAGGTCAATAGTCAATCCGATCAAGATCACGTCCTCGCTGAGCGGGTAATTCAGCTTTTAGGTGGCGTTGGCAATATTGCGGGCGCAACCAACTGCGCCACGCGCCTGCGCATCGAGGTCGCAGACCCTTCCATCGTTGCAGATAACGCGTCGTTTGTCGCGGCGGGCGCCAAAGGCCTCATCATTACGGGCAAGACCGCCCAGGTGGTCATCGGCATCTCCGTTCCCCGCGTTAAAGAGCATTTTGACCAGATCATGGGCCTCGAGCCGGGATTTGTGCCCACCGCCTCGGCCTCCCCTGTCGCCAGCCCAACCCACAAGCACGGCGATATCTGCTTCTTCGACATTGACGGCACGCTCGCGTGGCAAGACCCTCGAGTGGCACAAGAGCTTCCCGAGAGCGAGCGAGACCTGTCCCCCTATCCCAACGAGGCGGTCTCGCAGGCCATCCGCGATTTCGTTGCAAATGGCAACATGGCCTTTATCTGCACAGGACGCACACTGAGCTGCATCCATCCAAAGCTGCTCGAGCTGCCCTGGGCCGGCATCGTCTGCCTCGCGGGTGGCTATGTCGAACTTGAGGGACACGTGATTCGCGATTTAGCGATGACGCCCGGCATGCTGCAGCGCCTTGCCCCCTATCTTGAGCAGTCGGGCGAGGTCATCCGCTTTGAGGGCCTCAACGGCGTCGTGCGCATGAGTGCCGATGCCCCCGATGCCCCCGGATACGCGCGCACCCTGGGCGACGCAGTCACGCAGCTGCAACATTACAGTGCCTACAAGATCTTGATGTCTACATCGCTCGCCAGCCGCATCGCTCAAGATAAGGCACTTGAGCCGCTGCTGTGCTTTAACGAGCTCGAACTCGAGGTAACCGAAATCTCGCCCCGCGAATGCACGAAGCGCGGGGGCATCCAGTCTGTACTCGACGCCCTCGATCCCCACCACGGAACCGTATACGGCATCGGCGACGCCAGCAATGACGTCTCGCTGATGAACGCCGTCGATGTCGGTATCGCCATGGGCAATGCGCCGGACTATCTCAAAAAGCGCGCCGACTACATCACCGACTCGGTCGACAAAGATGGCGTCGTCAAGGCGCTCGAGCACTATAGGCTTATATAAGCAGCCGGCACGCGCACGCGTCCCGTTTCCCCAAATCGCCAAAACAGACGCGCCAGCAACTCCAATGTGGCAATATGGTATCTGCACACCGCAACGATGCAACCTAAGAAAGAATGCGAGAACCCGTGTCCAGTCCGTTTACCAGCTTTTTAGCCCAGCACTTTGGCCAGATCAACGACTATCTGGCCACGTTCTTTGACGGACAGGCGACCTCTGCCGATATCGAGCGCTACCTGTATACCCCGCTCTCGACATTTACGGCCAATGCCGGCAAGCGCCACCGCCCGCTCATCTGCATGCTCGCCGCCACCGCGGTAGGTGGCAGCTTTGAGAGCGCCCGCAGCGCGGCGGCGGCTATCGAGCACTTTCAGTCGGGAGCGCTTATCCATGACGACATCGCCGACAACGGCCAGCTGCGTCGCGGCAAGCCTTGCATGCACCTTACCGAGGGCACGGGCCTTGCCATCAACTGCGGCGATCTGGCGCTCACCATGGTCACCAAGACGGTTCTCGACGACCCCACGCTGGAGTCCGGCGTGAAGCTGCGCGTGCTCCACGAGCTTACCGAGATGATCGTTCGCACCATCGAGGGCCAGGCGCTCGACCTAGGTTGGGTCCGTGACGGGCGCTTTGATGTCTCAGTTGATGACTACCTGGACATGGCGACGCACAAGACCGCGTACTACAGCGGAGCTACGCCACTTGCCGCCGGAGCCATTATCGGCGGCGGCAGCGAGGAGCAGATTGAGGCGCTGCGCGCCTTTGGCCTGCACACAGGCCTTGCCTTCCAGATCCAAGATGATCTGCTCAACTTGATCGGCACCAAGGAGGCCGCCAACAAGGACTTCCGCACCGATATCACCGAGGGTAAGCGCACGCTTGTCGCCGTACACGCCCTCTCTGATGAATGCCACCACGACGAGATCGAGGCGATTCTTTCCTCGGGCACCGATGATCCCGCGCAGCTCGCACGCGCCGTGGAGATCTTCCAGGAGACCGGCTCCATCGATTACGCCCACACTTACGCGCTCGACCTGACCGCCAAGGCCAAAGCGGCCATCGAGAACGTTGAGCTTGATCAGCACGCACGCGAGTTGTTCCTCTCCATGGCAGATTTCTTTGTGGAGCGACTCAACTAGCGGGGGTTGCAAAACCTGTCGGCAGCGCATTTGGGTACAAGTTGCTACACTGTTGAATGTATGTTTATGCATCTCTTTGCGTCGTCTATCCGACAGGCGCTCAAATAGTACGAATGATACGCCGAAAGGGGTTCGTTCATGGAACCTATTACAACGGGCATGCAGGGAGCAGCCGTCGAGGACGTGCAGTCCCGCCTTCTGCAGCTCGGCTATACAATCGATGACGCCGAGGTCTCCGACAAGCGCTTTGGCACCACCACCGAGCAGGCTGTTGGCACCTTTAGGCTCGATAGCGGCCTTGCCGCTGGCTGTGCCGTCGATATCTCCTGTTGGAGCGCCCTGGTAGACGCCTCGTATAAGCTGGGCGACCGCACGCTCTATCTGCGCATGCCCAATTTCCATGGCGCCGACGTTCAGGCCCTGCAGCGCGCGCTCAACGTTTTGGGCTTTGCCTGCGGTGAGGACGACAGCTATTTTGGCCCGCACACCGAGGCCGCTCTGCAGCAGTTCCAGGAAAATGTTGGCCTGTTTGCCGATGGCATGGCGTTCCAGGATACCTACGCCTATATCAACCGCCTGCATCACGTGTGGGAGGGTAAGCCCTCGGTTACCGAGGCCGAGTCGCGCATCGGTTTTGCCCGTGCCGCCAACGTGCTCGAGCGTTTCCAGATTGCCGTCATCGGTGAGGACCCCATCGCACGCAGCGTTGCATCGCGCATGTGGAACATCGCCACGGCGACGACCGACAGCAGCGGCATGATGCTTTGCGATTCCGAGGTTCCGACCGACGTGGATCTGGTGCTCGAAATCGCAAGCGATGAGCTGCCCGCAGATGCTGCGCCGCGCGCCACGATCGCCCTTGCCGAGTGTCACAACCTTGCACAGCGCATCCGCACCGCCAATGTCGCCGCACAGCAAAAGCCCGCGCGCATTCGCATTGAGCTCACGGGCATGACGCGCTACAACGGAACCTTCACCGCAAGTGATGCGCAGACACTCGCCGTACGCCTGCTCGATGGCGTTTGCGATGCCCTCGCAGATTAGGTAAACTAAACGGGTTGCTTTTGGGCAACACCACACATTGGGACGTAGTTCAACGGTAGAACTCCGGTTTTTGGTGCCGGCTGTTGGGGGTTCGAATCCCTCCGTCCCAGCCAAAGAAACAAGCCTCTCGAACGCATAGCCGATCGGGAGGCTTTTCTTGTGGGCAAGCGGAGGGATTCGAACCCGCAAGGAATCTACCTATATAAGACAGACGCCCCAGGCCCATAACGACCAAGAGCGCCTTGCATCTAGAATTATCAGCCCTGTTCCGAAAAGCGAGCCGCATGCAACAACCAAGTAACCACAGGCCCCGGGAGAGCGGGGACACCGGCTTAGGTTTATCGCGAGTTCCGCACGAACAGGAGGCCACTAACCCCGATGTTTTGAACGTGACAGCGAGAGGGGCCCTGGTATGGCAAGGTGACGTGAAACAAGGCGGCGCTGACCTTCTGGTCGCGCCGCCGAAGTTGAACGTCAGATTGCCGCGCCAGGGCCCCTCGCAGCGTCGAGAGGACCGCCGTTCGGTAGAACGGCGGAACTAATTGTTCAGCATGCGGTCGAAGCTTCCCGAGTCGCCATCCCGATAGTCGGCGGTCATCAGAATCTCCTGCGGAATGCGCCCGCCCTCGCGCAGCACGTTGCGGAACTGCACGCGCGTAACCATGGGCAGATCCTTGATCGTCGCCGCCAGGTTCTGCGGCACGCCCTGGTTGGCAGCCGCGGGCTCGCACTCGCCGCCGGCCTTCACGCGACGCTTATGCTCGGCGAGCATGGCGCGGTACATGCCGGCATGCAGGCGAATCTCAACCACATTGGCATTGCGAGTCTGCTCGACAATGCGCGCGCCCTCGCGATCGATATCGCCTACGTAGTAGACGTAGTTAAAGCGATAGCCAATCTCGGCCAGATAATCGTCCAAGGCATGCGAGACGCTCGCCTTGCATCCGCCGCCAAAAATCACGCCGCCCACCTTGATGCCAAAGAGCTTGGCGTGCTTGCGGCCACGCAGCAGCTTGACGATCTCGTCGTAGGTGTCCAGGTTCTCGACCATAATGAACGGCTTGTCGGCGCCCAGCGTAAAGAAGCCCGTAAAATGCACGGGGCGATTGGGGGCGACCTTGATCGCCTGCATGCTGATGCCCTTTTCGGTCATACGCCTGATCAGGCGCTCACCGTGCTTGCCGTCAAAAGCCTTCTCGTCGTTAAAGATCTGGTAGGCACGCTGACGGCGCGAGGCAACCGGCGTATCGGCACCTCGGTTCTGCTCGATCCAAGCCTGGATGATTGCGATTTCCTCGGCAATCTTGCGGTTGGACATCTCGTTGTGCTGAGTGCGCTGCGGAGCCTTTTTGCCGTCCTTGCCCTCGACCTTTACGATCTGTGTCTGCTGCTCCTTGATCTTGGAGAGCGCCATAGGCGTGGGGACAACCTTGAACAGCTGCCTGCCTAAAACGCGGGCAAGGGCAAGCGCCGAGACCTCGCCGTGGGCGGCCGACTCGGGCTGCTGGGCAGCAGTATCTACTGCGGCAGACTCCGGCTTCTTCTGAGACTTGCGCTTAGAATCGCCTTGGGGATTGCGCTCGCGCTTCGGCATAGACGCCTGCTTCTGCGGACGATCGGACTTGCTCTCCTTCGCTGACTGGCGCTTAGGCTGCCCCGAAGAAACCTCGGCCTTCGCATCCTCGTTCTGCGGCGTGGTCTTCTCGGTTGCAGTCTCGGCATGGGAACTGCGGCCCCCACGATGGCGACGGCGGCGAGGCTTGCTCGACGCGCCCTGCTCCGTCTGCTCATCAGTAGGCTGCTGGCCCTTGGCCTCGGCATCAACCTCAAGCTGCGGCTCAACAGGCTTTTGCTCGCGAGCCACCGGCTCAACGGCCTTCTCGTCCTTCTCGCCCTGAGTGGTCGAAGCCGGTTCGCTCTTCTCCTGACGCCTTACGGGATACGCGCGCCCCTCAAAACCACGTCCGGGACGGCATGAACCCGGAGCCTTCTTGGCCGGTTCATCGGACGCGTCAGCAGCCTCGACGGAATCCTGGACCTCGCATGCGGCACCTCGCTGCTCGGCCTTAAAGTGGGCACCGCGGCGACGCTTGGGCTCCTGGATCTCAGCATGCTCTTGAGCGAGAGTCGGCTCCTGCATCCCGACGGGCTTTTCCTCGACGGCCTCAGCATCCGTCTCACCCTTTTGAGCAACGGCGCGACGGAAGCGCTCCTGCTGGGCGCGGCGCTGCGCATCGCGCTTGCCACCCCCGCCAAAACCGCCGCGTCCTGCCTTGGCCGTAAAGGCACGCACGACGTTCTCATCGAGCAACTCATCGGTATCGACATGCTCACGCGGAGCAGCTTCTTCCACAGCAGGCACGTCAGCGGAATCCTCGACGACAAAACCCTCGACGGACTCGGCAGGCTGCTCTTGGGCATCGCGGATCTCGGCATTGATGGTATAGAACGCCGGGCGCCCGTTAATGCCGCTACCCTCGATCTTGGTCACGATCTTTGCCGCGATAAGCTCATCGCGCATCGCCTTGGTGTCGCACTCCTTATCGACGGAGCGGAAAATCTGCGCCAGCGCACTCGACTTAATCTTGAGCGCCTTGCGGCAGAGCAGGTCGTAGGCAACCAGCTTGGCGCGCTCGGCAGAAAGCGACGTCTGGCTGCTCAGGCGCTCAGCCAAAGCATCGACATTGTTTTGATTATCGGAATATACCGTCTTGGCCACGGGGCCCCTTTCATATGTACACATATACGTCTATATGGTACAACGCACGCCCTTATCCACGCAAAACATCTGCGAGAACACTCGAGCGTCACCCGCTTTCGCATGAAAAAAAGACCGAGTCCGCGTCGTTGCGGACCCGGTCTTTCCGAGTCATATGGATGAGAGATTCAACCCGTCCGACCGACTAGGCCTTGACGGCCTCGGCGTCGGCAGGAGCCTCGGCGGCAGCGGCGCGACCGTACTCGGCCTTGCCCATATCGGACCACTCGGGCTCCTCATCAGGCATGGAGCCAGCCTCCTTGCCGAAGAACTCCTTGAGGCAGTTGACGGCGACGATGAGGCCCAGGACCATCAGCAGGACGGCAAAGACGAGCTGCAGGCCCTTGGTGGCGGCGACGGAGACGGCGGCCGTGGTGGCGGTAGCCGGGATGGTACCGAAGAAACCGTAGGCCTGGACGGCGGTCATGCAGCCCATGGCGCTCTGGACCAGCGAGGTGAAGGTGCAGCAGAGCAGGAAGACGACGGGCACGTAGAGCATCCAACCCTTGCGGCCGGTGCACTTGCAGAACACGGCGAGGGTGATCATGGTCATGCCGCCGAGCAGCTGGTTGGAAGCACCAAAGAGCGGCCAGATGTTGGCATAGCCACCAAAAGCGAGGGCGAGACCGGGAAGCAGGGTGACGACCGTGGCGAACCAGGGGTTGCCGAGGACCTTCATGTAGCCGGCCTTGGACTCGATGGCCAGGGCGTCGTTGGTCTGGGCAAAGAACTCGGAGAACGAGGTGCGGGCGATGCGGGCGACGGCGTCGAGCGAGGTCAGGGCCAGAGCGGAAACATTCATGGTCATGAAGACGGTAGCGAGCGTGCCGTCAACACCGAAGGCCTGCATACCGCGGGAGATGCCAGCGGCGAAGATCTGGAACGGGGTGGAAGCGACACCGGCGTTGAGGGCGCCGGTACCGGCGGTGTTCATATCGGAGAACATGATGCCGGCAACGATGATGGCAAGGATGCCGACGAAGGACTCGACGATCATTGCGCCGTAACCGACCTTGACGGCGTCCTGCTCCTTCTCGACCTGCTTGGAAGAGGTGCCGGAAGAAACGAGGCTGTGGAAACCGGAGAGAGCACCGCAAGCGACGGAGACGAACAGGACCGGGAACATCATGCCGGAGGCAGTGGAGAAGCCGGTGAAGACCGGAGCGGTGATAGTGGCCTGACCGTTGACGCCCAGGACGACGATGCCGAGGACAGCGCAGACGATCATGACGATCATCATGATGGAAGTGAGGTAGTCACGCGGGGTCTTGAGCATCTGGATGGGCATAGCGCCAGCGAAGACCAGGTAGACCATGACGACGGCGAACCACTGGAACTTATCCAGGTAGACCGGGAACTGCATTCCGACGGCGAACATGAGAACCATGAGGACAACGCCGGTGACGAACTCGGCAGCGCCGGTGAGGTTGAACTTCTTCTGGGCCCAACCAAAGGCGATAGCGACGAAGGTGAACAGGATGGAAATGGTACCAGCGCAGCCGGCGGCATAGGACTTGGTGAAGTCGATGGCACCGGTAGCAGCACCAGAAGCGTCAACGGCCGGGGTGAACATGAACGTCTTGCAGACCATGTCGGTGAAGGCGGCGATGACGATGATGCAGAACAGCCAGCAGAACAGCAGGAACAGGCGACGGCCGGTCTTGCCGATGTACTTCTCGATGAGCTGAGCGAGCGACTTGCCGTTGTTCTTCATCGAAGCGTACAGGGCACCAAAGTCGTGGACGGCGCCAAAGAAGATGCCGCCGACGAGGACCCAGAGCACGACGGGCAGCCAGCCAAAGGCCATGGCGACGATCGTACCCGTGACAGGACCAGCACCGCAGATCGAGCTGAACTGGTGCGAAAACGCGGTGAAGGCGGAGACGGGCGAGAAGCTGTTGCCGTCCTTCATGCGCTTGGCCGGCGTGAGGGCCTCTTTGTCAACGCCCCACTTGTTGGCCAGCCAGCGGCCGTAGCCCAGATAGCCGCAGGCGAGCACCGCCGCGGCCACAACCATGAGCAAAACTCCGTTCATTACATTTCCTCCTCTAAAAAGAACTTCCTAGACATAAAAAATGAGGGCCGTCGGTTGCGCTCGACGGCCCTCATCTTCATCAGCCGCCCGTTATCGTACGGGCTAGCTGTATGTGCTAACCCGCATCAGATAATTACTACGCTGATAATGTTTAGCTGATGCGTGAACATGTCTAAGAAATCCTCTTCAATCATGATGTGAACGATCCGTGCGTGTTCACATCCCCCAGTGGTTGAAAAGGAGTATGAAACTTTAGTTACCTAAAGTCAACGCAAATATGTAATGAATTTTCAACTTTTTTTGAATTTCTCGGTATAAAACGCCACTGACCTCGGACTTTACCCCACGACAGTTTTTGCATGAGAGATGCCCCTGAGAGCCGCGGGAGCCGGGCGGCGCATATGAACTTTCCTGCTCTACAGTCCTGCGCAAGACGGAAAGCACATTAAGTGCTTTCCTTTGCGTGCGGAACTCGCGATAAAGTTCATATGCGCCGCCCGGCTCCCGCGGCTCTCAGGGGCTCCCATCCCAAATGCGGAGCAAAGCTCCGCACACCAACTTTTTCTTTCAGCTAAAGAACGCCGAAAATTCGACGCTGGCTTGTTAACCTTGTTGGACGTTGTCGACGCCAATCCGGCTCAGAAGCCGCATCGATACAGAAAGGTCCCCGGACGGAGGGGCCGGATATAAGGTTTATCGCGAGTTCCGCACGCAAAGAAGGCCACTTAATGTGGCCTTCGTCTTGCGCAGGACTGTAGAGCAGGAAACCTTATATCCGGCCCCTCCGTCCGGGGACCGCGCCGTACCAGCTACAGCGTCATGTTCGGATCGGCGTCGACGTCGAACGGCGAGATTTCACCTCGGTCGAATTTACGGCGGGCGACCTCCGCGATCATGGCTGCGTTATCGGTACAGGCAGACAAGGGCGGCACCGTTACGCGAATCCCCTGACGCCCAAGCTTCTTGATCATCATCTCGCGCAGATGCGGGTTGGCCGAGACGCCGCCGCCGATGCAGTATTCCTTGCATCCGGTAGCGTGCAATGCGTTTTTGGCCTTCTTGTACTGCACGTCAAAGACAGCTGCCTCAAACGAAGCTGCCAGATCGGGCAGGTGAATCGTGCGCCCGGCCTTGGTCTCCTGCTCGATGTAGAGCGTCACGGCCGTTTTAAGGCCCGAAAGCGAGAAACGATAGTCTCCCCTGCTGTTGAGCGCACGGGGGAAATCAATCGCGCGGGGATTGCCTGTCTCGGCCAGCTTGGAAATGATGGGGCCACCGGGATAGCCCAGGCCCAGCGCCTTGGCCACCTTGTCGAAGGCCTCGCCCACGGCGTCGTCGAGCGTCTCACCGAGCACCTCGTAGTCGCCCCACGCCCTCACGTGCACGAGCATGGTGTGCCCGCCCGAGACAAGCGTGAAGATGAACGGCGGCTTGAGGTCGGGCTGCGCCAACAGGTTGGCAAACAGGTGCCCCTCCAGATGGTTGACGCATACGAGCGGCTTGCCGGCAGCGTAGGCAAAGCCTTTGGCAAAGGCAACGCCCACCACGAGGGCGCCCACCAGGCCCGGACCCTGTGTCACGCCCACGGCGGCAAGCTCGCTGGGGGCAATGGCTCCACCCTCAAGACCAAGCGATGCTGCGGCATCCTCGAGCGCCGCATCCACGACACTCACAATCACCTCAACGTGTTTGCGCGAGGCGATCTCGGGCACCACGCCGCCAAAGCGGGCATGAAAATCAATCTGTGTCGACACCTGGTTGGCCAGCATATTGCCATCCGCATCGATAATCGCCACGGCCGTCTCGTCGCAGGAACTCTCGATAGCGAGCACTAGGCGGCGGCGCTCAATTTCGGCACGCTCCCCCTCGGAGCGCCCAGGCGCAGGCAGCGGCCATACGCGCTGCTCTGCCGCCGTCGGCTCGGGCGAAGCATTGTCGACCGGAAGCACGAGGGGCAGCGGAGCCGTCATGACGATGGCATCCTTGCCGGCACCATAGTAGCCGCGGCGACGGCCAGCCTCGGTAAAGCCCAGAGCGTTATAAAGCGCAATCGCTCCCTCGTTGCCGTCCTCGACCTCGAGCGAAGCCGTGGTGCAGCCGAGCATCTGGGCATCATAGCTCACGTGCGACAGCAGTTTGCGGGCAATGCCCTCACGGCGATGTACCGGGTCGACGGCGACATCCAGAATCTGCACATCACCGTCCACGACCATACCGCCGGCAAGGCCCAGCAGCTTGCCGTCGTCGTGTGCTACCCACCAACTACGCGGCACAGCGACGTCCTCGCCCAGTTCGGACAGGAACATGCCCGGCGTCCACGCCTCGTGTCCGGCACCTTCAAAGCAGGCAGCCTCCAGCGCGCTCGCGCCCTCGGCATCCGCCGCGCCCATGGGACGGAACTGCAGATGACGACCGGCGAGCTCATCGGCAACGCCCGTAATTTCACTCTGCGCACTCTCGGCAAGACCAAGACGCTTGCGCTCGTTTTCCTCGGCATCCGAAAGGCGCGTGTAAATCGGCAGGACGCGAGCCGGATCGCCGTCACCCGCAGCGTGCGCGAGCAGCAAGCCCTCGCCCGAAGGCCACCACAGGTCGCGCTCCACGCAGCGGGCGGTCTCGTCCTCACCCAGCAGCTTGCCATAGCGCACGAGACCGTCACCGGTCAGCTGAACCTGGTCCCAGTCCGCCGCTTGGCGCCACTCATCGAGCGCCACGGCGGTCTTGACCACGTGTTCGCGCTCAAATTGGCGCTCGGGACCCTCATCGACCAGCATATACAGCGCCGGATATACCTCACCGCGCATAGCATCGGCCAAGATACCAAGCTTGCCGCGCACGCCAGCCTTCCACGCCGTCCAAGCGCAAGCGTCGAGCGTCGACACGCCCAGCAGCGGAACATTGGCACCACGCGCGAGGCCCTTGGCAGTGGAGATGCCGATACGCACACCCGTAAACGACCCCGGGCCGCGGCCGACCACGTAGTAACCAACATCGCTGCGATCCAGACCGGCTTGAGCCAGCACGCCATCAACGGTATTCACGAGCTCAACGTTGGCGTGGCGGCGACACATGTGGTCGCCACTCACGAGCTTCGTCTCGCCCGTCTGTCCATCAATCCAGCTTGCCGCGCAGGCAAGCATGTCGGTCGAGGTATCGAGCGCCACCACCAGCGCGTTGTCGTTATGCAAGCTCATCTTGTACAGCCTTATCAATCAAATGGGAAAGCTCCATTGCGCGGTCACCGTGCGCCTCAAGCGTTATCGTTCGCACATCGCTGTCGCCCTCATCACGCTTGAGCGTCACCGAAAGATACTCATCCGTCAGCTCGTCCTGGAATTGTTCGCCCCATTCCAGCAGGCAAGCACCCTCATAGCCCAGCACATCGAAAATGCCCGTATCCTCGAGCTCGTAGGCATGCTCCAGGCGGTATAGATCAAAGTGAAACAGCGGAATACGACCTTGATCGTGAACGGCCATGAGCGCAAACGTAGGGCTCGTAACCATATGCCCATCGCCCAGCCCGCGCGAGACGCCCTTGGTAAAGTGAGTTTTGCCCACTCCCAGGCCACCGGTCAGGATGAGCACATCGCCGTCCTCAAGGCACGGTGCAATTAGCTCGCCAAAGTACTCCGTATCGGCAGCGCAAGTCGTTTTGTAAGTACCTACCCCCAGGCGCTCCAGGGACATATATGCTCCTTATTATTCCGAGGCGTCCTCTGGTGCGGGATGTCGCTCCAGATAGTCGCCCAGCATCTTAAAGTCTTCCTCCAGCAGCTCCTGCCACGCCGGATTGCGCAGCGCTGCTGCCGGATGGAACGTGGGCATTACTACAAAATGCCCCATCTGGTGGAACCTGCCGCGCAGCTTAGTAATGCCAATCTCGGTCTTAAGCACAAAGTGCGTCGCGGGGTTGCCGAGCGTCACGATAATATCGGGCCAGATGCTTCGAATCTGCTCACGCAAAAACGGCGAGCAAGCCAGCACTTCCTCGGGACGCGGATTGCGGTTTCCCGGCGGGCGGCACTTAAGCACGTTGGCAATGTAGACGTCTTCGCGTTTGAGGCCCGCCAGCGACAAAATGCCGTTGAGGTCCTCGCCTGCCGCCCCCACAAAGGGCTCGCCCTGCAAATCCTCATTGCGGCCCGGCGCCTCACCAATAAACATCACGCGAGCGCGGGGGTTTCCCACGCCAAACACGATATTGTGACGCGACTGGTAGAGCTGGCAGAGGTGACAATCGCTCAGAACGGCCTCGATCTCCTCGAGTGCGACCTCACGTGGTGCCTGATGGGTATGGCCGGGGATGTGCATGACGCCCATAGCGGCTCCTACACGTAGACCTTGTCGAGACGCATGCCAAAGCCGCAGGCGACCTCGTAGTTAATCGTTCCGCGCAGTCGGGCCATCTCGTCCATAGTGATCTCGGCATCGCCATCGCGGCCGACAATGATCATCTCGTCACCATACTCGGCCTCGGGAATCTCGTGTGCCGGGTTGGACTGAATGGCGACCATAAACTGGTCCATGCAGATATTGCCAACCTGATGCACGCGCTCGCCGCGATACAGCACATCCATACGATTGGAAAGCGTACGCGATAGGCCGTCGGCATAACCGATCGGCAGCGTGCAGATCTGAACGCGCGTGCGCGGTACGCGGTAGGTAAAACCGTAGCCCACGCCCTCACCCATCGCAGGGTGTGCCACGCGCGTCACGCGCGCATGGACGCTCATAACGGGATCAAGCTGCATCACGCGGCCACTCAGCTCGCACGGCTGCATGCCATACAAGCCAACGCCGGCGCGAATCATATCAAAATGCATCGAGGGGTCGAGCATCGAGGACGGCGTGTTGGCGCAGTGCACGATACCGCACTCAAAACCCGCATCCTTAATGGCTTGAACGGCCTCGGTAAAGCGCTGACACTGCAGCTTGTAGTCCCAGCCCGAAGGTTCATCGGCCGTGGCGAAGTGCGTAAATACGCCGTCGCACTGAATACCGCGATGGAAATTAATACCGCGGACAAAGTCGAGCACCTGTGTGTAGTGTACGCCGATACGATTCATACCCGTCTCGATGGCGAGATGATACTTGCCCACCTTGCCCGCCGCGACGGCACATTCGCCATACGCAAGAGCAAAGTCAGACGTATAGACCGAGGGCATGATATCAAACTCGAGCAACGTCGGAATGGCCTCGATAGGCGGCTCGCTTAGGATGAGGATGGGTTTCGTAATCCCGCCCTGTCGGAGCTCAACGCCCTCGTTAACCGTCGCCACGGCAAACATGTCGGCACCGGCCGAATACATGATCTTGGCGCACTCAACAGCTCCATGACCATAAGCATCGGCCTTGACCACGCAGCACAGGCGCTGACGTGGATTCAACAAGTTCTTATAGGCCCTCGTGTTGCGACGGAGCGCCCCGCGGTCGATCTCGACCCAGGACCAGCGCGTCAAATCGGCTTTATTCATGATTAGTCATCCGACCCTTCGTCCATGATTCCCAGATCTTCGAGCGCATCCTTTGCCGCCAGTTCCATGGCGGGACCGATCAAGTCGATAAGATCGGTCGCGATGACGCTCTTCTCACCATACTCCGTCGCCGCGGCAAAACCGGCGTAGCTGTGAAGTGCGACGGCGTACGAATACAGCAACTCCCAACGATCCATCTCGTCGCGCATGGTGGCAAGCGTGCCGGCCAAAATACCCGCGAGAACATCACCTGAACCGGCAGTTGCCAGAGAAGCCGGACCCGAGAGCGGCAGCAGTACACGCTCAACGCCACAGATAGCCGTCGTCGGCCCTTTGGCAATGACCACCAGATTGTCGGAGCCTGCAGCCCAGACAACCTTCTGCGCGGCTGCAATCGCGGTACCAAGGTCGTTCACCTCGTCACCGGCAACCAGACGCGAAAGCTCACGATAGTGCGGTGTCATAACCAACGGCTGCTCGCGACGATACATCTCGGGGTTACTATCAATACCGTCAATGGCAATCTTAGCAAGGCAGTTGAGTGCATCGGCATCCAAAATAAGCGGTACATCAAGCTCGAGCAAGCCCGAAACCACCTGCATAGCGCCGGCAGACGTCGTCATACCGGGACCGCACAGTACGCAGCTGTACTTCTTTGCAATCTCGCACACCGTCATGCGCGCAGCGGCGCCAAAGGAGCCGCGGGAATCAGACGGAATAGCAAAGACGGGAATCGAAGGAAGTGCAATGCGAATAAGATTAGCGCAGGCGTCAGGAGCCGCGACTGCCACGTAACCAGCACCCGCGCGAGCTGCAGACTTGGCCGCCATAATGGCAGCACCAGGATATTGTGCAGATCCGGCGACAATAAGCACAGAGCCACGGGAATACTTATCGATATTCGTAGGTAGTGGGGCAAAGTAATCAACTAAGTCACCGGGCTCGACAATCTCGGCGGCGTGGTCGACATCATCGATGACCTCGTCAAGACGGTCGTAAAGATTGCCGCAGATCAAATCGCCAGCATACTCAGGGCCATCAGCGCTATACAGACCAATCTTGGGCGCAATCATCGTCACCGTATGTTCGGCACGAATGCAGTCGTCATCAACAACGCCCGTCTCGGCATTCAGGCCCGAGGGGACATCAATGGATACGACACAATCGGCGCATTCATTGACCGTAGGAATCCAGATGGAGAACGGCGCACGCAGATTCCCATGGAAACCGGTACCAAAAATGGCATCGACAACAACATCGGCCTTATCGATCAAAACCTCGAGTTCGTCACGCGAGGGGCCGACGCAAACGTGCACATCGCGGCCGGCAGTACGACGAGCAACATGACGTGCCAGAGCAGCAGGAATCTCATCCGGCTCAACCGGAGAAACGATATCGACGTCCACACCCTTATGGCTCAGGATATCGGCGGCAACCCAACCGTCGCCGCCATTATTACCAAAACCGACCAGAACGAGAACCCGATCGGGATTGAGCTTCAAGACCTCGTTGGCGGCAAACTCACCCGCTAGCTCCATAAGCTCGGCCTTCGAAGTCCCTTCGCGTTCGATGATATCCTCGAGACGAACGACTTCTTCGGTACTCAAAACCGGTTTCATCTATGCTCCTAGCGTATCTTGCGAAGCATCGCCCAGGTGCTCCGTCAATGCTGAATTCTGCAGCTGCTCAAGCTCATCTAAAACAGAGCGAGCCTCTTTAAATGTCTGCGCTACGCGTTTCTTGGTGCTCACCTTTTCATCTTTTGGCTTAGGCCGAGCATCTTCGGTAATCGCGATGGCATTCGCAACGGCTAAGTCTCCTGTAAGCGTAATGGAAAGAGCGACCTCAACAACACCCAGCTCATGAGCGATCTCGAGTGCACGGCCCGAAAGCAGCGCCTTCGGTTTGCCGAGTTTATCACGCGTTACCGAAACATCCTTGCGACCCACGCCTTGACTAAAACCCGTGCCGAGAGCTTTAAGCACCGCCTCGCGCGAAGCAAAGCGGCTCGCATAGTGAGCAGCGGGACGCGATGATACATCGCAATACGCACGCTCTTCTTCGGTAAACACACGCCGAGCAAACGACGGCGTCTTTTCAAGAATTGATTTCATCCGGGAAATCTCGACGATATCAACGCCGATACCAGCTTCAGCCATGTTCACCTCCATATCGCACAGACTAAGTTATTGTAGCCCGTTCACAGAAGATGCGACAAACGAGGGTTATAAAACACAGCTACTATGTGAGACAAAAGCCCGTAAACGCAAAAAAGGGGGAGGCCGCGAGGCCTCCCCCTTCTCAGTTCAAGCGTACGG
>DXMK01000018.1 GCA_019414245.1 Collinsella sp. | reverse complement strand
CGTAGCGGGTGGTTCAAAGCTGGCCGCTGCGCGGCCAGCAGACTAAAGTCTTGAAAAGAAAAAGCCCTGTCGCGAGTCTGCGGCAGAGCTTTTGGAAGGGGACTTGGTTGTGCGGACTCGTTAGGCGAGCTTGGCCTCGAGCTCGGCGATGCGCTTGTAGGCATCGATGGTAAAGCGGGTCTGCTTCTCCAGGATCATAGTGGTCATGAGAGTGTCCTGAGCGTGAGCCATGATGAAGGTCATCTCCATCTCGCCACCGCCGGCCTCCTGCGAAAGCAGCTTGGTCTGCGTGTCGTGGGCACCGATGAGCGCATCGCTGGCATCCTTGTGCAGCTGCTCGGCCTTCTCAAAATCACCCTCGCGAGCAGCATCGAGCGCTGCAAGCAGATCGGTCTGGGCGTCACCTGCGTATGCGACGATCTCGAATCCAACCATCGAGATTTCTTCTTTGGTTGCCATATTGCGTTCCTTTCACATATGAACCAATGGAGAGCATCGCGTCCGGGCATACGCGCTGCGTTCTGTATGGCAGAAACATTAACATTCAAACAAAAAAGAACAACGCAAAACATAATTTCAAGCTATGAACGGTCAATTTTCACCCGTGAACGGTTTCCAAACCATTTCGAACAATATCAAACATGATTAACGGAAACCCAAACAGGACCGCGCCCTAGCGCAAATCGCGCACCGTATCGCCCTCTACGAGCACGCCGGGGATCAGCATGTGCTCCACGCCAGACGCACCCCCCTCGGCACCGGCGATCTTATCGACTGCCCACATGCCGACACGCCTGTTGTCAAAGCGCACGGTGGTCAGGCGACGGTCGGGCACGATATCGCCCAGGCTGTCATCAACACCCACCACGCTCACGTCCTCGGGCACACGCCTTCCGCGCGACTCGAGCCCGCGAATGCAGCCGTAGGCCATGGCGTCGTTGGAGGCATAGATGGCAGTACAGGTCGGATCGTCCGCCAGAGCCTGGCCTGCGGCATATCCGCTCTGCGCCGTCCAATCGCCACGGATGAGTCGCGGCAGCTCAATACCATGTGCGCGCAATGTCTCGCGCCAGCCTTCCTCGCGCTGCATGCCCGAAAGCGAGCGCTCGGGGCACGAGATAAAGTGCACGGTCTTGTGCCCCTGCCCCAGCAAGTACTCGACCACCTGGCGCGAGCAATCGAACTGGTCGTTATCGACCGTAGAGCACAGCGGGTGCTCCAACATCGTAACGAGCACCGTCTGCATACCGGGCAGCGGCTCGAAGGTGCCAAAGTCCGCCGGCATGCGATTCATGATCACGACCACGCCGTCTACCGGCAGCGCGCTCATGCGCGACGATGCGCTCTCGAGGGTATAGGGATGTCCATCTACTTTAGTGAGGGTGATGGCGTAGCCGTGCTTATCGGCGGCGGCGGCAAAGCCCTCCATACGGTCGAGGTTGCCGGTACCGGTAATGTTGAACATGGCGACGCCGACGGTCTTAAACTTGCCACGGCGCAGCGATCGACCGGCAAAATTGGGGCGATACCCCAGCTCGCGCATGGCGGCACGCACGCGCTCCTTGGTCTCAGGGCGTACGCTGGGCGAATCGTGGACGGTGCGCGAGACTGTCTGCTCCGAGACGCCCGCGAGACGCGCCACATCCTTAACGGATACCGATTTTTTAACAGCGGCCATAGGTCGATCTTTCTATGTCAACGATGCCATTGGTGGCATCCTGCGCAGTCAAATGAAACGTCTTCAAGTATATCCAACGCCTCCCCCACCATACGCTCACCACCCAAAACCTACCGTTCACCGACATTTTTGCTTCCCCGAACGGCTTTTGTCGCCCAAATGTTAACGTTGCCATTGTGCAAACACAGAGCCACCGGGCGGCTCAAACGTTTACGCGCAAGGAATCGACGGTCCACAGGCACAGGGGCCATCGGTTCGCGTCTTATTTTGTGTCGCAAAATGGCAACGTCAACATTTTGGCAACCAAACGTCAAAAGCTACCATCGTTGCCAACCCACCGACTCTTAGGAGCTTTGTATGGAGCAACTCATCGCCATCATCGAAAAGGGGCAGCCCTTTTTCAACGCGATCGCCCGCAACAAGTACCTCAAGGCGATCCGCGACGGTTTTATCTCCGTCATCCCCATCATCATCTTCTCGTCCATCTTCTGCCTGGTAGCCTCGGTTCCCAATATCTGGGGTTTCTACTGGCCCGATGACATCAACAACGCCCTGTGGAAGTGCTACAACTACTCCATGGGTATCCTGGCCATCGCCTGCGCTGCCACCACGGCCAAGCACTTCGCCGACGCTCAGAACCGCGATCTGCCCAAGAACAACCAGATCAACTTCATCTCGTGCATGTGCGCGGCCATCATCGGCTTCTTGCTCCTTTCGAGCGACACGATCGCCACGGACGCTGCCAGCGGCTTCAACACCACCTACCTTGGTTCCAAAGGCCTGCTGACCGCCTTTATCGCTGCGTTTGTGACCGGCATCATCTACAAGTTCTTCATTAAGCGCAACATCACCGTCAAGATGCCCGAGCAGGTTCCGCCCAACATCTCGCAGACCTTTAAGGACATCATCCCCTTCTCCGTCTGCATCACCGTCTTTTGGGTCTTTGACATCGTCTTCCGCGCTGCCTTTGGCTTCTGCTTTGCCCAGGGCGTCATCCAGGTGTTCCAGCCCCTGTTCACCGCTGCCGACGGCTATATCGGTCTCGCTGTGATCTACGGCGCCATGAGCCTGTTCTGGTTCGTCGGCGTCCACGGTCCCTCGATCGTCGAGCCCGCCATCGCCGCCGCCCTCGTTGCCAACATGACCGACAACCTGGCTGCGCTCCAGGCCGGCCAGCACGCTTCCGCTGTCCTGACCCAGGGTGCCCAGTACTTCGTCGTCTGCATGGGCGGCACCGGCGCCACGCTTGTCCTGGTCTTTATGTTCTGCTTCCTGGCCAAGTCCCAGGAGATGCGCGCCGTCGGTAAGGCCGCCATCGTTCCCGTCTGCTTCGCTGTCAACGAGCCGCTGCTGTTCGCCGCGCCCATCGTGCTCAACCCCGTCTTCTTTGTCCCGTTTGTCTTTGCCCCGATCGCCAACATCTGGATCCTCAAGATCTTTATCGACTTCTTGGGCATGAACGGCTTTATGTACACCCTGCCCTGGACCGTCCCCGGCCCCATCGGCACCATCATGGGCCTGGGCTTCCAGCCGCTCGCCTTTGTGATGCTCGCCCTTATCCTGGTTGTCGACTTTGCCCTGTACTACCCGTTCTTCCGTGCCTATGACGCCCAGAAGTGCACCGAGGAGGCCGAGATCTCCCAGGAGGAGCTCGCCGCCAAGAACGCTGAGAAGGCCGCCAAGCTCAACGACGCCTTCCAGGGCAAGGCTGACGCCAAGAGCGTTGCCGCCGGCGCTGCTGCCGAGGCCGTGAAGGCCGACGCCCCCGCCGCTTCCGCAGCGCCCGCCACCGAGGCTGCGACCGCCAGCGACCTCAACGGCAGGCGCGTGCTCGTACTCTGCCAGGGCGGCGGTACCTCGGGCCTGCTCGCCAACGCGCTGGCCAAGGCTGCCAGGGAGCGCGGTATTAACCTCGAGACCGCTGCCGAGGCCTATGGCAACCACGTTGACATGCTCCCCGACTTTGACCTGGTCGTCCTGGCTCCGCAGGCCGCCAGCTACCTGGCCGATCTGCAGAAGGACTGCGAGCGTGTGGGCAACAAGTGCGTCGCTTGCCGCGGTAAGCAGTACATCGAGCTCTCCCAGAACGGCGACAAGTCTCTCGCTTTCGTAAGCGAGCAGCTCTCCAAGTAAGTAGCGCTTAGGGCCAGCCGACTATCCAAGACCGGCTGGCCCTTCGATTTAAACGATTGGATCATCATGTCCGTTAACCCTGCCAGCGTCACCAACCCGTCCGCGCAGTTTCCCGAGGACTTTGTCTTTGGCGGCGCCACCGCTGCCTACCAGGTAGAGGGCGAGACCCGCACCCACGGTAAGGGCAAGGTCGCCTGGGACGACTTCTTGGAGGCCCAGGGCCGCTTCTCTCCCGATCCCGCCTCCGACTTCTACAACCAGTATCCCGTCGATCTGGAGCTGTGCGAGGAGTTTGGCATCAACGGTATTCGCCTCTCCATCGCTTGGAGCCGCATCTTCCCCAACGGCACCGGCGAGATTAACCCCGAGGGCGTGCAGTTCTACCACGACCTTTTTGCCGAGTGCCACAAGCACCACGTTGAACCGTTTGTCACGCTGCATCACTTCGACACGCCGCTGCCCCTCTTTGAGAAGGGCGACTTCCTCAACCGCGAGACCATCGACGCCTTTGTGGACTTTGCCACCTTCTGCTTTAAGGAGTACGCCGACCAGGTGACCTACTGGTTCACCTTTAACGAGATCTGGGCCGACGCCTCCAACACCTACATCGAGGGCACCTTCCCCGGCGGCGTCAAGGCGCATCTGGCCGAGGCTTTCCAGTGCGAGCACAACATGATGCTCGCCCACGCCAAGGCAGTGCTGGCCTTCCACAACGGTGGTTTTAAGGGCAAGATCGGCGTCATTCAGTCGCTGGAGTTTAAGTACCCGCTCAACGAGAACGACCCCGCCGACATCAAGGCCGCCAATAACGAGCATGTGCTGCAAAACCAGTTCCTGCTCGACGCCACCTTCCGCGGCGACTATGCCCCCGACACCCTCGAATGCGCCAACCGCCTGGCCGCCATCTCGGGCGGCACCATCGAGATCCTGGACGAGGACCTCGAGATTATGCACGAGGCAGCGCTCTACAACGACTACCTGGGCGTTAACAACTACCAGTGCCGCTTCCTCAAGGCTTACGATGGCGAGAACGACCTGCACCACAACGGCACGGGCGAGAAGGGTACCGGCCGCTGGCGCGTCAAGGGCATTGGCGAGCACGTGAACAAGCCCGGCATCCCCACCACCGATTGGGACTGGATCATCTATCCCGAGGGCCTGTTCGACCTGCTCGTCTACATTAAGCAGCGCTACCCCAACTACAAGCAGATCTTCATCACCGAGAACGGCATGGGCTACAAGGACCCCTACAAGGACGGTTTTGTGGACGACCAGCCGCGCATCGACTACATCGAGCAGCACCTGCGTTGGCTGCTCAAGGCCATGGAGGTGGGCGTCAACGTGGGCGGCTACTTCCTGTGGAGCCTGCAGGATCAGTTCTCCTGGACCAATGGCTACAACAAGCGTTACGGCTTCTTCTACGTTGACTTTGAAACCCAGAAGCGCACGCCCAAGGCAAGCGCCTACTGGTACAAGCACGTGGCGCAGACCCGTCGTCTGGACTAGTGGCTGGCGGGGTTGCCCGCTCACACAACCTGTCCCCATTTCTCAGCCGGGGGCGGCACGTCACAAGGCGCGCCGCCCCCGGCCTTTTTGTTTTGAGCGAGTCGGCAGTCGTTCATCTCAATCTGTAACATACAGCCGAGTTTTTCGGTACTAACTGTTACAGATTGAGATGAACGCGCGGGCCAGTTCCCTCAATCTAAATCTGTAACATCTAGCGGGCTATTTCGCCTCCACCTGTTACAGATCGAGACAAACGGAATAAGCCGAGCCGAAAGATCTCAATCTGTAACATCTAGCAGGGATTTTCGGTCCTAACTGTTACAGATCGAGATGAACGAGCCGAGCACGCCTACGCCCGCAAATCCCGCACGCTCGCACGCTCGACCAACACGCCCGAGACAAGCGTACGACTTCGGGAGCTCGGGGCTTCCAAACCCGCAACGACCTCGTTAAGCGCACGGATGCCCAGCTCGCGGTGGCGAAACTTCACCGACGTCAGAATCGAATTAGGTATCGTCTTGTAAAGCTCGTCATCAAAGCCGATCACGGACACGTCGTCGGGCACACTCAGACCCTTATCACGTAGAGCCATCATCACGCCGTTTGCCATGCAGTCGTTAGCAGCGAGGACCGCCGTGCAATCGGGCTTATCGGCAAGTACAAGGCCCGCGGCATAGCCACTATCCGCATTCCAATCGCCTTGCAGAGGCTCGGGCGGCTCAATGCCACGCGCCTCGAGTGCCGCACGCCAACCTTCCATACGACACTGGCTCGACAGCGACTCTTTCTTACCAGAGACGAAGTACACGTTCTTGTGCCCGCGATTTAAGAAGTACTCGCACGCCATACGCGCACCACCCTCTTGATCGTCACTAACGGTAGAGCAGGTAGGATGCTCCATCGGCGTGATAATCACCGTCTTGAGGTCCTTCGGCGCCTCGAAGGTATCAAAGTCGTCGACCATCTGGCGCAGGTTGAAAATCATGCCGTCGACGGGAAGCTGCGACATCCTACGCGCCGCTTCGGCAAGGGTCATCTTCTCCCCCGCCCGCTTTTTGATCATCGTGAGAGCAAAGCCACGTTCTCCGGCGGCATCAGCGATACCGTCAATCATGTCCACGGCGCCACCCGACAAGTGAAACAGCACGACGCCGATACACCCGTAACGGCCCAACTTGAGCGAACGCGCGGCAAAGTTGGTTCGAAACCCGAGCGCCTCCATTGCCGAATGGACCTTATCGCGTGTCGACTCGCGCACGCTATCGGGCTCGTTGATCACGCGCGACACCGTCTTGAGAGAAACGCCCGCAGCAACTGCCACATCGTTCATTGAGACATTTTTCTTGTCCATCGTTGCCACTATTTCTCCAGTCATTTCCCTGTCGATTGTCCTTTGCGTTCTAGCATACACTACCTGCTCAGATTTCAAATTTGCCGTTTACCAGACAATACCAACCGTTCACCCGTAAAAACTTGTTGCCCTTCTAATAATGTCTTACGTTGTCATTAACGAAATGACAACGTTGTCATTTCGCAATGCCTTCCATATCAGGAAGGTTTCCGGGCAGTCCTGACCATCCATCGACGACAAGTTCCATCCGTACGCATAGCGCACCAAGCAGCAAAGGAGCTCCATGGACGCCATCGTAAAGATGCTCGAAAAGCATCAACCGTTCTTTGAGAAAATCTCGAGGAACATCTATCTCCAGGCCATCAAGGACGGATTTCTTGGGTGCATGCCCATCGTCCTCACCTCTTCGATTTTTCTGCTGATCGCCACCCTTCCCGGCGTGGTCGGCATCACGTTGCCCCAGCCGCTCATCGACTGGTGCAACAAGCTGTACAACTTCACCATGGGCGTTATGGGCATCATGGTTGCCGGCACCACTGCCAAGAACTTCACGGCATCCATGAACCGTCGCATGCCCGCCGGCAAAGTGCTCAACGACGGTTCCACCATGGTGGCCGCCCAGTGCAGTATGCTGCTGCTCGCCGTTACGCAGTTCACCACCAAGCTCGACGGCTCCGAGCTTTCGGTCTTCGACTGCACCAGCATGGGCACGCGCGGTCTGTTCTCAGCCTATATCGCCGCATTCATTACCGTGTGGGTCTATAAGTTCTGCGTCTCGCGCGATCTGACCATTAAGCTGCCCAAGGAGGTCCCGGGCGCCATCGCTCAGAACTTCCGCGACATTATCCCCTTTGGCGGCGCCGTCATCATCTGCGGCATCATCGATGTCGTCGTGCGCAACCTCATGGGCGTTCCGTTCTCCGAGCTGCTTATCAAACTGCTCTCCCCGCTCTTTACCGCTGCAGAAACCTATCCTGGCCTTATCCTTATCCAGGCAGCCACCGCGTTCTTCTGGTTCATCGGTGTCCACGGCCCCTCGATCGTCCAGCCGGGCATCGACCCCATCCGTCTTGCCAACCAGGCCGAGAACCTGCAGGTTCTGCTGGCCGGTGGCCACCCCGCCCACTCCCTCACCTTTAACATGTCACTCGTTGGTGAGTTCGGCGGCACCGGCGCCACGTTCATCGTGCCGCTTCTGCTGATTCTCTTTATGAAGTCCAAGCAGCTCAAAGCCGTCGGTAAGGCCTCGATCGTTCCTGTTGCCTTCGCTGTCAACGAACCGCTGCTCTTTGGCGCGCCGATGATCCTTAACCCCTACATGCTCGTCCCCTTTGTTGCCGCCGGCTGCGTCAACGTGAGTGTTGCCAAGTTCTTTATCGATAACGTGGGCATGAACGGCTTCTCCTTCGTGGTGCCTTGGGCCACCCCCGCCCCCATCGGCATTTTCATCACCACGAACTTCCAGCTTATCGCCCTGGTATTTGTCGCGATCATCATCTTGCTGGACGCCATCATCTACCTGCCGTTCTTGAAGGCATACGATAAGCTGCTCTGCGACCAGGAGGCCGAGCGCGCCGCCGAGCTGGGTCTTGAGTCCAATGGTGCCGCCTCCATCGCCGCCGACGCCTCTGCGCCCGCTGTCGAGCAGGCTACCGCTTCCGTCGAGCCGACCGTTGCCGCCGCCGACAGCAAGCCTGTCGCCGATCAGCCCGAGCCCGCTGCCGATGCATCCGCCAAGAAGGATGTCGATGGCCTGAAGGTCCTCGTCCTGTGCGCCGGCGCCGGCACCTCTGCCATGCTCGCCAACGCCATCAAGGAAGGTGCCGCGCAGACCGGAGAGAACATCGCTTCCTCCGCAGGTGCCTATGGCCAGCACACCGCCATCATGGATCAGTACGACGTCATCGTGCTCGCCCCACAGGTTCGTAGCTACTACAACGACATGAAGGCCGACACCGATCGCCTGGGCATTAAGCTGCTCGCTCCCCGCGGTAAGGAATATATCGACCTTACTCGCGACCCCGCTGGCGCCATCAAGTGGCTCCGCGAGAACCTCGACTAGTTCCTCCCTCTGCTGGTGCCCGGGTCCACAGTTCGGGCACCTCTCCCTATTCATATCCCACAGAAAGGATGACTCATGACCAACCCCATGCAGTTCCCCGACGGCTTTGTGTTTGGTGGCGCCACCGCTGCTTACCAGGTTGAGGGCGAGACCCGCACGCACGGCAAGGGCAAAGTGCCCTGGGACGATTTCCTGGCTGCTCAGGGTCGCTTCTCCCCCGACCCCGCAAGCGATTTCTACAACAAGTATCCGGTCGATATCGACCTGTGCCAGCGCTTCGGCATCAACGGCATTCGCGTCTCCATCGCTTGGAGCCGCATCTTCCCCAACGGCACCGGTGAGATTAACCCCGAGGGCGTCGCCTTCTATCACGAGCTTTTTGCCACCTGCAACAAAGCCGGCGTTATCCCCTATGTCACGCTCGATCACTTTGACACGCCCGAGGTCTTCTACCAGGACGGCGGCGAGGGTTTCCTGACGCGCACGACCATCGACGCCTTTGTCGAGTACGCCAAGTTCTGCTTTGCCGAGTTCACCGAGGTCAAGCACTGGTTTACCTTTAACGAGATTCCCGCGACCGCCGAGGGCAGCTTTATCGTTGGCAACTGGCCGCACGGCGAGAAGTACCGCCTGGACAAGGCCTTCCAGCTCATGCACAACATGATGGTGGCCCACGCCAAGGCTGTCGTCGCCTTCCATGAGGGCGGCTTTGAGGGCGAGATCGGCATTGTCCAGAACCTGGAGCCCAAGTATCCCCTCGACCCCAATAACGCCGCCGACTGCGAGGCCGCTCGCATGGCCGACGTCATCAATAACCGTTGGGTACTCGACGCCACCTTCCGCGGCCACTATGCAGCCGACACCATGGAGGCTGCGAGCAAGCTGGCCCATATCGCCGGCGGCGAGCTCGACGTCCGCGACGAGGACATCGCCGCGCTGACCGCCGCGCTCCCCTACAACGATTGCCTGGGCGTCAACACCTACAAGTGCCAGTTCCTGCGTGCCGCCGAGGGCGAAAACGACATCAACCACAATGGCACCGGCGACAAGGGCTCCTCGCGCTGGTTCCTCAAGGGCGTGGGCGAGTCATGCGTGCGCGAAGGCGTACCCACCACCGATTGGGACTGGATCATCTATCCCGAGGGCCTCTACGACCTGCTGCTCCGCATTAAGAACGATTACCCCAACTACAAGAAGATCTACATCACCGAGAACGGCATGGGCTATAAGGACGACTTCGAGGACGGCTTTATCGACGACGCCCCTCGCATCGACTACATGCGCCAGCATCTCGCATGGATCCTCAAGGCAATCGACGGCGGCGTAAACGTCGACGGTTACTTTGTGTGGTCGCTGCAGGACCAGTTCTCCTGGACCAACGGCTACAACAAGCGCTACGGCCTGTTCTACATCGACTTCGAGACCCAGAAGCGCTATCCCAAGGCGAGCGCGTACTGGTACAAGAACGTCGCGGAGACCGGCCTGCTCATGGCCTAATTCAAGCCGCATACCCCCTGTCGGCCGCATGCGAATCCCTCCACGGGTTCGCATGCGGCTTTTTTGTTTTGGCTCGACCCGAGCAGGCCGTTTGTCTCGATTTGTAACATCTAGCAGGGATTTTCGGCCCCAATTGTTACAGATTGAGATGAACGGGGGCACCCGGTTCGAAATATCTAGATCTGTAATACCTAAGCTAGCAGATGACCTGCGTGTGTTCCTCGATGGCGGCGCGATTCTCGGCGGCGATGCCCGGCTCGCACACCACGGCGTCCAAGCTGTCCAGGCGGCAGAAGGTGTAGAAGTCGCGCTTGCCGATCTTGCTTGAATCGGCGATCAAGTAGCGCGAGTCTGCCTTGCTAAAGGCGAGCTGCTGGATACGGCCCTCGTCCATATTGGACGTAGACACATCGCCATCCAGAATGCCGTTGGCGCCGATAAACGCCGCGTCGATGCCCAACGCACGCAGGGTATCCTCGGCCGTTGGTCCCACAAAAGCGGCGGTGCGGCGACGGTACATGCCGCCCACGAGGCACAGGTCGCAGTCTTCGCGCGCCTCAAGCAAGTTAAACACCGAAAGCGAATTGGTCACGATGCGCAGGCGAAACGCCGGCAGCATCGAGGCCATCTGCTCAACCGTGGTGCCCGTACCCAAAAAGATGGTCGAGCCCTCCTCGATGAGCTCAACGGCGCGGCGCGCGATCTGCAGCTTTTCCTCGGCATGCTTGGTACGCTTTTCGCTGTGCGAATACTCGTGGCGCAACATAGCATGTGGACGGCCCTGCGCGCTACGGGCTCCACCGTGCACGCGCTCAATCTCACCTAGGCTCGCAAGCTCCTCAAGATCGCGGCGGATCGTCATATCCGAGACGCCCAGTGCGTCCGAGATCTCCTTGACCGAGACCGTGCCCTGTTCCTCGAGCAGCTGACGAACCTTATCCTGTCGCTCCGCCTTAATCACGATGAATCCTCGCCGTTCTTTGCGCACATATCATTCAAACAGTAACGAACAAATTGTATCAGACTCGTGCGCGTCAAAAATCAACGCCAGCACAGCTCCAATCATCACTTTTTTGAGAAAAATACCCCCTGCTTTAGTGGGGTGTAGTGATAATCTCACCTGTTCGCGCTACAGTTTGTCGGAAATACCTCGATGTTAGGAACCAAATGATCACTTCCGAGCTTTTCGGCACCGCGCCGTGCGGTACCCCCGTTCATCGTTACACCCTCAACGGGCCCGAGATCTGCGTTCGCATTATGGACTATGGCGCCACCGTGCTGGGTATCGATGTGCCCGACATTCCCGGCAACGTGCGCGATGTGGTGCTGGGCTTCGATAAGCTCGAGGATTACTTTGACAACCCCGCCTGCTTTGGCGCGACCATCGGCCCCGTGGCAAACCGCACCGCGGGCGCCACGATCACCATCGACGGCACGGACTGGCATATGCCGGCCAACGAAGGCGTCAACAACCTGCACAGCGATCTTGAGCATGGTCTGCACAAGCGCGTATGGGACGTTGAGCTCGACGAGACTCACAACGCCGTGCGCATGACCACCTCGCTTAAGGATGGCGAGCTGGGCCTGCCCGGCAACCGAATCTTTACGGCTGTGTTTACCGTTACGCGCACCGGAGTCTTCCGCATCGAGTATGGTTGCGAGAGCGACCGCGCCACCTACGTGTCCATGACCAACCACACGTACTTTAACCTTGCCGGCCATAACGCCGGCATGGACTGTGAGCACTTCTTTATCGCCAACGCTGCCCACTACTTGCCCATTAACGAGCAGAACATCCCCACCGGCGAAATCGCTCCGGTCGAGGGAACACCGTTTGACTTTCGCGAGCTGCGCCCCGTCGCACCCGGCATGGAGGCCGACGACCCGCAGATTAAGCAGGCCCGTGGCTACGATCACTGCCTGTGCATCGATGGCTATCAGTACGGCCGCAACCTGCGTCGCGCCCTACATGTCGAGGAGATGTGGACCGGTCGTGAGCTGGACTACTACACCACCGCCCCGGGCGTGCAACTCTACACCGGCAACTGGCTGGGCGACGAGCACGCCAAGGACGATGCCAACTATGGCTGGGGCGCCGGCTTTGCCCTCGAGGCCGAGATGTACCCCGACACGCCGCACCAGCCGCTGTTCCCGCAGGGCATTGTGGGTCCGGGTCACCCCTACAGCAATATGATCGAATACCACTTTATGAGGCACTAGGCCCACAACGCGACATCTCGCACAGCAACGCCCGCCGGCACCACCGCCGACGGGCGCTGCTTCATGCCTAAATCCTTCTTTTCGATGCCACCGAATTGGTGACATAACAAAACTATGCCGAATTACTACGATGAACCCACTATGTCCGACCACGCGCTGGTTTATAAAAAATTAGCAACTCGTCTACCTGCGGTTTTATTCTCTGCAAATTTGGCATGCTCGGCGATAAGCAATTCATCGTAGTAAACCGGCATAGTTTTGGCGGACAGCGCCACACAGATCCCCTACGAAGGCAAAATGATCCGTTTTCCTCCGTCCCCAAGGGATCAGTTGAACAGATTGCCAATGGGGTCGGGGGCGGAACTGGGGAGATAACGGATTTCTAGCTCTATGCCGAGCTTTTGCAACTCTTTGAAGGCGGCGATGTCCGTATCGCCTACGGCAATGGCAGGCGTTGCAGAGCGCTTGCCCTCCCTCGCCCGCATATGGCCGATGCTGATCTTGGTTATTGGCACACCGCCCTTAACCAGCGCGAGTGCATCCGTGGGCGACGCCACCATGATGAGAATCCATTGGCGCGGCGTTGCGGTATAAATGATGTCGATGGTCCTTTGCACCGAGAAAAACCGCGTCCAAACGCCTTCTGGCGCCGCCACCCTCATGGGTGCCCATTGGCGCGAATCCGCCGCGATCTCATCGTTGACGATTAAGACAAGATTGGAACCCACGGCTTCGTTCCACAGCTCAACGTCTTGCCCGTAAATGAAACGGTCATCGATACGCGTGAGAAGGATCTTGGGTTGAGCCATGGCTGCCCCATTCTGTTTGAGACCCATACGAGCGGGACGTCGGCCACCAACTCAACAGCAGGTCAAGTACCAAATGGGCACTGCAGACATCACGCCTCTAATATTAGTGCATTTAAAGTGAGAAAAGCCGTCAGAACACTTGCGCGGATGTGCGATGTCCCGTATCATAGACAGCCGTTGACGCCTCAGTTGCGTCACCACATGGTCGCCAGCGTAGCTCAGTTGGTAGAGCACCGCTCTCGTAAAGCGGGGGTCACCGGTTCGAGCCCGGTCGCTGGCTCCATTGCACAAGATAGCCGCCTTCGGGCGGCTTTTTTGTTGCTGATTTCGGGCGCGCTTCCGCCAATCCAAGCACAACGCCGCCGGAAACTCTCCTACTCAACAAAAGCCCCGCCAACCGCAATCCCCAAAGGAACCGCGTTCAGCGGGGCCCAAGCGCGCTCCCCCAAAGGATAACGCTCGCAACACGAACAGCTCAGCCGAGCAGTGTGCTACTCCTCCCAGTAAGCATCTGCAAGCAGCTTAAAGCAGATCTTCTTGACCGGCTGCGCGCCATCGTCCGGGAACTCGAGCGTGGGCATATGAGGCTCGCCGGCAACGAACAGTGCAAACTTATCGTCAGCAAGATCGCCGGCGATCGAGGCGTCGGAATCGACCAGATCGTAGTCGTCCTTCTCGTCAAACTCCTGGACCAGCGTCAAGCTGCCCGTAGCGACCTTAAAGGCCTCGCGACCCTCGACATCGATCTGCAGGTCGTGATAGCGCTGATGCGTCTCATAGTGAGCCTCGGCCTCGGGACGCGTCGTGGGAGCCATGACGTTCGCATAGACCTTGTCGCCCAGAATCGGATGGCTGCCGACCTCGAGCTGCGCCGGATCGTTCTCCTCGAGCCAGTCAATCAGCACATCGAGGCCCTTGAGCATTCCGCGGTATTCCTCGATATCGCCCAATGCACCGTAAATCATCTAAATCCCCTCTCGGATCGTTTCTTTGGCGGCTACTCGATAAACGCGTTACCGACGCTGTTGCCGCCCACATACGTCTCGACCAGGGTAAGGTCGGGATTGAACACGACAAAGTCGGCGTCGCGGCCAGGCATAATGCTGCCGCATTTATCCCCGACGTGAGCAGAACGCGCAGGCACCTCAGTCGCCATGCGAATGGCGATATCGGCGCTCGCAAGGCCCCAGTCGACGATGTTCTTGACGCCCTGTGCGAGCGTGAGCACCGAGCCGGCGATAGCAGAGCCATCGGCGAGCCAGCAAAGGTTGTCCTTCATAATGACGTCCATGCCGCCGCTGGTGTACTTGCCCTCGGGCATGCCGCCGCAACCCAGGCAGTCGGTGATCAGCACCGTGTGCTGCCAGCCCTTGGCCTGCAGCAGGGCCTTGATAGCAGCGGGGTTCACATGTTTGCCGTCGCAGATGATCTCGGCATAGGTGTTGGGCGTGGTCATAGCGGCCCCGACGACACCGGGCTCACGGTGATGCAGACCGCGCTGGCCGTTGTAGGTATGCGTAAAGCAGCTGGCGCCAGCATTGATGGCGGCGGCACACTCATCATAGGTGGCATCGGAGTGGCCAATGCAGGTCACGACACCCTTGGCGCTCAGAGCCGCGGCGTAAGCGGCAGCGCCATCGCGCTCGGCCGCCATGGCGCTCTTGACGATACGACCGCCGGCGGCCTCCTGCCACTCGTCAAAAATTTCCTCGGACGGGTCGATCAGATAAGCGGGGTTCTGGGCGCCCACGTGCTTCATGGTAAAGAACGGACCCTCCAGGTAGATGCCCTGAATACGAGCACCGCAGAACTCGGGCCCACGCTCTTCGTCCGCCTGTGCAATAGCGGCACAGGCGTCCTTGATCTGCTCCACGCCGTCGGTAAAGGTCGTGGGCAGCCAGCTGGTGGTGCCACGACGAGCGAGCTCGGTCGAGCTGATGTTGATACCCTCGGCATCGTTATCGGTCGTGGCATGGTTATAGAAGCCATGAATGTGGGTGTCCACCATGCCCGGCGCAATCCATGTACCCGAATAATCTTTGATCTCGCAAGCGGGCTCATCGGCCTGCCAAGCGCCAAAGACGCCATCTTCGACCATAAGGTAGCCGCCCAGCTGCGGCCCCGCCGGCAAAAAGAACTTGTCGGCCTTGATAGCATACGTGCTCATCTATGCTCCCGTACCCGCAGTGCGTTTTAGGGCGGATCAAAAACCACTGCATTGTTAATTCGAGCGATTGTTCGTTGCCTTCTACCGCTTGGCACATTTTGCACCCGCCGCAAAACACGCCAAGCCGTTTATACCCAATAACTCTAGACTGCGCGGTTGTGGTAGACCTTGTACTTAAACTGGTCGGCGCGCGCAACCGAACGCGTATACTCGATAACCTCGTTGTTCATGTCATATGTGGTACGAATCAAATCCAGGACCGGTGCGCCTTCGGCAATCTCGAGCAGACGAGCGTCGGAATGGCGGGCGATACTCGCGTAGAATTCTTCCTCTGCCACGCGAACTTTCTCGTGAAAGTCCTGCTCGATCATGTCGTACAGCGATTTGTTCTCAATCATGGGGCGCTTAAGCGCAAAGAACTTGCGGCTTGGCAGATATGTACACTCAATCATCAGCGGCACACCATCGGCAATACGCAGGCGCTTGATCTTGTACAGACGCTCGCCCAGGCGCGCGTTCATCTCTACGGCAATATTCTTGTCAGCCTCGACCTCGGTAAACTCAAGAATCGTCGTCTTGGGCACACGGCCGATCGCCTTCATCTGCTCGGTAAAGCTGTATGTCTGCGTGAGGTTTGCCGTTTGCAGAGAGCGGTCGCACACCATGGTTCCACGGCCGCGCTGGCGAACCACCAGGCCCAGGCGTTCAAGCTCCTGCAGGGCAAGGCGAACCGTCGTACGCGAGAGTCCGTAGCGTTCCGACAGGTCACGCTCGGACGGCAAATAGTCGCCGGGCCGAAGTTCGTGATCGATTTTATCGGTCAACAGATCGACGAGCTGATCGTACAGAGGTTGTTTGCGCGCTCCCATTGCCATAATGATACCTGCCGGATAAATGACTCGAAATTGGTTGTAACCAGACACCACGTACTATAGCAGTTTTATTGGAATAACAGCAGGTCAACCAGCATATTTCAATATTGTTTGCCGGTTGATAGCCTGCGCACTGTAATACCAATTACAACGCTACATCAGGTATCGAGGTAGCAAAAAGGGCCGCCCCCGCGGAGCGGGACGACCCTTTGCAAGACAGATACGTCTTTAAGGCTTAGAGAAGCTTCTTGAGCTCCTCGGCAACAGCCTGGACCTGCGTGCCGATGATGACCTGGGTAGCACCCTTGTCCATCTTCATGACACCCAGAGCGCCGGCCTTCTTGCAGGCGGCCTCGTCGACCAGAGCGGAATCGCCGAGCTCGAAGCGCAGGCGAGTAGCGCAGCAGTCAACGGTCTTGACGTTCTCCTTGCCACCGACGGCAGCAAGAACAGCGGCGGCCAGAGCGGCGAACTTGTCGTCGCCAGCAGCGGCGGAAGCGGAGGTCTCCTCGACATCCTCATCCTCGCGACCAGGGGTCATGAGGTTGAACTTGGTGATGGCGAAGCGGAACACGAGGTAGAAGACCACGAAGGCAGCGATGCCCAGCGGGATAATCATCCAGGTGTTGGCAGCAGCCGGGAGGCTAGCGGAGAACAGGAGGTCGGTAGCACCAGCGGAGAAGCAGAAGCCGGCACGGAAACCAACAAAGTAGGTGATGACGGTGAAGACGCCGTACAGGGCAGCGTACACGACGTAGAGCGGGAAGCACAGGAACATGAAGCCGAACTCGAAGGGCTCGGTGACGCCGCAGACGAAGGCGCAGATAGCAGCGGAGACAACCAGGCCGATAGCAGCCTTCTTGTTCTTAGCGGTCTGAACCATAGCCAGGGCAGCGCCCGGGATACCGAACATCATGCAGGGGAAGAAGCCGGACATGTACATACCGAGGCTCCACTTGACGTCAGCAGAGGTCTCGCCAGCCCAGAAGTGGGTCAGGTCGCCCAGGCCGATGGTGTCGAACCAGAACACGTTGTTCAGAGCGTGGTGCAGACCGGTCGGGATGAGCAGGCGGTTGAGGAAGGCGTAGATGCCAGCGCCGATACCATCCATGGCGGCGATACCCTCACCAAGAGCAACAAGAGCACCGAAGATGAGCGGCCAAGCAAAGAGCAGGACGACGGAGACGACGATGCAGATGACGGCGGTCATGATGGCGACGCAACGCTTGCCGGAGAAGAAGGCCAGCCAGTCGGGAAGACGAGTGTCCTTGAACTTGTTGTAGCAAGTGCCACCGATGACGGCGGACAGGATGCCGATGAAGGAGTTACCAGCGATCTTGGAGAACGCGATGCCCTCGGTCGTGGCAAGCCAAGCGGTCTGAGCATCGGCGTCCATACCACGAATGGTGCCAACGACAGCGGGGCTCAGGAGCTGCTGAATCATCAGGAAGGCGACGAGGCCAGCGAGGCCAGCGGTGCCATCGTGATCGTCGGCAAGGCCGACAGCGGCGCCGACTGCGAACAGCCAGGCCATGTTATCGATAAGAGCGCCGCCTGCCTTGATGAGCAGGAAACCGGCGGTATAGGCAAAACCGGTAGTGTCACCGGCAGCACCCATGACTGCGGGAGCGAGCAGGTAGCCCACACCCATAAGAATGCCTGCGACGGGAAGCGCCGCGACGGGAAGCATCAGCGCTTTGCCGAGCTTCTGGAGGTACTTCATCATATTGGTATCTCCTCCAACCTTTCTTTCGTTGTTCACCAACGAGTTCCATGTCCGCGCCCTCTGCATACCGGCTTCTCCGCTTGCCGGCATTAAGCGCAAACTTAGTCAACCCAGTCCTTTTCGAAGGTTGCTGGTATGTACGGTAGCACACACTCAATTCAAACGTCCACCACATTCCGTTCAAATTACTATTTCGTTGCCAAACGGTTATTTTTGGCCCGTAAACGGTAATTTGCGCAGGTAGACATGTTGCATATATTTCATTACCAAACTAATTCTTAGCAATTTCCATTCGATTTCGTTTCAAAATTGGTTACTACCAGATGAACAGTGGTACCACATTGTTACTACCAGTTAGCCGAAATCGTTTTCACTTTATATGAATAAAGTGTCCCAAAATTTGCATACAACCACCCCCTCTCATCGCCCTCCCCACAGTGCAAAAAGCCCGCTAGAACGATGTCCGTTCTAGCGGGCATATCAGATTTTTGGCTACGTGCTCGGCGGCTCGGGCGGCCCTTACGCAAACAGGCCGTAAATGCTGATGTTGGCCTTGGCGTAGAGGCCGTTAGCATACTCGGTCCACTTGGAGCTGGCGCTCGAAGCCTGCGAGGAATACTGCTGATAAGCAGTGTAGTAGGCGGTCATGGCCTGCTTGTAGGTGGCGCTATCGGCCGTAAAGGCATCGTCGGCAAAGGCCTTGGCATAGGTGCTGTCGGCATCCTTCCAGGTGCCCTTCTCGCTATCCCACTCGTCGCCGGCAAGGTTGATGATGTAATCGGCGTAGTCCTTGCTCGCGGTCTCCTCGTTGCCGTCAGCAGGCTCAGTCGGGGCGGTCGGCATGCTTGCGGAGGTGTCGCCGACCTTCTTCTTGTAGAGCTTCTGCAGCGTCGCGGACTGACGGACGATCTGCTTGGCCTGGTCCTTGGACACGCCATACTGCGTGGCCATGGTCTTGTAGTCCGAAGTGCCGATGGAATCCTCGGCGTACTTCTTCATCTCCTTAGAAGAGACGGTGATGCCCTCGTCCTCGGCAGCGTCGAGCAGGATCTTGTTGCGCACGTAGGACAGGATGACGTCGGCAGAGGGAGCGGTGTAGTTGCCATCGCCATCCTTGACGGTGTCGAGGCTGTACTGGCTCTCAATGGCCTCGCGCGCGGTGATGTCGCTCTTCTTGCCGTTGTAGCTGTAGCTTGCCACGGTCGAATCGAGCTGGTCCTCGGTGAGGGTCGCCGAGCCGACGCCCTTGCCGCCAAAACCACCGTTGCCGATAAAGAAGCCGACCACAGCAGCGATCACGACTGCAACCACGAAGGCGGCAATCATCGTCTTCTTGTGCTTGGATGCGCGGTCGTCTTCGTCGGAACCCAGGATATCGTCGTCCTCGTCCTGCTCCTCGGGCATGAGGTTCTCGTCGGCGGCGTCCGCGGCGATCTTTGCCTCCAGGCGAGCGTCCTCCTCCTCGGCCGTCGTACCGGCGGCAATATGTTCGGCAGACGTACCGGCGACCAGATCGATCTTCTCCTCCTCATCACCATCGGGGCCTTCGCCGCGCTCGATGATCTGGATGCCGTCGATCTCGTCCTTCTCGTCCTTCTTTTGAATCAGACCCATATCAGTTACTCCTTGTTAGGAAACATAGTCCACAATAGAATACGCCCGACAAAGCGCCGGGCGTATTGATTCTCAGGTTATACGCAAACACTTAAGTACTATTTAGGCGTTTGCAGTCTGCATGCCTTAGGCCAGGTGCGCGATAACGGCATCGGCAAAGGCCTGCGTGCCCACAGCGCCCTCAACGGAGCCGGTCTGGGCACGACGAACGTCGCCGGTAACCTGCTCACCCTCGTCGAGCGTGGCAGAAACGGCGGCGCGAATGCGATTGGCCGCGTCGTTCTCGCCCAGGTGATCGAGCATCATCGCAGCAGAGAGGATCTCGGCTGTGGGGTTGGCGATATCCTGGCCAGCGATATCGGGCGCGGAGCCGTGCGTCGCCTCGAAGATGGCGCAGTCGGCACCGATGTTGGAACCCGGAGCCATACCCAGTCCACCTACCAGACCGGCGCACAGGTCGCTCACAATGTCACCGTACAGGTTGGGCAGCACCAGGACATCGAAGTCGTTGGGGTTCTGGACCAGGCCCATGCAGGTGGCGTCGACGATCTTGTCGTTGAACTCGATATCGGGATAGTTGGCGGCCACCTCGCGCGCAACGCGCAGGAACAGGCCATCGGTCGCCTTCATGATGTTGGCCTTATGCACGGCCGTCACCTTTTTGCGGCCGCAGCGGCGGGCGTACTCAAAGGCGTACTCCACAATGCGGCGGCTCTTGGCGATGGAGATGGGCTTGATTGAGATGGCGGAATCCGCGGCGAAGGTCTTCTGGCCCGAGCGCTCGACAAGCTGCGAGAGCTCCTCGACCTCGGCAGCCCCCTCATCGAACTCGATGCCGGCATAGAGGTCCTCGGTGTTCTCGCGCACGATGACCAGGTCGACGTCGCGGAAGCGCGAGCCGTCGCCCGGCTGCGACAGGCAAGGGCGCACACAGGCGTACAGGTCAAAGTGCTTGCGCAGGGCGACGTTAACGCTGCGGAAACCCGTGCCAACCGGCGTAGTAATGGGACCCTTGATGGCAACCTTGGTCTCGGCGACCGCATCGAGCACGTGCTGGGGCAGCGGCGTGCCAAACTCGTCCATGACACCGGCACCGGCCTCCTGGACGTTCCAATTGATCTGGACACCGGCGGCCTCGACCACGCGGCGCATGGCCTGCGTAATCTCGGGACCGATACCGTCACCGGGAATCAGGACTACATCGTGCGCCATAATCTGTTACTCCTCGTCTTCGGCGTCGTCAGATTTTTTAACGCTAGCACGCTTCTTCTTTTTGGAGAGATCCAGGCCAAAACGTTTAACAAGCATTTCGCAAATCTCGCTCGAACGGGCCTTGAGATAGCTGCCTTTGCCGTTCTCGGCGTCGAACCTAAGGCGCAGCGCGAGCTTCTCGGCAACCTCGGCGTCAATCTCGCCCTGACCAAACTCGTACAGGCAACCGAGCATATCGCGATACTCGAGGTCGCCGTGGTAGCACTGGATGGCCTCGTCCAGGATGGGCCAAGCCTCGCGCGAACGCTCGACACTCGTGGCGCCCCACACGCACAGCAGGCGGAAGGCGGCATAGCGCAGCGTGGAGGAAATCTCGTCGAACAGTGCGGTCTCGGCGCCCTCAAAGGCATCGCCCAGCTGCTCGGGGCAGGTGGTGGCGAGCGCCGTCAGGGCATCGAGAGCCTCCCAGCGGGTCTGCGCCTCGGGGCGGTCGAGCGCCTCGATCAGCGCGGGCACGCAGGGCACGACGCGCTGGGGATCGCGCTCGGCAAGCAGATGCAGCACGCGGGCGGCAAACTGGCGGATGCGGCGCGTGGGGCAGCCGAGCTCCTGAACCAGGCGGTCGACGGCGTTCTCGTTCTCCTCTGCCAGCTGAAGCTGTGCCAGCTCCTCGTCGGTGAGCTGTTCGTCTTTGTTTTCTGCCATAGTTACCTCTTCTTACTATTACTTAGCGTGCTTGCCAGCACCCTTGCTGTCATCGGTGACCGAGATGAGCTGTCGGTCGGCCGCGCCATTGCGACGCGCACGGCGGCGTTCCTCAGCGTCGCCCGCGTCGGCGGCGGCGCGATGAGCCTTGTTGACGTTAAAGACCTCGTCGTGTTTGCGCCACGGACCGACGGACTCGCCAAAGCTCATCTTAAGACCGGCGATAAAGCCGCCGAGCCAGCCGATCGGCGCAAACTGCACCAGCGGGAACAGTGAGAACACCCAGGTCAGCAGGACGACTGCCGCCGCGCCTGCAAAGTTGGCAATCCAGTAGTCGCGCTTGGTGATGACGCGCTTTTCGCACGCCCACTGGCCGCACAAAAAGCCAATGTAGATCGCAAAGAGAAAGAGCACCAGCGCAAGCACCACGAACGTCCAGCTCATGGGCGCTACTCCCCGTGATGGTGGCCGCAGCAGCACTCGTGGCCATCATCATGGCCGTGGCCGCCGCAGCACTCGTGGTCCTCGCCATGGTGGTGGCCGCAACCGCACTCATGGTCGTCGCCGTGCTCGCCGCAACCGCAGCCGTCCTCGTGAGCACCGTGCTCTTCGGGACGATACTGCGACCAGTCCAGACCGGCGGCGATGGCGTCGGCCTCCTCCTTATAGAGGACCGTGATGGCCTGGGTGCCCAGCTTGGCACCACCGATGGCATCGAGCATGTCGTAGAGCGTAAAGGCCACGTCGGCGCCGGGCAGCGCAAGCTCGCGATCGTCGGCATAGGCGAGCGCCAAGCGCAGGTCCTTGATGAAGTGCTCGACCATAAAGCCGGGCTTGTAGTCGCCGTCGAGCGCCTTGGTAGCCAGGCTCTCCATGGCGCCGGACTTGCCGGTACCGCCCAGGATCATCTGGCGGGTCTTCTCCAGATCAAGGCCGCTCAGCTCGGCAAATGCCATGGCGTCTGCCATGCCGACCATGCAGGCGCCCAGCGACACCTGGTTGGCGAGCTTGGCAGCCTGGCCCTTGCCGGCGCCGTCGAAGCAGCAGATGTTGGCCGCAAAGGTGGCAAGGATGTCGCGGACCGGCGCGATGTCGTTCTCGGTAGCGCCCACGATAGCCGTGAGCGTACCGGCGATAGCGCCCGACTCGCCGCCGGTGACGGGACAGTCAAACGCCATGCGACCAGAAACCTGGGCGGCCTCGGCAATGTCGCGCGCCAGCTCGGGCGAGCTCGTGGTGAGGTCGATCAGGACCGCGCCGGGCTTAGTGCACGCGAGCAGGCCGTCGCCCGCCAGGTAGAGCTCCTCGACCTCGGAGGGATAGCCCACCATGGTAAAGACGACGTCGGCGTTCGCCGCGGCATCTGCCGGCGTATCGGCCCAGACGGCACCGCGCTCAACGAGCGCTGCAGCCTTGGACTTGGTGCGGTTGTTGACCGTGACGGGATAGCCAGCGTCCAGAATGTGGCCGGCGATGGGGGCACCCATAATTCCGGTGCCGATGAATGCGACGGAGAGCTTGTTTGCCATGAAACCTTTCCTTTTGGGTTGGGTGTTGTTACCAGGTTGAATACTCGGTGCCAGCGTTTGGGCTGTGAGTCGAGGGCGATTACGGACGCAGCGCTTGCCTACTGACCGCGCACGCGGCGGGCGATACGGTCGGAAAGCGACGCCTTGTCGGCGCGGTTCTTACCCCAAAACGCGCAGCCCACCATGCCGGGGCCCACGTGCGAGCCGATGGTGGGACCCACGGAGCCGCGAATGATCGTGACGTCGGCGCAACCCTCCTCCTCGCGGATGGCGGCTTCGAGCCAGTCACCATCCTTTTCGGCATCGGCCGTCATGATGGCGATGGGCATGGTGCGATCGGGCACGTAGTTCTCGCGGAACGACTTGAGGATGGACTTGAGCGCCTTCTTGCGGCCGCGGTTGACGCCGATCAGCGACAGCGAGCCGGCCAGGTCGTAGGAGAGCTCGGGCTTGACGTCGAGCTTTGCCGTGAGCTGTGCCGCCGCGGGCGGAATGCGGCCGCCGGCAGCCAGCGCATCGAAGCTCTCGAGCGTAAAGTAACCGTGCACGTAGGTCTTGGCCTCGTTTGCCCAATCGACCAGCTGCTTAGCAGTCAGTCCCGCCGAGCGCTGGCGCACGGCCTCGAGCGCCAGGAGCTCGCCGGTCGCGCAGGGCAGAGCGTTGTCGACCACGTACAGCTCAAAGTTGGGATACTCGGCGCGCACGGCGTCCGCCGCCTGGCACGCGGAGTTGTAGCTCGACGACAGCGCCGAGGTAAAGCACAGGTAGACCGTGGGCGTACCCTCTTTGGCGCACTCGGTAAAGAACTCGATATAGCGACCGAGCGACACAGCCGAGGTGGACACGCGGGCACCGGCGCGCATGCGGTCGTAGAACTCCTTGGGTGTGATGCTCGACCAGATGTCATCCGTGCGCTCCTCGCCATCGATAATGAAGGGGAAACCCAAGATATCGACATCGAGGTTCGCGGCGACCTCGGGGCTAAAGTCGCAGCAGGTATCGACGACGATGCGGCAACGGTCCGAATGACCGGCGGATGCGGCCTTGTCCATCAAAGCGACTCCTTACGTAAAAAGGCGGCCACCCGCATGGGATGGCCGCCAACCGTTAACTCATGCAAGTTAACGTATTTTACTCGTCAAGTGTTTCGATGCGGGGCTTGATGATGCCATATCCACCATTCTTACGGTGATACACCACATTGATGAGACCGGTCGTCGCGTTCTCGAACACGTAGAAGTCGTGGCCCAGCAGATCGGTCTGCACCAGCGCCTGCTCCTCAGTCATCGGGGTGACGTCGATAACCTTCTCGCGGACGAGCAGGTCGTCCTCCTCCTCGGGCAGCAGCAGGTCGGCCAGATCCTCGACGCGCTCGACCGGCGCGACATCCGCGGCGCTGGCACCGCCCTGGCGGTTGTCCACGACCTTGGTCTTGAACTTACGCAGCTGGCGGGTGACCTTATCGGCGGAGAGGTCGATGGCGGCGTACATATCTGCACCGTGCTCGGCAACGCGAATCACCGAACCGCGGGCACGAACCGTAACCTCGACGATTGCCGGGTTGGGGTTCGAGGGGTTCTTCTCATAGCGAAGTACAACGTCGACCGTCATGGGCTCGATATCGAAAACCTTGAGCGCCTCGCCGATCTTCTCATCCACATGCGCACGCAGAGCATCGGTTACCGTCGTCTTGCGTCCAGAAACCTTGATATCCATACGTGGCTCCAATCTGCCTCGGGGACTTACTGTACTGGCTATGTACCCATTGCCGTGCATTTAATCACGCGGATTCCCAAAGACCCGAATAACGATTGCTTGATACCGCATACCGAAGTCTCGCACTTTTCTGTGGCAAAGTGCGCTATAGGAGGGAGCCGGCGACTTTGTATTTGGTCCCAAAAATTGGCTTTGACCTGCTGGTTTTATAGAGATGAAAAAGCCGGGCTCCCCTATTGGGGAAGCCCGGCAGTGCGTGTTGAAACCGTGAAGAGGCATCTCTCCTAGCGCATAGGAGACGCCACCCCTAGCAATAACTAGCTATTAAGCTTGTTAATGTCGTCGTCGGTGATGGTGTCTTCCTGGCTGGACGATTTGTCTTCGGAGGATGCGGTCTCATTGTTGGAATCGGAGGACTCGCTGCCGGAGGATGTGGTCTCGCTGGACTCAGAGTCGCCCGGCTGCACGTTAGCGCCCGAAACCGTCTTAGTGGTGAGGTCGTAGGGCATCGTGCCGTACCAGACGCAGTGGACCGCCTCGAGCGTGCCGTCGGCCGTAATACCGTCGAGGGCATCGCTCACGGCACGACACAGTTCGTCATTGGACGAAAGGCCTGCAACACCAAGCGTCGAGGGCGCCTCGAGCGCACCGACATAGGAGATCTCGCTCATCAGTCGCGCAAGGTAACCGCCAGCCGTGGAGTCGCAGATCACATAGTCGACCTCGCCGGACTCGAGCGCCTCAAAGCACTCGTTGATGTTGGAGTAAGTCTTTTGGTTGGCGGTGATGCTCTGCTTAGCAAGCGCCTCCTGCGAGGCCGAGGACATCTGGATACCCAGAGTAGACGTGTTAAGGGTATCAGTGGAAACGCTCAGCGACCCACCATCGCTGGTTTTACCGAACACGGAAGCGGCATCGTACAGGCAGGTGCCGAGCGAGCTAACGTCCCCATCCGTGGAGTTGATCTCGCCGATAAAGATATCAGCCTTTTTGTCACCGAGCGCGGAACCTGCCGAGGACGCATCGACAAAGGCGACCTTAAGGCCCATGCGGCTTGCGAGGGCGCGGGCAGCGTCGACTGCATACCCCGTGAGCTCGCCGTCAGCGCCCTGCATGGCCTGCGGCGCATCGGAGGTATCGAGGGCAACCGTCAGGGTACCGGGAGTGACCAGGGCATTATCCGACACCGTGGGCGTGACGGTCTCGTACTCGATCTGGTCGATCGTGGGAGTCGTGAACGTAGACAGCGGGTTGAACGCGCATCCGCTCAGGCCCAAAACGGCGATGACCGCTGCGGTCCCAGCACCTAACCGAGCCGCGTGCATCAAGCTGCCCCTCACCATGTCCACTACCCTGCCTTCTGTGTCGTATACGATCCGTGCGTTGCGCGGAATATCAGATTGTTCCCACCAGCTGACCTGGTATTTGACCCCACACTTGCGCACCGGGGTGTTTGCTCGGGAGGCCGCAGCCACCTTCACGACTGGCCCGCTCGCCCGCGAGGCGGTATTGCCCCAAAGAAAGTAGAACGGACGGTGCGGCTTACATCTAGGACGCGCCATGATCGCGCCGCGCGCACGCGGTCGCTTACGTGGATCCCTTTGACCGCGTCTGTCTTGGACTAGGATGGGCATTTCGTCCGTCCGCAACCACAGCCTGGCAGGAACGTAGGGCATTATAGCTAAGTTCAAGCTATAGTTTAAGGTTAGGGACGTTATTCGCATCGCGAGCACAGATTTCGCAGGTCGGGGCGGACCATTCGTGCCCCCATGAAGCCCGGAGCTCCCCCACGGGGAGCCCCGGGGCACCCGTCTCAGGGTGCCGTGTGCAAAAAACGGCAAATATGAGTACTGCTACCAATTTAGTAGCAGCGTATTTCCGCCCCACGAGCCCTTTTTGAGTTCCGCACAGCCCGCTTGGCGCCAAGATATTCCACATTCGTTTATTATCTCTTCGCTGAATCCAGTTTTTCGGCCCAAGTTTCTTTATTTTTGCTGTCACTAATCTAGTAACAGTACTCATATTTGCCGTTTTTTGCACAGGGCATATAAACAGACCCCCTATAAAGCCATAGTTTTACGCCGGCTTGAGCCCAAAGCACGCTCGGAGCGTATTCAGCAGAGCATCTTGCCTCTTTCGACGAGCCTCTACACGATTCTGATATCGTTTACCCATACGCTGGTGGATGCGCCATGCGAGCGCTTCCATCGCTTCCATGTCGCAGAGCATCTCGTTGTTGACCGTCGCGACCTCGATTCCCATGGACGCCAAACCCGTATTGCGTTTTTCATCGTGAATGCGCCCGCCGCGAGACGAATGGCCCTGCTCACCGTTGTATTCCAGGTCAAACCGAGCTGCTTCCTGATAGGCATCGCAAACCGCATACGGCATCCCCGAGATCGCCTGCGCACGGTCGTTGAACTCGATCTTGTGGTCGGTCTTAAAGGGACCGCAGGCAAATCCGCCATAAGAAAACGAAAGCGAAAACATGGCAAGCATGATGCATTCCATGGGTGAGCGCAGGTTTTCCGACAGAAAGGGGCACAACCGCCGCAGCTGCTTGGCCGCGCTCCCCTTGCATGCCGCAAGGTAATCTGCCAGGCGATCGGGCGTCAGCACTGGCTCGACCTCAAAGTAGCCCACATCTGACGGCTGGTCCTTATCCTTTGCAAGCCTGTTCACGGTAGGCGAGCTGTAAGGGGGCAGATACTGCCCGCGATCGCTCAGCGAAATCTTGGAGCACAGCTCCTGGGCCAGGGCAAATGCCTGGATACAGCCGACTTCGCGCGCAACGGCGGCACAGAGGGCCTCGGGAGACAAGCTGTACACTCCCGGCTCCACCTCCAAAATCGAGGCGTCCGGCAGGTCTGTAGAACAAACGGACCAGCTTGCACCAGGCATGCGGCGACGCTGCTTCGCCGACCCCACCAGCAGGCACAAGTCTTCTTGGACCTCGCCACTCACGGCCCCGATCCGCACCAAATCGGGAAGATAAATGTCCTCGGCCGAGGGAGACGATGTATGCAGCACACGGCGCTCTTCATCGGGATCGAGGTCTCTCCAGCTGATGTAACCCATTTGTCGGCGCTCGGCGCGCATCATGCGCAGCGCCGAGGCACCGGTCAGGACTACGGAGGCCGCCAGTTGCTCGCTTGTCGGCTCGATGCGCCGCGCTATCTTCACTGCCACAAAACCACCCCCTACCAAACGCGTGCGATAGCGAGGCCATCGACTGCTGCGGCGCCGGCACGCTTGAGCTCCGCCGAGGCTGCTGCCATGGTCGCGCCCGTGGTAATGACATCATCGATGAGCAGCAGACGGCGGCCGCGCACATCCTCGACCGTCTCGTACATGCCCCGGGCATGCTCCCGGCGCTCATCGCGGCCGAGCTCTCGCTGGTCACCATGACCGTATTTGACCAGGGCGTCCAGCAACGGGACACCCGAAAGATCGCAAAACGAGCGCGCGATTGCTTCCATATGGTCGAATCCACGCCGCCGAAACGCCGCCGCAGTCGCGGGCACAAACACCACCGCGTCCGCACCGGACAACACACCGCCGTAGCGATCGGATGCTGCCACCTGGGCATGCAAGGCAGTGTCGTAGAGCAACTCCGCCAGATACGGTGCCAGACGGCGCTCGCCCGCATCCTTGTACGCCTTGATGATGCGCGGCAGCGGATGTGCATAGACGGCACACGCCAGGCAGCGATCGAGCGCCTCGGCCATTGCCGAAGACGTGCCCTCGACCGAGCACTCGGTACACAGCAAATCCCCAAACGGGGCGCCGCATCGGATGCAACTATGACACGGATCGATGAGCGCGAGCGATGCCAGACAATCCTGGCAGATCAGCGCACCGGAACGCTCGCAGCCAGCGCATCGCGTGGGCGACAACGCCTCGAGCGCCTCATACGTCGCGCGCTCGGCAAGCGGTAGCAATTCGTCCGCAAACGGTAGGACGCCTGCGCCCTGCAAGCGAGTCAATACGTTCAGATGTCTCTTCATGACACAACCCTCCCTACGCGAAGGCGAAGGGAGGGTTGTCGGTGTAGAGCCATGATACCCAGAGGTGCTGGGGTCAGGCGGGTTACATCCGCTTACGGACGTTATTCGCCGGCAGGCGGTTGCGGTACGGACGAGGTGCGGGTCGAGCCTTCGCCACCGTCCTGGCGCGGCTTGCGGGAGCGACGGCGACGGCGACGCTTTTGACCCTGGTCGGTCGAGCCCTCGCCGCCGCGATCCTCACGCGGTTCGCACTCGTCGCGAGCGCCGCCGTGCGAAGCCTTGGCGGCAGCTCCTCCGCCATCGCCGGGGCGACGGCGCGTGACCTTGACTTCGCCATCCGAAACCTGATCGGCCACAGAAGGAATCGAGGGTTTCTGCTGCGCGCCCGAGGAATGGCGACGACGCGGACGTGACGCGCGCTCCTCCTCGCCACGCGGCTTGCCAGCCTTGTCGGCAGGCGCGTCGGAGGCCGAGGCGCCCTTGGGAGCGGCACCGGCCTCGCGAGCAGCTGCGGCGCGGAAGGCGTCCTCGCGCTCCTCGCTCGACAGGTGACGGCGACGACGGCGCGTGGGGTTCATGCCACCGCCGCGATTTTGCTGCTGGGGCTGCTGAGCCTCGCGCTCGCGGGAAGCGTTCTTACCCGCGGCCTCGCCATTGTCGACGGACGCCGTGCGCTTGCGGCGGCGACGGCCATCGGCTGCTCCCTCGGTCTCGGGCGCCTCGGCCTTGCCGCGGCCCTTTCCACGGCCACGGCCCTCGCCCTGGCCCTGAGCGGTGCGAGCATCGGATTCGGCATCGCGACGACGGCGCTTGGGCATCGATGTGCCGGCCAGACGATCGGCGCTCGACAGGCCATCGCCCACGTCGACGCCGTTTTCGCGATCGAGTTCCATGAGCGCCAGACGCATCTCGGGCGACTCGATGCGCTCGAGCACGTCGCGCGTCACGCAGTCGGGGCGGCAGTTGCAGCCCTGCTCGGCGGCCTTCTTTTTGCAACCCTCCGAGCACGTCATATCGGCCAGGTTGACCTTAAAGACTTTGCCGTTCTCCAGGCGCAGCACCAGCTGCTCACGCGGCGTGTCATATTCCTGGATGCGCGCCTTGCCAAGCGGCGTATCGATAAGCGTCTTCTTTTTGGGCGCGCGGCTCTTAAAGTCCTTGTACGCCTCGAACTCGTAGCGCAGGCAGCACATCAGGCGGCCGCAGACGCCACTAATCTTGGACGAGTTGAGCGGCAGGTCCTGCTCCTTTGCCATGCGGATCGAAACCGGCTCAAACTGTCCGCCAAAGCGCGTGCAGCAGAGCTCCTGGCCGCACTGGGCATAGCCGCCCACCAGGCGGGTCTCGTCGCGCACGCCGATCTGGCGCATGTCGACGCGAATGTGCAGCGTCGAGGACAGGTCCTTGACGAGCTGACGGAAATCGACGCGCTCCTCGGCCGCGAAGTAGAACACAGCCTTCTCGCCGCCAAACAGGTACTCGACGCCGACCGGCTTCATCTCGAGGTCGAGCTCTTTGACCAGACGACGGAAATCGACCATGGCCTCGTCGCCCTGGATGGCCAGGTCGTCGGCAAGCTGCAGGTCGATGTCGCTCGCCACGCGCAGCACGGGCTTGAGCGGCTGGCCGATCTCGTCTTGCGGCACCTCGAAGGGATCGGCCGTGACCAGGCCGATCTCGGTTCCGCGCTCGGTGGAGCAAATGGCATAATCGGCCTCGAGGATATCCAGATCCTGCGGATCAAACCACAGGTCGCGCGAGGCGTAGGTAAACTTAACGGGTACGACTAACGGCATTTCAGTGCCTTCCTGATATCGAACAGCATGACCTCGATGGCCAGCTGGGGAGTAACGTTTCTGGCGATGTTGCGCTCGGCGGTCGCGACCGCCTCGAGCGCCCGGGTGGCACCCGCAACATTCGTCGCGGCGGCAAGCCGCCCGATCGTGTCGCGCACGTCTTCGTTCACGACGTCGGCCGCCTCGTCCTGAAGTGTCAGCAGCACGTCGCGCATGAGCGTCCGCGCGCTCGCCAGCGCTTCCATGATACCCGAACGCTCGCGCGCGTTGAGTTCGCGCTTGTTGCGGTCCTCAAGCTGCTTCAATGCTCCACGCGACAGGTAGTCGGCGTTTTGCTCGAGCACCTTTTCCTGTGTGGACTTGACCTCGGCGAGCGGCGCCTTAACGGCGACGATGAGCGACTTGGCGCGGCTGAGCACATCAGCCTCGTCGGCAGCGATGAGCGAATCGATGGCGCGGACCATTTGGCGGCGAGCATCCTGGCGCTCGGCACTCTTAAGGAACTCGATGCCGCGTGTGGGGCTTCCCGCCACGGCGACCGCCATGCGGCAACGCGCGAGATCCTGACCCGTCGCGCGGCTCACGGCCTGCGCGGCCACGGTGGGCGACACCAGCCGAAACGGCACGCACTGACAGCGGCTCACGATGGTGGGCAACATCACGTCTGCCGAGGTGCCCAACAAGATGAACATAACGCCCTCGGGCGGCTCCTCGAGTGTCTTGAGCAGCGCGTTGGCGGTGTTAGCGCGCAGTTGCTCGGCACGATCGATGATGTAGACCTTGGCCTTGGCACGGATGGGCGCCAGCGGCACGTCATCGAGCAGCTCGCGGGTCTGGGCAATGAGGTAGCCTGTGGCGCTCTCGGGCGTGTAATAGTGCACGTCAGGATGCGTATGCCGAGCAACGCGTACGCAGCTGTCGCATGCTCCGCAGCCGTCCTGCTCGCACAGGAAGGCCTGGGCGAGCGCCCATGCGGCATCGAGCTTGCCGGCACCGGGAGCGCCCAAAAACAGGTAGGCGTGCGATGCGCGGCCGCTGGCGACGGCGTTGGTCAAAAAATCGCGAACGCGCTCTTGGGTGTCGAGCTTGGCCAGCAGGCTTGCCTGAGCGGGGGCCATGTTACTCGGCCTCCTTGGCAAGCGCGGCGACGACAGCATCTTGCGAAATGACGAGACCGTACGCGCGAATCTGCTCGACCGTCTTCTCGAAGACTTCCTCGACGGTCGCAGTGGCGTCGATGAGCTTTACGCGGTTTGGCTCCTCGGCAGCAATGGCGCAAAATCCCTGGTAAACACGCTCCTGGAATGTCATGCCTTTTGCCTCCATGCGATCTGCCGCGCCACGGGCTGCCATGCGTAGCGCCGCCTGCTCGGGCGTGATGTGGTAGACGAGCGTGAGCGCCGGGTGTGTTCCCGCGACGGCCAGGTTATTGGCATCGCACACTATCTGGCGATCGAGGCCGTCGGCAAATGCCTGGTAGCAGGTCGTGGAATCGTAGAAGCGGTCGCACAGGACCACCTTGCCGGCCGCGAGGGCGGGAGCTATGACCTCGTGCACCAACTGAGCGCGCGCCGCCTCGTAGAGCAGCAACTCGCAGGTGTCGCCCATCGCCGTATTGGCGGGGTCGAGCAGCAGAGCGCGGATCTTTTCGCTGATGGCGGTGCCGCCCGGCTCGCGCAGGCTCACAACCTGGTAGCCAGCGAGTTCGAGCGCGCGGGCAAGCAGACGCGCCTGCGTGGACTTGCCGGCACCATCGACGCCCTCGAGCGTGATAAAGCTATGTTGAGCGGGCTCAAAAGCCATGAGCGCAGCCCCTTCCTATAAGGCGCGTAAATGCAGATATATCAACCAAGCCATGATACCCCAGGGGCAGGCGCGCCCCAAATCGGGCCTAGTCATTGGGTAGTCATTGGGGACGCTCTTAAATGACTAGGCGACAGCTAGGGACGTTCCTAAAGTGCCGGCAGAAAAGGAACGTCCCTAGCTGCCGACTTTTTTGAGCGCTGGGTATAATCGTCGTATTGATTTGAAATGTGGCGAAAGGAGTGGCAATGTCTCGGTATTGCGCCTCGTGCGGCAAACTTCTTGCAGATGATGCCAAGTTCTGCACCTCATGCGGTGCACCCGTTGAGCAGACAACCGCAAGCAATGGCCAACCCGCGTTTGAGCAGACCGGCTTCCTCGATACGCCGCAAGCTAAGCCGGACGATCCCCTCGCCTATCGCCCCGACCCCGCCGCCAGCCCCGCAGCGGTCGAAACGACGCAGCGCATACCCGTCGCGGACACCCCGCCCCAACAGCAACCGGCGTCTACATACGCGTCTGGTTCACCGCAGGCCCCCGCCGCAAAAAAGAGCGCTACCAGGGCGCTTGTCGCCGTTATCGTTGTGCTGTTGGCAATCATCATCGCCTTGGTCATCTTTTTTGTGATCAAGCCGTTCGACAACTCCGCTACGCAGACGACTGCCGAGGTAGCTAAGCTGCACCATGACGTCGACGACGATGATCTAAAGCCTCTCGGCAATCCCAACAGCCTGTACGACGATGATGACGATGACGACGAGGATGGCGGCGAAGCAAGCCTCTCCGAACAGAACCTCTACCGTCGCCTGAGTGAATACTACGACCTGCTGGAAGATCTCGATAGCCAGGTCCGTGCCTGCGCAGAGACGTTTAATGGCAGCTATCTGGAAGAGGATCGTACCACCCGTCAAAATCTCGCTGACGTCGCCGAGCGCACGGAAGACACCATCGAGCAGTACTACGATATCGTCGAGGACCTGGACGTCCCCACAAGCTCTAAGAACTACAGCTCGTGGAAGGACATCATTGCTCTGTACGACGACCTGGATCACCGCATCGATGCGATCTGCGATGCCTGGGAGATCAGCTTAAAGTACGCAAAGCCCGCGGACCATAAGAACGAGATCGTGGCGCCGCTGTCGCGCGACAACGTGGCGGGCACCAATGACAATAAGTACCGCCTAGACTTTGAGGAGCGCTATCCCGGCGCCAAACCCGTCGAAGTGAACTAACGCCTTGTCGTTTCCGAGCCGGCAGTTAGGGACGTTCCTAAACTGCCGGCAGAAAAAGGAATGTCCCTAACTGCCGGTCAAAAAACGAGCGAGGATCATGGGACCCTCGCTCGTTTTTTGGGCAATGTTTCGACTGCGCCGTTACTTGTCGGCGGCTGCTTTCTTGGCAGTCGACTTCTTCGCGGTCGTCTTCTTGGCGGCAGTGGCTTTCTTAGCCGTCGTCTTCTTCGCAGTCGAGGTCTTCTTCGCCGTGCTCGCCTTGGTCGCAGCCTTGCGGCCGCGGGCGGGCTTCTTCTCCTTGGTCGGGCAATCCATGTTGACGCAGATACGCCACGGACCGCGCGCCGTGTTGACCACCACGATGGGGGCGCCGCACTCGGGGCAGGTCTCGCCCGTCGCCTCGAGCTTGCCGCGCGCCGGCAGCGGATAGCTCACGCCGCAGTCATCGTAGTTGGTGCAGCGGATAAAGCGCTTGCCGCTCTTCTCGCTCTTGTGTGCAATCAGATCACCATGGCGTCCGGCCTCGGCGCACACCTTGCACTCGCCCACCTTAAGGTCGGGCTCGTAGTTGGTGGGGCACGTCGGGTTCACGCAGATCTCGAAAGCCTTCTGGCGGAACGGCTGGCACTTAATGCGCGGCGCACCGCATTCGGGGCACACAGCGGCCTCGCCCTCGAGCGGGCTTACCTTGACGCCGCTCGGCACCGGATAGGTCACGTCGCAGTCGGGCCAGCCCATGCAGCCGATAAAGCTGCCGCGGGTCTTGGCGCTCGTCTTCATAACCAGATCCTTGCCGCACTTGGGGCAGGTGCCCACGCGCGCATCGGCCGTGACGGCGTCGCTGATGGCGTCGCCGAGCTCCTGCGTATGCTTGAGCAGCTCGTCGAGCACGCCGGCCAGCAGCGCGCGCGAGTGCGTCACGACATGCTCTTCGGTGTCCTCGCCGCGCTCGACGCGGGTCATGTCGCCGTCGAGCTCGCTGGTCATATCGGGGCTCGTGATGCGCGGGGCAAACTGCGACAGCGCGTCGATGATGGCGATGCCCAGCTGGCTCGGCTCCACGGGATCGTTTTTGAGGTAGCGCACGGCGTACAGGCGCTCGATGATGCTCGCGCGCGTGGACTTGGTGCCCAGGCCGCGCTTTTCCATCTCCTGCACGAGCTTGCCCTGGCTGTAGCGCGCGGGCGGCTCGGTCTGCTTGGCCTCGAGCTTAATGTCGAACACGTCGACCGTATCGCCCTGCTCCAGCGGCGGCATCTGCTCGTCGCGCTTGAGTCCATACGGATACGCCTCGCGGAAACCCGGGGTCACGAGCACATCGCCCGAAGCCACGAACGGCTCGCCGTTCACGTCGAGCTCGAGCTTGGTGTTCTCGATGGTCGCGGGACCCATAAGCGTCGCCAGGAAGCGGCGGGCGATGAGGTCGTAGAGCTTGCGCTGGCCGCCATCGAGCGTGGACGGATCACCTTCGCCCGTAGGGTAGATAGGCGGGTGGTCGGTGGTCTCGACCTTGCCGCGCGTGGGCTTCATGGGGCCGGCGAGCACCTTTTTGCATACGGGCGCCAGCGCCGGATTAATCTTTGCAAGGTCGCTCACCACGGCGCCCAGATCGAGCGTCGCGGGGTACACAGTGTTGTCGACACGCGGGTAGCTGATGAGGCCCGCCATGTAGAGGGACTCGGCGATGCGCATGGTGCGCGCAGGCGAGATCCCCTCGGCTGCAGCGGCCGCCTGCAGCGAGGTAGTCGCAAACGGCGTGGGCGGCTGCTGCTTGCGCGAGCGCTTGGTCACCGCGGCGACGGTTGCCGTCGCAACGCCGTCGACATGGCCGTACGCCGTCTCGGCAGCGTCTTTGTCGGTAAAGCGTGCCGTCTTGTGAGCGATCTTAAAGCGGTCATCCTCGGCAGCACCCTGTGCGGCGCCCATGCCGCGGATCTGCCAATAGTCCTCGGGCACAAACGCCATGCGCTCGCGCTCGCGCTCGACCACCAGGGCAAGCGTCGGCGTCTGCACACGGCCGGCAGAGCGCACGTTACCAAAGCCGCCAAACTTGGCGAGCGTCAGGTAGCGCGTGAGCACCGCACCCCAAATGAGGTCGATGTGCTGGCGGCTCTCGCCGGCGTCGGCCAGATTCTGGTCGAGCGTGACGAGATTATCGAAGGCGTGCGTGATCTCGGCCTTGGTAAACGAAGAGTACTGGGCGCGGGCGACCGGCAAGTCGGGCGCAACCTCGCGCACCTTGTTGAGGGCGTCCGAACCAATCAGCTCGCCCTCGCGATCGAAGTCCGTGGCGATGATGACGCTGTCAGACTTTTTAGCGAGGTTCTTGAGCGAACGAATGAGTTCCTTCTCGGCCGGTAGCTTAATGACGGGCGCCCAGGTGAGGTAAGGCAGGCTCTCGAGTTTCCAGCCCTTGATTGAGATGCCATCGGCAAGAAACGGCTTGCGCTTGGTGTCGTAGGGCGGACGTGCCAGGCCATCGGGTATGTCGGCCGGCAGCATCTCGCCGTCCTCGGTGACCGAATACCAGCCCAGCTTTTTATCGAACAGCACGCTGTCACAAAAATCGGGCGCGAGGATGTGACCGGCAAGGCCGATCGTCACGCACTCCTCGCCCTTCCACTCAAAACGGTAGATGGCGGTGTTGTACACCTTGTCCTTTTTGGGCTTACCCGTGGACAGACGCTCGGCGATCTGACGCGCGGCGTCGTTTTTCTCGGCGATGATGAGCTTCAAAAGAGGCTCCTATCTCGTATCTCTGCGGCTACGCCCGCCCGTATGGCGGCCGACTTACGCCCTTGCTTGCTCAATCTGCCCGATGAGCCAATCGCACCAGGCATCCATGCCCTCGCCCTTGCGCGCGCTCACGGCAAACCGCGGCGCCTGCGGATTGAGGTCATCGAGTGTCTTAGTATACCTATCCATGTCAAAATCGAAAGCCGGGGCCACATCGACCTTGTTGAGCAGCTGTGCGCCGGCGTGCTGGAAGATGCCCGGGTACTTGATGGGCTTGTCGTCGCCCTCGGGCACCGAGAGGATCATGATGGACAGGTTATCGCCCAGGTCAAAGTCGACTGGGCAGACCAGGTTACCCACGTTTTCGATAAAGATGACGTCGATGTTTTCCAGACCCACAGCCTGGTCGAAGGCGTCAACGGCCTCCATGATCATGTTGCCCTCGAGGTGGCACAGGCCGCCCGTGTTGATCTGGATGGCAGGCATGCCGGCTTCCTTCATGGTGATGGCATCGACATCCGAGGCGATATCGCCCTCGATGACGGCACAGCGCAGGCCAGCCTTGTCGCGCAGGCGCTCGTTGGTGCCCAGGATCGTGGTGGTCTTGCCCGAACCGGGGCTCGACAGCACATTGATCACATAGGTGTTTGTCTCTTTAAATCGCTGTCGCAGCTGATCTGCCAGGCGCTCGTTGCGCGACAGAATCGGCGACGCGATATCAATCGTTTTCTCGGCCATACTCGGCGCTCCTTACTTCTACCATTTATACCCCGTCCCCAGTGGCTGGCGGGTTAATCGTCGGGGGTTTCGATTTCGATACTGGCGATGTCGAGTTCGCGGCCGTGCAGCAGGCGCACGTTGGCGCCGCCACATTGAGGGCAGCGGCAATGGAAACGGTCGTGATCGAAGACCTCGCCGCAGTCCAGACACTCGCTTTGTGGATGGACCTCCTCCACGGCAAGCTCGCAGCCGCGCGTGAGCGGGTCCTCGTCGCGAAATGTCTCCCACGCAAAGTCGAGTGCCTCGCGCACGACCTCGGTCATATCCCCGATGCGCAGCGTTACCAAAACGGCGCGCAAGGCCCCCGCCCCACGCGCCGCGCGAATCACTGTATCGAGTATGCCGTTGACAATGCCAACCTCGTGCATACCGATTTACTCCTCGTCGTCCTCTTCGTCGTCCGAAAACAGGTCCAGACGGCTCACAAACAAGCCCTCCTTGCCCTCGCGCGCGGTAATGACCACACGGGCGATGGCAAGCGAAATCTCGTAGAGCGAGAGCAGGGCACCATACATGAGGCCCAACGTAACGGGCGAGCCGTCGGGCGTAATCACAGCCGAGCCCACAAGCAGGCCAACGTATACATAACGCCAGGCACCGCGGAAAGCAGCGTAGGACACGATGTGGAAGACGGACAGGTAGAAGATGATGAGCGGCAGCTCAAACGCCACGCCAAAGCCGATCATAAAGAGCAGCTCCATGTTGACGTAGTTCTCCAGATCGGGCAGCGCCGTAGCGACGGCCGAGGTCTCGCCGATGAGCCACTCAAAGCCTGCAGGGATGATGATGAAGTAGCAAAAGATTGCGCCCAGGAAGAACAGCACCGTCGAGGCGAGCACCGTGGGCACGACCCACTTGCGCTCGTTGGGGCGAAGCGCCGGCAGGAAAAACGCCAAGATCTGCCAGATGATCATGGGCGTGCACATGACAACGGCCATCTTGATGGCCAGCGAAAAGCGCAGACCAAAGCCGCCGAGCGTAGTGGTGATGTAGAACTTACCGTCCGGCACAAAAGAGCGGATGGGGTCTTCCAGGATATCGAGCACCACGGGCGTGGCAAAATACAGCACGATAGCGGCGGCAAACACCGACACGATCACGATGGTCAGACGGCGACGGAGCTCTCCCAGGTGATCGAAGAGCGGCATACGCGCAGGTCCGATAGGCATTACTCATCGCCTCCCTTCGGGGCGTCGGCGGCAGCGGCGTCGTCCTCGGCCTCGAGCTCGCGAGCGAGCTGGTCGACGACAGCCTTGCGCTTACGGGGACGACGGGCGTAGAGGTCAGCCGTCGTGGGCTCTGCCGGCTCGGGCTCGGGCTCCGGCTCTGCAGCAGGCTCGGGCTCGGCGACGGCAGCGGCAGGCTCGGCCTTGGCGGACTCGGCGCTCTCGGCCTCATCAGCAGCGCCTTCGCCCTCGGTGGCACCCTCGCTCGCAGCCTTCTCGGCGGCAAGGCGGGCACGACGCTCGGCAAAAGTCTCCTTCTTTGCGGGCGCAGCCGTCTCGACGGCACCCTCGTCCGCATCGGAATCGTCATCGACGGCAGCCTTCTTGGGCTTGACCGGGGCCGACGCGGCCTCGCTTACCGGATCGATAATCTCGGACTGAACAACGGCCGTCATCTTTTCCTGCGTCTCGCGGAACTGACGGATGGCACGGCCGATTGTGCGGCCCATCTGCGGGAGCTTATCCGGGCCAAACAGCAAAAAGCCGAAGACCACGATGATCGCGAGCTCACCCTCTCCAATACCAAACACACATACCTCCAAGGCTCGATGTGAGTCGAGCCCGCACCGCGCCATTCGGCCGGAACTCGTCTATTCATTCGGTCAAGTATAGCGCCCGGACGCCAAAACGTCCGAGCGCATCACAAACATATGCCAAACGGCACGCCCCTTTTGGGGCAGGGCTTATGCCGCCGTGATCGAGATCTCCTGGTCGACGCCCAGCAGCTGAACCACGCGCATCACCGGGGGCTGCACATTGGTGCAGCTAAAGCGCTTGCCGTGGTCGACCGCGTGGTGCGCGGCGCCCACGAGCACGCCAATGCCCGTCGAATCAATGTAGCTCACCTGGGCAAAGTCGAGCTCAACGGCCTCGGTGGGCTGCTCGAGCGCCAAGTCGATGGCGTTGCGCAGACTATCGGCATTGGAGATATCAATCTCGCCGGTTACCTTAATGGTATAGAGCTCTAGCGTGGGGTTGGTGGAAATACCCAAATCCATGTATACGCTCCTTTACGTATCGAAAGTGCGGATAGTACGGGAAGCCGCGCGTTAGGCGCGCTCGGCACGCGCAAGCTCGGCAGCGACGAGCTTGACGGCCAGCACCAGTACGTCGAGCGCCGCCTCCAGGTCCTCGACCGTGGGATAGCTCGGCGCGATGCGGATGTTGGTGTCGCGCGGGTCCTTGCCATAAGGCCAGGTGGCACCAGCCGGCGTGAGCTTGACGCCCAGGTCGGCACAAAGCGCGGCGACCTTCTGGGCAGAGCCCTCGGGACCATCAAAGCTCACAAAGTAGCCGCCGCGGGGATGCGTCCAGGTGGCGCAACCCGTATCGCCCAGGCCCTCGGTGAGCTTGCGCTCAACGGCCTCAAAGCGCGGGCGCAAGAACTCGGCATGCTTTTTCATGTGCTCCTTGACCGCCTCGATGGCGGGAAGGAAGCGTACGTGGCGCAGCTGGTTGAGCTTGTCGGCGCTGATAAGGCCGGCCTTCAGGCGCTTGGAGAACTCCGCGATAACCGCGGGGCTCGCACCGATAAAGCCGATGCCGGCGCCCGGGAAGGTGATCTTGGACGTCGATGCAAAGGCCACCACGCGGTCCTCGGTGCCCGCCGCGCGAGCGAGGTCAAAGATGTTGGCGAGCTCGTCGGTCTCGTCGTACAGGTCGTGCACGCAGTAGGCGTTGTCCCAGAAGATGCGGAAATCGGGCGCGGCCGTGGGCATCTCGACCAGGCGACGCACGGTGTCCTCGCTAAAGGTGATGCCCGTGGGGTTGGAATACTTGGGCACGCACCAGATACCCTTGATGGAGTCGTCGGCGGCAACCAGGCGCTCGACCTCGTCCATGTCGGGGCCGTTGTCGGTCATCGCGACGGGGACATTCTCGATACCCAAGTCGGCAGTGATGCCAAAGTGGCGGTCGTAGCCGGGAACAGGGCACAGGAACTTGACCTTCTTGCCGTCATGCGCGGTCTCATAAGCCTCCCAAGGCTCGCTGCCGCACGAGCCGCAGCGCCAGAACATGCCGGCGATATCGTGCTCGATCAGCAGGCTCGACGAACCCAGTACGAGCGTCTGCTCGGCGGGGCAACCCAGGAACTCCCCCGCCAGCTTGCGTGCCGAGGGAATGCCCTCAAAGCAACCGTAGTTGGAGCAGTCGACGTTGCCGTCGTGCAGATCGGCATCGGCATTGAGGATATCGAGCATAGGTCGAGAGATGTCCACCTGGGAGGGCGACGGCTTGCCGCGGGCCATGTCGAGCGCCAGGCCCTTGGCCTTGACCTCGGCGACCTCGGCTTTGAGCGCCTCGATGGCGGCATCGAGTTCGGTGGTTTCCATCTTCTGGTAGATCGTCTGCATGGGTGCGACCTTTCGCGAAGCGGTACGTTGCAGTTCGTCTAAGTATAGACCGCCACCGCCACAACGGTATGAAGCCGTGATAGATTAAGTTCATCGCAATGAATTACGAATCGCCGCGCATGGCGGCGTGGGGCGCCCAAGGAGGCACTATGGAGTACGGATCGTTTAGGGCCGAGGAATTCGGCGACCTGCAGCGCCTGGTCGACGGGCTGTTTTACGACCGCCATGCCATCGACCGCCTGGACCTGATCGTACAGGCCGAAATCTTGGACCTGGCGCCCGATCTCATGGAAATCGTCAACCTGCTACCGCCCGGCTATTACGACCGCCAGTCACTCTGCGACCAGCTCAACTCCGCCTTGGCCACCCACGGCTGGGGCGCCGTCTACGGAACGGTGGAATAAGCCTCGAGGCCGGCGATTTGGCCCGCTTCCCGACCTTGGCGAGGCTTGTTTTAGGGCTTGTGGCCAAAAAAGGGCAAATATGAGTACTGTTACCTTTTTAGTAGCAGCGATTTTTGGTCGAAATCGGCAAAACTCGACTTGAAACTTCCTAATCACCGTCAGCTAGCGCCAAATTGGAAGTCGATGGTCACTCATTAACGTACAGTTCTTATAACTTTGTTCATTATTTTCCGCACCTAAAATGATACGCCGTTTGTGACAGTACTCACAAACGGCGTTTTTTGACCACTGGCGTGTCTGGCAGGCGGCAAGCACCGCCAGAATCCGCATTTTGGACGCGCCCGAATCGGTTCTGGAGCCGGTTTTCGCGCTCTTACTCGTCTTTGGGCGAGGGATGCTTGCAGACCACGCTCATGTAGATCATGCCGAGCACGGCTGCGGTGACCGAACCGGCGAGAATAGCGGCCTTGGCTGCAAGAACCTCAAACTGGGCCGTCGGGAAGGCAAGGCCGCTGATGAGAATCGACATGGTAAAGCCGATACCGCCCAGAATGCCCACGCCGGCAATCATGTGCCAGTTGACATTGTGCGGCAGCTCGCAGGCCTTAAGCTTAACCAGGGCAAACGTCATACCAAAGATGCCGATCGGCTTGCCCAGCAGCATGCCAAAGTACACGCCGAGCGTCACCGGATCGGTGAGCAGCGTGCTCATGTCCACGCCCACTAAACGAACCTGAGCGTTTACGAACGCAAAGATCGGCAGGATCACAAAGTTGACCGGCGTGGAGATCAGACGCTCCATGCGGATAAGCGGCGGGGTCACGCGGTGCATGACGCGCTCGACCTTGGTAGTCGAGACGGTAAAGTCATGCTGGCCCAGGATGTGTGCCTCGTCGTCGTAGCGGTCATCGAGCAGCGGCAGGCACTCGCCCAGCCAATCGGTGAGACTATCGAGCTTGACGCCGCACTTGGCCGGAATGGTGAAGGCCAGGATGACGCCAGCAAGCGTGGCATGTACGCCGCTCTTGAACATGCAGAACCACAACAGCAGCCCCAGTACCGAATACGGGGCAAGGCGGTAATGCTGCGTCTTGTTGAGCCACACGAGCGCGCAGGTCACAAGCGCGGCGGCGCCCAACCAAAACGGATTGGGGCTCTGACCGTAGAAGATGGCGATGGCGGCGATGGAGATCAGGTCGTCGGCGATAGCGAGCGTCGAGAAGAACACGCGCACGCCGTTGGGAACGCGGTTGCCCAAAAGCGACAGCACGCCCAGCGCAAAGGCAATATCGGTTGCCATGGGGATGGCCCAACCGTTGCGGGCGCCGGCATGGTTAAAGATCAGGTAGATGCAGGCGGGAACGACGACGCCGCCCACCGCCGCCAACATGGGAAGCATGGCCTGACGCGGATTCTTGAGCTCGCCGACCGTCATCTCGTACTTAAGCTCAATGCCCACCAACAAAAAGAAAATCGCCATGAGGAAGTCGTTGACGAAAAGCTCAACGGTGAGACCAGCCGTAAGGTTGCCCAGGCCCACATACAGCGGGGTCTCCAAAAAGTGATGGATGGCCTCGTAGGCATCGGTGTTGGCGCAGATAACGGCGGCGATAGCGGCGAAGACCATGACGGCGGCGGAAATCGTGCCGTTCTCGGCGATGCGCTCCCAAATGTCGTGACGTTCAAAGCGCTTGCGCTCACGAACGTTGAACAGCTGCTCAGTTGCTGCCATGGGCGGCTCCTTTCACGGGAAAGCTCCCGTCTTAAAAAAGCACGGCCCGCCCAAGTGGCGGCGCCGCGCTCTAACGTATTACGCTTGCATCTAGCCTACCCTGCACGACAAGCACGCAGGCGTGGCCGAAAAGCGGAACCACAGGTTGAACATTATTTGCTCAACGGCACGGGCACGCCTGTCCAAGAGACGACGCGGCGCCGTGCACAAAAAACGACCGGAGCGCGGGACGTCCGCGATCCGGTCGTGGCGTTTGGTCAACTAAACCTAGCAGGCGGCCATGATGGGGGCAGCGACCTGCTTCTTACGGGAGAGGACACCCGGCATCCAGACGCCGTCGTGCTCGTCGGCAATGCCCAGGCCCTTCTGAGCGGCCTCGGTCTCGCCCTCGAGCAGGACCTGCGAGCCCTCCTCCATGATGTCGGTGATGCACAGGACAATGCCATCGGCACCCTTCTCGGCGGCGTAGGCGCGCATGGCCTCGCGAATCTCGTCGATCATGCCGAGCGCACGACTCTTGTCGACGGTCTCGTACTGGCCGATGAGCAGCTTCTTGCCGGCGGGCTCGAACATCTTGATGTCGTTGCCGACCATCTCGGCTGCGGTGAAGGAGCCGGACGGACGGGTGAGGAAGACCTCCATGCCAAACTTGACCGGGTCGACACCCACCTGCTCGCCGAGCTTGGCGGCGACAGCGCGGTCGACATCGGTGGTGGTGGGGCTCTTGAGCATGAGCGTGTCGGTCATCATGGCCGAGAGCAGCAGCTTGGCCTGGACGTCGGAAAGCTCAACGCCGAGCACGCCGGCGAGCTTGGTGACGATGGTGCAGCTGGAGCCCCAGGGCAGGCAGATGTAATGCAGCGGGCCGGCGGTCTCGAAGTCGCCGATGCGGTGATGATCGACAACGCCAAAGACCGTGGCGTCCTTAAGGCCGGCGACGGACTGGGCAGACTCGTTGTGGTCGGTGAGGACGACGAGCTGACCGGCCTCGACGGACTCGATCACGCGGGGCTCGGCGATGCCGGCGTCGGCGAGCAGCTTGGCGGACTCGGCCGGAAGCTGACCAAGGGCGCAGGCCTCGTAGGTGTTGCCGGCATACTCAACCTGGTTGAGCAGCTGGGACAGGACGACGGCGCTCATGATGGCGTCGTTATCGGGGTTCTGGTGACCAAAGACAAGAACGTTTGCCATGGATATCCTCCACTTGATATGTGTACTTGGACGTAGCTATGGTAGCACGCCGATGCCGAGCCTTCGCAGACGGAAGGGCTACGGCATATTTTGGGGCAGGCATGGAGGCCAAGGCTGTCCCTTTTGCACCATGTTGGTGCAAAGTAACCTGGCCCCCTTGCACCAGCTATTTGCCGGCGGCGCGCAGGGCTACGTAAGCGGCACCGATGATGCCGGCGTCGTTGCCGAGCGAGGCGACCTCAATGGGCGTCTCGCGCGAGGCGGAAAGCGCGTAGTGCTTAAAGTGCTCGCGGACCTTGTCGAGGTAGACGTCGGCCGAGGCGGAGGCGCCGCCGCCGATCAGGAACATCTCGGGGTCGACCACGTTGGCGATAAGCGCCAGAGCGCGACCGAGATAATCGGCCATGGTATCAGCCGCGGCCAGCGCAAGCTTGTCGCCCTCGCGGCAAGCTTGGAACACGTCCTTGGAATCGGAGGGGCCGGTGAGCTCGATGGGCTCGACGCCCGCCTTCTTGCATTCGGCAAGGTAGTTGCTCACCACGCCAGTGGCGCTGGAATACTGCTCCAGGTGGCCATGGCCGCCACAGCCGCAGGTGCGCTCCTCGTCGGGATTCAGGCACATGTGGCCAATCTCGCCGCCGGCGCCCACAACGCCCGACACCACGTCGCCGTTGACGATAACGCCGCCGCCCACGCCGGTACCGATGGTGACCATCACCACGTTCTGCACGCCCTTGGCAGAGCCGAGCCAGGCCTCGCCCATGGCAGCAGCGTTGGCATCGTTTTCGTACTTAACGACCGCGTCGGGGCAGTGCTCCTGAATGGCGATCCTAAGCTCGGGCAGGTTAATGGCAATGTTGGCCTTGACCTTGGCATCGCCCGAGGCCGGGATGGGGCACGGAACGGCCAGGCCAATGCCAGCCACAAAGGCACGCGGAATCTGCGCCTTGGCGACCACCTGGTCGATCGCCTCGGTCACCGCGGCAAAGCCCGCAGCGTCAACGATGGGAGGCGTGGGTACGCTGGCCTTGGCAAGCAGGTTGCCGTCCTCATCGAACAGGCCCTCCTTAACCGAAGTGCCGCCGACGTCGATGCCGATGTAGTACTGCTTAGGTTCCATGGGAGCCCACCTTTCTCGTTTAAACATTGCCTGTATGGTACCGCTCCTAAGACAAAAACCTGCCAAAAAGGGACAGGTTTGTTTTGGCAGGTTTTATCTGGGAAAATGCGAACGCCCGCTCATCAGCTCGCGCAAGGCCTTCGCCAAATATAAAGGCGCCGGAAGGCGGAGGCTCCCGGCGCCCGTGAAAGGGACTGAATTGTCTGGTGGGCCGAACGGTCCGTCGCGGCGATAACGCCGACTAGGCCGTGCGCGCCTGCAGCAGCTTGTGGACCTCGATGAGCTCCGTGGCCATGACGCGCATGGTCTCGGTGCCTGCCATCTGGTCCTCGGCATGCAGCAGAATCAGCGGGGCCTCGCCGTTACGCTCGCCATTGGCCTCCTTTTTAAGGAGCCCCATGTGAACATCGTGACCACCGTTGTAAGCCTCGTCACCCTGCTTGATAAGCTCCTCGGCGGCGTCAAAATCGCCCTCCTTGGCCTTTTGCACGGCATTGATGTACATGCTCTTGGCGGTTCCGACGAAACTGATGATCTCAAAGCAGGTCATCTGCAGCTCGTTCATATCCTCCATGCGCTGCACCTAGCCCATCACGCTGACGCAGTGGTCGATGATGCCAGCAGCGTTCATGCGGCCGTAGTCGACCATGTTGATGACCTCAACCGGGAAGCGGCCAGCGGCCTCCTTCTCAAAATCGCCCTTGGTGTAGCCAATCTGCGGGCCGAGCAGCAAGATATCGCACTCGTCCAGGTGATCGTGAGCCTCGTTCATAGGACGGGCCTCGACCTCGATGTCCAGACCACGGCTTGCGACCTCGGACTGCATCTTCTGGACCAGCAGGCTCGTGGACATGCCGGCATTGCAGCAAAGCATGATCTTCTTCATGGTTTCCTCCTTATAACTGCGCGGCGCGCAGACGACAACTGGTTTTATTCCTTGCGGCTACTGTACCCACCCCCTGCGTCTTTACGCAGGGAGAGCCGCGAGCACCGGCACCGCGTACCGGCGCCCGCAACAATGAAAGGGAAAACGAACCGTTTAGGCGTTCTGCTCGGCAAGGGCCTCCTGCTTGGCGATGGCCTTCTCGGAGATCCTCATAAAGGGCAGGTAGACAACCATGCCGATGACAAGCTCGAGGGCCTGCCATACGCCGGCGCGCCAGTCAAAGCCCGTGGCAAGCAGGGCGTTAATGACGGGAGGCATGGTCCAAGGCACCTGGGCGATGCAGGGGCTGATGATGCCCGCGCAGGTCAGGCCATAGGTGATGCCGATGAACAGGTCGGGAAGAAGCACGAACGGAATCATGAGCGGCAGGTTGTACACGACGGGGTAACCGTAGATGACCGGCTCGTTGATGTTAAACAGGCCAGGAACGATAGCCATCTTGGCAACGGTCTTGGAAGCCTTGTTCTTAGAGAACAGGAAGGTATCGAGCAGGAGCATGAGGGTGCAGCCCGAGCCGCCGATAAGGGCGAAGCTGTTGACGATCTGCATGTTCATGTAGTGATCGGGCTGGATGGTGCCGCCGGCGGCAAAGGTAGCCATGTTGTCGACGATGAGCATGGTCAGGATCGGCTCGACGGTAGCGCCAGAGATGGTGGACTGGTGAATGCCGACGCAGAACAGCAGGTTCGCAAGAGTGTAGATGAGGATAACAGCCCACGGACCGGCGTTCATGATGCTCTTGAGCGGGTTGGAAATACACGTGGAGATGATGGTGCACAGATCGGTGCCGGCAAACACGGCGAGCAGCGCTGCGGCAACTGCGAAGATCGAGAGGTTGAGCAGCATCGGGATCATGACGTTAAAGGAGTTGGAGACCGCGGGGGGCACACCCTCGCCCAGCTTTACTTTAAGCTTCTCGACGCCGGAAATCTTGATGAAGAGCGTGACGGAGAGCAGGGCGATGATAATAGCCGCGAACAGACCGTTGGTACCGGTGTTGGCAGTCGAAAGGGCGCCCGTGACCTCGGCAGAGGTGATCTTGTCGGTGAGCAGCGGACTCGTGGCGGCAAGCGTGGCGGTGATCTGCTGCGGCATCATGATAACGAAAGCGGAGATGGCGACGACCACGCAGGCAAGCGGGTTATCGAAGCGCTCGTTCTTAGCGAGGCTGTAGCCGATCAATCCGGCCAAGACAATGGCAGAGACGTTGAGGGTGCCCAGCGTAATTGCCGAACCCCAGGTCTGAAGATTGGCAAGACCCGCCGCATCGAGCGGGAACAGAGGGAACACGACGTTGTTAATAAGAACCGCGATACCCGCAAGGATATAGAGCGGCGTGATGGTTGCGAAGGCATCGCGCAGGGAACGCAGGTGAACCTGGTTTCCCACCTTCGCAGAGACCTCGGCAAATTTGTCGAGGAAGCTCTTTCCGTTTTCACTGGCCATGATTGCTCCTAACTATCAAATCCGGCCTTTTCCTATGCGCACGGTGGTCTGTCGCCCTTTGCCACCAGATGTGCCATGTTTTGCGCGCGGCGGCGCGCGGTCTGGGCGCTCGCCCGGTCGCTAGTCAACCACGTGGGTCGTTGCGACCTGCTTGAGCCAAGCTGCAGACTTCTTAAGGCGTCGCTTGTAGCCGTCCATGAGGTCGACCTCGACAAAGCCGTAACGGTTCTTAAAGGCATTAGCCCAAGACCAGTTATCGATGACGGCCCAATAATGGTATCCGCGGCATTTGGCGCCCTCGGCGATTGCCTTGGCAACCCACTCCAGGTGCTGGCGCACAAAGTCGACGCGGTAGTCGTCCTGAATGGTCCCTTCGGCGTCACGGTTCTTGTATTCGTCCATGATGCCGATACCGTTCTCGGATACAAACCACTCAAGATCGGGGTAGTTCTTAGCGCAGTCCATGCCAAAGTCGTAGAGGCCCTGCGGGTAGATTTCCCAGCCGCGGCTCTCGTTCATAACGGCGTCGGGCCATACGTACTCGTCGGCAAAGTGCGGCAGACCGTACTGGTCGATCTTGCTCGCCGGAGCCTGAACGCGCGTGGGATGGTAGTAGTTACAACCGAGCCAGTCGACAACGCCCTGCTTGAGGATCTCTTGGTCGCCGGCACGGAACGGAAGTTTAACGCCGCCCTCGGCCAGGCTGTCGAGCACGTCGGCGGGAAGCTCGCCCTTGGTAATAAGGTCGAGCCACCAGCGATTGTTGATACCGCTGGTCATACGCACGGCCTCGAGGTCTGCCTCGCTGGGGTTCTCCTTGGTATAGACCGGGGTAAAGCAGTTGATCATGCCGATCTTGGCGTCGGCGCGAACGGCGCCCTCGTCATAGGCGCGGCGGTAGTTGGCCACAGCCAGCGCGTGCGCCAGCGAGATGTGATACTGCACGGTGCGGGCGCGGTTATAGTCATGGAGCTGCGGGTACCACACGCCCTCCTGATAGCGCTGCTCGGGCTCGACGATGGGCTCGTTAAAGGTGAACCAGTACTTGATCTCCTGGCCAAACTCGCGGAAGGCAACGTCGGCGTAATGAGCGTACGCCTCGACGACCTCACGGCTCTCCCAACCACCACGGTCAAAGAGGTAGGTAGGCATGTCAAAGTGGTACAGGTTGACGAACGGCTCCAGGCCGGCCTCGCGAGAGGCACGGAACAGCTCGTGATACCACGCGGCGCCCTCCTCATTGAGGTTGCCGTTAGCATCGAGCAGGCGACTCCACTGGATGGAGGTGCGGTAGGTATCCAGGCCCAAGTCCTTCAAAATGCGAAGGTCCTCCTGGTATTTAGCCATAAAGTCATTGCCAGCATAAGAGCCAACGCGGTTATAGAACGAATCCAGATCCTGGATGGACCAGGTATCCCACAGGTTCTCGAGCTTGCCGCCCTGGTTCCACTGACCCTCAGTCTGCGGGCCGGACATAGCGGCGCCAAAGAAGAAGTCACGGGGCAGCTGATACTGAGCCATCAAAGTCCTCGCTTTCGTGTCTAGAGCTTTCGGTTGGAGACGGGTTTGCTTTGGCAAGTTATCCGGCGCGGGCGCGCACCGGTTATCCAGATATCCAGCCCGCCAAAACAAAACCGTCCCCAAACGGTCGGCCCTGCCGGCGGCAGGGTTCCGTTCGTTGCGTACAACTATAGCGCTCTAATTTCTAAAGTAAAGCGTCTTTTTGTTTTTTCTTTCTCGGACTTCTTATATAAAAGTAATATGGGTGCCTCGTTGGGGGTTATACTTACTTGCGTATTCTTATATGTCGGAAAGGAGGTTCCATGATTCCCAAATACGAGGCGATAGCTGCAGATATCCGTCGAAGCATCGAGGATGGCGCTCTTAAACCGGGCGACAAGCTACCCACCGTCGTTGAGTTCTGTGAGCTCTATAGCGTTTCCAAAATCACCGTCAAACGAGCTATCGAGCAGATCACCGAAGAGGGTCTTGTTACCAGCCGGCGCGGATCGGGCACCTACGTTAAAGACACGGCGGGGCTTCCCGACAAGGCGTTTTTCCAGGGCAAGAACGACCGCGCCCAGGGCTTTTCGTATGAGCACCGCGGGGAGAAGGTAACCTCGGTGGTCTACGATTTCTCGATTGTCAATCCACCGGCAGAGGTTGCGACTCAGCTGGGAATTGCCGAGGATGACTTTGCCTATCACATCGTGCGCGTGCGCCAGGTCGACGAGAAGCCCATCGTTATCGAGTACACCTACATGCCCCTCGAGCTGATTCCGGGCCTTAAAAAGAAAGACCTGTATGGATCGGTCTACAGCTTCATCCGCGAGCAATGCGGGCTGAAGATTTCGAGCTTCCACCGCACCATTCGCGCCGTAGCGGCAACCGAGGAAGAGGCTGAGCGCCTGGACACCAAACCCGGCTCTCCCCTGCTCGAGCTCAACCAGATTGGCTTTTTGGATAGCGGCACCGCCTTTGAGCATTCGATCTCGCGCAACGTTGGTGACCGCTTTGAGCTGCACAACGTAACGTTGGCATAGTTTTGTAGTCATGCGGGCGCTCGTTATGGCTCGTTTAGAGTGGGCAACCGCACAACACCATGGGGGTATGAACATGTCCGATTTGATTAAACTGACGCCGATCTTCCACGAGAAGATCTGGGGCGGCCGCCAGCTCGAAACCGTATTTGGTTACGACATTCCCGAGGGTCCCATCGGTGAGTGCTGGGCTATCTCGGCCCATCCCAACGGCGACTGCCAGATTGCGGAGGGCCCGTATGCCGGCCACACGCTGTCGTGGCTGTGGGCCGAGCACCGTGAGCTCTTTGGCAACTGCGAGGGCAAGGAGTTCCCGCTGCTCATTAAGATTCTGGACGCCAAGGACGACCTTTCGATCCAGATTCACCCCAACGACGAGTACGCTGCCGAGCACGAGAACGGCAGCCTGGGCAAGACCGAGTGCTGGTATGTGCTGGACTGCGAGCCCGGCGCCACGATCATCGTCGGACAGCGCGCCAAGGACCGCGCCGAGGCAGCACAGATGATCGAGGACGGCCGCTGGGACGAGATGCTCAACGTGCTGCCGATTCACAAGGGCGACTTTTTCCAGATTGACTCCGGTACCGTGCACGCCATCAAGACCGGTACGCTCATTTTGGAGACGCAGCAGTCGAGCGATGTGACCTATCGCCTGTACGACTACGACCGCCCCGGCACCGACGGCAAGCTGCGCCCGCTGCATATTGAGCAGAGCCTCGACTGCATCGATTTTGATGTTCAGGCGCCGACCGACGGCACCGTGACCGCGCCCGAGGTCGACGGCGTGACCGAGCTCGAGTCCAATCCCTGCTACACCGTCGATCGTGTGCGTGTCGACGGCAGCAAGACCCTCGACCAGCGCTGGCCCTTCATGTGCCTGTCGGTCATCAACGGCGAAGGCACCGTCTGCGGCGACCCCGTCCACAAGGGAAGCCACCTGCTGGCCCCGAGCACCGTCAGCTCCATCGACCTCGAAGGCAAGATGGAACTGATTATTAGCCACCTGTAGGTCACTGGTACCCGAGTGCTCGCCGGGATGGGCGCGGGGTTTGATCGCCTGCTCGGGCAGTCCTGCTCGCACGGAGAGCACATTAAGTGCTCTCCGGCTCGTGCGGAACTCGCGATCGACCAAACCCCGCGCCCATCCCGGCGAGCCTCTGGCTAGCAACAACAACCCAAACGCAAGTAGGGGCTCCCCCGCCCATCAACGGGGGAGCCCCTACTCGTATCTATATATCAGCCCACCCGGCTCTCCAGACCAAAAAGCGAACGAGCAGAGCGATGTTCGTCCAGCAACGTTACCCAAGGACCTGGGCGGGTGTATGGGGCAACATCGATCGCGAGTTCCGCACGCAAAGGAGGCCACTTAATGTGGCCTCCGTCTTGCGCAGGACTGTCCGAGCAGGTGATGTTGCCCCATACGCCCGCCCAGGTCCGCCGGGATCACGACAGCTTGACGATCGGTGCAAAACCTTTCATCAGCTTTTTGGTCTGGCCGGTTTTTTCGAACTGGACCTCGATCATGTCTCCGGCGACCGAGATCACGGTACCGGTGCCAAAGGTCTTGTGGCTCACGGTATCGCCCGCGGCAAAGTCCTGTGACGCGCTGGCGCGATCGACCTTGCGCTCCACCGTCGGCGACACCTTGGACGACGGCTTTTTAGCTCGCGGCGCGCCCGAACCAAAGGTCGAGGCAACACGGCCGGCGTCGGGCGAAACCCCGCGATGGCGCTCGGTGCCATAGGTGCTGCCACCAAAGAAATCGTCGAAGCTCGATCCGCCGCGCGAACCGGAACCGCCGGTCGAGCGCGTATGCGAACCGAACACCTTGCCGCCATACATATCCGAGCCCATGCCCGAGCCAAAGGTGCCGTGACGGTCGCCGCGCTTCTCCCAGCCCGTGCCCTCAAAACCGGCAGAACCGATACCGCTAAACTCGATATCCTCAAACGGAATCTCGTTGAGGAAACGAGAGCGCGGGTTGGCAGAGGTCGAGCCGTAGGTGCGACGCGTGGCCGCATAGGTCAGGAACAGGCGCTTACGGGCACGCGTGATGGCAACGTAGGCCAGGCGACGCTCCTCCTCGAGCTTGCCCGGATCATCGCTGCCGCCAAAGTCGTGCACGTGCGGGAAGATGCCCTCCTCCATGCCGGCCACGAACACCGCCGGGAACTCCAGGCCCTTGGCGGAGTGGATGGTCATCATGGTAATGGCATGCGTCTCGCCGGCCAGGGAATCCAAGTCGGAGCGCAGGGCCAGCCACTCCATGAGAGCAGGAAGCGCCTTACAGGTGAGCGGACCGTAGGTGCGCTCGATCTCGTCGGCATGCACGGCACCCGCCGGCATCTCCGTCGGCGCGGCATACGCGTTGCCCGCAATGGCGGCAGCCAGGGCATCCTGCGGCGAGAGCGCCGGGGCGGCTAGGCTATCGAGCGGATTGGAACCTGCGGCATCACGCGCGCCAACGAGCGCCTCAAACGAGGATACCGGGGCAGACGGTCCCGGCTCGGGCGCAGGTGCGCTCACCACGACGGGCTCGGGCTCGGCGCCGGCAGGCACGTCGGCAACACCGGCCGCGCGCAGCTCCTCTAAGCTCTCGAGCGTACCCTCGATATCCTCGTGCGTCTCCTCAAATTCGGCGGCCACGCCCAGGAATTCCTGGATGTTCTCGGCGCGGCTCTCGGCCTCCATGGTGCCCTCGGCGCGAAAGGCCTGCAGCAGGCCCGTCTTGTCGACAATCATCTCGACAACGTCCTTGAGCTCGCCGTCCATGCGGCGGCCCTCGCGCACCAGCGACACAAAGCTCGACAGGCCATTGCGGACCTTGGCGCTAAACATGCCCGTCTCGGCGCACGCGATCTCGCAGGCTTGGAAGAACGAGCAGCGGTTGTCGCGCGCCAGCTGCTCGATCTTTTGAATCGAGGTGGAGCCGATGCCGCGGCGCGGCGTGTTGATGACGCGCTTGACGCTCATCTCGTCGGCCGGGTTCACGATCATCTTGAGGTAGGCCATGACGTCGCGAATCTCGGCGCGGTCGAAGAATCGCGTGCCGCCGACGATCTTGTAGGGCACGCCCGCGCGCAGGAACATATCTTCGAGGATACGCGACTGGGCGTTGGTGCGGTAGAACACGGCGATATCGTCGTAGCTTGTACCCTTGGCATGCAGCTTTTCGATCTCGCCGGCAATCCAGCGACCTTCGTCGCGCTCGTCGCTTGCCTGGAAAGCCTGAATCTTCTCGCCATCGCCCTCGGCCGTAAACAGGCGCTTGTCCTTGCGCTGCGAGTTGTGACGCACCACGGCGTTGGCGGCGCTCAGGATATGACCCGTAGAGCGATAGTTCTGCTCCAGCTTGACGGTCTTGCAGTTTTTAAAGTCCTGCTCAAAGTCCAGGATGTTGGTGATGTCGGCGCCACGCCAGCTGTAAATGGACTGGTCGTCGTCGCCCACGACCATGAGGTTTTGGTACTTGGCGGCCAGCAGGTTGGCGATCTCGTACTGGACGTGGTTGGTGTCCTGATACTCGTCGACGCTAATGTAGCGGAAGCGCTCCTGGTACTTGTCGAGCACCTCGGGGCGGGTGCGCAGTAGCTCGAGCGTGCGCACGAGCAGGTCGTCGAAGTCCATCGCGTTGGCGGCGCGCAGGCGGCGCTCCAGCTCCAGGTAGACTTGCGCGGCCTTTTTGTCGTTGGGGCTATCGGCGCTCTTGAGCATGTCCTCGGGCCCGATCATGGCGTTTTTAGCAGAGCTGATCTTGCTGCGGATCATGTTGATGGGGAACTGCTTTTGCTCGATGCCGAGCGCCTGCATAATGTCGCGCACCATGCGCTTTGAGTCGTCGTCATCGTAGATGGTGAATTGACCGGTATAGCCCAGCAGGTCGGCGTCCTCGCGCAGCATGCGCACGCACATGGCATGGAAGGTGCACACCCACATGCCACGAGTGCCGCTGGGGATGAGTGCCGCCAGACGCTCGCGCATCTCGGCCGCAGCCTTGTTGGTAAACGTAATGGCAAGAACCTGCCAAGGCTTAACGCCCAGGTCGCCGAGCATATGTGCGATGCGGAAGGTCAAGACGCGGGTCTTGCCCGAGCCGGCGCCGGCGAGCACCAGCAACGGGCCCTCGGTGGACAGGACCGCCTCGCGCTGGGCGGGATTAAGGCTGTCGATGTCGACGAGCGGCTTGATAGGCTTGGGCGCCGGCGCGGGAGCGTCATAGATGTCGAGCGGAACGAGCTCGGGCTCCGGCGCAGCGGGGGCGGTGTATGCATCGAGCGGCACGGGTTCCGGCGCGGGCGGCACGGGTACCGCGGCGTTCTTTTCCCAGGGCAAGGGCTGGGTCATGGGCGACTCCTCATCTGACAGACGGCGCGCCTGCGGGCAGCGCCATAGTTTGAGCCGTACCAGTATACCGAGCCGCGCGGACACCGACGCAAATCACACCACGACTCCGTGCGCCGCCGTCAGGTCCGCCCCAGCGGATTTGGCGCAAAGGTGTCAGGTTAGTCTGCACCACGTTGGTGCAAAGAAACCTGACCCCAATGTACCAATCACGGAGCCACCGATGTCATGGCAACGGTAGCGAGCGGCGGCCAGGGCGAACAAATTGGCATGAAAAGGGGGCGGCATAGACCTTTTGGTCATGCCACCCCCTTTGAATGACAAGTTGTCGCCCTGGCCGCCGCGCAGCGTCGACTAAGTTAGAGGCCGAGCATCGGCTCCAGAACGAAGAAGTATGCGAGCACTACGATGCCCAGGATGATGCGGTAGACTCCGAAGCACTTGAAGTCGTGACGGCGGACGAAGCCCATGAGCCACTTGATGGCGATGAGCGAAACCACAAAGGCCACAACGCAGCCCACGCCCAAGATGGCGATCTCGTTGGTGCCGAACGTGCCGCCCTTGATGAAGTACTTGACCAGCTTGAGCGCACTCGCGCCAAACATAACGGGAATAGCCAGGAAGAACGTAAACTTAGACGCCACCGAGCGCGTGCAGCCCAAAAGCAGGCCGCCGATGATGGTAGAACCGGAGCGAGACGTACCAGGCACCAGCGAAAGCACCTGGAAGCAGCCGATACCCAGCGCAGTCTTCCAGCTGAGGTCCTCGAGCGTGGCGATGGAACCAAAGTCCAGATTCTCGTCATCGTCCTCATCCTCAGCGGTAGCCGTGGGGGGCGCCGCAAAGTGCGCACCGGCGGGACGTCCACCCGACACCACAGCACGCGAACCAAACGAACCGGCAACGGCCATTTCCTCGCGCTTGCTCGCGCGCCAGTTCTCGATCACGATAAACAGCACGCCGTACACAATGAGCGCCAGCGCCACGCCGGGAGCGTTGTAGAAATGCTCCTCCATCCAGTCGTTGAGCGGCAGGCCGATCGCCGCCGCAGGAATGCAACCGAGCACAATCTTGCCCCACAGCACCCAGGTGTCGCGACGGCCCTCCTTGCCCTTGCTGGGCGAGAACGGGTTGAGCTCGTGGAAAAACAGCACGCAGACGGCCAGAATGGCGCCGAGCTGAATCACGACCAGGAACATATTCCAGAACGTCTCGCTCACGTTCATCTTGACGAACTCGTCCACCAAGATCATGTGGCCCGTCGACGAAACGGGCAGCCATTCGGTGATGCCCTCGACCAGGCCCATGAAGGCAGATTTTAGAAGCTCGATAATATCCAAAGGGACCCCCTCGTTAGACACCCGCCGGTAGATGTTCTGCGGACGATGCGGGCGATGTCCCATTATCAACCGTTGGCGGTGCGACCGCGCCTACCCTTACCAAAAAACTCGCCCGTTCACAGAATTGCGAGCAGTTAAACCGAAATCCTTGGGTATAACTGCAACAAGATAAAGTGTCCGGCGGTCAACGCACCCGCGACCGCCCGACGCACGAGCCCCGCGCCCGTGCGATAGACCAAGGAGGAAACCATGAACGAGGGTTACACCAAGGTATTTGTTTCACTCGACGGTACTGAGCAGCAGGATTTTGTGCTCGCACGCGCCATCAAGGTCGCCGCGAACAACGGCGCCAAGCTGATTATCGGCCACGTTATCGATTCCACGGCGCTCGAGAGCGCCGGCTCCTATCCGGTCGATTTGGTCAACGGTCTGGAGGAGGCCTTTAAGAACTCCATCGAAAAGCAGCTCGAAGAGGCCAAGGCCAATCCCGATATTCCCGAGGTCGAAGTCATGATTCGCGCCGGCCGTATTCGTGAGACGCTCAAAGACGAGATGCTCGACGTGGTCAAGCCCGACCTGGTGCTCTGCGGCGCCCGCGGCCTGTCCTCGATCAAGTATGCGCTGCTGGGTTCGATTTCGACGTTCCTGCTGCGCAATACGGACTGCGACATTTTGGTCGTGAAGTAGCGTTGCTCCCACCGGCCGCGGGGCCTGCGGGGTTTCCACGGGCACGTCCTCGCCGCGTTGCGGCTGCGGGATGTGCCCTTAGGAAACCCCTCCCGGCCCCGCGGCCTTCGCAGCCTTACTTCAGCGAGTTGGCTGATAAAAGATGGCGTGCCGCCCCGTTTGGGGCGGCACGTTTTGTTTTGGCTGCACGTTTTTGTTTGGGTGGGCGTCTGCCGCGTGCGTTACTCGAAATATTGAAACTTATTCGTTGAAAACGCGAATGTTACGACGAAGCCTTCGCCGGGCTCGGATGCCGCGGTGACGTCGATGCCCATCTTGGAGCACAGGCGCGCCACCAGGTAGAGGCCGATGCCCGTTGCGCGCTTGGTGGTGCGGCCGTTGTCGCCGGTAAAACCCTTCTCGAACACGCGCGGCAGGTCGGCCGCGCTCACGCCGCAGCCGTTGTCCGCGACGGTAAGCTCGATGCGTTCGCTCGCCAGGCCCTCGTCCAGCAACGCGCCCGAAAACACGATCTTTGCGCCGTCCTCGCGCGCATATTTGATGCTGTTCTGAATAAGCTGGCCTAGAATAAACTCGAGCCACTTCTCGTCGGTAAAGACCTCAAAGTCGAGGTTCTCGCACACCGGAGCCACGTGCGCCGCGATAAGCTCGCGCGCGTTGGCTTTAATCGCGCCCGTCACCAGGGTCTTGAGATCCCAACGGCGAATCAGGTAGTCGCGCTCCACGACTTCCGAGCGCGCATAGTACAGCGCCTGGTCGATATAGCGCTCCATGCGAGCCAGCTCGCGACCCAGGTCATCCACACGCGACAGGTCGTCTTCGCTGCCGTCCAGGTTTTCCAAAATCAGGTGGGCCGCCGCCAGGGGCAGCTTGGCCTCGTGAACCCAGCTCTCGATATAGTCGCGATAGTCTTCGGTCTGACGCCGGCCCTCGGCAACCTCGTCGCAGGCGGCTTTGCCCACCCGGCACAGGACCTCGTACTCGAGCTCGCCCTCGGCATAGGTTGGGCATTGCACCATCTCCTGCACCCATGCGGGACTCTCGAGCTCCTCTGCCGCGCGCTCCAACTGACGCAGAAAACGGCGACGGCGAGCGTACTCGATCACGATGCCGAGCATACCGAAGATAAAGGACACGCCAACCGCCACGACCACGATAGAAACGGGTGCGCCGGCGACCGTCAGCACAAAGCAGCTCAGCAGCACGCCGCACGTCCACACGGCGACGGGAAGCAGTGCATCTTTAAAGAACTTGCCAAACGACATAGCCGGCCCCTAGACCGAATAGCCTTGGCCGCGATGCGTCGTCAAATACCCCTTGATGCCGATTTTTTCGAGCGTGGTGCGCAGGCGGTTGATGTTGACGGTGAGCGTATTGTCGTCCACGAAGGCGTCGGAGTCCCACAGGTCCTGCATGATGGCCGAGCGCGAGACGATCTTGCCCGTGCGGCTCAGGAGCAGCGAGAGAATGCGCAGCTCATTTTTGGTGAGCTCGGTGCTGTCGCCGGTCGCCGTGTTGGTGACCATAGAGCGGGCGAGGTCGAGCTCCAGCCCCTTGTGGACGAGCGTGCTGCGCTCGCCTGACGCCGCGGTGCGACGCAGCAGTGCGTTGATGCGCGCCACGAGCACGCGCGCGCTATAGGGCTTGGGAACAAAGTCGTCCGCGCCGAGCGTCATGGCCATGACCTCGTCGATCTCGGTCGTGCGCGAGGTGAGGACGATGATGGGGACCTCGGATTCGCGGCGAACCTCGTGGCAGATATGCTGGCCGTCCTTGACGGGAAGCGTGAGGTCGAGCAGCACCAGGTCGGGCGCGGCGGCGAGAATATCGCGCGAGACATGCTCGAACGATTCGCAGGCCTCGATTTCAAACCCGGCGCGGGCAAGGATGTCGACAAGCTCACGACGAATGGGCTCGTCGTCCTCAACGATATAGATTAGCGCCATGGATTCCGCTCCCCTCTTGGTTGTCTTGCCACCATTATGGCTGCGAAACTGCAGGTGCGCGCCACGCACGTCGCCAAGGTGACAGAACTGTTCGCGAGCGGGGGCGTTTTGTCCGCCTCGCACTCGCAGCGGTGACGGGAACCAAAATGATTCTTTAATCCCCGTCCCAGAATAATCATTTAGCGGCGGGCGCGAAGCTTTTCGTAGCCGTCGGCAAAGAAGGCGACCGTCGCGGCATCAGACTCGGCGGCGTCGGCGTCGGTGGCAGGCACCACGCCGTGCTCGTCGCTTACCAGGAACAAGGCGCCCTTGAGCTGTGCGGGAATGTCTACGCGCGTGACCGGGATGCCCTTGGTCTGGGCCAGCTGCTCTATGAGCGTCGCCGTGCCACACAGGCACTCGTCCGCCGGCGCCACAAAGGCCAGCTCGCCGTTGTTGACGGCAGCGAGCAGCTCGGGCGCCACGCCGGTTTCGTCGGCCTCGGAGCGGGCCTCGGCGGAGCGGGCACGCAGCGCCTTGGCCGAAGTATCGGCCAGCGGCTCGTACTCACCCACCGTCATGGCGGCATTGCCGTTAACGTCGATCACCAGCATGAGCACGCCGTCGTGCGCGGTGTAATCGCCCTCGGCAAGCGACCACTCAACGTGCTGCTTGGCCCAGCTGAGCATGTTATGGGTAAGCGGCTCGCCCTGCACCAAGCGCTCGGACAGCGCGCGAATGTGACGGTTGAGCATGGGCACCTTTTTGTTGGACATGCGCCAACGGCAGATAAGCGCGGGCTTGTCGAGCGTAAACTTCTCGACCGCCTCCTGATTGGCGCAAAAGTCCTCGTACGCACGCTGATCCTCGGCATTGCCAAACAGCTCGGCATCATCAATCTGGGGCATGGTCATACCTTTCGTGTTAGTCATTCCGTCCTCTTATACCAAAAAGACGGCCCTCCAAACGGAGCGACCGTCTTTTGCAGAGATTATTTTGACGATATGGTCAGGCGACCGAACAGTTTAATGGGATAGAGAAACATCCCATTAAGGGTTTTCCAAGTGCCCGAGATTGCCCCGAAAGAGGAGCGCCGCGTACTAAATGTACGCAAGCGACGGTTTGAGGGGCAAGGTCGGGTGCTTGGGAAAGCCTCTAGTGCCTAAAATGCCTAGCTCCGGTGAAGACCATCGCAATACCATGCTCGTTGCAGGCCTGGATGCTCTCGTCATCGCGCTTGGAGCCGCCGGGCTGGATGATGCAGGTCACGCCGTGTGCGGCAAGCACGTCGACGTTGTCGCGGAACGGGAAGAACGCGTCGCTTGCGCAGGCAAAGCCGCCCTTCTCCACGCCCTCGCGCTCGCAGAAGTCCTCGGCGCGCTCGCAGGCAAGCAGCGCAGAGTCAACGCGGTTGGGCTGACCGGGGCCCATGCCAATGCCGGCCTTGCCCTTGGAGACCAGGATGGCGTTGGACTTGACGCCCTTGCAGACCTTCCAGGCAAACTCGAGCTCGGCCATCTCGGCATCGGTGGGCTTGCGGTCGGTGGGGAACGTAAAGGTCGCGGGGTCCTCGGTCACGTGGTCGACCTCCTGCACCAGCATGCCGCCGTCGATGGAGCGCAGTTCCACCTGGGCGCCGTGGTCCACGCCGCCGGTAGCCAGCACGCGCAGGTTGGGGCGCTTGGCCATGCGCTCGAGCGCCTCGGCAGTGTAGCTCGGGGCGATGATGACCTCGACAAACTGCTTGTTCTGATCGGCAAAATGCTCAACCAGCTCAAAGGGAACCTCGCGGTTGCAGGCGATGATGCCGCCGAAGGCGCTCTTGGGATCGCAGGCGAAGGCGCGGTCGTAAGCGGACGTAATGTCCTCGGCAACGGCGGAGCCGCAGGGGTTCTGGTGTTTGAGGATCACGCAGGCAGGCTCGTCGAACTCGCGGACCAGGTTCCAAGCGGCATCGGCATCCAGATAGTTATTGTAGCTGAGCGGCTTGCCCTGGATCTGCTCGGAGCCCACGAGCGGAAACTGCGAGCTCGCGGTGTTCTCGCAACCCTCGGCAAAGCGGTAGACCGTAGCCTTCTGCTGAGGATTCTCGCCATAGCGCAGGTCGTCGACCTTCTCCAGCGAAATCTCGAGCTTGGCAGAGGTATCCGCCACGTCACTTGCCTGGGCGGCAAGCCAACGGGAGATAGCCGTGTCGTAGGCGGCGGTGGTCTGGTAGACCTTCACCTGCAGGCGACGACGGGTGGAAAGCGTGGTGCAACCGCCGGTCTCGTGCATCTCGGCCAGGACGGCGTCGTAGTCGGCCGGATCGGAGATGACGGTAACGCTCGTGGCGTTCTTGGCAGCAGAGCGCAGCATGGAGGGACCGCCGATGTCGATGTGCTCGATGGCATCCGCGAAGGTGACCTCGGGGTTGGCAACGGTCTTCTCGAACTCGTACAGGTTGACGACGACCAGGTCGATCAGCTTAATGCCGTGCTGAGCGGCCTCCTGCATGTGCTGCTCGGAATCGCGGCGGGCCAGCAGCGCGCCGTGAACCTTGGGGTGCAGGGTCTTAACGCGGCCGTCCATCATCTCGGGATAGCCCGTGAACTCCTCGATGGGGGTTACGGGAACGCCCGCGTCCTCGATGGCACGAGCCGTGCCGCCCGTAGAGATGATCTCGACGCCAAAGTCATCGACCAACGTCCGTGCGAAATCGACGACACCCGTTTTATCGGTAACCGAGATCAACGCGCGTGCGATCTTCACATCAGATCCCATGCAGTCCTCCTGTCTGGTACGCCGCCGTGCTCTGTGAGTCGGTGATACGTCGATCTGCAGCGCTCGCGCAGCGGCATTGAAAATACTGATTCAATGTAGCGCATCGAGCGCGACGTTGCACCCCGCAACGCACGGCTGTGCAGAAAAAGTTTGCGAGCGGGGGTTGCAGAGGCGCCGCTGAGCACGGTGAGTTGATGGAACACAGGGGCACCATAATTAGATGCCAATGGCGTGGTAGAACTGTGCTCGATATGCATCCGCAAAAGAAAGAGGCACCATGGTCTCGCGGGTTCTCTACCGACCGTTTGATACTGAAGACTTTGACGCCATCGCGCTGATTCTGCAGCAGCTTTGGCATAACAATTCGGATAACGATGAGTACAACCGCCTTGAGGCCGCATGCGACCTCGCCTATTGCCTTTCGTCCTCGACGTTTTCGCAGGTTGCGGTAATTGACGGCGAGGCGCGCGGCATTGCGCTTGCACGCGCAGGACAGAGCCCCGGCGTCACTATCAACGAGCATTGGATGGATACCGAACGCGCGTTGCTGTCGCAGATGCGCGAACTGGAGCCCGATGCCTGCGCCGAGTATCTCTCGTTTGTGCGCGCAACCATCCGAACCAACAACCGCCTGCTCGAGAGCAGCCCATTGCCGCACGACAACGAAGTCACGCTGCTCGCCGTCGATCCCGATGTCCATGGCCTGGGCGTTGGCTCGGTGTTGCTCGATGCCGCTGTCTCGTACCTTTCCTCGCGCGGGGCGACAAGGGCGCACCTGTACACCGACTCCAACTGCTCGTGGAAGTTCTACGAGCTGCACGGCTTTAAGCGCACGGCCACGCACCGCGCCAACCGCGAAGAGCGTCGTCACGACATGCCGCGTGAAAGCTTTCTCTACGAACTCGACCTAACAGCCTAGCCCAAGCAGCCACACCTGGTCATTTAAGAACGTCCCCAATGACTGATCCCCAACAACTAGTCATTTAAGTCTGTCCCCAATGAGTGGCCTAGGGGGTTTGTAGATAGCCCTGGTCAAAAAACATCAAATATGAGTACTGTTACCTTTTTAGTAGCAGCGATTTGGGGCATTTTTGATGCTTATAGGCATGACGACCAGCTGCACGAGCTGACATAACTCCCCAAATGTTCAATAAAATGGGCTCCTAACGAGAAGTACTCTCATTAGGAGCCCATTATTATGTGCAAACATATGTGACCAACGCAGCAACAGTACTCATATTTGGCATTTTTTGTCCACTGTCCCTTGCGCGAAGGTCCGCAGCGGAAAGTTTGACCCGTTTCGATGCACAAAAATGGGATGAATCTTCCCTGGCAACCGCCCAGAAAGATCCACCCCAAAGCAAGCGCTCGCTAGAACGTTCCGCCGCCGCCTCCGCCGACGCCGCCACCGCCGCCACCGGAAAAGCCGCCGCCGCTGCCGCCGCTCGAGCTATCGGAACTCGAAGCCAGCTCGCGGATGGTCTCGTGATACACCTCGTTGAACGAATCGAGCGGAGACTCGTTGCCGTAGTGATGGTAATACCACCAGTAGCAGGGGTAGTTGTCGTAGAAATCGTCGCTGTTGCGCAGATCCGCAGGCACGGCCTCGGCCAGCTGTCGCAGCACTTCTTTCGAAACGCCCAGGGCAACGCCCATCACCAGCAGTTTGTTCCACAAGATTAGGTCGCTGGGGATAGCCTCCTTCAGGCGCGTAAAGTCCTCGAGCCAATGCTTGAGCGCCTTGCAGCGAGCCGCCACCTCGGCGCCCTCCGGCGTGTAACGGCGGAAGGTGCAGCTCAGGACAAAGCCCACGATCGTAACGGGGATCGAGATCATAGCGGCACCGACGTTGGCATCCGCAAAGTCGGTATAGAACAGAGAGCCCAGAATGCCAAAGACAATGATGATGCCGAGAACCAGGCCGGCCACCATCGCGATAGTGCCATCCGATGCAATAAGCTCGCGCGCCTCCAGCTTGCCCTTAACTGTGCTCTGATAGTCCTCGAGCTTGTCGCCAACAGATGTGGTGCGCTCGCTAGCGTACTCCTCCAACTCGCTAAACGTGCGCGAACGGACTCCGTCCTTATCGGGCTTAACGCCAGCAAAGAAGACCTTGAGCACGTCGCGATCGATGCCGTCCTTCTTGGCAGCCTTCCAGGCCTCGTCGGTCACTGTGATGCGATACGTCTGCTCCTCTTTTTCGCGACGGAGCAGACCCTTCTTCTTGGTCTCGGTCGCTTCTTCCAGCTTGATCACGCGGTCGTCGGTGAGCTTCATAAGTGTGGCGATATATGCCTGATCGGGCACGTCGTTCCAGCTCATGAGAGCTGCAAGCACCGCGGGATGGTCGGCCGAGGGCACATCGCGGAAGTACTCGTCCTGGAAGAGTGGCTTGGGCTTGGGCCTGCGCAGCTTAAGCATCACGATCACACCGGTATAGGCAACCGCCACGACAACACACACCACGGCAATCGCGCCGGCAACCGCACGCGCGTGCTCACGGCGAGCGTTGGCCTCGTCGGCCCATTCCTTCTCTTCGCTCAGAATCGTCGACATGCGCTCTTCGCTCGAGGCGGCGAGCTGCGGCACCCAGTCGTTGGGGAAGGCGATGCGTGCCTCGGCGAATTCTCCCTCATGCACGCAGGGAATGGTATAGGTGACCATGGGCTCGTCCGCATCGAGTGACACGTCGCCCGTCAGCGGGCCGTGGCCCCATGCGCGGAAGTTATCGCCCTTGACGGCGGCCGTCCCGGCAGCGGCATTTGCAAAGTAGACTTCCATCTCGACGTCATCGGAGTCCGCAGACCAGCCGTCACCCACAAATTTCCAGTAGAGCTCGGCGGTATCGGCCCAGTTCATAACCGCACCGGTCATGGAATAACTCACGTAGTAGATTGCGCTGTCGCCGCTCTCGTGAGGGCTGAACACCTTAATCTTTACGCCGTCGTCGGACTGCTCCACCGTGTAAACGCCGTCGTCGCCTTTGTTTGCGCTGTCGACCTTGTTAAACGCAGTGTCGTCTTCCTCGACGCTCAGCACATTGACGACCACCGAGCCGCCTTGCTGGTTAGAGCCTGTATTGATATCCCAATACACGCCGTTAATGTCATCGTCGAAATCGAACTGGCGTCCCTCGACAACGGTCAGCGAGCCATCGGCCTCGACCGTGGCACCGATATAGGTTTGGCTCATGGAGTAGCCGTCGGCGTGCGCGGCGGCAGGCAGCAGCAACAACGCAAGCGCGACGAGTGCGCAGACGGAAGCGAATCGCGCAAACAGGCGGCGCTGCCGACAGGGCTGGGCAACGGGGGCGTTCATAGGCACATCCTTTGTCTGTGATACCAACAGCGTCATTGTCCCACGTTTGCGGGTTCATGTGACGAACATCTAGGCCAGCGGAGTATCAAACGGGACGAAAGTCACGCCCGCCGCCGGCACCTGGGGACGTTCCTTATCTGCCGGCAATCTGGGACACTCCTTGGCATAGCCCGCTCCGGCAATAGATACCACTTCATAGCTCCATCACAGGTGTAGCGGCTTTGTGTGGGCGCGGCATGCGCTGATTGAGCCGCCAGTTGAGGGGCATAAAGCAGTTGAGCGAAAACGGTTTGCCCCTTTGCCGTCCGCTCGAGGATCATGTCCCCCTTTTCCGCGGAAACCCCGGCAGTTGCGAAGAGCTGCCGGGGTTTCTGTCGTTTGAGGGCTAAATTGATTGACGACGATTAAGGTGCCGAGCCGGTGGTCCGGCACGCGCAACGCGCGGCCTCAGCAACTTGCAGGCCACGGCAGCGTCTCCCCCACCGCGCCCCGCGCTATACTCGTCCGCATGGACATCAACGCACGCAACATAGCAACAACCGCCGCCGACGCGCCAACGACGCCGGCCGCTCCCGCGCCCGTCGTGGGGCGCTTCGCCCCGTCGCCCTCGGGCCGTATGCACCTGGGCAACGTGTTCAGCTGCCTGTGCGCATGGCTTTCGGCCCGCAGCCAGGGCGGCAGCATCGTGTTACGCATTGAGGACCTGGACGATCGCTGCAAGCGCCCGGAACTTGCCGCCCAATTGATTGACGACCTGGCCTGGCTGGGGCTGGAGTGGGACGAAGGCCCCTACTACCAGCACGACCGCCTAGACCTGTACGAGAGCGCCTTGCGCCGGCTGAAAGACGCCGGCCTCACCTATCCCTGCTTTTGCACACGCGCCGAGCTCCACGCCGCGAGTGCACCGCACGCGAGCGACGGCACGCCCATCTACCGTGGCGCCTGCCGAAGTCTTTCGGCCGAGGAGGTGGCCCGCCGCAGCGCCCTGCGCGCCCCGGCCACACGTCTGCGCGTGCCCACCGTCGACGACCTCGCAGACGACGTGATCGAATTTGTGGATCGCACGTACGGCGCCCAATGCGAAGCACTCGCCACCGAGTGCGGCGACTTTTTGGTGCGCCGCAGCGACGGCGTGTTTGCCTATCAGCTAGCCGTGGTGGTCGACGACGCTGCCATGGGCGTCACCGAGGTCGTGCGCGGATGCGACCTGCTGGGGTCCACGCCGCGCCAGATCTATCTGCAGCACCTGTTGGGACTGCCCACGCCGCACTACGCACATATTCCGCTGCTCATGGCACCGGACGGCCGCCGCCTTTCCAAACGAGACCGCGATCTGGACCTGGGCGAACTCCGCGCCCGCTTTGGCACGCCCGAAGCGCTGCTGGGCTGGCTCGCCGGGCAAACGGGCATCGCGCCGGACACCACGCCGCGCTCTGCCGAGCAACTGGTCGAGCACTTTAGCTGGGACGTCATCCGCGCGCACAGGGAGAACATCGTTATGAATGGAGACCTTTCGCTGTAAAGAGCTCGTCAACTAATGGCATCTCCCGTCTCCGGCCTTTTTTCGACGAGCGTCTTATTCTGCGTCTTGTTATGTACGGAATAATTCCGTACAATAATGCCGAGGAGGTTTTGTTATGCCAACTATTGAGAAACAACGCCGCATGGATCTAAGGCTAACCGAACGTCAACGCCTCACTTACGAGCGCGCCGCCGCCTTGCGCGGGCAGACCCTCACCCAATGGGCCACGGCGCACCTTGACGAGAGCTCCGCACGCGACATCGCCGAGGCGTCAACAACTTATCTTTCTCCCGATGGGTTCGATGCATTTTGTGAAATGCTCGACTCCCCCATGCCTGAAGCCGCAAAAGCGCTGCTTGACCGTAAAGCGGTTTGGGAATGAGCGCGTTTACCAAGCCTGTTCAACTCCCTGTTGGTCAAGGCATCGAGGCATTCCACTGTGGAAACACTCTCGTCGATGGATGGGCCAAAAACAGATCAGCCTCAGCGCGAAGAAGAGGGTCCGCGGTTATATACGCGTCATATTGTGATGGCGCTGTCGCTGGGTTTTATACGCTGTGCACGCACTCCGTAGCTCGTGAAAATGTTGACGGGGGATGGTTCGTGCGTAATTCACCCTCCCAAGTTCCCGCAGTCCTGCTTGGGATGATGGGAGTCGATGAGAAATTCAAGGGACTTGGTCTGGGAGCATCGCTGCTCAAAGATGCCATTGAAAATGCTTTGAAAATATCTGCCTTGGCAGGCGCACGAGCTTTGATTGTCGACCCAGTAGATGACGAGGCGGCAGCATTCTATGCGCATTTTGGCTTCACCACCCTACCTGGCACCAACCGAATGGCGTTGAAACTCTAGACTGACAGGCATCATCTCTTCCAGCCGCTAGCATGACTCAAGTTACCCTACAGATAATGGCTATTGTTGAAATGTAGGGTAACTGCCCAAGGCATCGTATGAAGATCTCTCTATGCCCGTCCCTACGCAACGTCCCAGGGCTGGAGTTCGTCGCCTAGACGAACGATGCAGTCGTAGAGCACGGTGTGGCGCTCGGCTGGGTTGACGTCGCGATGGAAATGCCCGTAGTACCAGCGTTTGTAGTCCAGGCGCTCCTCCAGCTCATCAAAAAACGCGGTGAGTCGATCGACACTGGGATAGTTCCAGCCGGGCGCCGGGTAGAGCGTCGGCGAGAGCATGCGCGTGGAGCAGGTATGGGTGACCACGTAGTCGACCTTCCAACCCACGCTGTCGAGCTTTGCCCGCGCCTCCTCAAAGTTGCGCTCGTCCGGTAGCTCCTGCGGCCACCAGCTCGAATACGGTATGCGGTATTCCTTGTCCACGCTCGTGGCGCCACCCATGGTAAAGATCGTTGAGCCGTCGAGCTCAAAGACCTCGCCGCGCGTCAGGCGCCGAATGGACGAGGTGTCCGATAGGCGCTGTGTGAACCCGCCGCGCCACATCTCCATGGGGCGCTCCGCCCAGTGATCGAAGCGCTCGTGGTTGCCGTCGACGAACAACGCGGTGTAGGGGCGCGACTCCAGCCAGGCGATGTCAGCACACTCCTCGGCAGAGAAATCCCACGGAAAGCCAAAGTCCCCCGCGATGATGAGGTAGTCGTCGCTCGTCAGGCCATCCCCAAGCTCCCAGTCGCGGAGCTTTTGCATGTCAAGCCCACCGTGGATGTCGCCTGTCACATAGACCGTCATCGGATCACCTCTTTCCTCTTATAGGCCTCGAGATCGCGCTCGACCTGCTCGTCGCCCGTGGCGTTGACCCACCACGGCCATTTAACGCGACGCGCCGGCTCGTCGACCTGCGCAAACCACGACTTGAGCTCCTCCAGGCTCACCGGGGCGTAGCCGTTGGCGTCCACGCCCACGTCATAGCGCAAAAGCCCCTGCCTGAGGTTGAACCTGTTGTACGCGCCGCCGCAGCTGTGGATATGCCCGTGAAGATGCCAGCTGCCGTGCGACATACTCTGCCAGTCGGCCATGGGATAGTGGCTCAGCACGATTTTTTGGCGGTCGATCTTGAGCACGCAAATGGGTGGCTCGACGATAAAGGCATCCGCTACCGCAGGCTGCGTCCAGTCTTTGTCGTGGTTGCCGGGCAGCAGATGGACGCGCTTGCATGCAATGCTTTTGCGCAGCTCGTAGGCCTCTTGGATCGTCATCTTAAAGCTAAAGTCACCCAAAATGTAAAGCTCGTCGTCCATGGCGACTTTGCTATTAACGCTCGCGACCATGTCGTCGTTCATCTGTGCAACAGTCGACCAAGGCCTGTCGGCGAGCCGTAGCATGTTCTCGTGTCCAAAGTGAGTATCGCTGGTAAACCAGATCATAGGGACCTCCTAACGCTGCGGGGCATCCATCCCTTAGGGCTTACCCCTCGTTCTTCCATCCAAACGGGTCAAACACCCAAAAGATCAGATCGAGCACGCCGCCGGTCGCCATGGCGCCGGCAAGGGCCATGCAAACGTGCAGAGAGCTGCCGCTTCGAAGCACGTCGAACGGCCCCAGGACGGCGAACAGCCCGACCGCTGCGCCGGCCACGCACAGCGCGAGACACGGTGCCGCGTCCTTAACGCATTTCTTTGCGAGGTGCTTGGTGTTGTCACTCATCGATATCGAACTCCTTAGAGGGTTGCTGTTCAGGTGTATGCCGCCGCGGCAGAGCAGGGCGGCAGGTTAAGTCTCCCATGCCGCGCGGACATGTATTTAGGCCCGCGTGTCTGCAGGGACCCATGTCCTTGCAGGACACCCCCGAAGGAACGTCTAAACCACTGGTGGGCAACATGTTGGGCAGGGTGTCTTGCCTCGTTTGAGCGCAGTCGCCAATGGCACGCTCGTTCTAATGGCCTTTTGATTAAGGCTTTTGCATCCCGTAGAACGGTGATAAACCTTGCCGTTCTTGGTGACGATTACCTTCGTTCTTGAGGTATCTACACTGCGGGGCTCGACGGGCGCGGCCACCTCTTGACGAGACGGCCCCGTTTTCTGAGGCTTGCCGCTCGAAAAATCAGAATCGCGGAATCGATTGATATAGCCGTCAAAACACCCATCGAACAGCAATCCCGTTGCCAGGCCCGCCATGAATCCGCAAGCGATCGCCGCCTCTCCTCTAATTTGCATATGTCACTCCTTAATCGCTCTTGAAAAAAGCGGCGCGCGCCGTGTGGGACCTTCTTGTCCCTTTCGGTGCGCGCCGAAAACAATCCGTTTTCTTCTGTCCCTAACGGGTCAGCTGGCGGCGCTTATCGGACAGGAAGACACCGGCGGCCACCAGGACCGTGCCGCCGATAACGAAGGTCTCACCCAGTAGGTCGGACGTATCGCCCGTGGCAGGCATCGCCGTCTGCCACGTCGCGGCCTCGGTTGTTGCCGCCGCATGTTTGGCCTGGTACGTCACTTGCGTGGCGGGCTGGGTCTGCTCGCCGTTCCCGCGCTCGGCAGCCTCCTGGCGAGCGATCTCGGCGTTGAGCTCGACAATAGCCTGGTCGAGCTCGGCCTTGGCAGTGGTGTAGTTTGCAAGCGCCTCCAAGTATGCCGGCGCCACAGCATCCGCCGCAGCCACGGCGGCATCGAGCTCGGCCTTGGCAGCCGCGGCGCGCTCGGCCGCATCGTGAGCCGCGGCAATCTTGGCGTTGAGCGCCTCGTCCGCATCGTCAGCGCTGCCGTTAACAATGGCTTCGGCAAGATTGATCCCGCGCAGGCGGGCAACCGCGGCGGCAGAGGCATCGCGGGCGGCAGCCGCATCCGTCACGGCATTGTCAGCCTCCACAAAGTCGTACTCGGCATCCATCACGGCATCCGCCGCAGCATCGAGCGCGGCATCGGCAGCGGCTTTGTCCTCGGTAGCCTTGGCAAGCGATGCGGCGGCGTTCTTAAGCTCAGAGGCGCGGGCGGCAGCCGCATCAGACTTTGCCTGAGCCGTTGCCACGGCGGCGTCGGCATCGCTCACAGCCTGCTGGGCCATATTGAGCTCCGTCTGGACGGCAGCAGCATCGATGTCCGCCTGATCGGCATCGCCTTGGGCGGCAACAAGTTCAGCCTCCGCCCCGCGCTGATTGGCACGAGCGTCTTCGAGTGCAGACGACGCCGCATCAAACTCACGCTGAGCAGCGGCGATATCGGCTGAGTACGCCGCCAGCTCGTCCTGAGCTGTGGCAAGTGCATCCTGCTTGTCGCCAACACCGGCACGAGCGGCATCCAGCGCACGCTTGGCAGCAGCGGCCTTGCCCTTGGCAACATCGAGCGCTCCGGACTTGGCGGTCACGACATCCTGCGCCGCAGCGACGGTAGTGTTGGCAGCGTCCAGGTCGGCGCGGGCATCGCTGACGGCACGCACGGCGGCGTCAGCTGCAGCCTGCTTCTGCTCCACAGCGGCCTGAACCTCAGAAACCCTGGCCGCAGCAGCATCAACATCAGCGGCAGCGGCATCAACCTGCGCCTGCTTCGCGGCAACTGCCTGCGATGCTGCGTTCGCTTTGTTGCCAGCATCGTCGGCAACGCCCTGCGCCGCAGTAAGCTCCTTGCGCGCCGCAGCCACGCCCTGAGCTCGTTATTAGAAGGGAATGACCATGTCGGGTTCCCGGGTTCCCGAGGACGGGGAGGTCGCTTCGTTGCCTGTTCGGAGTACGGCAATGAGGTCCCGGATTCGCTGGAGCAACTCATCAAAAGTAACTACAGTCACATCGCTGAGGTTATTCCGATAATGCTCAAAGGTAGCTTTTTTGCCCGCGGTGTCGAGTTCAGAGATCCTCCCTATGACTACAACGCACTTTGGGGAAAGGGCCTCAAAGTGAGAAGACGAGCGCCCGTTGACCATGTAGTAGTCCTTCGTGAGCGTGTCCCGGTAGTTAAGCACCTGGTTCACTGCTCCGCTCATATGTGAGGTCAGGGAGTAGACGGCGTTCTCAGGCTCTTTTCCCCTGTATATCGTGCCGAGCAGATTCGTCCGAGGAGTCTTGATCTCGATGAGCGTGACGTTGCTGGTTAGCTCATTCTGGTAGAGGAAATCGCAGATATTGCCACCGGAATTATCAATTGCCTTGCCTCCGACATACGCCTTGCCTTGGAGAAGCGTGCACGGGGCAGAGAATACCTGCGACAATATCCATTGATGGTTGGTGAATAATCTCTGCCAGTATTCCTCATTGCTGTTATCGAGGTTCTCGGCGATTTCCTTTTCTGCCTTTTCGAGCTGGGCGAGACTCAGACTGACCGTGAAGTCATCGAGATGTCCCTTTTCCAGCTCGGAGAATATCTCGCTCAGTTGCTCTCGAGTCGTCCCCTGGGTCATGAGCCGAATCATCTCTTTGACGAGTTCGAAGTTATTGCCATCTGAAAGCAGCCTGGTTTCCGAGGGATTTTCGCGCATCATCTTGAGAAGCGAGGTTACAGAGCGGTCAAGGGGGACATACGTCGTGCTGCCACCCTGAACCCCACCGGCCTCCTGATGAATTCGATAGCGAGCATCAAGCGCTTCGTATAGGCGGCGGGTCTCTCCGGTATCTAAAGTGAGCTCGAGCCAATCGCCGTTGAAGCCTTTTCTTTGGAGCATGCCCCTTGAAACGGGGTCCAGCTCAGATTCGGTCGAGTCTGAGGGAAAGGAGGGATCCCCCTTCTTCTTTCGCTCGTAGACGAATTTTCCCTCAACACAATGAGAGGGGTCCTTCGGATTGTCGACATTGGTCGCGAGGAACCGGTACCTCACCCTGTCCGTTGTTTCTGTCAACTCAACGGGGTCGGATTTTGCCGTGTATCGAGAGGTCGAGACCATGTTGATGGCCCCATCAATAGCACTTGAAGGATTGGGGTAGTGCGTGCCATCCCAATCAAGCGCGTCCCCGAAACTAATGTGCCCCATCCAGGCTCCCTTCGCACATCCTCTGGATCAGCTCCTCGTCCGCCAGTCTTCCTGCCAGATAGCAGTCGAACACGTAGTCCGCGGGCAGAGCCCACATCTCCACCCCGTCCGAGAGGGGCGGCTCAGGCTTCCCGAAGACGCCTGGGAAGCGCACCCCGCCCATGAGCCTCGCCTCGGCCTCGTGGGTCGGCACCAGGAAGACATTCGCCACGGAGGAGAACCCGTTGTCCCGGATGAAGCCCTCGTAGGCGCTCTGGTAGAGCACCTGCTTCGTCACGGACTCGACGCCCGGCACGCGCTTGGCGGTGCCGGGGCGCAGCGTCGGCGCGTAGTACTTCGCGTCGTAGATGCAGAACGCCCTGCCGCCAGCGCCATCTCCATGGATGCCTATGACGTCGGGAATCAGCGTGTTCACGTCCCCGCAGCCCGCACCGCCGGCGTCCGTCCACTCCGGCCTCGGGATGATACCAAGAAGCGTCTCCGCACCGCGCTGGCGCCAGTCCTCGGCGAGCGGAAGCCCCAGCGAGTCTATGCGGTCGGCGAGCCTGTCCCCGAAAGCGGTCTTGCATGCCAGTTCCCACGCGTGGTAGAAGGACGAAGTGCCCAGGCAGAACTCCTCCTCGGGGCTCTCGTATTCCTCGGACGGGTTCAGGTAGCGCAGCAGCATGTCGATGACGTCCTGCTTCCACGTCACGAACTGCACCGAGCGCTCCTGCTCGAGATGGTGCGTCAGGGTCTCGGGCTCTCCCAGGTCCTCCAGCTCCTCGCCGGAGAGGTCCACCTCGGCGAGCTCCAGCAGCTCGTCCACGCCCCAGCGGCGCAGGTCGGCAGAGCACCGCGTCAGCACGCAGCGGTGCAGGCGCGTCACCAGGTCGGCGGCGTCGCGGGAGGTGTCGCGTGTCTTGAGGTCGAAGTAGACCGGCGTGTCGCGGTCCATGAAGGGCTGGTTCTGCGCGATGGTGCGGTCCCAGGCGATCTCGCCGGAGCCGTTGTCGCGGATGACACGCACGTAGTTCGTGTAGACGCCGTTTTCCTCGTAGGAGCCCAGCAGGGCCAGCATGAGCGAGAGCGGTCCGCCGTCCTCGTCGGCGTCCGGCAGCGCGGCGCCGATGCCAGCGAGACCGCCCGAGCTCTTGCGCAGCACGCGGAACACCTGCGCGAGCTCCGCCTCCGGGGGATGAGGGAACTCGTCGGAGGGACGGGGGTAGTACTTCGGGTACGCGCAGACGAGCACGCGGCGCCAGCGGGCAAGGCCCACCCACGTGAACTGGTACTTGCCGAGGGCGGCGAGCTCCTCGTCGGCGTCCTCGCCCTCGGGCGCGACATCGCTCCTGAGCGTCAGCACGCCGCGAGAGGCCCACGCCCTCACGCACGCGAGGGCGTCGCACAGGTCGAGCCTGAGCAGCCGCGCGAGGTCGCCGACCGAGTAGTAGTCCCGTTCCCGCACGTAAACGGGGTCGAAGGCCATGGGTTACGCCTCCGCGCCCGTCTCGGCGTCCCCATCGGCATCCTCGCCCTCCGCCGCGCGCTCGACGGGCGTGTCGAGGGCGAAGACGCCGTCGGCGGAGCTGTCGTACTCGGCGCAGATCTCGGAGTAGGTGAAGTCGGGATGGCGGAACACCTTGGGGCGCTTCATCTTCGCGGCGTCCTCGTAGAGGTAGAGCAGCACCTTGCTCTTGAACGCCTCGTCGAAGCCCTCGTCGTCATCCAGTGTAGACTCCTTGAGGAAGAACGGACCCAGGAGCTTGTCCTCGTTGACGCGCGCCTTGCCCTTGAGCAGGCCGTTGATGGCGTGGCGCAGGGCGTTCCACTCCACGGGCTCGCGCCTCGAGCCGATGCGCACGACCTTGCCGGCGTACTTCCCTTCGCCCTCGTCGATCCCCATGTAGCGGAACTCCCAGCGGCGCTTGAAGGCGGTGTCCATCGGGAACACGCCCTGGTCGGCGCTGTTCATAGTCGCCCAGATGTAGAGGTTGGAAGGCAGGCGCATCGTGTTCACACGACATGCGGCGTTCTCCTCGCGGCTGTAGAGCCCTGGAACCTCATCCGCGCGACCGGACGTGTGGCAGAACTCCTTCCAGAGGTGCTCTCCGAGGTCGACGGGGACGTCCACGTCGTACTCGCTCTCTCCGTCGCCGTCTCGGTCGAGCAGCTGGAACACGTCGCCGAAGGTCGCGGCGGGGTTCGCGCGGTTGATCTCCTCCACGATGAGCAGGAAGTTCTCGTCGGGGTGCGTCATCGCCTCGACGTAACTCTTTACGAGTGGGCCGGGCACGAACTCGTAGGAGACGTAGGGGCGACCCATATTCTCGGAGAGGGACTCGTCATCCTTCTGTTTTGGCCAGCGCATCGCGGGCTTATAGCAGCCGACGAACGAGGCATAGCTGTAGTCGGGATGGAAGGTGACGCGGCGCGTGTGCGCCTTGTCGAAGTATTTTCCAGCGAGCACGTTCAGGCTGTGGGACTTGCCAGTGCCCGGCGCGCCGAAGTAGATGAGATTGTGGGGCTCTCCGATTGAGGCAGAGATTGACAGCCTTCTCGCCTGGGGAAAGACGCTATCCTCAACCAGTTTCCTAAGGTCAGGGTAAACAACAAACAAGTCTTTGAGCGAGCTGTTAATTGCAGCACCGCAAGCGACGAGTAGGGCCCCCATATCGCTACGCTTTCCATATTCGACTTTGCGAATAGTTTGGTTTGCGTACTCTGACAGCCCGACGAGCGGGAGGTCGGAGAAGTGGACGTAAGCCTCCGGATTAGCTTCAAGTAAGTCGATCTTGTCCATAGACATCGGAAACGCGTAACCGATGGAGACGATCGTTACGGAATCGTCATTATGCTTTTCGCCGAGTTTCACTTCTTCAATGCGGGCAACCGCTCGGACTCCCTGCTTCCACGCGGTCTTGATGCCTTTAGAGTTATCCGATCCAAGCCATAGAAGGACAAATGTACCGGCCTTAAGTTCTCTCGGAACCTGTTTGCAGGTTACGGAAAGGAAAATGGGCGGATCTTGGATACCGCCCTCACAGGCATCGATTCGCTTAATATCTGCGACGCTATCTTTGCCCAGCCTCATGGTCACGAATTTTGGAGCGCCCGTCATCATTTAGCCCTCCTTCCCGACAGCTTCTCTAGGCCATCACGCAGCGGGCCAAAAAGCTGGCGGTTATTGTTGTCGACGCGCCTAAGAATTCCTTCGGCTGCGTTTGGAGTCAGGTAGTAGCGGGGATTCACATCATCCTTCTCGACTATCTGGTAAAGCGTGGAGGTTGCGGGTGAGCAAGGTGCCTCGCGATGGTCGACGGAGATGTACTTACCATCCCACATCAGTCCTGACTTCGGCCAGACTAGCTTTTCATGCTCGAAGTCAATGTCGGGGACATCACGCCAAGACGCGTTGTTAAAGCATTGATGATTGCTGACAAGATTGTCGATAGACTCGGGAGAGGGATCTGCATAGGCGGACTTCATCCGTCCTGCAATCCATTCGATTACAGGCACAGAGACGGCATTTCCTATAGCGGCATACCGAAGAGAGTCTGAGTCTTCGGTATCTCCCTCTACATTGGTCCAGTTGTCCGGGAAACCTTGGAGTCTTTCGCATTCGATTGGCGTGAGCCTTCGCACACCGTCGGCGCAGGTTACGTAGGTTCTGCTCCAGTCGGTGCCAGTGTGTCTGCCCGATGTAGCGGCAAGGCAATAGCCAGTTACAGGAACGCGAGGATATAGGCCTTTGGGGGTTGACTCGGTAATGAAAGAGCTGCGAACACCGGAGGGTTTTGAAGGTACCGAGTTCTCGAAGATTGAAGAGAAGGCCTTTGTAGGCTTACCCTTCCAGCAGCAGAGATAGACACGCGGGCGCGATTGAGGGACGCCGAAGTACCGGCTGTTCAACAGCCTCCAAGCAACTCCATATCCAAGTTCGTTCATCGTCGCAAGAATGACGGCGAAGTCATTTCCCTTATTCGAATTGAAAAGACCGGCAACGTTTTCAATGAGAACGGCTTCCGGTTTCTTTTCACCAATCAGCTCCGCGAATCGATGGAATAGACCGGATCTGCTCCCCTTAAGTCCAAGGCGTGACATTGAGCCGCGAGCAACAGAGATGTCTTGGCAGGGAAAGCCGCCACACCAAATCTCGGCATCAGGAATGATCTCGGGTTTGACCTCGTTAATGTCGCCGGCCTTCGTGACGTTAGGCCATCGGGCGCTGAGGACCTCATTGCAGAACCCATTATTTTCGCAGATAAACGTATTCATATAGCCCTGGCGCTCAAAGCCCAGGTCGAAGCCACCGATACCGGCAAAGAATGAGTTAACCCTAAGTTCTCTCTTGTCGTTCACGTGATTCCTATTTCTTCATTCAATGGGTGGATGGATAGATTCTCGCTCTACTAATCCTCGTCAAGTAACGAGTCGATCAGCGATGTGCGCACGTACGCACTAAAGCTCAATCCTCTGAGTGCAGCTTCTTCAACCGCGGCCTTTTTGAGGTTGGCGGGAATGCGAATGGTGATTGCCACCGTATCGCCTTCGGCGAGAAAGCCACGACGCTCGTTTTGCGTCGCCCCACTTTCCGCAAGCTCTGAGTAGTTCATAGAAGCTCCAGCACCGTTATGCAATACAAACGGTGCAATGATAGCATGGCGGACGAAAGCCAACCACCTCGTGCCCGACTTGCTGGCCAAAGATGGAATTGAAGCAAGGTGCTTTTCGATTTTGTCCAAAGAGGTCTTTATTTGATTCAAATCTGACTTTGTATAAAGCGAGCCAGAAAAAGATCTATAGTCCAACGGAAAACTTCAGAACGGGCAACAGATTTGCCGGCGAATCCAGTTCGCGTATAAGAAGCGGTTACTGGCGAAGATAAATCAGCTCGCGCCCTCATGTCTCCGGCTTTGAGGATAACTGTCTTTCGCCAAGCATTAGGTACGAGACAGGGGGATTCCGTGTGCCACGAAGATCTTCTCCAAAAGGTAGTTTCTAAGCTCTTCAGTGGCCAGGCTGCAATCAAAGCCTTCAATCTGAATGCCCCTTGCCACCCCGTTGCCTATGTTCTCAACAATTAGGTGCATGCAGGAATGGTCGGTATCAAATTCGAGGTAGGCAACAACGGCAGCGACGGCGCTGAGGGCGCTCACGATAGCTGCGACGCAAGTTGCGACGTCGAACATGTTTGATTGCGGCATATGACTCCAATCACGCTAAAAGTTACTAGCCTCTATCCTATGGTTTTGCGCGGACGTTAATTTCGCCGCCCAGCGGGGCAACCACTGCCGCGTGCTCACTCATCGGGGGACGTCCGCTACGGGTGCCGCGCCGGGTCGGTTGTGCCGCGGGCCGTCCCTCGCGGTGCGCACCCTCCGCTCCCGCGGTGTGCAACCGCCTGATCCACCACGGCCGTCTCGTTGAGTTCGGCGGCGGGAGCAAGCGCCTCGACCGTTCCCTCATGCTTGGGAAGGGAAACGAGTAGCGGAAGGATGCAGGCGTTCCCGCGATGGGTGGGCTGAGGCAACGCCGTGAGACCCGAAAGAAATAAACCATGAATTCCTAAAGATTAGTCTTGTTAAAAACAGGCTACCCGCGCTCCGGGAACAGGCGGGCGTACACCCCGGCACCCATTTGTTCCGCTTCCTCCCAGGCGACGTCGTGCTCGGCCGCGGCCCTGAGCATGTCGGAGACCGCAAAGCCGCGCCGGAGCGAAGAGGGGGCAAGGGGCTGCGCGGCAACCTCCACCAATCGGGAGCGCGGCGGACGATTTGTGCGAGGTTCTGTGCGGCTTCTTGAGGCCTCGCAACGGAGGTGCAATTTCGAGCTGTGGCGACTCTCGTTAAGCCGGGCTGGCAGTCGCCTGGATATCTGCACATGCATTACAATTCTTGTTTAAATGGAGAAACATCGCATGGGAGCGAATATGGGAACCTTCAACGAGGTTGCACTCGAAAGCATCCTTTCTCGCTATGAGAACAAAATGGAGCTTATTCGGGAAACGGAAATCTATAAATGGGAGGCTCTGCGCGATTTCAAAGACGCTTGGAACCTTGATTCTCCAAACCTGCCGGAAATGCTCAAAGCGTCCCTTTTGGGCTTTGCGCAATACCTGTCGAGTCCGGTTGCCTACCACTTCATCTCGCTAATCGAGCTTTCAAAATACTATCCAAATCAGACAAAAGGTGAACTGCAGCGCCTAAGTGACGAATCGTGCCGATTAGACGACAGAATTGACTCTTTTTACCGCTCAACAAGCCGTCTTTTGAAAAAATGTTTGGAGGAGCACGCAGAAGATGGCGCAAGTCTTGTGCGCAGATATTTTCCCCTTCAAGCGATCAGCGCCTATCTAACGCTCCTAAACCCGCGACAACATTACTACTACAAAGATGAAGAGTTTCAGGACTACCTTCAGATAATCGAGGATGAAAGGGCAGGGGCGTTCAAGAGCCTCACCGCCGACCAGAACTCTGGAATGGCGGCGCGTTATCGATATGTTACGGAAGCCTATGGCGACCTAATCGCTTTTCTCAATAAAAGACACCCCGCCATCATCGAGAAAAGCGATTCTCTCCTATCACCGGAATTCGCCGCCCTCGACCCGAATCATCACTTCCTTGCCCAGGAGATAGTATTCTCGGCGAGCACTTACCTAGATAGGCCCTCGTGGGTAAGGTCTAGCCAAAAGATCTCAGAAAAACTGTGCCAGATTTATGAGAAGGATTTAGGCGAAGAGTCGCCAGAGCGTCTTGAGGCGGAACTGTACTCAACGGTATCTAAGGGCGCAAATAAATTAATCGAGGACGCCGACCCGCTTTCCTTTCTCTCCGCAGCGCTCGGCACCGGACTTCCCGAGAGGGAAAAGAGGGAACTCTTCAGCAGGACAATACGCCTGCTCCGCATCTCGGCGAACACCCCGATTGATTTCAACGGCATCCCCGAGATAACCCCATCTGAGCTCAATGGTAGTGCTAACGCGCGCGAACATCGACTTGCCCTGTTCTTGGCAAGCTGCCGATTGGCGAAGTCTGACACAGAGAAGGCCAGGAGCGAATTCACAGGAGCTTTCAACCGCGCAATTCGAGACGGGGGGCTGAACGCAAGACCTCTAACCGTCGCGCTCTTCCTTTCAAATCCGTCTTATTTCTTGCCGCTCGACGCAGACACGTGCCTCTATTTCGAAAAGAAGTTGGATATCAAGCCCCCCAAAGTCATATCGGGGGAAACATACCTTAACTATCTTGACCTAATCTACCGCTGCGTTCCCGAGTCCTTCGCCAGCGCGGTCTACTCCGCCCAGCTTTGCAAGGCTTCGCTTTCGCAGAGGGAGGCGGGTCCAGAAAGCACGGGAAAGCCAGAAAAAGCCTCCCGACCCGCATCGGTGAAGTATTCCCGGGCAGATTTCCTGTCCGATGTCTATCTTGATGAGGCGCAACTCGACATCGTTCTTGGCCTGTTGAATGACAAGAGAAACCTCATTCTGCAGGGGGCACCCGGCACGGGAAAGACATACGCGGCGCGCAGGATAGCGTACATGCTCCTGGGAAACACTGATCGCGATCGCGTTCGCATGGTCCAGTTCCACCAGAGTACGTCCTACGACGACTTCGTGTACGGATACCGCCCCACCGCCGACGGTGGATTTGAGCCGCGCGAGGGGACATTCAGCGAGTTCTGTCGTGCCGCGCGGGAAGAGTGCACCGAGGCCGCCCGAGAAGGTCGCGACGCGCTTCCCTACGCGTTCATCATCGACGAGATCAATCGAGCGAACGTTTCAAAGGTCTTCGGAGAGCTGTTGATGTGCATCGAAGCGGACCATCGGGGAGAGGAGGTCATCAACCCGGTCTCCAGGGCCCCGTTCTCAGTTCCCGACAACGTGTTCATCATAGGAATGATGAACACGGCGGATAGAAGCCTCGCACTCATCGACTATGCTCTTCGCCGCCGCTTCAGCTTCTTCGAGATGCGCTCGGCGCTGGAAAACGCGTCTTTCAGGGGGACTCTGAAAGACTCCCCCTCGATGCTGAAGCTCGTCGATGCGGTGGCGACGCTCAATCGCACAATCGAGGACGACCCGTCCCTTGGACGCGGTTTCGAGATCGGCCACAGCTACTTCTGCAGGAATAGCGGCACCGTTCCCGACCCGGACAGGATCGTCGAATACGAACTCGCCCCGCTGCTCCGTGAATACTGGTTCGACAACCCCCGAAAGGCGGAGAAGGAGATCAGCAGGCTCAGGGAGAGCATCTGATGGGCAGGAAAGCGGAGGATACGGTCGTTATTCGCAACATCTACGTGATGATGGCGTATGCGTTCAAGGCGCTTGACGTGAAGGAGTACTCGCGCCTGGGAAAGGAAAGCTTCGAAAATTACGCAAGCTTGCTCGCCGCTATCCTGTGCATCGGCATCTCGATTCAGAGAAGGCGCGGGTTCGAATCCGGTTATACCAACATCGTAGAAGATCTTGCGCAGATTAGGGGAACCATTGACGTCCGAGGCACCGCCCGCCTTAAAGCCGCCGGTCGGACACGCGCGGTCTGCTCTTTCGACGAGTGGTCGCAGGACACTGAGATGAACCGGGTTCTAAAGACATGTGCCGGGCTGCTGCTTAGGAACCCTGAGGTCAGGATCGATCTTCGCGAGGAACTGAAGCGCGACTACCTAGAAATGTCCGAGATAGGAGTCCTGGCTCCCCCATACCGCATCGAGTGGTCGAGGATGATCTTCCATAAGGGTAACCCTGGATACGTCTTCCTTATGAACGCCTGTTATATGGTATTGAGTAGGTTTATTCCAGTCAGCTTGGCGGGTGACAGCCCATTCGGCATCTATACGGACAGCCAGGAGTTACATGCCCTGTTCGAGAAGTTCGTCCTCGAATACTTCAAAAGGGAGCATGCGGAGCTGTCCGTATCGGCGAAGGTGCTCCCCGCGCCAAGCGATGCACCAAGCTTCCTTCCGAGACTGTGCACGGACGTGACCTTGGAGTCGGACTCCAAGGCCCTCATCATAGATACCAAGTTCTATGGAACGATCCTCAACATCCACAACGGCAGGGAGATGATGTCTCCCGCCCATCGCCATCAGATAGTCGATTATGTGGTTCACGAGTCCTATAAGAGCCGAAAGGAGGTATCTGGCATGCTCCTTTACGCGCTTACTGATAACGATCCGTCCATGTGCGAAAGCTGGAACGAAATTGGCCATACCTGGCACCTCTGGACCCTTGATCTTGGGCTTGAGTTCAGCGAAATCTCTCGCGTGCTTGACGCCGCAGCCGATCTGCTAGGGGGCGTCTCCGCCGGGAACGGCGGCGGCGTGAGAAATGAACTAGAGTAAGACTGGTTTCTAGACCTTTGCGCCCACGTTCGGAACGTCACCGAATCCAAAATGATAACAAGTTTGCGATTAAGCTCTATTCGTCATAGCCAATTTCGCTTTGGTTTAAGTGACAGCTATGCTCAAGCAAAATGAAGTCGATATCAACCAAGAACTTTTTCCGATGGTTAACCCCATCTCTATCCACCATATCGACACACCCAACGACTCGATATACCTCGGACCCTTCGGGGGTAGTGTCGCGAATGTTGATATAGGGCTCGGTTCTCGAGGGCAGCCGCAGGCCGCCCGAGGAACCGAGAATCACCTAGAATGCCGTCATTCTAGCTCATGTCACGCCGCCTTCCTGCCGGGAATCGGGTTGTCGGCCACGACGGGCGCGATGATCCTGGCCACGTGATCTGCGGCGGTGCCCTCGTAGGCGGGCGCGGGCGTGTTGACCTTGGCGCCCTCCACGGCCCTGCCGATGGAGTCGTCGTTGAACCAGCGTCGGCCCGCCCAGCCCTCGTCCATCTCGGCGAACACGGCGCCCATCATCCTGATGAGCGACTTCCTGCTCGGGAAGACCTGCACGACCCTGCTTCGGCGCTTGAGTTCGCAGTTGGCGCGCTCCTGTACGTTGTTGGTGCGCAGCCTCACGTGGTGCTCATACGGGAAGTCCAGGTACGCGGGCGCATCTGCCTCGGCCTCCTCCAGGACCGCCGCCGCTGTGGGGCAGAACCCTTCTGTCTGTCCGATGGCCAGCTGGTAAAGCTCGCGAACCAGCTCAGGGTCGCGTTCCGCGAACACAGCCTTCAGGATGCTGAGGACGGCGCCCCCTGCCTGGTCGGCGCGTTGCCGGCGGCGTTGCGCATCAGGTGCACGATGTATCGCTGCCACGCGGCGCCGGGGAAGACCTCCTGTATCGCGCGCCTGAGGCCCTCGTGGGCGTCGCTGGTGTCGCAGATGACGCCGTCGACCCCGCGTGCGCGCAGCGACAGCAGGAACGACCTCCAACCGTCATAGGGCTCAGTGTCGATGGCGTCGAGGCCGAGAAGGCGCCTGTAGCCTCCCGACCCCGCGCCGATGGCGTTCACGAGCGCGGTGGACTGCACGCGCCCGGCGTCCCTGCACTTGATGTAGGCGGCGTCGAGCCAGATGTAGGGGTAGCTGACGTCGGACAGGTCGCGTTGTTGCAGGTCAGTGACCGATTCGTCCAGCGACGAGCACATCCTCGACACCTGGCTGGCGCCCATGCGGTCTATGCCCATGGACTGCGCCACGCGCTTCACCTTCCATCGGAACCGGGCCTCGATGTCGGGATATGCTCTGACGTACCAGGCGTCTTCTGAAACGACCTAGGTTCGGCGAACACACTCGGGGCTAACTCTAGGTCGGGCAGGCTATGTTCATCTGGCACCTCATGCGCAACTACGCCCTGCCCGTATTAATGACGCTGAAGTTTGCGATAGATGTCTTCTTCTGCGTTTGGCCGCGACTTCCTCCCGCAATTACCCCAATGGGAGGACGGAAAGTCAGGCTCTGAATGAGCTGAAATGGAATATTGGTTGCATTCGCAATCTCGAAAAGGCTGCCTGAACTCTCTTTTTCAAGGTCTAATACCTTGTCGGCAATTTGCGAACGCTCAGGCTCAATTCCATCGGGCTCATTTGTACGCATGCCTCGCATACCCATCTTTTTACACAGGTCGTGATATTGCCAGTCACTGATTAGTCCAAGAGTATGAGCGCGATACACTGCAGCAAAAGCGGAGACCTTCCAGAATCGCTTGACCCGCATTGCATCGCTGAGGGTTAGTCCTCGTGGCGTCTTGGATCTGAACCCGCGGCTCGGCATGAGAAAAGCGCTTGCAAAAGAATCGGCCTCTTTTTCGACATCGCGTGTACCCAGGCGATCAAGATCCACCTTGCGATGCATTACAAGGTGCCCGAGCTCATGGCTAGCGTCCATTCTGCGTCGTTCGCCAGATTTTGAAGTGGTCAAGAAAACAAAGGGTTGGTTGCGATCTTCGTCCCAGAACGAATACGCATCAATTTTCTCAGATGCTTCAGTAATTGAAAAAACGCGAATCCCGTGAGCTTCTAGGACGGCTATAACGTTGGGGATTGGACCTTCGCCCAAGCCCCATGCTTCACGTACTGCACGTGCGGCATCTTCTGGGTCGAACCCTTGCAAATCAGGCACATCGAGTTTCGGGAGGATGTATTCAGCACTTATCCAGTCAGAAAGCTCGACGCCAAATGTGCTTACGGCAAGTGCCTGATCCCTGTTTTTCGCGGACATTTTTGAACGAGCGCGAAATGACACCGCTGAGGGTTCTGGCAAATCGACGTCAGAAAGCGAGAAGAACGAGGCGTCGAAGCCGAGGGCGTCGGCAATAGCGGCAAGAGTCATGTCGCTAATCCCTTCGCCTTCTTTCTCGTATTTGGAAATCGCACGCGGCGTCACGCCGACTTCTTTAGCAAGAGCCGTTTGCGACATGCCACGCAACTTGCGAGCAAGCGTCAACCTCGAGCCCGACATCCTGACCTCCCTTCGAATCAGCACATACCGCGAAAGCACGAAAACCTAGCCGATTATTGTAGGTCGGCAAAGGCTCTCCGTACAGATTCGTTAGGCGGTCTTGCGAATAACCTCAATATTCGGGGTGGGCGCTTCCGTTGTGTCGATGGGCGGTTCGTTGTTCGTAGACAGCGAAGGCAGGAGTACGCGATCTTTCCAACCAGAGTGCACACCATTCTCAGAAAATGCCGGCATAGAAAGCTCGATCCGAATCTCCTCGTGTCGCTTGTCGATATGCATGATCAAATAGTAGAAAGCAAGGTCATCATGTTTCGCTGGTTCGCCTTCTCCCAGATAGCCCTCAAGACCTGGTATTGGCATCGTTCTGCCCTCTACGCCGGCAAGACGCAAAGTCCCCTTGCCCTTGTCGTGAATGGCAGGCCCAGCGCAATTCGACTTTCCGACGCGACCGTCACTCGAGGTTGTGCAAACCAGGCGCACCTTGTCCTTCCTATTGGCAACTGCTGGAACCTCAAAGATGTTTTCTACGCGCCAGCCGGTACGGGATAAACGGTCACGGAGGTTCTCCGTCGCACGAATATAGAGCTCTAAGCCGCGACCGTTTATGGGTGCGAAATCTGACATCCCGACAACATAGGGGTCATAAGCGGCTGCCACAATATCATGTATGAGTTCGACTGTCAGATCTGGGGATATTAGTCTGAGCATCTCGTCGGCAGACATCTCTCCGCGGTTGATGGTGTTCGAAGCAATATTTAAATAAGGCATTTAGCCCTCCTTAGTACCAAAACATAACCTCATTCTAGGTCGTGCTTTGGTACTAGTCAAGCATGTAGATGACCTTATGAAATCTTCCCTCAATTTGTGACGCCCGCCTAGTCTGCTCTTGTACGAGCTAGATGAGGCGGGTGTTTCGTGCCTCGCCTCCCGAGCAGAAAGGCGATCCACCGATGAAGGAAGACACCGATGGCGGGCAGACGGCAGAGACGTAGCGGCACCCGCGAGGGCAAGCGGACCAAGAAACGCAACATCAACAGCATGGATGGCCGCACATGCCACCGTGTCGACCGTGGCGCAGGCATGTCGCATCGAATGGCATACCGTCGGCGGCGTCTGCAAGCACATCCAACGACGGCCTTCAGCGGGCGACGGGGCCCGCGCGCTTCGACGGCGTTCGCAGGATCGGCATCGACGAGACCTCGTTCAAGAAGGGGCACAGGTACCTGATGGTGGTGGTCGACCACGACAGGGGCTGTCTGGTCTGGGTGGCCGAGGGGTGGAGCAGGGAGGCGCTGCGCTGGTTTCTCAAAGAAGAGCTCACCCGCGAGCAGGGGCTCGGTATCGAGGTCGTGACGGCGGACGGCCGTCGGTGGATAAAGACGCCGGTCGAGCGGTGGTGCCCCAACGTCGAATGGGTCATGGGCCCCTTCCGCATCGTCAGCTGGATGAACGACGCCCTCGACGGCGTGCGCCGCGAGGAGCGGCAGGTGGCCGAGAAGGCCACCAGGGCGGCGACGTCGAGGCGGGGATGCCCCGGAAAGTCCGCTGCCGGCGACGAGACCCCGCCCGAAACCCTCAATCTCGCCGGGGCGGCGAAGGAGATCAAAGGAACGCGCTTCGCACTCGCGAAGGGCAGGGAGAGCCTGACGGATAGCCAGAGGGCCAAGCTCGACAGGCTGAAGCCTGTCGAGTCGCGCCTGTTCCGGACATGGGAACCCCAAGAGGACCTGTGCGCAGTCTTCCGGACAGGTGACGCCACCGAAGCGGAAAGGCTTCTTGACGATTGGCTCCACCGTGCCGCCTACTGCAAGATAGCGAAGGTTGTCGCGGTCGAGAAGAAGGTCAGGCGCAGGCGCGACGACATTCTGCGTGCCGTATCGCCGGACATCGGCAACGCGAGGGTCGAGTCGATCAACAACAAGATCAAGGTCACGGTGAAGATGGGCTACGGCTTCAGGAGCACAGACAACCTCTTGGCGCTGCTGATGTTGAGATGTTCGGACGCGAAACCGCAACTGCCATGGAACCAAGCGACTTCGGTAAGAAAGGTAGCCTAGCGACGAGACCCTCTAGCCACACAAACTACCGGAGCCTCAAATAGATCCTTATAAGCGATTCCCATTTTTTCCTTAAAGTACAGATGCTGTTTAACGCTATTGTTCTATCATTTCGCTCGGACAGATTTTACAGAGTCGCCGCTAATCATTCATGGAAAGCGCCCTATGCGACCTACCTCCGTCTAATTATTCCCCGCGCTCCTCATACCCGCGCTCGAGCTTCTTCCCAAGCTCCGCAGCGCAGCGCCTCGTTTCCTCGGCAAACAAGCCATCGATGGCCCTGTCGATCCGCGTGCAAGTCTGCCGGTGTTCGTCCTTCCAGGACAGGTTGAGCCCCAAACTCGCATCCCAATAGCCGCCGAGCTTGGCGTTAATCACTTCCTCGGGATACAGCACGTCGCGGCGAACGCCTTCAACCGCATCGTCCTCGTCCATATCACAGGCCGCATCGCCCTGCTCAAGGCACTTGCGCAGCTCCTTCTGCTCCCGGATGCTGTCCAGCACGCGAACGCACACCACAGCCAAAAAGCGATAGCGTTCGCACAGATCCCACTCGCCGCCGAGCCATACACGATAGCCCAGCATCTCGCTCGCGGGCTCATCGTCCATCAGGAGCAATTCACACGGACGCTCATTGGCGAGCGCACCCTCCCCCAGCCTTTTCACGCCGTCGCGCATAAAGATGCACGGCTCCACGTCGTAATAGCCAAAGCCGTGGCCTGCACCACAGCAATTGATGGCGTGCTTGGGCAGCAGGACGATCTTGTCGCTGGGCTCGGGGTCAATCTTGCGCAGCTTTTTGACCTTGCGACGGGCGCGCTTTAAGCCGTGCTCGCTATCGCCACGGCCGCGGCCACGGCCGCCTGCCTTGCCGGCGTACCGCAGGGCGATCTCGCCTGCTACCGCACCTCGCTCCACCGCGCACAACCGGTCCATCGTCCAGCGCGGACGGCATAGCTCTTGTGCAGCAGTACCACCATCGGCAAGGTGTACCATGCCCACCGGCTAACCCATCCCAACGGCCTGCCTGCAGTCGCTACGAAGGCCACCTTGCCGCCATGAGCGCGACAACCGCTGCACCCCAGCCCTATTCGTCCGAAGGCACCGCCGCAGCGGGCAGATACGGCTCCCAAAGCGGGCATCCCTGCCAACCCTCCGCGAACCCCATGCGGCGCAACTCGTCGGGATCCAGCCTGTCCAGCAGCTCAAACAAGCGTGTGCGCCAGCCCGTCTCGGGGGCGATACGCTCCAGCAGGTAACTCAGGATGGTGAGTATGCCGAACATGTTGTCCGACCGCACCTGGTACGGCTCGTGCCACTCTGGATACTTCGACTTGGTGGGGATGGTCGGCCTGGCGCCAAACCCTCTGTTCCACAGGCGGCCATGGTGTGCGCATATGTTGCGAGCGGTGTTGATGGCCACGAGCCACGACTTCAACACGCGCGACGACACGCCCAGGTCCCCAGAGATTCTGTTCCTGATGTCAACCGACGCGCCGTTGTAGAGGAGAAGCATCGTGCCGAAGTCCATCAGGTTCACGAGAATCCAGTAGGGCGGCAGGTCATGCGCGTCGCCGTAGGCCTCCTTGAAGTGGATGGCGAAGGGTTCACGCGAGCGGTCAAGCTCCTCGGTGCATCGTTCGATGAACTCGCTGTACGCATCGCCCTCGAGGCGCGGGAGATTCTCGCGGTCGAAGAAGCCAAACGCTCCGGTCTTGCCCGCGAGCTCATAGGCCAGCTGCGTGCGGAAGTACACCTCGACGCGCTCGATGGCGTCCAAGACAATGAGCCTGAACTGCCTGTCGAAGGTATAGAGCTTCCAGATCTGGTCGAATGTCGTGCCCTCGACGAAACGCTCGTCCTTGTCGCCGTCCTCGTCTGCCTCTGGCTTGCGCTTGAAGATGTACCAGTAGCCGCTCAGGCGGTAATAGCCAACGTTTGCGAGGTGAGCGATAAGGTCATCGCGGTCTGCCACCAGGCCGCGCTCGACTATGAGCAGGTCGGCCTGCTCCTCGAAGGTCAGCCAGGGCTTCTTGTATTCCCCCCATGGTGCTTCTGTGCTCGATGCATAAAAGAAGACCCGCCAGTGTGCATGCTCGAGAGCAGAGGCCGGGCGAGTTTACTAAGGTCATTTTACCGCAGTCGAAGCCATTCTATACGGAACTCCACGAGGAAAGTTTGCAAACGGCCGCCTCCCTTGAATATCAACTTCATCCCACCCAAAAACTCATCCAACATTAATCTTGGCTCAAGAATCGCTTAATCTATAACCTGCACTATAGAGTTCGACCAAGGGCGGGGCAGCGCCGCGCAACGCAGGCCGCCGAACGCTACGCTCGCGCCCGGGCAGATCGCCCGGCGTCGCGCCCATCGAACGAAAGGAACAGGTCATGGACGACCTCGAAAAAGTTGAAACCATCCGCACCAAGTGCAACGTGAGCTACACCGATGCCAAGGCCGCGCTCGACGCCGCCGACGGCAACGTTTTGGACGCCATCATTTGGCTCGAGTCGCAGGGCAAGACGCAGACCACTTCGGCGCACGCCGCCACCGAGTCCGTGCCAGTCGATGAGCCCTCAGCCGAGATGGTCGCAGCGCAGGCCGCCTACGAGAAGTCGAGCGAAAAGACCGACTTCTCCAAGAAGATGGACAGCGTGTGGGAGTACCTCAAAAAGCTCTTCCGCCTGAGCCTGGACACCAAGTTTATCGCCACGCGCCGCGATGCGATCATCCTCAACATTCCCATCCTGATCCCCATCGTCGCGCTGTTTGCCTGGGGCGCCACGATATGGCTGATGTTGATTGGCCTGTTCTTTGGCATGCGCTACCGCATCGACAGCGACGGAGACGTGCCCGGCAGCATCAACAACCTTATGGATCACGCCGCCGACGCCGCGGACGACATCAAGCAAAATCTCAACGACGACAAGTAATCGCAGACGGGGGCACGTATGGCACGAATCCTGATCGTAGAGGACGAGGAGAAAATCGCCCGCTTTGTGACGCTCGAGCTGGAGCACGAGGGCTACCAGGTGGAGCACGCCGCCGACGGCCGCACCGCCGTAGACCTGGCGCTGGAGCGCGACTACGATCTGATTCTGCTCGACGTGCTGCTGCCGCAGCTCAACGGCATGGAGGTGCTGCGGCGCGTGCGCAAGCACAAGGATGTGCCGGTGATCATGGTCACCGCGCGCGATGCCGTGATGGATAAGGTGGCCGGGCTCGACGCCGGCGCTGACGATTACCTAACCAAGCCGTTTGCCATTGAGGAGCTGTTCGCACGGATCCGCGTTGCGCTGAAGCGCTCGGAGGCCGTGCGGACGGCTTCGGGCGTTGGCGGCATCGGGACGGGCGCGGCGAGCGACGCGGGCGGGAGCGCCGCTGCGATACCCCCGGTCAGCGACTCAACCCAGGTTTCCGCCTCGCTCTCCCCCGCCACGCTCACTGTGGGCTCAGTCGTGCTCGACCCCGACCGCCACGAAGTCACGGTCGGCGGCTCGTCCATCGCGCTCACGGCCCGCGAGTTCGACGTTCTCGCCCTGCTTATGGCGCACGCCGGCACCGTGCTCACGCGCGAGCGCATCGCGCACGAAGCGCTGGGCTACGAATACGTGGGCGACACCAACAACGTCGACGTACACATCGCGCACCTGCGTGCCAAGATCGAGGACGCCGACAGCGCCCGCATCATCCAGACCGTGCGCGGGGTGGGCTATGTCTGCCGTGCGTAACGCCGAGGCCAAGCGCGTCACCTCCATCGCCCGCGCCATCAACTGGAGCTATATGTGGCGCCGTCTGATGAGCTACATCTGGCTCGATCTGTTGCTGGTAGTGATTGCGGCGGCGATCCTCGTCTATGGATACAACCAGACACTGCCCGACGACACGTTTACCGCAGGATGGATCCCCGGTGCCACCGTTCACGGCATGTCGCTGACGCCCGCGCGCGGCTGGGACCCGACAACGCTCACCTATACCGTCGAGCTTGCGCGCACCACCAAGACCTTCCCCCTCGCGCAGGACCTCGTCACGCTATGGCCTCTCTACCTTGTCGTTATGGGTTGGCAGGTCATCAGCGTGCTCAACATGCTCGGCGGCGCCCGCCGCGTGCGCCGCACCATGGCGCCGCTCAACGATCTGGCCCTGCGCGTGGACGAACTCGGTCGCATGCAGCTCTCCGGCGGCAAAATGGAAACACTGGAGCAGGCCATCGCGCGCGCAAGCGTCGACTCGCCGAGCGTCACCACCGGCGACGCCGACCTGGCGAGCATCGAGGTCGCACTCAACCGCCTACTGCGCCAGATGCAAGAGGCCAAGCTGCAGCAGATGCGCTTTGTCAACGATGCGAGCCACGAGCTGCGCACGCCCATCGCGGTGATTCAGGGCTACGTAAACATGCTCGATCGCTGGGGCAAAGACGACCCGGACGTGCTGGCAGAATCCATCGCGTCCCTCAAGGCCGAAAGCGAGCACATGCAAGAGCTCGTGGAGCAGCTGCTGTTTTTGGCGCGCGGCGATGCCGGGCGCACGGTCCTGCGGCGCGCGAATACCAACCTGGCCGCACTGGTCGGCGAGGTATGCGAGGAATCGCAGATGATCGATACCGAGCACACGTATCGGCTGGCCTTTGACGCTGCGCTTGTCAGCGACCCACGCTGCGACGCGCCCGTCGACGTGGCGCTCGTGAAGCAGGCTCTGCGCGTGATCGTGCAAAACGCCGCCAAGTATTCGGACGCGGGCACGCCCATCTCGTTTGGCGTAGCGTCGGATGCGGGCGCGGGCACGATCGACATAAGCGTTGAGGACGAGGGCATCGGCATGAACCAGGAATCCGCAGCTCACGCGTTTGAACGGTTCTACCGCGCCGACAACGCACGCGATGCCGGCGCGCAGGGCTCGGGTCTGGGGCTTGCCATTGCCAAGTGGATCGTCGATAGCCATGGCGGCGTCATCGGCGTGACCTCGGTCAAGGGCGTCGGCAGCCGCTTTACGATTCGCCTGCCGCGGTAGGGGCACCCGCGCGGCGGCAGCCCCTCGGCATAAAAAAGGGATAAGGCCATGCGGCCCTATCCCTTTTTGCTAGCTATAGCAGCTTGTGCGCTACTCGCGGCACAGGTGCACGGCGAAACCGGCGAACTCGCGTTTAAAGTACACGAGCTTGGTGCTGCCGTCGGGCAGCAGCACGCGCGACTCCTCGTTGACCTCGAGCCCGCGCTCGGCAAACCACTTCTCGGCCGCATCGATGTCGTTGACGGCAAAGCCGATGTGGCCCTTGGCGCCACGACCATTCTGCTTCATGACCTCGACCAGCGAATCGTTAAAGTACGAAACCGGGGTCTCGATGACGGGCAGACCCATCATCGTCGAGAACAGCTCCGCAATCTCCAGGGCGTCTGCCGGGTCGGCGGCGTTAATGCCCACATGGGCAACGCGCATGCCAAAGAGCTCGACCGGGTTGGCGTTCTGCTCACTCATACAGGCAGCGCCTACTGAGCCATGACGTCGAGAACGGCCTTCTCGGCAGCGACGCGGTTCATGCCGGTCATGAAGGGCACGCCGCTCACGTACGGGCAGGTGAGGCCCTCGGGGGCAACGGTGGTAGCGATCAGCAGGTCGGCGCCCTCGTCGCAGTAGTCTTTGGCCTCGGAGATGGCGCACTGCACGATCTCGTACTTGTCGGCGTAACCGTTGGCATCGAGCAAGGTGGCGACCTTCTGGGCAACAAGCGTGGAAGTAGCAGCGCCAGCACCGCAAGCCAAAACAATCTTCTTCATAGGTAATATCTCCCTTCATGGTTTACTTTAGGTAAGTGTACCGCAGCGAGCGATGGCACTCGGCCTCGATGAGCTTTTATGCCAGTTTGCTTGCGCGCTGCGTATAATACATCTAGTACGTGTTGTCATACCGCTCGCTTTATGAGCGACTAAGGACCCTAATATGCCCGATTCCCGCACCCTCTGGACCGCCGTCGTTATCATCTGCATCGCCGTGTCGGTGTTCTTTAGCGTCAAAAAACGCACCACGTTTAAGCGCCTGCAGCAGCTTATGGCTGCCAAGCAGTGGGACGAGTTCGATCGTTTGCTCGACGGCAAACTCACCAGCATGCTGTACCCGCGCTACAACCGCGACTACCTGCGTCTGAACTCCTATCTGTTGCGCGAGGACCACGAGCGTGCCAGCGAGATGTTCGACCTACTGCTGGGACTCAACCTCCCCAAGATGCAGCGCGTCGACTTGGTGATTAAGGCCTTTAACTACTATGTTGGCCAGGAGGACCGCAAAAAGTCCAAAGAGCTGTTGCACGAGATCAAGGGCTTTGAGGGCGGTCAGGCCGAGGCAGTTGCGCACGAGTGTCAGCTGATGTACGACACGATGATCCTCAAGCGCCACAACGACATTCCCGAGCTGGAGCGCATGCTCGAGGATGTCGGCGACGACCCGGTCAAGCGCTGCCGCTTGGAGTACCTGCTAGCCCTGCAATACCAGAACAAGGGCGACGAAGCAAAGTTCCAGGAGTTCCTGGAGAAGTCGGGCCAACACTCGATGGCCGTCAACGCGTAACGGACGGCTTGTGCTAGACTTCTAGTCTCACGGGGGCGTGGCGGAATTGGCATACGCAGGAGACTTAAAATCTCTCGCCGCAAGGATTGTGGGTTCGAGTCCCACCGCCCCTACCATGTAGTGCTTACGAGCCCGTGTCCCCCAGGGATGCGGGCTCGTTTTTTCGGACGCCGTCAACTGCAGAGCAGCTCATTTGGGACGGGGCTTTTTTGACTACTTTTTTCCACCCACCCAATGAGTTTCCTCACACATTTTTCGATGGAAAAACGTGGTTATTTCGCACATTTTCCGATGGAAAAACGTGGTTGTCTCACACATTTTCCGATGGAAACGCCCAAATGGCCTTATACTAGCCGAGTGGGTTGGGAGGCAATATGCAACGACAGCTTATGAGTGAACTTATCGCTTGGAAATCAAGGGCGAATCGCAAACCTCTCTTGCTTAAGGGAGCCCGCCAGACAGGAAAGACTTGGCTTCTTAACGAATTCGCAAGCCAGCAGTATCGAAACGTCATTCGTTTTGACTTTATGCTCGAGCCGAGCACACGCTCGCTGTTCGATGGGGACCTCGACCCCAAGCGCATCATCTCCCAGATAGAGCTCCTACGTGGCCAAACCGTAACGCCGACAGACACGCTCATCATCTTCGACGAGATCCAAGAGGCGCCACGCGGGATCACCTCGCTCAAGTACTTCAACGAGCTTGCACCCGAATACCACATCGTAGCAGCCGGTTCCTATATGGGCCTCGCGCTCCGACGCGAAAACGAGTCATTTCCCGTCGGCAAAATCGACCAGCTCACCATGCGTCCCATGGGGTTTGCCGAGTTCGTTCGCGCCGTCGACGGCAACCCGCTCGCCGACGCCATCCTTGCCGCAGACATGAACCTTCTAGCAAACGTCACCGAAAAGCTCGTGCACTTGCTCAAGGAATACCTTGTTGTCGGTGGTATGCCCGAAGTTGTCTCCGCTTTCGCCGAGACACGCGACTTCATTGAAGCCCGAAGGCTTCAGCAGCAAATCATCGAGGCTTACGAATCCGATTTTGGCAAACATGCACCCGCCCGCATCGTCGAGCGCATGAGGTTGGTTTGGAAATCCCTTCCCGGCCAGCTTGCCAAGGAGAACAAGAAGTTTGTCTATGGCGCCCTTCGCCCTGGAGCGCGCGCACGCGATTTTGAGGAAAGCCTCCAGTGGCTCACGGACTACGGAATCGTTCATAAGGTGCCACGTGTTTCCGCTCTAAAGGCACCGCTCTCGAGCTACGAAGACCTCTCGGGCTTCAAACTATTCTGCATCGACACCGGCATCCTCGGAGCGCTCTCCGGTCTCTCTCCGGCCATCGTTCTTAACGGATCCGCTGTTTTTACCGAGTTCAAAGGTTCGCTGACCGAACAATACGTCGCGCAGGAGCTTTTGCTCCAGGACAAAACTCCCGTGTATTGGTCCTCTACCTCTGGCAATGCCGAAACCGACTTTGCCATCGACCATGCGGGAACCGTGCTTCCGCTTGAGGTCAAGGCGGCAGAGAACCTTAAAGCGAAGAGTCTGAAAATAGCCTGCGAAAAATTCAAACTCGAGCGTTGCGTGAGGAGCTCTCTGGCGGCATATAGAGACGAGGACACGCTCGTCAATATTCCGCTTTGGGAAATTGGGCAAATCGACAAACTGGCATAAAGGCTGCGGAGGCGCTCAGCAAGGACTGTCCCCAGGTGCCGGCAGAAAAAACGTCCCTAGGTGCCGGCTGTTGAGTTGCGGTGGAATAGGGACTGGTTGGGGCCCGAAAGGGCGATTTTAGTCCGCATTTCACCGCAACTTATGAGGGGATGGTTAAAGGGTGCTCAGGCTCGGGGTCCAGGCGATGGTGGGGGTCGCGCCGTCGAGAACCTCGTTGATGGTGGCGGCCATGCCGGCGAGCAGGCTGTTCTCACTTACGGTGAGCGTCTTGTAGCCGCCGGCTCGCATGAGCTCGCGAATCACCACGGCGCCGGCCAGAATCACGCCCGCGCGTTTGGGCTGTACACCCGGTAGCGCGGCGATACCCTCCACATCCAGCGCGGACATACGCTCGATGGCAGCCGAAACCTGCTCCATCGAAAGCTCGCGCAGGTGCACAAAGCTCGAATCATACGGCTCCAGCTCGTGAACGAGTGCCACGAGCGTGGTGACGGTGCCGCCCACCGCAACGAGGCGTTCGGCGCGCTCAAAGTCGCTGGGCAGGCCTTCAAAATAGGCGGCGAACTGCTCGCCTGCCCACGCGACAGCGGCAGCAAGCTCGCCATCCGCGGGCGGCAACGCGGAGAAAAAGCGCTCCGTCACACGACGGCAACCGATGTCCAGCGAGCGCGTTCCCTCCAGCGCAAAGACGCTGCACTCCGGAGCGTATACGCCCGTCGCAAGCTCCGTGGAGCCGCCGCCCGAATCCGCGACGATGATGCGCTCGCCGGCAAAGTCGTGCGCCACGCCAAAAAATGTCAGGCGCGCCTCGACCTCACCCGGAATCACCTGTGGTTTGAGCCCCAACTCGCGCAGGCCGTCCAGCAGCAGCGCGGCATTGGACGCATCGCGCGCGGCACTCGTGCACGTGGTGCAGACGCACACGGCCCCAAAGTCACGGGCCTCGTCCACAAACATGCGGCACGCAGCGAGCACACGCTCGACAGCCGCCTCGCAGAAGCGCCCCGTCGCGTCCACGCCCTCGCCCAGGTCGGTAATCTCGGTATGCTTGGACGATTCCACAATCGCTCCGCCCTCGACCTGGGCCAACACCAGTCGCGACGACACCGTTCCCAGGTCGATCGCGGCCACCTTATAGCGTTTGCAATTTGTCATTGCGGGCTCCCCTCCGGGCGCTATTTGCCGTTGGACACGACCGTCTGGCCCTCGACGCCGTTAAACCCAAACAGCATGTCGAGCGCCTGGATGTACCACGGCGCGTCCTTGCCGACTTCTTCGATTTCCTTGGCCACTTCGCTGGCCTTCTTGGCGTTTGAGGACTTTTTGCTCGACGACGAGTCCGAATCGTCGTCCAAGCCTAGCACGTCAATCTTCTTCTCGCCGGGCATCACCAGGCCCAGGTCCTCGGACGCCGCGTCCTTGATACCCTCCTCCGAGAGCAGCTTGTCGACGCTTTTTTGCAGCTCATCATTGTATTGCTGGCGAATCTCGACCTGCTTGGCCAAGATATCGCTCGAACGCTTTGCCACGTACAGGTCGCGCACGGGGAAATACAGGCTCACGAGCGCCAGCGCCACCACGATACCGATAAACAGCGGACGCAGAGAGCCATGCGTAAAGTCATAGATCGCCTTGACCACCGCATTGTCGTTGGCGTAGCGCATAAAGTCCGAGCCCGAAAGACGGCTCGAAGGCCTGCTCGACCTGTCGTGCGTCTGGGCCGAGGGACGCGACGCATGTGTCGAACGTGCCGGGCGCACCGGTCCATCTGCCGAAGTATTCACATGAGCATTGGGGCGCGAGGTACTTGTCGGGCGCTGCGTGGAGCGGTCGGCGCCGGCGTAGGCGGACCCACCGAGCTGCACCGTGCGCGCACGGCGAGGCGACGGCTCACGCGAACCGGCGGAATAGTACCTGTTGTCGTAAATCTGATCCATGTGCGCCTTGTGCGGTTGAGGTTTGTTTGCGCTAAGTATTCTAGTTATAGCACGAGCGCGCGCACCACCTTCGGCAGCCTTTGCTCGACATAAAAAAGGCGCTGAGCCATATGGCCCAGCGCCCAATGGTGCTCAACAGCGCCCGGCTGGAGCAAGGCGAATCCGAGTCTTCCCCGCCCCCGCGAGCTCCGCGTGCCTAGCGAATGTTGTAGAACGCGGCCTTGCCGGCGTAGCGCGCGCTGCCCTCGAGCTCGTCCTCGATGCGAATGAGCTGGTTGTACTTGGCGATACGGTCGCTGCGGCACGGGGCGCCCGACTTGATCTGGCCGGCATTGACGCCCACGACCAGGTCGGCGATCGTGGAATCCTCGGTCTCGCCGGAGCGGTGGCTCACGATGCAAGCGTAACCGGCCTCCTTGGCGGTCTCGATGGCCTCGAGCGACTCGGTGAGCGTGCCGATCTGATTGACCTTGACCAGGATCGCGTTGGCGGCACCCAGCTCGATGCCCTTCTTGAGGCGCTCGGTGTTGGTGACGAACAGGTCGTCGCCCACCAGCTGCACCTTGTTGCCAATGCGGCGGGTAAGCTCAACCCAACCGTCCCAGTCCTCCTCGGCCATGCCGTCCTCGATGGAGATGATGGGATAGGTGTCGACGAGCTTCTCCCAGTAATCAACCATCTGGGCACTCGTGTACTCCACGCCCTCGCCCTTGAGCTCGTACATGCCGGTCTCGGCGTTGTAGAACTCGGTCGAGGCCGGGTCCATGGCGTACATGAAGTCGACGCCAGGCTTAAAGCCAGCCTTCTCGACGGCCTTGGTAATGTACTCGAACGGCTCGGCATTGGTCTTAAGGTTGGGCGCAAAGCCGCCCTCGTCGCCCACGCCGCCGCCCAGGCCGGCCTCGTGCAGCACGCCCTTGAGGGTGTGGTAGACCTCGGCGCACCAACGCAGGCCCTCGGCAAAGCTCGGGGCGCCCACCGGCATGATCATGAACTCCTGGAAGTCGACGTTATTGTCGGCATGCACGCCGCCGTTGAGGATGTTCATCATGGGCGTGGGCAGCAGATGGGCGTTGACGCCGCCCAGGTACTGGTACAGCGAAAGACCCGCCGACTCGGCAGCGGCGCGGGCGACGGCCAGCGACACGCCCAGGATGGCGTTGGCACCGAGCTTGGTCTTGTTGGGGGTACCGTCCGCGGCAATCAGCGCGGCATCGACGGCGCGCTGGTCGAAGGCGTCGAGGCCCACGACGGCGTTAGCGCACTCGTTATTGACGTGCTCGACGGCCTGCGAAACGCCCTTGCCCAGGTAGCGGCCCTTGTCGCCATCGCGCAGCTCGCAGGCCTCAAAGGCACCGGTCGAAGCGCCCGAAGGCACCATTGCGCGGCCAAAGCTACCGTCCTCGAGCACGACCTCGACCTCGACAGTGGGATTGCCGCGGCTGTCGAGCACCTCGCGACCGTAGACGTCCAAAATATCGCTCATGTTGTCTCCCTCTCACTTGGAAACGGGTTGAATGCTTGGCGACACGGCTTGCACGCTACAGTGGCGCGCAGGTTCATAAGTTAGCCTTATCGCACTTTTTGCATTATGCCCTAAGTTAGCCAAGGGATACAATCTTTTTAAAAAATAATAGGGGCGATGGGACAAGTCCGTCCCGTCGCCCCCGCAGTCTTACTCCTCTGCCTTTGCGGCATCCCAGAGGTCATTGAGGCCGTGGGTCGAAAGCTCGGCCAGATCAACGTGGGCGTCGGCCGCCATCTGCTCCATCGCGGCCCAGCGGCGGCGGAACTTTGCCGTGCTGGCACGCAGGGCGCTCTCGGCGTCGATTCCCTCCTTGCGCGCAACGTTGACCAGAGCAAAGAGCAGGTCGCCAAACTCCATCTCGCGCTCGGGCGAGCCGGAAGCCTCGGCCTCAAACTCGGCACGCTCCTCGGCGACCTCGTCCCACACGTCCTGGACCGTCTCCCACTCAAAGCCCACGGTAGCCGCCTTGCGCGACACCTTCTGAGCCTGCATCAGCGCCGGCAGGTGCGTGGGCACGCCGTCGAGCAGACCCTCGGGCGCGGCCTCGCCTGCCGCCACGGCCTGGTCTTTGGCGGCCTTCTCGGCAAGCTTGACCTCGTCCCAGATCTTGAGAACCTCGTCGGAGCTCTCGGCGTCCGCATCGCCAAACACGTGTGGGTGGCGGCGGATGAGCTTGGCGTCGATATCGCGTGCCACATCGGCCAGCGAAAACTCACCGGCGTCCGCCGCAATCTGCGCATGCAGTACGACCTGCATGAGCACGTCGCCCAGCTCCTCGCGCAGATGCGTGGCATCGTCGGCCTCGATGCAGTCGAGCGCCTCGTAGGCCTCCTCGATCATGTTCTTGCCAATGCTCTGATGCGTCTGTTCGCGGTCCCACGGGCAGCCATCGGGCTGACGCAGGCGCCAGATGGTCTGCACCAGATGCTGCAGCTCGGCCGACGCGTCGACCAGCGTGGACAGGTCGCGCGAGCCCTCGGCATTTTGCTGAGCCATGTGCTGCGCCATGGTTATTCCTCCTCCAGGATCACGTGACGGAACGCGCCGCCCTCGTAGATGCCGTAGCTGTGTGTGCCGTCCTTGGGAATGCTCACGCTGCCGGGGTTGAAGAGCCACAGGCCCGGGTGCGCCTCGCTTGCCTCGTTAACCTTGATGTGTGTGTGACCGTAGACGAGCGCGGAGCCCCCGGGCAGTGCGGGCGCGTGGTCAACGCTGTTGTGCATGCCGGCACCAAAGACGTGGCCGTGTGTCAGGAACAGCTCGCGGCCGGCTTCGTCGAACAGCGTAGCGTAGTCGGCCATGACGGGAAAGTCGAGGACCATCTGGTCGACCTCGGCGTCGCAGTTGCCGCGCACCGCGATGATGCGGTCGGCCAGGGCGTTGAGCAGCGGAATCACGCGCTTGGGGGCGTAGTCGCGCGGCAGGTCGTTGCGCGGGCCGTGGTAGAGCAGGTCGCCCAACAGCACAATGCGGTCGGGCTGCTCGGATTCGATGGCGGCGACCAGGCGCTCGGTCCAATATGCCGAACCGTGGATGTCGGAGGCGATGAGGTATTTCATGGTGGTCCTTTCGGGTGGGGTTGATGGGGCTGGGCGCTGGATGTCGCCGGCCGCGCTACTCAAATCGCAGTACCGCGCTCTGGGCCGTCTGCATCACGCGCTGGAGCGGCACGTTATGCTCGCGGGCAAGACGGGCGCAGTCCTCGTACTCGGGCGCCGCACGCTCACTGCCGTCAGGCAGGGTGGCCACCTTGACGGCCACTTCGCCCCAAGGCGTCGCCACCTGCTCAAAGCGGCGTGGCAGACAGACGCGTTCCATCACCTGGCGACGAATGCCGTTGGTCGTGGTTTCCAAAAAGATGATCGTCTGCAGATGGTCAATGTCCTCGCGGGCGCAGATTACCTGCAGCTGCCAGCCGGGGCGACCTTTTTTGCAGTAGAGAGGCAACCAGTGCACCTCGCGCGCACCTGCCTCGCGCAGGCGGTCCGCGGCATAAGCGAGTACCTCGGGCGACGCGTCGTCGATGTCGCACTCCAGCTTGACGATGGTTTCGGGCGCATCGATCTCGCGGGACAGCGGAGATGTACTTCCACGTTGCATACGGTCCGGATCCTTTCCGCACGGGCTCGTTTTATTCACCCAAACGCTAGCACATCGGACGTGGCGCAAGCGTGACTTTCGTCCGTCGCCGCCCTCGCCCCTATCCAAATATGTACATCAGCCTCCAAACATGTCATTTTTTGCAGCTTTTGGAGGCTGCTGTACACGTTTTGAAAACGCAAACGGGACAGCTCTCCAACCTCATGCGCCGCCTGCCCTTTCCAGTCGATTTCGACCCCCGGCGTTCCCGACGCGCCGAGGCTGCGCCATTACAATGGAGCGGATTCGCCAAATGCAAAGGAGTCGCCATGTCCGCCTGCCCGCTGGTCGATTGCCATACCCATACCTCGTTTTCGGATGGACATGCCACGTTTGAGGAAAACGTCCGCGCCGCTGCTGCGGCCGGCTGCCGCGTCATGGTCTCGACTGACCACCTCACCCTGCCCGCCAGCATGGACGCCAACTGCGAAGTGCAAGTTGTCGAGGGCGACCTGACGGCGCATCGCCTGGCCTTTGAGGACGCCCGCAAGCTCGCCGCGCAAATCGCGCCGGAGCTCGCCTTTATCTACGGTTTTGAATGCGATTGGTACGAGGGCTGCGAGCCCTTGGTGGAGCGCTGGTCCCAGGGTGCCGTAGTGCGCTTGGGCAGTGTGCACTGGATTGGCGATCCGGGCGATATCATGGCCGGCGCTGCGGGCACGGCAGGGACAGAGGACGTCGCGCGCCCCGATACGCCCGACTCGCGCTGCGGCTGGATCGACGACGATACCAACCTGCATGTTTGGGAAAACCTGGGCGTGCGCGGCGTATGGGGGCGCTACGTCGACGACTGGTGCCGCGCCTGCGAAAGCTCACTCAACTTTGACGTGATGGCCCACCCCGACCTGGTCATGCGCTTTTCGAAGGAAGGCTTTGCGCCCGACTTTGACCCCGCTCCGTTTTGGGGGCAGATGGCCGAGTGCGCTCACGACACTGGTCGCCGTGTCGAGGTCTCGACCGCCGCGCCGCGCAAGGGCCTCGACGATTACTACCCCGCGACCGGCCTTTTGCGTCGCTTCGCCCACGCCGAGGTGCCGATTACTTTTGGCTCGGACGCACACCGCGCCTGCGACATCTGCTGGAACATCCGCGAGGCCCAGGCCCACGCCTACGACTGCGGTTACCGGACTTTCGACATTCCCCGCTTCACCGGCGAATGGGAGCCCACACCCCTCGCCTAAGACTAGTCGTTAGGGATGTTCTTTAACGACTAGTGGCGGCGGGCGTTGAGTTCGCCGGCCAGCTCGTCGAGGGTGATGCCGTAACGCTCGAGTGTCACGAGCAGGTGGTAGACCAGGTCGCCGGCCTCGTAGCGGATGTGATCGTGGTCGTTATCCTTGCAGGCCATGATCACCTCGCTTGCCTCCTCGGCAAGCTTCTTGAGCAGCTCGTCCTCGACATCGGTCAGCAGGCGAGCGGTATAACTCTCCTGCGGCGATGCATCGCGACGGTCGTGAATCACCTCGGCCAGTCCCGTCAGCGTCTCGCCGATGTTTCCCGGCTGCACGTTAGCTGTTCTGACTCCCATGGTTATTTCCTCTCGTTACTGCAGCGTAAAGTAATTACCGGTCTCATCGAACCGAGGCTTTGCGCCCTTTTTCTCAAAGAACTCAACGATGACGGCATGGGCCTCGTCGAGCCTTTCCTTCTCGGCCTCGAGCCAAAGCGACTGCGCCCCGCAGGCATCGGTCAGGTGCACGCGGCACGGCACGCCCGCGCGGAGGAGCTCGGCGTTGCAGTCAGCGACTTCGAACGGCGTCACGACCTTCATCGTGTTCCCCCCTTTACGCGCTTAAAGAAGCAGGTACGGTTGCCGGTGTGGCAGGCCGGACCCGGCGAGTCGACCTTGACCAGCAGCGTATCGTTATCGCAGTCGGCCCAGAGCTCCTTGACCTCCTGCATGTTGCCACTCGTCGCGCCCTTGTTCCAGAGCTCCTGACGGCTGCGACTCCAAAACCACGTGGTCCCGGTCTTGAGCGTAAGCCCCACCGATTCCTCGTTCATCCAAGCAACCATAAGCACCTCGCCGGTGTCATACTGTTGAACCACACAAGGAATCAGCCCGCGGGCGTCGTACGTAAGTTTTGAAGGATCGGTTATCTCTTCCATTTCTCTCCCCAAATTCAAACTTCGCAGGTCGGCGAGGGTTGTCCAGGTGCCGCAGGTTGCCGCGAAAGAGGAGCGACGCGTACTTTGGTACGCGAGCGACGGTTTGAGCGGCAAGATGCGGTGCCTGGGCAAGCCGCAGCACTAGAAGTCCAGCCTCACAGGGATGCCTTGGCTGGCCATATACTCCTTCACCTGGCGAATGCTGAAGGTTCCAAAGTGAAAGACGCTGGCCGCCAGTACGGCGTCGGCCTCGCCCTCGATCACACCCTCGGCGAAATGTTCGAGCGTGCCCACGCCGCCGCTCGCGATGACGGGAATCGGCACTGCGCGCGCCACGGCGCGGGTGAGTGCCAGGTCAAAGCCGACCTTGGTGCCGTCGCGGTCCATACTGGTCAGCAGAATCTCGCCGGCGCCGCGACGAGCTGCCTCCTCGGCCCACGCCACCGCGTCGATACCGGTGGCGTTGCGGCCGCCCGCCGTGAAGACCTCCCACTTGTCGGCGTCCGGCTCGCCGGGCAGGCCCACGCGTTTGGCATCGATCGCCACGACCACGGCCTGGCTGCCAAACGCCGCGGCGGCCTGACTGATCAACGACGGATTGCGCACGGCGGCAGAGTTAAGCGACACCTTGTCGGCACCGGCCGCCACCATGGTTCGCATGCCCGCAAGATCGCGAAAGCCACCGCCCACGGTGTAGGGAATGGCCAGCTCCTCGGCCGCATGCGCTGCCATCTCGATGGTCGTCGCACGGTTGTCGCTCGTGGCGGTGATGTCCAGGAACACGACCTCGTCCGCACCCTCGCGATCGTAAGCGCGGGCAAGCTCCACCGGATCGCCCGCATCGCGCAGGCTCACAAAGTTGACGCCCTTGACCACGTGGCCGTCCTTGACGTCTAGGCAGGGAATCACGCGCTTGGTAAGCATGGGCTACTCCTCCCCTCGGGCGGCGGCCAGCGCCTGTACCAGCGTAAAGTTGCCCTCGTAGAGCGCACGGCCGGTAATGGCGCCTTCAATCGCGCCCTCGCCCACCGCGGCAAGCGCGCGAATATCGTCGAGCGTCGAGATGCCGCCCGAGGCGACGACGGGAAAACCCGCGACCTCGGCAACATGGCGATACGCCGCCACGTCGATGCCCGTCTGCATGCCATCGCGCGCGATATCGGTATACACCAGATGCTTAAAGCCCAGCTCAGAAAGCTGCGCCACAGCATCGTCGAGCGCCACGCCCGCGCCGTCGCGCCAACCGTTCACCTTGACCTGGCCATCGCGCGCGGCGATATCCGCTACCAGCAGCTCGCCAAAGCCCTGCGCCGCCACCTCGGCAAAACCCGGCTCGGTCACCAGTACGGTACCCAGTGCGATACGGCGTGCCCCGAAGCCAGCCAGCTCGTCGATGCGCGCGAGCGAGCGGACGCCGCCGCCCACGTCCACGGACAGGCCGTCGACGCCGCAGATAGCCTTAATCGCCGCCGAGTTGGCAGCGCACGCGTCCTCGTCCTCGCCAAAGGCGGCGGACAGGTCGACGACGTGTACCCAGCTCGCGCCCTGCTCGGCAAACGAGCGGGCAACGGCCATGGGGTCGTCGGAATATACCTTGCAGCGGCTGCGGTCGCCGCGCTCCAGGCGCACGACCTTGCCGCCGATCAGATCGATTGCGGGAAACAGGATCATCGGCCAACCTCCTCGACGATGTTGACGAAGTTCTTAAGGATGCGCTGACCCAGCGCAGAGGATTTCTCGGGATGGAACTGGCAGCCCCACACGTTGCCGTGGTGCACAATGCATGGGAAGCTCCGCGTATAGTGCGTGCGCGCCAAAACATCAGCGGCATCGGCGTCGTCGGTCACCGCGTAGCTGTGGGTGAAGTACATGTTGGCGCCCTCGGCAAAACCGGCGAGCAGCGGGTCGGCCGCACCGGTGGGCGTCATGTGCACCTGGTCCCAGCCCACGTGCGGCACCTTCAGACGGCTTGACTCCAGGCGCGTGCACGAGCCGCGCATGATGCCCAGGCCATCGACCCAGGGGCCACCGGCCTGCTCGGAGGCATCGTCGTCCGCGTCCGCACCCTCGTCCGCCGGCACGCCCTCGTCGCCGCGCTCAAAAAACAGCTGAAGGCCCAGGCAGATGCCGAGCAGCGGAGTTCCGGCAGCAACGGCGTCGATCACCGCGTCCGCCTCGCCGCTCTCGCGCATAAAGGCAATCGCGTCGTAGAACGCACCCACGCCCGGGATGACCAGGCCGTCGGCGTTGCGGATCTGCTCCGAATCGTCCGACGTGCAAGCGGCGGCACCGGCGCGCGCAAGCCCGCGCACGACGCTCGACAAGTTGCCCTTGTGGTAGTCGACCACCACGATCTCCGGTTCGTCCACGCGACCCTCCCTAATCTCTTCGTCCAAAACCACCACAAAGGGGACAGGCACCTTCGTGGTGGTTTTACCCTTGTGACGGTTACAGTGAGCCCTTGGTGCTGGGGATGCCCTGCACGCGGGGATCGAGCTCGCAGGCGTGGCGCATCGTGCGGCCCACGGCCTTAAAGGCGGCCTCGATAATGTGATGCGAGTTACCGCCCGCCAGTTCGCGCACGTGCAGCGTGAGCTTGGCGTCACGCGCGAAGGCATAGAAGAACTCGACGGCTAGCTCAGTATCAAAGCTACCCACGCGCTCGGTCGGCACGGGCAGCTCGCAATAGGCCTGGCCGCGACCCGAAATGTCCACGGCGGCCATCACGAGCGTCTCGTCCATGGCAATCGCCGCGTCGGCAAAGCGCGTAATACCCGCCTTGTCGCCCAGCGCCTGGCAGAACGCCTCGCCCAGCACAATGCCCGTGTCCTCGACGGTGTGGTGCGCATCGACTTCCACGTCGCCCACCGCGCGCACCGTCAGATCGAACAGGCCATGGCGGCCAAAAGCGTTGAGCATGTGGTCGAAAAACGGCACGCCGGTCGAGATATCGCACACGCCAGATCCGTCCAGGTCGAGCTTTACGACAATGTCGGTCTCGCCCGTCTTGCGGGTTACCTCGGCATAGCGGTCCATCTACATCTCCTCCTTCACCAGCGCGGCAAACGCGGCCAGCACCTCGTCGTTTTCTTGCGGGGTACCCACGGTAATGCGCAGGCAGTCCGCGAGCCCCGGCGCGTAGCTAAAGTCGCGCATCAAAATTGAATACTCGTCGCGCAGACGCTCGCGCACGCGCGTGGCATGCGGCGTGCGCACGAGCACAAAGTTTGCCGCGCTCGGCCATACCTCCACGGGCAGGCCCTCGGCAGCCATTGCGCGCAGGGCGCACAGCTCGCGCTCGCGCTCGGATGCGACCTGTGCCACCACGGGCGCGTACGCATCGCGGGCACGCACGCAGGCAAGCGCCGCCGCCTGGCTCAGCACATTGACCGAATAGATCTGGCGAATCGCCGCGAACACGTCGACGACCTCGGGTGCCGCGATCACGTAACCCAGACGCGTACCGGCAGCGCCAAACGCCTTGGACAACGTATGCAGAATCACCAGGTTGGGATGCTCGGCGATAAGCCCCTGCGCCGTGGTGGCCGCTCCAAACGAATCGTCGGCAAACTCAACGTAGGCCTCGTCGACCATGACCATGCCGGGGCACGCATCGCACAGCGCCGCGACAAAGTCGAGCGGTGCCACGTCGCCCGTGGGGTTATTGGGCGAGGTCACGATGGCCAGGTTGCACTCGGGTGCCGCCGCAAGCACGGCTGCCTGGTCGAGCTCAAAGGTCGCCGGGTCGCGCCACACGTCGCGCACCTCGGTCTGGCACAGCGACGCAAAGAACGCATACTCGCTAAAGCACGGCGGGCAGTTGAGCAGGGTCCTCCCCGCGCCGCCAAACGCCAGCAGGTAGTTATAGAGCAGCTCGTCGCCGCCGTTTCCCACGCAGATGCTCTCGCGCGTCACGCCATGCCAAGCGGCGAGCTCGTCGCGCAGGTCGTTCGACATGGGATCGGGATAACGGTTGAGCGGCGTGGCAGCCAGGGCCGCATCGATCGCCTCGCGCACGCCGGCCGGCACGGGGTAGGTGTTCTCGTTTGCCGAAAGGTTGATGCGCGTGGGCGTAAAGTTGGGATCGTAGGGCTCGATGCCTGCCAGATAGGGCTGGACGAGCTCCTTCATGCGCGGCGTGAGTTCGGCCATATTAGGCCTCCTTGCCGGTCGGGCCAACGCCATCTGCGCCCGCAGCCGCCAGGTCAACGCCCTCGGCAACCGTCGCCACGGCGTCGCCCGGCCAGGCAACCTTGGTCAAGTCGGCCGCGGCGAGCGACTCGGCGCTCACGGCATCCTCGCCCTGCTCCAACACGCGGCGACGCAGTGCGGCCGAAAGCGCGTGCGCCCACAGGCCCTCGGCCTCGGCCAAACGCTGCGTAGCGGGAGCGTCCGAGAGTAGGCCCTCGGGCGTATAGCAAATGACACTCGAGCGCTTAACGAACTCTTCGACCGAAAGCGGGTTGGAGAACATGGCCGTGCCGCCGGTCGGCAGCGTGTGGTTGGGGCCGGCAACATAATCGCCGAGCGGCTCGGAGCTCCAAGCGCCCACAAAGATGGCGCCGGCGTTGCGAATGCCGCCGAGCAGGCCCATCGCGTCCTTGCAGTGCAGCTCAAGGTGCTCGGGCGCCACGGTGTTCACGGCCTCGACGGCGGCAGCCATGTCGGCGGCCACCACGATGGTGCCTTCGTTATCGAGCGAAGCGCGTGTGATCTCGGCGCGCGGCGACTGCGCCACCAGGATGTCGATGCCCGCCTCGACCTCGCGCGCAAACTGCTCGTCGCAGGTCACCAGATAGCAAGCCGCCAGCGGATCGTGCTCGGCCTGGGCCATCAGGTCGGCCGCGACTACCATGGGCTTGGCCGTGGCATCGGCCAGCACGCAGACCTCGGAGGGACCGGCGACCATGTCGATGCCCACATCGCCCGAGACAATCTGCTTGGCAGCGGCGACAAAGGCGTTGCCCGGGCCGGTGATTTTATCGACACGCGGAATTGTCTCGGTACCGTACGCCAGCGCGGCCACGGCCTGAGCGCCGCCCACCATATAGATTTCGTCCACGCCGCCGAGTTTAGCGGCCGCGAGCGTATACGGGCTAATCAGTCCATCCTTTTGCGGCGGGGTCACCATAACCACGCGCTTGACGCCGGCCACCTTGGCGGGAATGGCATTCATGAGCACCGTGGAGGGATACTGCGCGCGGCCGCCCGGCACATAGATGCCGGCCGCCGCGAGCGAGGTCACCTTAACGCCGAGCATCGTGCCGTCCGGGCGTGTGGTAAACCAGCTCTGCTCGACCTCGCGCTGGTGGAACTCACGAATCTGGCGTGCAGCCTTTTCGAGCGCCACGACAAAAGCGGGATCGAGGCCTTCGAGCGCGGCATCGATCTGTTCCTGAGGCAGGCGGAAGCCCTGCAGCTCAACACCGTCAAAACGCTGACAGTAATCACGCACCGCGGCATCGCCGTTGGCACGCACGTTGGCCACGATATCGCGGGCGGCGTCGATGATGTTTTGCGGCAGCACGCCCTTGCGGTTGAGCTGGTTGGTAACGAGGCGCTCACCGGGAGCAAGCTTGATGGTCTTCATTTCGGTATCCCCTATCGGTCGAGGTTGTGTTCGAAAAACGAGAGACCGGGCGGCGGCGCCAGTCGGCCCGCAGCCCGGACGTTGGGGCGCCCGTGCGTGCTCGCGCTATTGTGCCGAGCCCGCAACGGGCTCAAAATGCTTGTCCTTAACAGCCGCGGCCAGGCGATCGGCCAGATTGCGCACGCGCTGATCCAAGCGAGCGGCACCCGGGTTGACGAAGAAGCGGGCCGTGCAGTCCATGATGCGGCCGGTGATGACCAGGTCGTTATCGCGCAGTGTGGCGCCCGTGGCGGTAATATCCACGATGCGATCGGTCATGCCGACAATGGGGCCCAGCTCGATGTTGCCGTGCAGCGAGACGATGTCGGCGTTCACGCCGCGCTCGGCATACCAGGCACTCGCGATGCGCGGATACTTGGTGGCCACGCGAAGCGACCCACGGCGGGCATAGTTGCGCTCGGCCTGGCCGGCGCGCCACGCGGGCTCCGCCTCGATAAAGGTGCACAGGCCGTAGCCCAGATCGACCAGCTGCAGCAGGTTGAGGTCTGCCTCGATAAGCGAGTCCCAGCCGCAGATGCCACAGTCGGCACCGCCGCAGCCCACAAAAGCGGGCGCGTCGCTGGGACGCACGATGACAAATTCGATATCGCCGACCGTGCCCTCGCCGGCACGTGTGTCGCGACCACGCACGATCAGGTGACGGCCGGGATCGCGCAGCTCAGAGACGTCCAAGCCCGCGGCCTCGAGCACATCGAGCGTGTCGGCCTTAAGCGAGCCCTTGGGCACGGCGATGCGCAGCGGGCCCTCGGCACCACGGCCCGCGGCGTGGTCGCCATCGGAAGCGGCATCCTCGGCCGAGGTGCGCGCGGCCTCCAGGCGCTCGAGCGAAAAGGCGAAGCCCGCCGCCGGCACCTCGATGCCGTCGCCAAATGCACCGGTAAAGATGGAGTCGTAGCGTCCGCCCGAACCGACCGGATCGGGCAGGCCGCCGGCATAGGCCTTAAAGACCAGGCCCGTATAGTAATCAAACGAGTTCATGATGGAGAAGTCGAAGGACAGCACCTGGGCGTCCTCGGGAGCCAGGCCCTCGACCAGGGCACGCAGCTCGCGCGTCAGCGGCGCGACGATACCGGCGGTCTCCAGCAGCGCGTCCACGCGGTCAAGCACCTCGGCTCCGCCGTGTAGGCGCGGCAGCTCGCTAATGGCGGCCTTGACGGCATCGGACTCGGCGCTTGCCGTCACGCGGGCATCGAGCCCCACAAAGTCGTTGGCGTGCACACAGCGCAGGGCCTCGGCGGCCAGCTCGCGATCCTCGCACGCCGCGAGCAGCTCCTTAAACGGACGCACGCTGCCCGCGATAATGCGCGCATCGGGAAGTGCCAGCTTGCGCACAGCCTCGGCCACCAGCGAGACGATCTCGACATCGCCCGCGGTATCGCCCGCGCCGATAAGCTCAAAGCCCAACTGTGTAAACTGGCGCGAACCACCGGCATTTCGCTGACACTCACGAACCACCGGCGCCTCGTAGCGAAGGCGCAGGGGCAGGTCGGCAGCGCGCATGCGGGTCGAAACCAGGCGTACGATCGGCAGCGTGTTGTCGGGACGGACCACCAACAAGCGGCCGTCGTCGTCAAAAAGCTTGAACGGAGTATCCGCGATGCGGCCGCCTTCCTCGAGTGAACCCTTGTCCTCGAGCAGCGGCGTCTCGACCGGAAGGTAATGATGCTCCCTGAGGCGGCCCTTCACCGTATATGCGATCTCCTCGCGCGCCTGAGCCTCCTCGGGCAATATGTCCCGGAATCCCCACGGTGTGGCCGTCATCTGGTGAGCCTCCTCATGCTGTGTTTCATATAGAGCAGAAGACCGGCATAGCTTCGCCGGTCTTCTGGGTACTTTAGCATACTAGAGTGTTTGCGGGGAGAATCGTCCTCCTCGGCTCACACCGTATTCATTTGGAAACATAGGAGCGGATTGTCGCAACCCAACCCCACCTAGACGCCAATCGCACGACGATACTCTGCCATTACCTGCGCATCGGCAGCTGCGGGGTCGGCAAAATAGCGCCAGTCATAGGTCTCGGCCGAAACAACTCCGCGATAGCCGCGCGCCACCAGCCTATCCAGGTCGGCGCGCATATCGCGGTCGCCGTCACCCCAGGCAAGATGCGTCGTGCCATCTGCCGCAACATCGACAAAATGCACGTGGGCGACATCATCGCCAAGCAGATCGAAATAATCGTCGATGGTATCCCCTGCCACCGCCATAGCGCCCAAATCCAGACACGCCTTAAGTGCCGGATGATCAACTGCCTCAATCATGCGCTTCGTGTCGGCCGCCGAGTTCACGATCATCGACTCAACCGGCTGTAGGGCCTCGAGCACCAGTCGCACGCCGCGCTCTCCCGCATGCTCGGCAATCGCACGCAGCATCGAGGCGCTGCGACCCCACGCGTCCTCGATCGGCTCGTTCAAAAATGCCCAGCCGCTCGAGACCATGACCTGCTCGGCTCCAAGTTCCGCCGCGATATCTACAACGTTCTTAAAGTACGCGAGCGTGCGGGCACGCGCCTCATTCCCGCGCGCCGCGATATTCCACGGCTTGGGGTTGTTCTGTTCGGGACAAAGCCCCACAATCCGAACCCCATACCGCTGCGACAGCTCCCGTACCCGTTCGAGCGAATCGTATCCATGGCAATCGACATACAGATGCATCGCCCCGGTCCAAAGCTCGCAACACGTGTAGCCCGAAGCCGACGCCGAAGAAAAGAACTCCTCAAGGTCAAAATAACGATGGCTGATATTCATGACGGCAAGCTGGGGATAGCTCATAATTACTCTCCAACCCAAGCGAGGCCCCGTTCCATATAGGAGCGAGGCCCGATTACACAAACGTTATTTGCTCTTAGTAGTCGAACTGGTGATAGTAGCGACGGTAGTTGAGGTTGTGCTTGGTGACCGTCTCGTAGTAAGCGGCAAGGCGATCGGTGATCAGCGAGGAGAGGATCCACGGGGAGACGATGACGCGGAACTCGTCGTCAAGGCCGGGGATCGCGAACTCGGCGGTGTCGATGATGTTGATGTCGGTGTCGCCGGTCACACCGCGGGTCAGGAAGGCGCGGACGCGCTCGTCGAGCTTGCGGTTCTCGTCCTCGCCCATGAACAGGAACACGGGGACGCCGGGCTCCACGAGCTCGAGGGTGCCGTGGAAGAAGTCGGCCGAGGTGATGTAGCGGGTGCGCTTCCACTGCATCTCCTCCAGGATGCACATCGAGAACAGGATCGTCTCGCCCCACAGGGCACCGGAGCCGATGAACATGGTGTAGGGGGCCAGGGCGTACTTCTTGGCGAGCTCCTCGGCGCGCGGCTCGAAGCGCTTGCGGATATCGAGCATGTCCTTCCAGATGTCCTTGGTCTGCTCGATAAACAGATCGAACTTGGGGAAGCAGCCGCGGCGGTTGAGCAGGCGCAGGCCGAAGCAGTCGGCGAGGTAGTAGCCCTTCTCGCAGCCGCCCGAACCATGGTCAGAAGCCATGGCGACGCAGTTCTCGGCGCCGACAGCCTGGCCGATGGGGCCCTCGGGCTTGGTCATGGCGTAGACGCGCACGCCCATGCCCTTCATCTTCTTGACGGCCTCGAGGACCTCGGGGGTGGTGCCGGACTCGGAGGCGGTGAGCACGACGGACTTCTCGGTCATGCGCTTGTGGCCCATGACGTTCCACTCGGCGGCGTGGATCAGGTAGACCTCGAGGTCGCGGTCGCCGAACTTGTTCATGAGGTACTCGAGCTGCATGAGCTCGTCCCAGGTGCCGCCGACGCCCATCAGGAACACGGCGTCGTAGCCCTCGTCGGCGACCTTGTCGGCGAGCGCGGTCATCTTCTTGCCGGCCTCGTAGACGTTCTTGCCGTCCTCGACGTAGCCCTCCTGGCTAAAGTGCATGATCTCGATCTTCTCGGTTTCCTTCATGGCTTTTCCTTTCTGTCCTGCACGCAACTCTATACATCGCGTTTCTTTTCGATACCAATTATAGACATACACCTAATGTGTTTTTAATACCACTTATCAATCTGCTCCAATCCTCGGTGAACGGTCGAAATTCTCTGATGAGTGGTATTAAATTAGAATTGAATGTATAGCTAACTCCTCTGGCGCCTCCCTTGTGTGACAAAGAACAGCGTTCCTACCAGCGCAATAATGGTCGATGCCCCAAACAGCACCGCCTGAACGCCCAAAGCCTCCGCCAAAAACGGAGCCGCCAGCAGCGGCAGCACGCCGGCGCTCATCAGGCCAAAACGCACAAAGCCGGTAATGCGCCCCAGGTATTTGATGTCGGCGCGCTCCTGAATCAAGATCATCTGCAGCGGTTCCAGGAATCCCCAGGCCAGACCGTTAATCGCCTGACCGATAATCGCGACCCCCAGCATATCGGTGCCCACGTACACCATGGACCCAATGCCCACGGCCATGAGCGCGCCGAGCAGCAATCGCAGGTTGACATGGCGGGCAGAAAGCTTGGTCAGGATGAACGCGCCCACCGAGGAAGTGAGGCCCACGACCGAGGACAGCCAGCCCAGCCAGACGATATCCACGTTGAGCACATCGCGATAGAACAACGACTCCAGCGAATCGAACGCGCCAAACGCAAAGAAACCCAAAAAGCCCGAGATAAAGATGAGGCGCAGGTCGTGGTCGCGAAACGTAAGTCGCGCACCCTCGGCCATGCCGCCCAAAATACCGCCCTTCGGCTTCTCCCCTTTTGCGGGAGCAACACACTCGTGACAGCCCAAGGAGAGCACGGCCGCCACACCCATCATGCCTGCCATGAGCAGATAGACCGATTGCGTGGCAAAACAGCTCACGATGGCACCGCCGAGCAGCGGGCCAGCGGTATAGGCGATATTGCTGTAGAACACCATGAGGCCGTTCACGCGGGTACGGCCCTCGGTGGTCGACTCCAGGTATCCCGGAAACGCATGCGTGCAGGTGTTGATAAAGCCGCCCGCAAGTCCCAAGACGCACGCGGCAAACACAAGCCCGGGGACAGACAACGGCGCCAACCCCACGCCAAGCGATAGCACTGCCGTAATCACGCACGTCACAAACGACGTCCGGCGCGGTCCAAAGCGATCGATGACCGAGCCCGACACCATATTGCCCACCGACGTCATAAGATTGCGCACGAGCGTAATGGCGGCAACCAAAAAGGCCGTGCCAGCCAGATCATACGTGGCCGCACCGATAAGCCCCAAAAAGTAGACCGCGTTGTTGGCGCACCACTGCAGGGACTCAATAAGAATCAGCCTGACCTCTGCCGGCGTCAGGCGCATTGCTTCGCGATCCTTCGCGAACATACGAACTCCTTCTATACAAAAAGGGGATGGAGGGCATAGGCCTGCTCCATCCCCTTTCCAGGTTGCAACGAAAATCTATGCAGCCGGGCCCTTACGCCAGCACGCCGAAGAACGCGCCGATGATGCCCACGACCATGGTGGCCA
>DXMK01000017.1 GCA_019414245.1 Collinsella sp. | reverse complement strand
CCCCTCGGGCGGCGCGGTGGCCACCATCGCGGTCCCCCTGTGCGGGGCCTGACGATTTCCTCGATGTCTACCTCGACTGCGATATGTCGCTCGCCGAGGCCGCGACGAGATGGTGTTGCGTCTGCCCCGTTTGGTGCTTCTAGCTCAAATTTGATCTGATGTAAGGCCCGTGCAATCCTGCATGGGCCTTACTTTTGGCAATTGCTCGACCGATTCGTGGCTTGAAACGCAAATTATCGAGTTAAGGAGAAATGGGGTCATACAGCAGCTCTCAGAGCGCTTGCCGCACTCCCCCGCCATTACCTCTGCGGCGTCCTCGTATAGAGCCCATACCGTTTGGCATATCGTTGCAATCGCCCACTTGCCCACCGGTCAAGTGAACTACTGGAATAAATACAGCGACACGCTTGTCCGTTACAGTCGCTATATCTGTGTAAATCGCCGCGATAAATACAGCCTGTACTCGGCTGTATACCAACTACGCGTATGTAGATTCATATCGCGTTAATAAATCGGCTCAAGCGTGTGCAAAACGCGCAAGTAACCGCAAAAGGCGATTATCGCTCAGGTAGATTTTTGGCACCCCGTTGCTTAATCAAAATTAAGCAATTGCTTAAAACAAAAAAGGTCAGGCACTAGATGCCTGACCTGCAAACTTCTGGTCGGGACGACTGGATTCGAACCAGCGACCCCTTGACCCCCAGTCAAGTGCGCTACCAAGCTGCGCCACGTCCCGAAGCTTTTGTTTGTTGCTCTGCTCTCGCTCGCAACAGGGAGTATATTAACCCGAAACTTTAGACTTGTGCAAGAACTTTTTTATAAATTTTGAAGCAAGTCCAAAATTGTATCTGCGAGCTGGGGTTTTGTTAGAACGGGAAGTTCTTTCGTACCCGTTGTGCTCACAATCCAGGCCTTGTTGGTATCGGTTCCAAAGCCCGAATCGGCGCGTGAGACATCGTTGGCGATAATGGCATCGCAGCCTTTGCGTGCCAATTTGCGCTCGGCGTACTTGACGACGTTATCGGTCTCGGCAGCAAATCCGATTACGAGGCGATCGCCCTTTTGGCGTGAGAGTTCGGCCAAGATGTCAACGGTCTCGACGAGCTCGATTCGATCCAGGCGCTCGTTGGCCTTTTTGAGCTTATGGTCCGCCGGGGCCGCCGGCGTGTAGTCGGCGACGGCGGCGGCGCAAATGGCAGCGTCGGCCGTCTGGAAGGCGCTCAGCGCCGCCTGCAGCATCTCTGCGGCGGTCTGCACGCTTACGCACGCCACGCCGCGGGGAACATCGAGCGATGTCGGTCCCAGCACGAGCGTGACCTCGGCACCGCGGCGAGCGGCCTTCCCCGCCAGGGCGATGCCCATCTTGCCCGACGATCGGTTTCCAATAAAACGCACGGGGTCGATCGGTTCGTGCGTAGGACCGGCAGTGATGACGATGCGCTTGCCCGCCAGGTCTTGCGGCACGGGATTGAGCACCTCGCAGATGGCTTCGACGATGTCCTCGGGCTCGCTCATGCGCCCCGTGTCCACGTCGCCGCAAGCAAGGTAGCCACTACCGGGCCCAACCACGTGCACCCCGCGGTCGCGCAGCGTGGCCATATTGGCCTGGGTTGCCGGCGCCTTCCACATGCCATTGTTCATGGCCGGCGCGATCACGATGGGGCGCGGCGTGGCAAGCAGCGTGGTGGAGATGAGGTCGTCGGCGATGCCGTTGGCCATCTTGGCGATGATATTGGCCGTCGCGGGCGCCACGACCACCAGATCGGGCTCCTGCGCAAGCGAGATATGGTGGATGGGGTCAGACGGGTCGTCGAATAGCCCAACCGCGACCGGCTCATTGGTGAGCGCGCGGAACGTGAGCGGGCCCACGAACTCCGTGGCATGCTCGCTCATAACGACTTTGACACGTGCGCCGCGCTTTTGCAGCAGGCGCACGATATTGCACGACTTATAGGCGGCGATCCCGCCGGTAATGCCCAGCAGGATCGTTTTTCCCTCAAGTTGCATTGAATTGTTGGATGCCGCCGTCATCGCTAGGCTTCCTTGCTCGGGAGCACCAGGAGGCGGTGGCAGTACGGACAGTGCGTAATCTCGCTACCGTCGTGGTTGAGGTCGCTCATGGACGATGCCTGCAGCGCGGTGTGGCAGACCGTGGGGATGTTGCCCTGGATGGTCTCGACGGCCAAGCCGCGGAACTGCTTGAGCAGACGCTCGTAGTCGGTGAGCACGTTGGCCGGCAGCGTGGCGGCAAGAGCGGTGCGCTCCTTAGTGGCGGCTTCGATCTGAGCCTGCAGGTCGGCAGCCTTGGCGCGGGCGGCCTTGGTATCGGCCTTCACGCCCTCCTCGAACTTGGCGATGATGGCCTGCGCGCGGGTCTCGCGGTCGAGCGCCTCTTTGTGGGCGACAACGACATCCTTGCGGGTGTGCTCAATCTTGTCCAGGCGCTTGGCCAGGGTGGCGAGCTCGTTTTCCAGGTCCTGTACCTCGCGGTAGTCGGAGCCGTCAACGTGGCGCTTCTTAGCGGCCTCGATGGCGTTATTGGTCTGGATCTCGGTGGTGTTGAGATCGTCGAGCTCAATATCCAGGTCCTTGCGTTGGGCGTAGAGCTTGGTCATTTCGGCCTTGAGCTTAACGTAGGTCTTGCGCTTGGAAGCGAGCTCCTTGAGCTCCGGCATATTGGCAAGTTCGCTCTTGTTGCGGGCGAGCTCCAAATCGATCTGTTGCAGCTTGAGTAGCGTAGCGCCGGCGCTCATAAGTTCTCTCCTTTTGTCACAGTCCACCATTGGCAAGGGTTCAGTATTTTAATCGCATGACGGGGGTCGACCCCGGCGTCAACTGCAGAGTTCATCAATATATCAACGAACGGCTCCTCGGAGCGGTCGTGGCCGAGCAAGATCACCGGCAGCCCGCGCAAGGCAAGGTCCTGTGCCACGTGGTAGCCCGCCTCGCCCGTCACGACAACATCTGCGCCCGCGGCGATGGCGAGCTCTCCGAAGTCGCCCAGGGAGCCGCCCAAAATGGCGACGGTGCGGCACGGGCGATCAGCTTTGCCCCACACACGCGGGTCGCTGCCAAAGGCCGTGGCAGCACGGGTGGCAAGATCGCGCAGCGTGCACGGGTCGTTGAGCGTTGCAAGTGCGCCCAGGCCGGTGGCCTCGGGGTCGTCCACGTGCTCCAGTGAGCTCACGGGTGCGGCACCCAGCAGCTTGCTCAGGCAGACATGGGCTTCGTGCGAGCGGTCCAGGTTGGTGTGGAGCGAGATAATGCTCACCCCGCAGCGGGCAGCCTCGTAGAGGGCCGCACTGCACTGGGGTCGTGTGGCATCCGCCGGACAAAAGGCCTCGGGTGCCTTGATGTATATGGGATGATGCGTCAGCAGCACGTTGGCTCCGGCTTCCAAGGTGCGCTGCACGTTGTCCCTGGTGGCATCGAGCGCGCAGGCTACGCCACGGATCTCGTCGTCGGGGTCGCCTACGGATAAGCCTACGTGGTCCCATGGTTCGGCGTCCGTCTTAGGATAGCGTGCCAGCAGTGCACGCTCGAGTTCCGCGATGATCATGCGGCGCCTACGATCGAGAGCAGCGTCTGGGCAAACTCGTCCAGATCGTCCGGATTCACGCGGTCGTCAAAGGAAATGCGCAGTGCACCTAGTGCCTGCTCGCGACCAATGCCCATGGCGCTGAGCACATGGCTCGGGTCCATGCTGCCGCTCGAGCACGCCGAGCCGGCCGAAACCTCAAAGCCGGCGGCATCGAGCTTGACGATGAGCTCCTCGGAGTCCATGCCATCAACGTAGATCGACACCATGCCCGGCAGGCGATCGGCCTGTGCGTAGTCGCCCATGGTGGCGTGAATGCGCTGGTGGGCCGTAAGCGTGGCGTAGAGCTTGTCGGAAAGGGCTTGCAGCTTCGCGCGCTCCTGAGCCACATGGGGCGTCAGAGACGAGGCGGCAGCGGCAAAGGCGAGCTGCGTTCGCAGGTCTTGCGTGCCGGCACGACGACCGGCCTCCTGTCCGCCGCCAAAGATGCGCGGGCGCAGCGGCGTGCGGCTCTTAAGGTAGAGTGCGCCAGATGCCACGGGACCGCCAATCTTGTGGGCTGCGACGGACATGGCGTCGACGCCCAGCTCGGTGACATCGAGCGGAATATGCAGATACCCCTGGATGGCATCGGTGTGGAACAGGGCGCCAACGGTATGCGTGGCCGCGGCAAGCTCGCGGATGGGCTGCACCACGCCGGTCTCGTTGTTGGCAACCATGATGCTCACGAGCGCCACGTCGTCGCCTAGCAGCTCGACAAGCGTGGCAGGCTCAATGTAGCCCATGCGGCAGGGCTGCACCAGGTCGACGGTAAAGCCGGCGGCACGCAGCAACGGCAGGTTGTCCAGAATCGAATCGTGCTCGATGGCCGAAACGATTACACGATCGCGCTTGCGATCGCGCTGACGAGCGCCCTCGGCAAGACCGAGCAGCGCCAGCTGGTTGGCTTCGGTGCCGCCGTTGGTCAGTACAATCTCGGACGGGCGGACGCGCGCGCCAAAGCTGCGGGCGATCTCGCGACGTGCAACCTCCAGACGCGCGGCAGCCTTGCGGCCGAGCGAATGCAGCGAGTTGGGGTTGACGCCGGCAAGCTCGCTGTCGTCGTACTCGCGCTGCGCAAGGAGCGCCTCGGCGCGCATGGGCGTCGAGGCGGCATAGTCAAGATTCACGGGTATGCGGTTTTGACCTGCGGTCATAAGGGTTTATGCCTCCTGTGCGGCCTCGTTGCCCAGCTTCTGCAGCAGCGCAACCTCGGCAGCGGGATCTTCGGACTTAAATACGGCAGAACCGGCCACGAGCACGTTGGCGCCGGCCTTGACGACCTCGACAATGTTCTTGGAAGAAATGCCACCGTCGACCTCGATGAGGGGCGAAACGCCGTGACGCTCGCACATGGCCCTGAGCTCGTGGAGCTTAGCGATGGTGCCCGGGATAAAGCTCTGACCGCCAAAGCCCGGGTTCACGCTCATGAGCAGCACCATATCGACGACGTCGATAATGCTCTCGAGCACGCACACGGGGGTGGCGGGGTTGAGCACCACGCCGGCCTTAACGCCGCGCTGCTGCAGATGGGTGAGCGTGCGGTGCAGGTGCGTGGAGGCCTCGTAGTGTACGGTGATCATATCGGCGCCGGCGTCTGCGTACCAATCGACCGTCTCGTCGGGGTTCGACACCATGAGGTGCGCATCGACCGGCACGTCGGTGGAGCGCTTGACGGCCTTGAGGATATCAACGCCAAAGGTGAGGTTGCCGGTAAAGTGACCGTCCATGACGTCGAAGTGCACGTAGTCGGCACCGGCGATCTTATCGAGTTCGCCCTTGAGGTTGGCCATGTCGGCCGAGAGGACGGACGGAGCAATTTTGATGGAACCCATGGTAGAAGCCTTTCTGCGCTAGTCGGTGAGTCCGTAGAACTCTTGGGAGGGTACGCGATCGGTAAGAATCTCGAGCGCCCTATCCAAAGTAACACCGTTGTAGAGCGTTTGCTCCACGGCAAAGGTGAGCGGAATGTCTACGCCCAGTGAACGGGCGAGCTCGCTCACGCTGCGGGCGGCGACGGCGCCCTCGACCACCATATGCGTGCGCGCCTGGTACTCGTCGAGCGACACGCCGTGGGCAAACTCGTAGCCAAAGGTGCGGTTGCGCGAATGCTCCGAGGTACAGGTGGCGATGAGGTCACCCATGCCGGCAAGACCCATGCAGGTCATGGCTTGACCGCCGCGGGCGTGCACCAGACGGCTGATCTCGGCCAGGCCGCGCGTCATGATAAGGGCAAGCGTGTTGTCGCCCGCACCAGAACCGGCGGAAATGCCGCACACGATGGCGATGACGTTTTTCATGGCGCCGCAAACCTCGACGCCGGTCATGTCCTGCGACAGGTAGATGCGGAAGGCCGTGGATAGGAGCAGGTCCTTAAAGGTCTCCCCTACCTGCGGATCTTTGCTGGCGATGACGGCGGCAGAAAGCCCGCCGCGGCAGATCTCCTCGGCATGGTTGGGGCCCGAGAGCGCCGCGACACGCGACTCGTTGCCGATCTCACTGGCGATGACCTCGCTCATAAGCAGGCCGGATTCGGGCTCAATACCCTTGGTGAGGCAGAGCACCGGGGTATCGGCGGCGATGAAGGGTGCTGCCCGATGGCACACGTCGCGCAAGTGCGTGGAGGGCACGGCAAAGATGATGGCGTCGGCGGCGTCGAGCGCTTGCGCCAGGTCCGTCGTGGCGACGACGTTGCCGGGCAGCTCGTAGTCCACCAGATACCGGGGGTTGCAGTGCTCGCCATTGATGCCGGTGGCCGTCTGCTCACTATGGGCCCACATGGTCACGCGCTCGGCTCGCGCGGCGGCAAGGCCGGCGACGGCGGTTCCCCAGGAGCCGGAGCCAATCAGCGCAACATTCATGACTCTCTCCTACTTATCGTCGGGCTCGGTGACGCGCTTGGTAAACGAGAGCTTGGACTCCTTACCCGTCATGAGCTTCTTGATGTTCGCGCGATGGGCCCACACCACGGTGATGCCGATCATCGCCATGCAAAACTTGAGACCTAGGCTGCTGTACGGAAAGACCGCACAAGCGGCGATGGGAAGGCCGATGGCGGCGGCAAGCGAGCCCACCGACACATATTTGGTGATGGCGACGGCCACGATAAACATGCCCAGCAGCGACAGGCCAATGGGCCAGTACCAGGCAAGGATCACGCCCAGGCCAACCGCGATGCCCTTACCTCCGCGAAAGTTGAGGTAAGGCGAGAAGATGTGTCCCCACACGGCTGCCAGGCAAATGACACCGAGCATCCAGTCGCCGGGGGCTCCGGGCGCCATGATGTTCGGCGGAAATCCATAGCCCACGCTCGCGATGAACGGACGGGCGATAAGGACGCAGATGGCGCCCTTAAGGCAGTCGAGCAACAGCGTGAGCGCGGCCACCTTAGGGCCGGCCACGCGCAGGGCGTTGGTGGTGCCGATGTTGCCGGAGCCCGCCTTGCGAATGTCGGTGTGGTTGAACACGCGGCCCAAGATCAGACCAAACGGAATCGCCCCGATAAAGAACGAGACCACGGCGCAGATGGCGGTCAGCAGAATCGGACTATGCATCCTTTTGCTCCTTCTTCCTAAAGAAGAGTCGAATGGGCGTGCCGGCAAAGTCGAAGGTCGAGCGCATGCGGTTCTCTACGTAGCGCTGGTAGGTGTCGTTGACCAGGTCGCTATGGTTGACGAAGAACGTGAACGTCGGCGGGTTGACGCCCGTCTGGGTCACGTAGTGCATGCGCAGGCGGCGCTTGCCGTCCACCACGGTATGACCGAACTCGCGCAGGTCGGTGAGGAACGTGTTGAGGCGCGAGGTGCTGATCTTCTGCGAGCGCGTCTTCTCGGCGGCGTCGACCATCGCCCAGATCTTCTCGACGCTGCGGCCAGTGAGGGCAGAGATGCGCAGGTACTGGGCCCAGGGAGCCATAACGCCCAGACGGCGGTCGACGGTCTCCATGCAGGCCTCGCGCTTGCGGTCGTCGTCGAGCAGGTCCCACTTGTTGAGCAGCACGACGATGGCGCAGCCGCGCTCGATGGCCAAGCCCATGACCTTCTGGTCCTGCTCGGTGACGCCCACGGAGGCGTCGACGACGAGCAGCGCCACGTCGGCGCGATCGATGGCGCGCAGGCCGCGGACCATGGAGTAGTACTCGATATTCTCGTACACGGTGCTCTTCTTGCGGATGCCCGCGGTGTCGACCATGCGGTAGTGCTTGCCGTTGCGCTCGACGACCGTGTCGATGGCGTCGCGCGTGGTGCCGGCGATGTTCGAGACGATGGAGCGATCGGCGCCCAGGATGCGGTTGAACAGCGACGACTTGCCGGCATTGGGGCGGCCGATGATGGCGACGTTCAGGGCGTCGGGGAACTCATCGGCGACCTCGTCCTCTTCCTCCGGAAGCAGGGCCACGATATCGTCGAGCAGGTCGCCCGTGCCGTGGCCATGCAGGGCCGAGAGGGGCGTGGGCTCACCGACGCCGAGCGAATAGAACTCCCAGATGCTGTCGTTTTCGCGATCGGGGTTGTCGAGCTTGTTCACCAGTAGAAAGACCGGCTTGTCGCAGCGCTTGAGCATGCGGGCGACCGACTCGTCCTCCTCGGTGACGCCGGTGCGGCCGTCGACCACAAACAGGATGACGGCGGCTTCCTCGGCGGCGGCGAGGGCCTGGTCGCGGATGGACGTGGCAAAGACGTCGTCACTCTTGAGCGGCTCGATACCGCCCGTGTCGACGATGGTGAACTCGCGGCCGTTCCAATCGGCCGTGTGATACGAGCGGTCGCGAGTAACGCCGCGGGACTCGTGGACGATGGCGTCCGAGGTCTGGGCCAGGCGGTTAACGAGCGTGGACTTGCCCACGTTGGGGCGTCCGACGACGGCGACGATAGGTTTCATCTGCTCTCCTTTAATGGGTAGGGCCAGCGGAATTAGTAGAGTCGGCAGGCGCAATGCCAAGGATGTGCTCCAGGGTATCGAGCAACTCATGCGGCATGGTCGATACCACATGAACCTCGGCGCCGCGACTGGTAAGGCTTGCGAGTAAATCGTCACGATGATACTCGTCAAGCGTCATGCCGTCAGCGTTGAACATGAGCTTAGGCACAAAGAGCATAACCCCCGACAGGTCTTGCGGCAGCTGCTCCAGAATGTCACACGCGACGATGAGACCGGTCACGTCCACGTTGCCGCCAAAGTAGCGGTTCTTGATGGCCGTGACAGTGCCGGCGAGTCCCTTGGGCGACTCCACAAAGCGGGCCACCGTGTCGCGTGCGCTGGCGCCCGAGAGGCACAGCAGGTGCTGGCTGCGGGCGGCGATGGCCTCGCGGACGCGGGCCAGTCGCTCAGCATCGGTGGTCAACACGTCGTCGGTCTCGTCCAGATACGAGCGGATCATGCCGATGCCGTCGTAGTACTGCGGATAGCCGTCGTAAAAGTCTGCCTCGGGAGGATCGATGCCGGCGTCCAGATAGAACTCGTCGCTCATCTGGAAGGTGTGGCGGCCAAAGCGTTCGTAGGCACGATCCTGGTAGGGACGGATCATGGCAATGGTCTCGCGCGCCAGTTCGGGCTTGTCGCTGTATGACCAGCTAAAGCGGTTTTGGTGTTTGGTAAAACCGAGCGGCACAATGCCCAGGCTTGTGATTTGCTCATGCTCCTCGCAAAAGCGCAGGGTCTTTTCCAGCTCCTCGCCGTCGTTCATGCCGGGGCACAACACGATCTGCGCGTGAATCTCGATGCCGGTGGCCATGATGGTCTCGAGTACGTCCATGCCTCGCTGGGCGTTACGGCCCATCATACGACGGCGGACGTCGGGGCTCACAGCGTGGACCGACACGTTCATGGGACTCATGTTGCGCTGGATGACGTTTTGCACGTCCTCGTCGGTGAGGTTCGTAAGCGTGACAAAGTTGCCTTGCAAAAAGCTTAGGCGATAGTCGTCGTCGCGGATATAGAGCGTGGAGCGGCCGCCCTTGGGGAGCATCGTCATAAAGCAGAACACGCAGGCGTTTACGCAGGTGCGCATGCCGTCGAAGATGGGACCATCGAATTCAAGGCCCCAGTCCTCTCCCGGGAAGCGGTCGAGCTCGACGGGGGTGACGCTGTTGTCGCGCGGGTCGAAAACCTCGAGGTCGACGGTATCATCGTCGGCTTCCCAGAGCCACACAATCATGTCGGTAAGCTGCTCACCGTTGACCGTGAGCACGCGCATGCCCCGCTCGATACCCACATCCCACGCGGGCGATTCGGGACGCACGTTCTTTACGAGCGCGCCCTCACCCGGCTCGGGGTCGCGGCTGCGCCCGTAATCGGCCACCTCGGCGGCGTATGCGGGTACGGTCTGGTCCATGGTTAGCGGCAAAGCTCCTTGATGCGCTCGACGGCGCGTTCGATGTGTTCTTGCGGGGTGGAGGCTCCGGCGGTGATGCCGATGTGGTGAGCTTCGGTAAACCACGCGGCCTGGAGCTCAGAAGCTTCCTCGATGTGATACGTGCGCTCGCAGGCGTCTGCGCAAATCTGCGCCAGGCGGCGGGTGTTGCCTGAGTTCTTGCCGCCCACCACGACCATGCAGTCGCAGCGGTTAGCAAGTGTGGCTGCTGCTCGTTGACGCTCACTCGTGGCAGCGCAGATGGTGTTGATCACACGTAGCTCCTGCACGCGCGGGGTGATAGCAGCCACGACCTCGGCCAAGTTCTGCGCAGTCTGGGTGGTCTGCACAACCAAGCCCACTTTACCCTTGAGCGACAGCGCGTCCGCATCGGCAGCGCAGCTCACGACCTGCGCGTCATCGCCGGCGTGGCCCAGGATGCCCTCGACTTCGGGGTGGCCCGGCTCGCCCACGACGATCACGCGGTAGCCCTCGCGCACCAGGCGCTCGGCCGCCACGTGGACCTTCTTCACGTAGGGGCAGGTGGCGTCAACGACGTTAAGGCCACGCTCGCGAGCGGCATCAATGACCTGCGGCACCACGCCGTGGGCGCGGATGATCACAGTGCCCGACGTGGCGTCGTCCAAGGTGTCGGCCAGACCGACGCCTGCCTCGGTGAGCTCGCGTACCACGATGGGGTTATGGATGAGCGGACCCAGGGTGTGGACCCGAGCGTTCTCCTCCGCCTGCGGGGCGGCCGCCAATGCCATATCGAGCGCACGCTGCACGCCGTAGCAGGTGCCGGCGTGGGCGGCGATCTCGATGGTAGGCACGGTGGCTTGGTCGGACGCAGTCGCGGCGGTGTTCGTCACGTTCTCGCTCATGGCTAGAACCTGCCCGGATGTTCGGCGCACAGATCGTCGCGCATCTTATAGACTCGGCCCATTGCCTCGGACTCAAACCAGGCTAGGCGCTCCGTTCGCTTAAGCCCGGCCGGTGCGTCGGAAAGCGAGATGGCCTTGCCGGCACGAATCCAGCACTTCTTGGGACGCATGAGCTTTTTGCCCGCGGGCGTGATGTCGGACCAGCCACAGATGGCAAGTGGGTTGACGGGCGCCTTGCCCATCTGAGCGATGAGCGCAAAACCGCCGTGGACCTCGGGCTTGATCTCGCGCGAGCGGATGCGCGTGCCCTCGGGGAAGATCAGGACGTCCTCGCCGCGTTGCAGCGCATGCTGGGCGGCGCGCAGGCACTTCATATCGGCAGTACCGCGTTCTACGGGGATGCCGCCCACGCGGCTAAAGGCCCAGCGCACAATCTTGCTCTTGGCGAACTCGGACTTAAAGATGGGACGAATGCGGCGGCCGCCAAAGAACAGCGCCGTCTCCACGGCCAAGAGCTCGGCCATCGAGGTGTGGTTGCAGATGACCACGCTGCCGCGGCCTTCCTGGCGCTCAAACAGCAGGTCAGCGTCCTCGACCTTCCAGCGCCACATGAGCTTGGAGAAGGCCCAAAGGATGGCCATGACTACGACGACGGTACCGCGGATGAGCGCCGGGAACTCGTCATAGGGGGCGTTGTAATAGTCCTCGGGCGTCTGCTTAAACAGGCGCATGGGCTACCTCCTTTGGTTGATGAGGTCCTCGATAATGCGGACGACCTCGTCGATGGTATGGGCGGTGGAGTCGACGTGCACGGCGTCCTCGGCGGGCACGAGCGGGGCGACCTCGCGGCTGCTGTCAAGCTTGTCGCGCTGCTTAAGGGCGTCGAGAGTCTCGTCGACCTCGGCCTCGAGCTGCTCGGAGGTGAGCGGCTGGGCATCGTTTTGGTGACGCTGCAGCACGCGGCGGCGGGCGCGCTCGCGCGGGTCGGCGGTCAGGAAGACCTTGACCTGCGCGTTGGGGAACACGATGGTTCCGATGTCGCGACCCTCGGCCACGATATCGCGGTTCTCGGCGGCGCGGCGCTGGTGAATGAGCATGGCGGCGCGCACGCCCGGGTAGGCCGAGACCTTGGACACGTTTGCGTCGACCTGCGGGGTACGAATGGCGGCCGAAGCGTCCTTGCCGTCAATAGTCAAACGCGTATCCTCGCCGGTGCCGTTGGTAAAGCGAATCTCGATCTGCTCGGCGAGGGCGTCGATGGCCGCCTCGTCGTCCAGATCGATGCCGCGGTCGAGCGCGGCGAAGGTGACGGCGCGATACATGGCGCCCGTGTCGAGCTTGTTAAAGCCCAGCTGGCGGGCGATCTCCTTGGCGATGGTAGACTTGCCGGAACCGGCGGGGCCGTCGATGGCGACGATCATGCAATGCTTCCTTTCGATGGTTGACGTGCTGGTATGGTTTGCGGGCGCTGGGGCGCGGCGGGTTGCCTAGCCCGTGTAGCGCTCGCGGTAGGTGTTGCGCTTGGGTGCGGAGCCGTGGCTGCCGTGGTGACGCGTGCGGCTGGCGGGCGTACCTTGGGGCTTGCCGCCGTTGCGCTTGGCGCTCGCCTGCTTGGGCGGGATGCCACCGGCCTTGAGGATCTGTACCTCGCGGTCGGTGAGCTCGCGCCACGAGCCCTTGGCCACGCCCTCGAGCTCAAGGCCGGCAAAGTTGCAGCGGTGCAGGCGGATCACAGGATGGTGAATCTTGCCCAGCATGCGCTTGACCTGGTTTTTACGACCCTCGCGGATTATGACCTCCACGGCGGTGGTGCCGGGCTTAACGCCTTGCGGAGCTACGGCCTCGGCCTCGCGCGCGTTAATGACGCGGCAGATCGCCGGCTGGCACAGGCCGTCATCGAGCTCGATGCCGCGGCGGAGTGGTTCTAAGTCGCGATCGGTCAGGTTGCCGTCCACGAGCGCCTGGTAGGTCTTGTAAACATGCTTGCTGGGGTGCAGCAGATCCTGCGACAGGTCGCCGTCGGTGGTAAAGAGCAAAAGGCCCGTGGTGTCGCGGTCCAGGCGGCCCACAGGGAACAGGCCCGGAAAGCGGTCGCGCGGGACCAGGTCGGCCACGCAAGGGCGCTCCTGCGGATCGCTCATGGTGGTGAGGTAGCCGGTCGGCTTGTAGAGCATCAGGTACACGGAGCCCTGGTTGAGCTTGACGGGCATGCCGTCGACCTCGATATGGTCGTGGTCGACGTCGACCTTGGTGCCCAGTTCGGTCGCGATCTGGCCGTTGACGGTCACGCGGCCGGCGGTCATCAGGTCCTCCGATCCGCGGCGGCTCGCCACGCCCGCGCGCGCCAAAAAGCGCTGCAGGCGCATGGTATGCGGGTAGACGGGCTGGGCGTCGGTTGCGGGTACTGCGTTGCCCATGGCACGCGTCTCCCCTACTTCGTTAGTCCTCGTCATGTAAATCCTCCGAGGTCTCGTCGACGACCAGGGTTTCCAAGTCCTCGACTGCCTCAACATCTTCAACATCGGTATCGAGCAGTTCGCGCTCTTCGTCCAGGTCATCGGCCTGCTCCTCGAGCGTGGACTGAATGCTACGACCGCTCAGGCGCTCGCGGATAAACCGGCGCGACTGCTCGTCGGGGGCAAACTGCTCCAGATCGGGCAGGTCGCGGGTGGAGCGCAGACCGAACTTTTCCAAGAAGGCGTTGGTCGTGCCGTAGATGATGGCCTGACCGCGCTCGGGGTCGCGGCCGAGCTCGCGCACCAGGCCCTTGTCCACGAGCGACGCAATGACGCCGTCGGAGTTGACGCCGCGGATGCCCTTGACCACCTCGCGCGTGACTGGCTGGTGGTAGGCGATAACGGCCAAGGTCTCGAGCGCCGCCTGCGACAGCTTTTGCGTGTCCCAGCTCAGCACATAGGCCTCTACCACATCGTGGTAGGCGGGGTGCGTAAACAAGCGCCAACCACCGGCGACCTCGCGCAGCTGAAAACCGCGGTTAGCCTCCTCGTACTCAACTTTGAGCTCGGCGAGCAGCGATGCGCACTCGCCCGGGGCGATATCCAGTGCACTTGCCAGCGCGGGCGCACTCACGGGGTCGCTCGACACCAGCAGCAGCGCCTCCAAGGCGCCTTTGAGGCTGTTTGCCTCCAGCGTGGAAAGGGTTGACATGGTTGCCGCTCCTATTCGGTGAGCTCGGGGCCCTCGCCGGGCACGTATGCCTCGGCGCCCTCGACGCGATTGATTTGAATGGTTCCAAAGATTTCGTCCTGGCTCAGGGTAAGCGAGCCGCGCTTGGCGAGCTCGAGCATGGCCAGGAAGGTGACGACAAGCTGTTCGGTGGTGGCATCGCCGTCCAACAGCTCGCGGAAGGTGCAGGTTTGGTGAGCCATGGTAAAGCGATCGACCGAGGCCACCGTCAGGTCGAGCGGCACGCGATGCGGTGCCACGTGCTCGGCTTCCAGCAGGAAAGTCTGGCGCTTGCCGTCCAGGTCGGCGCAGATGACGGCGAGGCCGCGCAGGGTAATGCCGGCCAGGTAGTCGGGCATAAGGCCAAGGAATTCGGGGTCGGGGCCGGCCACGCGCGGATGCATGCGGCTCTCGGCCTGCATCCGCGCGCCAAGGGCTGCCGCCGCGCCTTTAAACTGCTTGTAGGCAATCAGGCGCTGGATCAGGACTTCGCGCAGGGCGTCGCCGTCGAGCGCACTGAGTTCCTCGAGGTCTTCGTCGTCCTCGTCACCGTCGCCTGTCTTGCGCGGGGCCTCCTGGGGTACCAGCGAGGCTGCCTTAATGTCCAAAAGAGTTGCCGCGACCAGCAAAAAGTCGCTCGCCACGTCCAGGTCCAGCGCCTCGATACGCTCGGTCTCGGCCAGGTATTGCTCGGCCACCTCGCTGATCGAGATGGCGCCGATATCAACTTTTTGGCGGGTTACCAGCTGCAGCAGCAGGTCGAACGGTCCGCTGTAGACCTGCGTCGACACGCGATACGACATCTTCGACCTCCTTTGACGGCGCCTTCGCGGCGCGGTTTGGGTGCATGTTGCGACCGTTTTGCACGGTCGACCTGTAAGTTTACCTTAGATGCCGGCGATTGCGAAGTTGAGCAGCCACTCGGCCAACGGATACACGGTAACGTCGAAATAGCGGCCGATCACGTCGATGCCAGTCCACATGGGCAGCAGATACAGCACAATGATGAGTATGGGCATGGCGTATCGCTGCAGCTGGTAGTAGGTGGAGAGCGCCTTGCCTTTGAGGAACGGCACGATAATCGACGAGCCGTCAAGCGGCGGGATCGGGATGAGGTTAAAGAACGCAAGCGACAGGTTGACCACGATAAAGGTGGCGCCGAAGTTCATGATTTGCGTCGCCACGGCAAAGGACATGCTGGCGTAGAGGTTGCCGTATGCAGCGTGCATGAGGGCTGCGGCCAGGCATGCGAGCGCGATATTCGATGCGGGGCCGGCTGCGCTCACCAGGACCTCATCACGCTTGGGGTGTTTGAGGTTGTTGAGGTACACGGGCACGGGTTTGGCGAAGGCGAACACCGGGCCGCCGGCGGCAAGCATGAGCAGCGGCAGGATGATGGTGCCAAACGGGTCGATATGGTTGAGCGGGTTGAGTGAGACGCGTCCGCGCGAACGGGCCGTCTTATCGCCGAGTGCCCAGGCCGCGGCGGCGTGTGCGCTCTCGTGGATCACGATGCCCACGATGACGGCGACGGCGCTGGCTAGCAGGTTCATGAGGTAGCTGCTGGACATGGCGCTCCCCTAGCGGACGCGACGCGAGGCGCGCGTGAGCAGGTAGTCGGCCACAAACAGGATGACGGCCACGATGGCGTAATCCAAGCGGAACACGCCGCCAAAGGGCGATGTGATGACGCCGTAGCCGGCGATGGCGCTCGGCAATGCGCGCGAAAGCTCGACGACGAAGCCCACAATCTGCAACTTGGCGGTGAGGCCGCTAAAGCACAGCAGCACGGTCATCGCGCTCATAAAGATGCCGCAGATGCGACAGGCGATGGCGATGATGCTCATCGCCACGGCAGCGGCCTTACGAGAGTTCACGCGCGGTCTCCTCTTCGATCTGGGTGGAAAGCTCCAGCCATTCGTCCTCGAGCTTGGGTAGCTCTTGCTTAAGGCCGTTATATTCCCCCAGCGCGGCGTTGAACTTGTCTTGATCGGCATAAAGCTCTTCGCTCGCCATCAATTCCATAAGCTCGTCATAGCGGGCGCGCTTTTTGTCGAGCTCCGTCTCGATCTTCTTGAGCTGGTTACGCACGCCCTTGAGCTTTTTGTTGAGCGCAGCGCGGGCTTGGGCCTCGGCGCGCTTTTGCTCCTTGGTCTTTTTGCCCTCGGCAGGCTTGGGGGCGGCGACGGGGGTGTCGGCCTGGGCGGCGCTGGCCTTGGCGGACTTGGTCGTGGCCGGCGCGCTCTCCGTGGACGCCTCGGCGGCGGCGCGGGCTGCGAGGTCCTCGCGCTTGTAGAGGTAGTAGTCGTAGTCGCCGTCGTAGACCGTGACTTGTCCGTCGCGGATGTCGATGACGCGGTTGGCCACGGCGCGCACCAGGTGCTCGTCGTGGCTGATCAGCACGATGGTGCCGGGGAAGTTTTGCAGGGCGTTCTCGAGCATGTCCACCGAGTCGATGTCTAGGTGGTTGGTGGGCTCGTCCAGGCACAGAAGTGCCTCGGGGGCCACGAGCATCTTAGCCAGGGCCAAGCGCGCCTTTTCACCGCCGGAAAGGACGCGCACCTGCTTTTCGATGGAATCGTTGTCGCTAAACAGGAAGGCGCCCAGTAGGCTGCGCTGCTGCGGCACGGTCCACTTGGGCGTGACGGTGTCGATCTCTTGCAGGACGGTGTTGGACTCGGTCATGCCCTCGAGCGCGTGCTGGGCGTAATAGGCCACGCCCACGTTGGTGCCCAGGTCGCGGGTGCCGGTGGTGGGCGGCTCCAGTCCGGCGATGATCTTCATGAGCGTGGACTTGCCGGCGCCGTTGGGGCCGACGAGCGCCACGTGCTCGCCGCGGTAGAGCTTGAGGTCGATGTCGCTGTAGATGTGCTTGTTGCCGTAGGACTTGGAGACGCCCTCCAGGCCCACGACCATGTCGCCGGAGCGCGGCGGGTCGGGGAACTTAAAGTCGATGTGCTTGTGGCCCTCGGGTAGGATGACAAGCTCCTTTTTGATCTGCTCGATCTTGCGGATGCGCTCCTGGGCCTGGGCGGCCTTGGTGGGCTTGTAGCGGAACTTGTCGACGAAGACCTGCATGTGGGCGATGTCGCGCTCCTGGGCGGCGCGCTTGGCGCGCATCTGCTCAAGGTTGTCCTCGCGCTGCTTGAGGTAGCTGCTGTAGTTGCCGGTGTAAGTGGTCACGCGACGGTTTTCGAGCGCGGCGACGTGGTCGACGCAGGCGTCCATAAAGGCGCGGTCGTGGCTGACGATGAGGACGGCGCCGTCGTAGTTGGCGATAAAGCCACGCAGCCACTGGACGCTTTCGAGGTCCAGGTGGTTGGTGGGCTCGTCCAGAAGCAGCAGGTCGGGATGGCGCAGGAAGAGCTTGGCGAGCGCGATGCGCATCTGCCAGCCGCCCGAGAACTCGGAGCACGGGCGCTCAAAGTCGGTGACCTTAAAGCCTAGGCCGGACAGGATTTTGCGGGCGTTGCTCTCGAGCTCGTAGCCGCCCAGGTGCTCAAAGCGGTCCTGGACCTGGCCGTACTCGTTAAGGAGTGCGTCGACGTCCTTGCCCTGCTCGGAGAGCTCGGTGATCTGGGCCTGCAGCTCGTTAGCGCGCTCGCCCATGCGGCGGATTTCCTTGGCGGCGGCCATGACCTCGGCAAGGATGGTGGTGTCCTTGTGCTCCAGATTAGTTTCCTGCTCTAGGTAGCCCACCTGGCAGTCCTTTGCGTACTGGACCTGGCCGGAGTCGGGACTGTCGATGCCCATGATGATTTTGAGCATGGTGGTTTTGCCGGCGCCGTTGGGGCCCACGAGCGCGAAGCGCTCGCCGGGGTTGATCTGGAAGGACGCGCCGCTAAAGAGGACGCGTGCGCCGAAGCTTTTTTCGATCTTGTCGACCAGGAGGATCATGGTGCCGCCTTTGACCTTGTGTGCCTATATGAAAAAAGGCCCCAACTTGCGTTGGAGCCTCATTCAATGCTCGGGTGGAGACGAGGGGGATCGAACCCCTGACCTCTTGACTGCCAGTCAAGCGCTCTCCCAGCTGAGCTACGCCCCCGTGCGAAGAAGTACTATACGGGAACTCCGACGGCGATGCAAGGGCAATTTTGGAAAAACTTTCGCCCGTGCCGGCACGGGCGAAACACGACCCGCCCGCTCAACCGGGTTTCCCGTGCTCCGCCAGTCCCATTATCGGACCCGATTGCGAACCGCCCCTCCTCTGCGCCTCAGAACTATGCCGGTTTACTACGATGAATCAGGAATGTTCGACCACGCACGCCTTTTCACGCAACCGTCGGGCTCCCTACCTGCGGTTTTGCAAACGGGGAACACGCGGTGCTCGGGAGTCGCCGATCAGTCGTAGTAAACTGGCGGTGTTTTGAAATGGCATCAGCTTGATTTCGCGGTTAAATGTGTTTGAGCCCTGAATTAATGGCCTTAACTTTTTCTAAAACACGTCTTTTCTGCGACGCGCCTAGATTGGTTGTTGTTTAGCATTGGACTTGATCTTGCGTTGTGCGACTTGCTCGTGCATGGTAGTATTTCACGACGTGAAGCGAAGAAATTAGGCCTTAGATGCCTTTATTAGAATTGCATTCACCGTTCATAAGGGCTCTTGGCGCAACGGTTAGCGCAGGGGACTCATAATCCCTGGGTTCTGGGTTCGAATCCCGGAGGGCCCACCAGAGTATTTTAGGCCGGGCATTACGCCCGGCCTCTTTGTTGTTAGCGCTGCAAACTAGCTTTGCCATCCAGAGACGTAAAGTTATTAACATTCATATTCGTAATTAACAATGGGAATGTCGCCAAGATGCTACCCAACCAACACATGGCTTCAATCGTTAGATAAGAAAAAAGGCCCCAACTTGCGTTGGAGCCTCATTCAATGCTCGGGTGGAGACGAGGGGGATCGAACCCCTGACCTCTTGACTGCCAGTCAAGCGCTCTCCCAGCTGAGCTACGCCCCCGTGCGAAAAAGTACTATACGGGAACTCGGACGGCGATGCAAGGACATTTTTGGAAAATTTCGCAGTCGCGGCGCGGGCCGCCATCCGCCCAACGGCCGTCTTGCCGGCGCCAGGCCCATTACCGGGGCCAATCGCGCTCCCGCCGACCCGGCGATTTCAAAACTATGCCGGTTTACGGGGCCAGGCCGGGAACCCCCGAGCATGCCGTAATCAGTAAAATCAAAACAGCAGGTAGACGGCTTGCGTATTCCGTGAAATGCAGGGTATGGACGGCCAGTCCGGGTCCAGCCCCGTAATCCGGCATAGTTTTGAAATGACATTATTTCACTAACAGGCAAACTAGGTAGTTCTAGCGCCTTGTCGCCGACTAATTTCCGATTTCCAACCAGTTGCACAAAACATTTGCTCGCAGTCTCGTCTCGGCGCACTTCATTGCCTCAGTTTTGGCTTTATAGCGAATCCCTAAACGGTCGCAGACACTTCTGACTATGGTGTCTAGCAGCTTTGAATCGTTGAGCATATCGTGAGTCACCAGGAATACATCGAATCCCATGCTCTGCAACGCAGTCATGCGCTCCGCATCGTGGTCAAGTATTGCACCTGAGCCATGAATGACCTCACCTTGGATCTCGATAATAACTGCCTTCATTAGGATTGGGTTTACGATCACGATGTCGCCGTAGCAGACCTTTTGGCCTGCGATGCTTTGGGCTGCCACGGATAGAGGGGTTAAATCGTTGAGGTACACGTATCTGAATCCTGAACCACCTAGACGTCGAGAACGACTTAGAAGCAGTACCCCCGCGACCTCGAGCGGAGACGCAGCAATGCCGATAACCTGCTGAGCGGCATCATAAAACTGCTTTCCCCACATTTGACTTTTGACCTTGTCGGCGAATCGATGTAGATCGCTTAGCTCGATGAGCGGCTTTCTCATCCAAAGAGAAGTGCCTTTGAGTTTCGTAACCTCTCTTCCATCCTCACGCTTGTTCGTTTGGCCTTCTTTATCTGTGGCCTTTACGGTTGCGCGGGCGTAAACTCGTTTCCAAGGAACCTCGTCTTCGCCTTCTCCAAGTTCGAACAGATCCTGCGTGCTGGAATTGCGATTCTCCTCTACCGCCATTTTTAACTGCATTTCGGCAGCGGGAGCAAGCTCGAAAACGGAAAACCAACCGCAAAGTTCGTACATAGCCAGTACGAGATCTATTTGGGACACAAAGCGTGTCATAGTAAATAATGTGTTAAGCGGATTGGTAACACTAAAGCCTAAATTAGTGTCGATTGTTGTGCTGACATCCGATGTCCCTTCCCAGCGAATAGTGGAGCGCAATCCCGAGTGGTGATTGCAATAACCTGGCGAAGCAACAGCGATAATCGGGGTCTTGAGGACGTCGGTTACGAATGGGGCTTGGGATAGAGCTCGCCAGCCTTCTTCGGAGTTGGGTAGGCGCGGGTAGAGGTCGCGCACCTGCGGTGGGCAGCGCCAATAGCGGAATGCGGTGTTTGCGCAGACGATTTCGTCCATTTGCACCTCCCTTGGTATCGGCCGTAGGCCATGCGGTTGTGGTCGTGGACGATTATCTACTGGGGCATCATGCGGGTAAGTACCGGAAGCTGACCAAACGCTGACCAAAAAATGGATGGGATGTGTTGAAAGGTTGTCACGAGGCGTGAATGTGCTGGTACGAGCTGTGAGCCAGTGGTCTTTTTCTCCACAATTGCGTATGAATCATGCAAAGAATTCATTGAAAGATCGCGTGAACTATTTTCAAAATGTTCGACGACGTCACTCTATAGTTGGTCAACGAACGAAAATAATATTCAATATGTAGGAACTATGAAGGGTTTGCGATCAATAAAAAATAGGACCCCATGCTAATAAAAATGGAAAATTTGGTGTCACTTTTGGTGTCACCCTTGGTATCAAATAGAAAAAGGCCAGAGGCTTAACACCTCTGACCTGCGCTTTTGATGGTGGGCGATACAAGATTCGAACTTGTGACCCCATCCGTGTGAAGGATATGCTCTACCCCTGAGCCAATCGCCCGTCGCCTTTCGGCAAAAGAGATACTATCATAGCCGCGCCTGGTTTACCAAGAACTTTTTGCCCCCGATTTTAAATTCGTGGATGCTAGCTAAGCCAAAGCAACCAAAGCAATAGGTAAAACAGCAGCTTAACCACCATTTACCGCTTTATCCACGAGGTCTCGGGGCGACAGATTAGTCGCGCATTGTTGTATGCCATGTCGAGCGTGAGGCAGGTGCGCGCGGCGTAGAAACCGTCCTCGCGCTGGATGGTCAGCGCCAGTTCGGGCTTGTCGCCGGTTAGGCACAGCGGCAGCAGCAGTTGGATCCGACCGCCGTAGAACTGCGGCACGGCGAGCGTGTAGTTGGCGGCGGCGCGGCGGGCGGCCTCGACGACGGCGCCCTCAAAGGCACGGCGCAGCAGCAGCGAGTTGCCCTCCCCCATCAGGCTAGCGGGAATACGCGTAAGGTTCTCCTCATCGCCCAGAATGTGGTCGATGTTGGAGCGGATGGGCAAGCGGTAGTCAAAGACCAGCTCGGAGGGGTCCTCGGCAAAGCGCACGCGGCACGGCAGGTACTCAAACGAGACCAGCATGGGGTCGCTCTCCTTAAAGAAGCCCTTCAAAAACCAGCGCTGGCGCGCGTCGGGCTTGGTGTTGGGCTCAAACAGGCCGTAGATGGTCTCGTAGCGACGCGTGTACAGGCCGGTGTTGAACAGGCATTGGTCGTTGTCGAACACCAAAGGCAGGTTGGACGGCGCGGTCTGGTCCACGTCGCGCTCGGTCAGGAACACCGCACGGCTAAACGAAAACGACAGGTAGTTTTTGAGGATGCGGTTGCCGGGACCCCAGTCCTCGGGGTCGGCGAGGTCGGCCAGGCGTTCGTAGCAGGGCTCGGGGCAAAACGCGAAGTCGTACACATTGCTGCACAGGGTGCTGGGGATTTCCATGTGGCGTCCATTCCATTTCATAGCTGGCGTGCGGATGCTTAGATTCTATACGCGCGACGCAATGCCGGGGAGCACATCACAGTGGCAACAGGAGTCGTACTCAAGAACGATCGGTTGCCAGACGAGGTCTTCGATGCTGCAGTGTAAGGTTTTTGCGAGCGCCAATGCCGAGGATACCGAGGCACGGCGCAGGTCCAGTTGGTTTTGCTCGTAGAGCTGTATGGCACGGATTTTGACTCCCGATTGGGCGGCCAGCTGCTTTTGGGTCAGGCCGGCTGCCTTTCGTGCTGCCTTGAGGCCCTTTTTGCCTGCCTGGGCTTTGTTCCATTTATCAATGACTATCTGGGCGAATTTAACTTCGGAGGCCTCGTGAAGCGGATGGTACGAGCCGATAACCCAATCGAGTGGCGCCACTTCAAAAAGGTCGCTAAAACCTAGGCCGCACGTCCATTGCGTGTATGCCAAAACCCAACCTGCTCAGTATTGCGGGGAACGGTCGAACGGATAGGCCTCCCTGAATTCGACGGGCTTCAGACCCGCGTGGACAATGATCTCGCGCACAAGCTCATCGCCCGACATGCCGCAGACAACGCGTGGGATACCGCGCTCAAACTGTTTCATCTCAAAAGCGTTTGACAAGATCGCCGTCAGTTCGGTCGGAGTCAGTCCCTGGTCGCAAAGGGCAAAATCGACTGCCTCGCCCAGCGTTCTCATAGCGTCCTCGAGATAAACTTCACTGTAGGCGCGGGTCATTTTCGGTCATCCCCTCTCGAACGATGTCTACGATACAGATCTCGCCGGTCTGACACTTTTGATGCTGCAGGCTCTTCGGTGTTTGAATCCTTTCATAATTCTTCTGTTCTTAGAGCTGCGTCGATCAGGTCGGCGACGTTGCAGGTGTGGTCCACGCGAGAGAATGTAGAGGCTATATCGGCGAGCGTAACCATGGCGAGATTTTACCGCCGATTGCATGGGAAGTAATCGCCGCGCGTTAATATAACCTTAATCGAGGGGTCGTATACGGAAGTGCGGGAAAACAGAGATCAGCCGACTAAACCCCGGATTTACGCTTCTGCGACCGACGGTATTGTTGCCAAAAATCGGGTTGTGCTCAGCCGCCCCTATTTTCCCCGAATTTCGGAAAACGGGAGTTTCGACAGCCAGTTGTGGCCTAAGAAGCGATGCTATTAACGAGGGAAGCGCCAACAGCGTGACAATTCAGACGATGTCGTCGGCATGGGTGAGTGGTGTCGACAGTAATTTTGGTAATCAACTTACTGGGCATTTAACAATAGAACGTCAGGAAATCATCGCCGAAGGCTTTGGTCCGACTTTTTGCTGTTCGGCGAGCTCAAAGATAAACGGGGCGTTTTATCAATAAATTCTGTCAAGAAATTGAGGTCATCAGTAGTAAATCCTTCGACGTTGAACCTTCTAACCGCAGGCAGATGGTTCAACGTGGTAAACACCAAAATCAACCGGGCGTTCGACAGCTACGCGAACGGCTCCGTCCTCTCGTGTCTCTGAGTAGGCAAACTGAATGCCATAATCAAGTTGAACGTAACCCCCAAGTATGGTTGCCTGATCTATGAACATGAGTAGAGCCCATCGGTCCGCACGCTGCCTTAAATAAAAAGCACCCGTCTCCAGACCGACGAAATCCGCGAGCTTTATCTTTCCGGAGAAGCCGCTCCCCTCATGCTTTCCCGCATAGGTCTCAGAGTCGTACTAGAACGAAATGTTATACAGTCCGCCGCTCTATATCTTCCTGACTGGCCCGTTTTCCAGCATCTAACTCAGCACCCCCTTATGGCTTTTCCGATTGTCACCGTTTAAGTAGAAGCAGCAGACACCTTGTTTCAAGTCTGACGCGATGAGCGTTTTGGGCCAGAATGTATGACAATCTAGTTAGAAGACCTGCCACTCTCCATAAACATCGGATGAGCGGATACAATCCCTTAAAGGAAGGAAAGAGCCAAGTTTTCCCTGCTCAGTTGCAGTATGTACTATGCCAATGACCTGACCCAAGTCATTAAACACTGGCCCACCACTCATTCCATGCTGAAATGAGCAATTCGTATAACAAAGTGTGCCCTCTTCGCTTGGATCTCCGACCCTGAGCAAATCCCCACTGTGCAATTCAAGGCTGAATCTAGATTCGGAAAAATGCTGTTGATAAGCGGAGATCTTATCCCCCTTTACGGTCAAATCCATGACTGCTGGAAGCTCGGGGATCTTCTTTAAGATTTCTTGAGGAACTTCTCGTAGTATTACAGCATCGCGCTTGTTGTCTTGAACGATCGATTTGCTAAATTTAAATTTAGCAAGCGGGGTCTTATCTGAGCTGGATACTTTTATTTCCCTTCTTTCCATGTCATGAGAAACGGCATCGCATATCACGTGCCACGCCGTCACAAGGCCGTAGCCGGTTAAGTAAAACCCTAAACCCTCAAACGGGGTTTCTTTGTCATCCTCTCCTTCTAGATACAGAAGCGAGTCTTGCTGAAGTGCGACTGGGAAAACAGGCGTATCTTCTGGTTTCGTTTTATTGTAGAGGCTGCCTAAACGCAGGAGCGGTCCCGATGTCCAGGGATTCTTAATAAGAGACTTATAAAAATTTAGACTTCCTCGAAGAGCCGCTTGAAATATCCCTCTCTCTGCGTCGGTGAGTTTAGCGATGGATTTACCGTAATAGCAGCCCATCGCGCCTTCAATGTCGCTATTGCTTAGTCGGTGGAGCGTTGAGCGGAGTCGCCGATATTGCTCGCGCTTTATATTTGTCTTTTGGTTACAGACAACGCCCGTGACTAGCTGTCTTGAGAAACTGCAACTGTAAAACGATTTATCTTCGTTGATCTCAAATGACTCGGTTCCATGGAAGTCAGTGATCGCGTTTCGTATTTTGTTGGGCAACCTGAGCTTTTCCTCTGAGCAAAAGTGTCGATAAAAATAAAAAGAGCTTTTAAAAGAGAACGTTAGGTCATCGGCATATCGCGTGTATTGATAATGATACTCATGCGATAGATGCATAAGCTGTTTGTCCATGCCAAGGCAAACCATGTTCGAAATTAAAGGGGATGAGGGAGCTCCCTGAGGGAGCCCTTTTGGTGTGGCGACAAGTCTAGAAATGCAGAATGCAACTTCAGGGGTGAGACCTAACTTCTTCGAAACAAGAAGGCCATATACCCGTTTAGATGAGATTGAAGGAAAGAAATCCTTAATATCAATGCCAGCAATTACTTGTGAGCCAATATGGGTCTCAGCATTTGTTTGTATTGATCGACCCTTTACAAAACCGTGCACACAAGGCAAAGGGTTGTAGCTTTTTTCTAGCTCTTTAGCGATAATTCGTTGAACCTTTTTTAAATCAGATCTTGGGATTAATAGCTCTCGATAGCCGCCATTTCTTTTAGGAATCAATTTATTTCTGTATAGGTCATACATGGAGGATGAATTGACAAAGAAATCAAGCTTTTCTATAGACAGGCCAAGAAACCCTGCCAGATCTGTCTTCGACTGCAGCTCGTTGAGCATCAGATTTTCCTTAAAGTTGATAGCCGGTTCCTCCGTAGAGTCGTACTTAATAGACACGTAGCAGAATATAATGTGCAAACAACACATATCCGATTGCGATGCGCAAACGCTAATTCGAACCGGCTATGAAGTGTATTTTACCAGTCATCCATTTGATGCAAATTCAAAATTAGGTAACTGTGTCAAATCAGGAACCCTGAATACAGGAATGACCCCTAAGGCCGAAGGTGCCTTCTGCATTGATAATTGAACATCGTTCGCAACTAATAGACGGTCGATGCATTTTGAGCTAATGAAGCGAGGCGAGGCACCTCTTCACCGGTCTTCTACAGATAGTTCAAGAAGAGGGAGTGGAACTCAAGACCCGGCGGCGGAATCAATACGCATGCAATCATGGGCGGGATCGCGCTCAACGCGGTCAAAGTCGACATATGCAAGGTCGACATACAGCGGCTCCCTGGGGCGGATCGCAGGTAAAAATAATTCACCGGGGACTAAGCTCAATATTGGCGGTACCATTTCACGGTACTTGGTGGTGCCTAAGCTAGAAAATTCAAAAAGTGTTTCAGCAATAATATGCTGCACCTAGAAACACTATTCCCGGAAAAAGCAGTGTAAAGGTAGCAGTAATCCAGTTGTTGTCGCCGGTTTTGAGAAGAGCTAAAGTTGTCGCGGTGGCAGTCTTGGGCTTGGACGACGTGGCCACCGTGGCCTGGTCGTTGTGATTGTCTTGGGCGCTGCGTTCGTGGGCTTCGCTACGAGGTCCGTCAACTACCAAGCACCGGGCTGCCCTGCAACATGACCGGCACCGCCAGCAGGCTAGCCCGCCCTGCCACCCACGCGCCGCATCCATCGGTCTCCACACAGCCGGTGGCGTGGCCACAACGGGTCCAATCACCACATACGCGGCCACGGCCCCCGGCAGCATCTACCCACCTCAGCACCAAAGACCCCGCCGGAAGGCACCACAAACCGCGCAGACACAAGCGAGCCGCCCGTGCGCGCAACGCTGCCATCGGCACCGGTCGTATCCAGCCACGAGGCATCGACGGTGCAACGTCCAACGCGAACGCCTGTGAAACGTTATCATGCACTGGGGGCTCGTCGCCGTCAGGGTCCCGGTACCGCGAAGTGCCTGGTTGCCCCACACTTCCATGTCGCATAGCGTGATGACCGCATCGGTCGCATGCGACTATATCACGGAGTTTTGCCCGGTAAACGTCAGCACCATGTCGCCATCTGCGCCGATGGCCTCAGCCACGTAGCCGTTAAACTCCAGGTGGTCAGCATCGGTCCAGGCCCATCCGGGGCCCGACACGCTCGGCACGTAGTATGCTTCCGGCAGGAAAAACGCGAATTACCCTCAGCTGCACAGGTTAAGTCGATACCGCTTGTAAATCAAGACGCCTTCAACCTAAGCAGTTGAAGGCGTCATCTTCGCGAGCATTATTTATATTGCATTGGTCGTGCTCTGCAACCAAGATCTTCGCGGTAGTCGTTCTTTTGATTTCATTGGTCGCGCCTTACGAACAAAAACTGAGTAAAGCATACAGACGAATGGAATGAGTAGCAAGGCATGCCTAATTGCCATTCATCAGCTTGCATGAGCATTTCAAAATTAAACCGCCTATGCAGCGAGCATGGGAACATAGGAGTCTTGATCGACGCCCCAAATGATTGGAGTAAGTCCGTAGTTTTTGCAAGCTTCGATAGACTCGGGGGAGACAACACCATCTTTAGTGTTGGTGGAGTTGAGAAAAACGACTCCTTCGCAATCGTTGCGTGCCGACTTAATGTCTTCCCATCCAAATAATGCATTTTGAATGCCTTGCTTACCAGGATTATTGACCGTTTTAATAAGGCGCATGGGTCTTCTCTTGTTTTTACCAATTGCATAGTCAAATTTAAACGAAAGTCCGGATCGGCCCTGGAAAGACGGGCCAGGAACATAAGGGATTTCATTATCAAGCAGCCAATTGCCGACATCTTCAGTGAAGAGGTTTCTCACACTGCTTTGAGATAACAAGAACATATCATCAACAGAGGCCATAGCCTGAAGAAGCATATTCATCTTCATAGGAAGGTCAGATCCGGAAGCCGTTATACACAGTTCGCCTTTTTCTTCCTTTACCGAAAAGCCAGAAAGAATCGAATTGAGCTTATCGATTCGCTGTCCTTTCATGGTGAATCCAGACAATTCAAGATCATTGATGGTTTCACCAAGATCAGAAATGACATAGCCGCCTGCTGGGTCATCACCCAGATAAACCCGCATGCAATCGTTGTTTCGATTGAGCATGGGGGTGGAGATGCAGACGCCATTACCTTGCTGGACCGGGACCATATTTGCCTCTACGAACTTGGCGTATGCGCTGATAAAGCCTCGAGCCTGATCTACGTTCATCTCACACCCCCAGAGATAGCTCTACTTTAAGCTTGTCTGTAATATTACAAGTTTCCTGAAATGACCAAAAGAGTGATGCAAAATCGTCGTTCAGAGGTTTCAGAATATTTTGACCTGGGATGCCACAAGCCCATTTGGCGCCGTATCCGTCTATATCAAAATGGACATGAGTACCAAGGACCAGCGATCCGTCTGGATTTCTGTGACGAAGGACCTCGGGATTATCACTATAATCAAGACGAATTAATGGACGATCCGATACGCGTGTCTGCATGGTGCTTTTTCTGTCAGCGGAAAGTCCAAGGATTAAGGAAGAACTTCTTTTATTCTCTGTAAGATCAAGATAAAACTTAAGGGCTTTATTCTCGTTAGCAACGAGTTCGATTAGCGTTTTACCTCCAGGCGTAGGCCATTGTTTGCGATATTGCATATCACGCACATCTTTGGCCATCAAGATGTATTCGCGAGCAGTTGGATTCAAGTCGTTCCAGCTGAAGATATTCACAGCAGTTCCAATCCTTATGGCTATTGCCCAGTAATCTCATCCTATGATAGATGCTCGCTGGGACAGATATTCGAAAATGTAGCGGAAGCGTTTCCCGCAGGGGCTTTCTTCGTTATGTGTGTATCACTTTGGCATAACAAAAGGTATCGATGCGCCGGCAGTTGCAAGGCTTGAACCCAGGAGTAAAAATTTCTCGGTCCCAAGAGCCTGCCCTCATTCGGGAACTGAACTAAATCCATCCCAAGCCAAACGATGCTTTGGTAGAAATTATATCATCATGAGCCTCGTGAATATCGTAGCGAGGTAGCACGCGTGAGATGGTGAATGATATGTCGGCAAGCGCAATCATGGCCAATTTTAACTAACTGACTGCATGAGATACAATCGCCGACTGTTGGTTGGCCTCTAATGGAGACAATTCCGGAAGTGCGGGATAAAACCGAGATCTGCTGACCAGCCCACGGTTTTACGCTTTCGCGACCTGTGGTTTTGTTGATAAATAGCGGGTTACGGTCGACAGGTTCTGCTTTCCCCGCACTTCCGAAAAATTAGTGTTTCAGCAGCGGCGTACGGCGACGAGCAGCACTGTCCCCAGCAGCAAAAGCGCCACGGACGCGGCGATCCAGCAGTTCTCGCCGGTCTTGGGGAGCGTGGCGGTTGTCGTGGTAGCCGTCTTGGGCTTAGTGGTCTTGGTTGCTGTCGTTTTTGTCTTGGTTGTCGCGGCCGCGGGTTTCATCGTGGGATTTGCCGTGGGCCCTGTGGTGGGCTCTCCGGCAGCGGGGTTAGCGTCGGTGGGAGACTTGCCCGCGCTATCGCCAGGAACATCGCGCCCGTCGGTCTCCCCCGCCGGAGGCGTGGCGACATCGGGCTCAACCACCACATGCGGTGCTACCGCACCGGAGGCATCCACCACGCCACTAGCACCAAAAGCCCCACCGGCAGGCGTCACAAACCGTGCGGACACAAGCGAGCCGCCCGTGCACGCAACGCCGCCGTCGGCGCCGGTCGCATCAAGCCACGAGGCGTCGACGGAAAGACGACAGCCGGCCGCACCATCGCCAAGGCCCGCATCCTGCAGATACACGCCGTAGGCGCGCACGCCCGCTCCAGACCCGGCGCCCGTGGCGACGACGCGTCCGCCGCCGCGCACGGCCATGTCGCCAGCGATCACGCCGGCGACCGCCTCGTCCGTGATATCGGTCCCGTCTGCCCGGGCATCGACGGTGCAGCCGTCCACCGCGAGCGCCTGAGAGACGTGGATCCCGCACTGCGAGCCCGTCGCCGTCAGGGTCCCGGTACCGCGAAGCGTCAGGTTGCCCCACACCTCCATGCCGCACAGCGTGATGTCCGCATCGGGCGCATGCGACTCCGTCACGGAGTTTTGCCCGGCAAGCGTTAGCACCAGGTCGCCTTCGGCGCCGATGGCCTCGCCCGCGTAGCCGTTAAGCTCCAGGTGGTCGGCATCGGTCCAGGCCCATCCGGGGCCCGACACGCCCGACTCGTAGTACGTCGCGCCCGCGATGATGAGGCTCTCAGCGCCCGCGGCATAAGAAGGCCCGCCCAGCAAAACACATAGGCAGGCCATGGCAACAATCGCAATGTGATGACGGCTGGTGTAGGACTCGGCAGCAAACATACCCGCTCCGATCTTCGCAGGAGCCAATAGAATGTGCACCAGAAAATACCCTGGTAGCAGCAGTTATCAGTTTAGCGAGATCAAGGCACAAACAAAGAAAATGTCCCTGAACAGTGCCAGGAATTAGGTGTAAATCGTTTTGCCAATCGGTGAAAGGAAGCTTCTGATATGTTGAACAAGCGCATGGCATCGGCAAGGCGTTGAGCAACTAGGCGTAATTACATAACGGAATCAGATTCAGTTGATGCGCACTGCGCCCTTTCGCTCAACGTTTCGATTGCCTCCTTGATGTCATTGCGAATCCATTTAGTTCTCAGTCCGCCCATGCGAGATTTGGACCCCACTTTGACAAGTTGAGCGTCAATCTTTTTTAACCATCCAACGGCTTCATTCAGGCAATGCGTGTCTTTATATCTCTTCATGCCGGTATGGAAAAATGAATGCAGAGAATTTTGTGAGTCGGCGGTTCCTTCATAGGTTGACATGGCCACAGTTTCAGCTGGTACATCCAGTATTCTATTTTGGTGCTCGGATTTAATGACTTCTTCAAAAAACGCGGAGATTGTTTTACCTGTGTTCTGGTCAACTATAGAAAACTCAAAATTGATGCGATTTAAATCTCGCTCCCTTTCATCTTGTTCAACCTCAGTTATAAGTTTGTCCATTATGAGATTGGCATCTGTACCATAAAAATCATTAAAATTATCTCGTTCTTGTCTCAAAGCAGCAGCGTCGCACTTGGGGTCGTGATTTGCGGCGAGCCGAAGCGAATCGAGAAGCTTCTCGCGATATGATTCATCCCAGAACCCAAGATTAATAAGATTAAGTGAAAACCCAATGATCTTATAGAACCATTCTTGAGAATACTGCCCCTTTGCTAGCATGTTTTTAAGTTCGTTCGCCAGTAATTCAACCTCACTGTCTTCCAAGCAGTGCAAAGCGCCCCAATGGTATTCCATTTCTTGGGCTTCGACGTCTGCAGCGGAATTGGGGTTTTTCTTCAGCACAAATTCTTTGAAAGAACTCTTAACAGTTTCTGGGTTTATATCCTTCCCTTCAGTTAAAGGGGCAAGGGCCTTTGATAAAGTAAGATAGTTGTCATATTCCTGAAGTTCAGACGCATTGAAAATGCTCATTGATTTTTTCGCGTCTTTAGGCTCATCAGGAACTATTCCTGCTGATGCTTGAACTGTATAGCCAACAAAATCTGAGAACGCTTTTACTTTTCCATGAAAATCGATATTTTCATCGAAAAGAACCGACGTATTTAATGCGCAGTTAATAGACGGAATTGATCTTAATAGAGCCCTTATATTGACAAGGGATCCCTTCAGTCCTTCAGCAATTGCATCCATGACTTCGAAGTCGATATGTTTGGGAATGCGCAGCTTGTCCTTTACCATGACTCGGTAAAGCACCTGTAGGTCTGGCTCATATTCGATTTGGCGTATAACCGCCTTTTCAACAGAACAGTCATCCTCAAAAGACAGAGGCTGATTCCTAACGAGCATCACATGCCAGCCATGATTTTCGACCATATTGTTAACGAACCCAAGAAATGAACGGTCATCATGGGCGAAGCTACTGCGTTCGCAATCGTCCAATATTACGAGAACTTTCGTCATGTCGATTAAAGACAGCATCAAGTCGGAATTTGCTGATATCTGAATTCCTAAATCTGCAAGTTTGCTATTCAATGCTGAGGTGCCGGCTTCAATTGCACTTTTCTTAAAAACGTTCATCGCGGTACCAACGCGATCTTTTGCGTTTTCGTAAATATGGAGTCGTGAAGCCAGAACTCTATTGCAGATCTCATCATAGTCGGAAACGCCAAATAGCGACACGCGACATGTCTTTACGTCTATATCTTTTAGTGCGGCTTTAAGATCGTTCTCGCAATAATACGTCTTCCCCGAACCCCATTCGCCATGCAGAACTAAAGCTTGAAGGCCAATGGTGTCACATTGCATGTAGTTTTTAATTGCCTCGGTGATTTCTTTGGCTTGCATTGCGTGTTCTCCAATCGGTCATTCCCGGATTTGCAGCACTAGATCAAGTGTTTGCTGAGTCAATATATTTAGCAGCTAATGTCTTCCCTACTTGCAGAACTTGCTGAACTCGCACATTCGGTATCCGTTATTGTAATTGCTGATAACTAGGAAAGACGGGGTGTATCGGCGCTAGCCGATACACCCCGTCCTCAGCTAAGGTGACTTCGCTGTAGGCCATGCCCTACCAAGTACAGGCAACCCTCCCCTAGTCCCTCTAAAACAGATCCCTGTTGTAAACTCTGCCCGCCACGTCCGCGAGCTCGTCGCTCAAGAGGTTAGCTACGATCACGTCGTAGCCGGCCTTGAATGCCCCCAGGTCGTGGGTCACCTCGGAGCCGAAGAACTCCGGCGCGTCCAGCGTGGGCTCATATATCACCACGGGCACGCCCTTGGCCTTCACGCGCTTCATGATACCCTGGATGGAGCGCGCGCAGAAGTTGTCGGGTTGAATTGCATCATCTGTCGGCACACGCCCACGACCGGCTTCTCGCTGCTTATTTACATGCGGTCTCACGCTATCTGCAGCACCTCGTCGGCCATGAAGCCTGTCTTCTTGATACGGGTCCAGAGCCATCGCGGAAGAGGGCTCAACATCCGCTCAGTGGAGGTCCTCACCCGTACGACGAAGGTAAGGGGGTCCACACCGCGTGCAGGTAGGAAAGCGATAGAAAAACCAAGATACGAGCTTGTTAGCTAAAATAACTCGGTCAGAATTGGCCAATCCAGACCGACTATAATTGGCTAAATTAATCCGACGCTAACAATTGTCCTCAAAATAATGTTGTTCATAGAAAGAAAAGGTAACGCATGACATCCCTTCTTAATTCTCACGATAATGTTACTCCGAAAACTGGTCCTTGTTCGGCTAAGGAGGCTTCTCGGGAAATCGTACTGCCAGGATCGATGGCTCATCTCGCATCGGATACATTTCAAAGGGAAATGATCGCCCACCAAGAGGCGGCTGTGAAAAACGCTCAAGATCTAGCCCGTAATATAAATCGCCAACAAACTAGCTTGGACAATAGTGCAGCAATTGAGATTCAGCGTAGACATGCAGAGCGCATCAATAGAGCTTTAGCCAACTCAATGGCACCGCTGTATAACCAGATTGACTATAGCGCAGCTCTCCGGTCGGTTTATGCCGCAATGGAGCATGTCGCAAAGGTCGTAAAAGCCGCGACTGAGAAAATTGATTTAAGCGGTATTGTTAACGCCTTTAAGCCTATCGCCATTAAACTTAATAGGTTGTCTGTTCTTACTAAGACTCAGTGGCCAATGTATCTCGTCGATAATCCAAAAGCGTGCGATCAAATTGATTCTTTACCGGATGATGCGCCTGATGAGGTCCTGAAGTCGCGCGTTGACCAGATTGCATTTGAGTGCCTTGATGAACAGTGGCTAGATGAAACCAGAGCGATATGGGAAAGCCATGAAGAAATCTCTGAAGGGGAAATGCGGCTACTCGTCAGCGCTTTGGAGCGACATCGGAAGCAAGACTATGAAGGTTGCGTTTCGTTGCTCATGAATATTATTGAAGGCCTGATAGAAAAGTACGCGCCCGATGGCAAGGCGCTTAATGAAGAACAGGAAGAAGCTTTCGATATATATGCCAAACGGCACCGAGTAGCTACTTTGTATTCGGAAGGAAAGCGTAGAAAACTGAGAAATATTAAAGACAAGGTTCTTTTGATGCTGGTTACCTCTGAAAATGGCTTTTTGGTATTTGATAGTGCAATCAATTACCTTGTCGACATTACGTTTATTAACAGCATGGATAATGCTTTGGCAGCCCATAATCCCTTACGGAATCAAATATGCCACGGCAAGCAGACTGAGTTCGATACCTTGGAGCATTCTCTAAAAGCGATTCTGGTCACCGATTTAATCATTCGCTATGGAGGGGCGCTGCTTGAGGGCCAATCTATTGAAACTGTCATTATTAAATCCTAAAAGTTGTCCTATATGAGTCAATAGAACAAAAACGTGGACGCATCGCCTTGGCTGTTGCGTCCACGTTTTCATGAAAAATTAATTTACTGCAGGGTGAACCCGGCTAGCTCGGGAAACCATCTCCCCTAGTCCCGCTTAAACAGATCCCTCGTGTACACCTTGTCCGCCACGTCCGCGAGCTCGTCGCTCCAGCGGTTGGCGGCGATCTCGTCGCAGCCGGCCTCGAAGGCCTCCAGGTCGTTGGTCATCTCGGATCCGATGAAATCCGGCGCGTTCAGCGTGGGCACGTAGACCACCACGGGCACGCCCTTTGCCTTCACGCGTTTCATGACGCCCTGGATGGAGCTCGCGCGGAAGTTGTCGGAGTTGGACTCCTAGTGGTGTACGCTGACGTGCGCCTCGGGGTCTTTTATTGCAGCAACCTTATCGGCAGGGCCCTATTTGACTAACAACGCTTACTCACCGAGTCTGACATCATAAGGGAAGGAGTGGTGTGCGGCAGGGATCTCAAGGTCTATTCGCTTTTCATCAAAGGCCCCACTAGGCGTCTTCGTTGACCACCGACGAGGCCGAACCAGCGGTATTCTTATGCAGTTGGCATTACGCGAGAAAGGCTAGCGTTGCGAGACTTCAACCACACTAGGATTGTTTCCTATGGCCGCAATGACTGGGCTGTAGGAGCTTTCATGGACCGTTGTCTTCATATCCTGAAGGAGGGTCCTCACATTCAAATCGCGACGATTAACGACGCAATAGAGGCACATCAACTCAAGCTCACATTCGAAACGGTCCCTGAATTGTTCGAGAAAGCTGAAGGCATCGATGTTGCAAGTGTTGTTTCCGCGCTCTTCGCGAATGCTTGCAAGTATACGAGGGAGACGCTCGCGTCTTCGGGAATCCTTGGTATTTACGAGGAACTCGAGATGCAGTACGCCACTCAGTTCTGGGGCCTGGTGCACGCCTGCGGCGCAGAGAAGATGATCTCCGGCGAGGAAATTGACGAACTTCTCTCGCGGCACATCGAATGCCTAGCTCCTATCTTGGAGAACGACAAGCTCGTCAAATTATTCGATGCAGAGATAAGAAAATCACTAGTTGACAACCCGTATTATTCAGCTGAGCTGCTCATTCGCGAGTATGCGACGGAATCAAGGAGCCAGAACGCAATCTGCCTCCCCAAATGCCTTTCCCAGGGCGACTTCGATTCGATAATGGCAGGCTACCTTGACGACCAGCGCGCCAACCCGAATTATATGGAGGCCCTTTTCAATTGGCCTTCCGGCGCAACAAAATGCAGATTCTCTCCTTCGCCGGACGTCAAAGTGCGTGCAAAGCAGGCCCACGATAAGGCCATGGATGAGCTATTCCGGCAAGGTGCTGGATTTGAGTACGGAGCCGGGGTGCTGATCGACCCTGAACAGATTGCTTGCAAGGGCGTAAAGGTCGAAGGCCTAACCTTGACCTACAGCTTTAGCGAAACGTGGCTCGCCAAATACACCGACAATGCAAGTATCATGAACAATTGCAGATATCTACTGGACGTAGTAGATCTAAGCGGTCTCATGGTCGCACCTGCTCACTCCCACGAGGAGAGCGGCCTGCTTGCGACGCTGGGGCCCCACGTGCTGGGGGAATACCGAATGAATACGATCTCCAACACCCGGGAATCTCTCGCCAATGTCGAAGTTGTCGCATACGCGAATTTCCTTGAAAGCCGCGGTACAAGGCTCGAAGATGCACTCGAATGGACGTACAACGTTTATTTTGCAGAGGAGTACTCAATCAGTGATTTCAGCTTGGCGCTGCCGTCAAGCGGAGCTTCGTGGCTCGACAAATGCAAGTCGATAGGGCCAGAGATCGAGCGCGCCGTTAAGTCCTATTCAATATATTCGAGGATTGGAAAAATCGACGGAGACTATTTCCCTTATGAGAGCTTTAAAACTTTTGGAACCCTCAACGCGCTCTCTGAGAAAAAGTACGCAATCGACGGAGCCTGCTTTAACAGATGGGGATTCTATCTGTTCTCCGACCAGTGCATGCTGACATACAGAAGAGGCCATAAAGACCATGCTCGCTGCTTTTTCGATTTGATTTCGGATGCTATGGTCACCTTCGACGATTTTGATGCTGCATACGTCGAGGTGCTCCAGCAATTAGTCGACCGACAGCTAGTAAGTGCGTGCGAAGAAACAGGCGCTCTCTCCCCAACCCCTCGATCAATTTGCCTGAAGGCCGTTTGGGATAATGGCGCAATTGCGCTTGGGGGATGCGGAGACGGTGATTTAGCGCTCATCGATGGCCTTGTATCAGACGAAATACTGTCGTACTGCGGCAAGCTGTTCACACCCGACGAGGCTGCATATCTCGATTACATGTTCAACGACGCCTCTTTCCCTAACTCACAGGGTCTCAGGAACAGATACGACCATGCGCATTCACCGATCGCCGACCCTAATGCGGTGAACATTCGATCCGATTACTATCGCATGCTGACCTTGCTCGTCGCGATTACACTCAAGATAAACGATGAGCTGTCGGCCGCAACGGGCCGCGGGTACCTCGAAAACTTCGTAGATTGGCCATGTTACGACAAAAGCGTCTTCGAACTCGCAAAGAAGTTGATCGCAAAGAAGCATGAAACTGTCTGTAATGCTGAGTCAGAATAGTTTCAATGAGGGTAGTTCCGAACCTGCTTGATCAGTATCGGAAAGCCTTTCCGTTTCTCCGTGGCGAATTCCCGTCAGGCACCTTGATAACCATTGTGATGGCCTCAGACGGCGCGACTCGGCGTCATGCAGTCGCTCTTCTGCGATCTTGGAAGCTGTACAAATAAGGACGGACCGCTTTGTTAGCTAGTAACAAAGCGGTCCGTCCTCAAAAATGTAAACATTAACTATTGAGACGATAAATGTCCTATCGTTTTAGTTGCTACTCTTGTTTACCCTTCTTAATCGAATCAGCCAACGCGCTTGCAAAGAGATCTTGCATTTGTGGCGCTGCCATTATATTGCCGACAAGGGAACCCATCAGCTGCTTGGTCATTTCATTCTGCGCGTTGGAGTTCGCCAGCTCGAGGGAATATCTATGCTCCGCTTCGAGTTTCTCCATCTCAAGCTTATGGGTCTCCTTTAAGTTGTCCAAATCAACTTCGTGCTGTTTCATTAGCTTTTCGATTTCATGCTCATTTGCTTCCTTGAGCGTTCGAATTTCCGAAGCGGATTTATTGTGGGCTACCAAATAAGAGCTGAAGCCGGAAATTATCGCGGCAAGTATCGAAACGATATACGGCGCAATAATCGATACATCCATAATACTTTCCTAACACCAATCCCAAAATGCGCTAGCTCAGGTTTACCTTAATCTGTCCAAGTGCCCATTCAGCTCGTGCCGCAGCTTCATCGGCGTTATCGCCACTGCATACGACATGTCCAATTCGGTCGTTACTTGAGTGCGGCGTCTCAATAGAGTCTCCAGGTTTAAGGTATAGCTCGATTTCCTCAACGCCTTCAGTGTTGTAAAGATTATCCGGCACATCAATGGAGGATATCGTTCCGGCATGATCTGCAGTGATAAAGCGAATTGCTGACCCACGATGCGCCTTTACCTCAAAGTCAAACGGCAGTCCAAGAGCTGCGGCCACGGTTCCCTCAACAAAATCGAGACCGGTCGACAGTGGTACGAGTTTGGAAGTAATAAAATCGCCTCCAAGTCGTGCAGCCATCTCGATAACCTTCGGACCCTCGTCGGTGAGCATGATCTCCGTATGCGAAGGTCCAGTCACGATACCGATGGCTTCGATGGTCTTTTTCGCAACTTCGCGAATGGCTTCTTGAGCCTCGATTGGAAGTCTTGAGGGCTCAGAATGGCCAAGCTCGACGAAGAAGGGCGGCTCAGTTGTTAGCTTATCGGTGATGGTTAGAATGGTCGTCTTGCCATCAAGCGTCATGCCTTCCACACTCACCTCACGACCGGTGACGCGCTGCTCGACCATTACAGTTCCCTTGCGGGAGAAGCTGCGGAAGAGGTCGAAGAGATCAGTCGCTGACGTCGCGCGGTCCTCGGGAGTAATGAGCTTCACACCGCGGCTAGCGGCGGAATCCGCGGGTTTCGCGATGCAGTCGTAACCGAAGCGCTCCAAGGCTCGTCCAAACTCCTCAGCGTTGTTACACACTTCGAACTCAGGCATGGGCACGCCGTGTTCGGCGAGCCTACTCCGCATGGCATCCTTTTGCGTGGCGCACACTGCGTCAGCTGACGATATGCCGGTGGGAAGCCCGAGCCTCTCGGAGACGAGGGCCGCTACCCTTACGGGAGCGTCACTCGTGGATGTAATCACGAAGTCCGCCTGTTCCTCGCGGGCGAGCTCTTCCACAGCTTCGACGTCGAGCGTGCTCGTAAGCGATGAGACGTCGGCGACTTCAAAGCCAACCGCATCGGGATCATAGTCGGCGCATACGACGCGGAATCCGAGTCTCTGCGCCGCCTCGATGGCGGGAACCTGAAGTCTACTTCCGCCGAGCATCACTACTGTCCTGCGTTGATCTACGTTTGTCATAGCGAGAGTATCTCCTTAGCTATCTTATTTGCGCCGTAGCCGTCTACGAGAGCGTGTGCGCGAGTCGCGAGGGCTACGGCCCTGTCATGAGACGCGACGAGATCCTCGAGCCGATTAACGCTTTCAACTGCGGTGGCGTGCGGCTCGTTGCCCATGAGTCCGCAGTATTCCACAGCCCCTAGTTTCGCAAGAGACTCAGCGCTCTGCACCTGTTCCTCAACCATCGCAAAAGTTACAGAGGGAAGACCTGCAGCGAAAAGCTCGTACACCGTCGTGCCATTTGCAGAGACGGCGGCATCACATTGACCCATCAGCCCAGCCATATCAGTGACGGCGCGAAGCATCTTAACCCTAGGGCTTCTCGATTCAATGAGCTTAACCTTTGCAGCGACATCGTCAGTGACCATTCTGCCTACTACCGCTGTGAAGGTGATGTTGGAAAGACGCTTGTCGGAAAGAGCCACACCTAAGAAAGTGGGGAGAAAGCCCTGAGGATCCGTGTTTCCCGTAGTCACGAGAACGTGTTCAATCTCGGCGCTGCATTCACGATATGCACTGGCGAAGCATGGTCTAAGCGGTGCGTATTTAGGACCGAAAAGGAGTTTCGTCCCACGATCACCATATGTTTCCTCATAGAATGCCTCATCGATACAAGTCGAGTAATTAATGATAAGGGAAAGTTTGCCGAGATCTCCGTCTTTGCTGCCGAGATAACATACCTTGGCGTGCTGAGCGAGGCAGTCGACGAATTCCCTAGACACCGAGTAGGTGTCAACAAGGACGATTGGAAGTTCGGCGTCGTCGCAGAGACGACAAAGCTCATCGGCCCCATCTCCGATGTCTCTCCAGTTGGACCCGAGAACGGACGTTGCGAAGCCCCGGGACTCGATGAGCTGGACGGAGTTGCTGTCCGAGAGGACGAATGAGACATCAGCGCCAAGGCCCGCGAGTGCGTCGGCCACAGAAAGACAACGCATGACGTGGCCTCCCGCAATCACCGGGTTGGCGTCAGTGCGTATTAAGACTTTCCTTCGTGAAGTGTTCACTATTTTCATCTTGCCAATTTCGTTTCTCATACATTATGAAACCCTCTTCTCGTCGACGAACTTCCCGCGTTCGTTGGATCCGTTCGAAAGAAGAACCTTCGAGCTCATGGAGTTCGATTTAAGTACGCTGGCTTTAACGCGAACCACGCCCTCGATAGAGAACGCTACGCGGCAGAGAAGGTTAACGACCTCCTTGGCGTAGCCCTTGCCACGCTGTAACTCATTCACAATGTAATACCAACACTCACAGGAATCGCTTTCGAAGTACTTAAGGACGGCGCTGCCGATAAAGAACTCGCCAACGCAAACCGCGAAGGAAACCTGTCTGTGATCCACCAAGTCGTTCTCGAAATACCTGCGGTGCGCCCCAGGGTTCGGCACTGCAGACCCAGTAAAATCGCCCGTATACCAGAGGTCCGAAACCCAATCATAGGTCTTCGCGACGTCATAGAAGACAAATCGCCGGACTGAAACTCAGCCGAAGGGGAGCGGGACGCAGCATTCCATGTGCATCCCGCCGTTTTTTCCAAGCACGAGGGCTAAAAGAGAGGGTGCCCGGTACGACCCTTAGTCTAGGAGATCCCCGCTCGGTTTTAGGGTAGCATCAAACAACTTGGGCATCACGCCTCTCTCCTCCTCAACCTTCCAGTCTGCCATCAAATCGCGGAAATCGGCAAAAGCAGGAGCATAGCCGAAATCGCACGCCGCGCGGGAGATGTCGAACGAGTAAGGCTGGATACCGTTCGGTCTGGTTTCGTCGACGCAGACCTCGGAGGTGCCAGCGGCTCCCGAAAAAACGTCGGCTATCGCCTCCGCCTGCTCGTGGAGGGAAACCGCGCGCCCCGAGCCGATGTTGTATAGGCCAGAGGCTGATTCGCTCTCTCCCGCTTTTACAAATGCTTGCGCGACATCCTTGACGTAGACGATATCTCTGACCGCCGCGTCAGCATCGCCAAATACGGTTATGTCCTCGCCTGCCTTCGCCTTGTCGACGAAAAGACCAATGCCTGACTTCTTGACAGCTCCGTTGACCCTGAGCGAGCCGTGAGGACCACAGCCGTAAACTGGGGGAAGCCTGAAGACACAGTTTCTCATGCCGTACTGCTCGTTGTAGTAGAAAAGCAGGTCCGCGGAGGCATTCTTCGAGATAACGTAGGCGGCGTGGTCGCCGTCCAGCCTAAAGTCCCGCGGCCAGTCCTCGCGCACGGGCTCCGAAGCGCTCCAGCTGTTCTGGACGTCTGCGTAGGAAGTGGTGGAAACGATCCGGCGCACGCCGTTCTTGCGCGCCCACTCGAGGAGCAAGGCGGTCCCCAGGACGTTCGTCCTGATATATTCAGCGGCGTCGTCCTCAGTGGAAAGGTCGAAGGCCGAGTTTGCAGGCAGCCTTCCCGCCAGATGGGCGACGAAGTCGAAGTCGGTGGGGAGGGCACCGATGCCAGATGGGTCATCGAGGTCGAGGGGTATGTACTCGACGCCAAGCTTTCGGTAGTGGTCCGCGAATCGCCGGTTCCTGCCCGTGCCGACTACTTCGTAACCAGCGTCGAGTAGTGCATCCACGACATAGGCACCAATGAAGCTCGAGGCGCCTATGACAAGACATTTCTTGGTCAAACCGTTCTCCTTTCCCTCAGCTCGCCCGCTACAAGCTCTCCAGATCGGCCTGGATGATGGGCTCTCCGAACTTAATGTCGCGCTGCGCTGCGTGGCCGAGCAGCGCGTCCAGGTGCTTGGGCGCCACTCCATAGGCAGGCCTGATGCTCCGCACGTTCTCGTTGGTGAAAGCCTCGCCGCGCGCGATGTCCTTCACCGCGTAGAGGGAGCGACGGCCGGGAAGGCCCTTCTCCTCCTTCTCAGTGCGCTCGTAGGTGACATGGCCGATGGATGCCTTCGCGCGTCGAACGTCGCGGATCATCGCCTTGAACTCGGCGGGCTCCATTGAGAACTCCGAGTCCACAGTTTTCTGCTCGCGGGAGATGCAGTAGTGCTTCTCTATGACGCTCGCTCCCAGCGTGGCCGCAGCCACGTCGACACCCCAGCCCATGGAGTGATCAGAAAGGCCAACGGCGCACCCGAACCGGTCGCGCATGTCTGTCATGGTGGCAATGTTCATGTCCTCGTAGACGGCGGGGTACTCGCTCGTGCACTTTAGTAGCACGATACGGTCGTTGCCCACAGAGCGGCAGGCGTTAACGGCGTCGGCGATTTCGTCCGCGGTGCCCATCCCGCAGGAAATGACCATGGGCTTGCCCTTTGAGGCTGTGTAACGGATAAGTGGCACGTCGACAAGTTCGGGCGAAGCAATCTTGTACATCTCGCAGCCGATGGACTCGAGGAAGTCAACGGAGGTCGGATCGAAGACGGAGGACAGGAAGTCCATGCCTAAGCGTTCGCACTCTTCCTTAATCTCGGCCTGCCATTCCCAGGGAGTGTGCGCCTCCTCATAGAGGTCGTAGAGCGTCCTACCCTCCCACAGCCCGCCAGGCGTCGTCTGGAAGTCGGGCGAGTCGCAGTCGATGGTGATAGTGTCGGCGGTGTAGGTTTGAAGCTTCAGACAATCCGCGCCTGCTTCAGCGGCGGAGCGGACGATTTCCATTGCCTTGTCAACGCTCCCGCCGTGGTTGCCGCTCATCTCAGCAATGAAGTAGACGTCGCCGCGCTCTATGGTCTCGAATAGTCTCATTGTCTAGTCCTCCTGGGTCATGGCCCGATATTTCTGCTCGGCAAGCTCCCAATCCTCGGGAGTATCGATGTCCTGTACGAGCCTACTGGGTATGCGCAGAAATCTCGTATTATTGGTGATGAAGCTGCCGGTCTCGTAGTAAGACGCGACCTTCGCGAAGTAAAACCTCCCGCAGTCGTGAACCATCTCGGGGAGGTCCTGGCTGCGGGTCTGTGCGTACTCAGGGAAGGCGTACTCGAGCGAGCCATCCTCCGCCACTTTGAAGCCACGCAGAGGCGGGAAGTCGAACGAGGTAACAGGAATTACAGAGGGCGCCCCCGCTTCGATCATCGCGGCAGCTTCCTTGAGCTCGGAAACCTGGACGAAAGGTGCCGTCGGGTACAGGCAGCACATTGTGTCGAACTCAGTCCCGCGTTTTTCGTATTCAGAGAGCACTTCGCGCAACACATCCGCCGTCGTGGCGTAGTCGTTGCTCGTGGCTTCGCTGCGCATGAAGGGAACCTCAGCCCCGTATTTCCTAGCCACGTCGGCAATCTCGTCGTCGTCGGTCGAGACCATCACGACATCGAAGATGCCACTCGTGACCGCAGTCTCGACCGAGTACGCTAGCATAGGCTTGCCGCAGAACTCGCGCACGTTCTTGCGAGGGATCCGCTTCGAGCCACCGCGGGCAGTAATGATGCAAACACTAGAGGGCATTATTTCGCACCCCTATTGGCACGGCACCACTCAACGACCTTGGTAACCGCGTCAACAACGAGTTGCGCATCCTCATTGGAGAGTCCGCAGTGCAGCGGAAGCGTTACACAGTGATCATAGTAATCCTCGGCATTAGGACAGTCGCCGCGGCCGTGGCCCAGGTCCTTGTAGTAAGGTAACAGGTAAACAGGCAGGTAGTGAACATTGACACCCAAGTTTTCAGCACGCAAAGCATCGAAGATCCAAAGACGGTTTACGCCAAGTGCTTCCGTGTCAAACTTCAGGCAATATAGGTGGCGCACGGTATCTTCAGGAGAGGCATCCATTTGGGACTGTACCTCCGGGATCTTGGAGAACTGCTCGTTATAGAAGGCAACGAGCTCCTTGCGGCGAGAGCCAAACTGGTTGAGTCGCTTCATCTGGCTTACGCCAAGAGATGCCTCAATGTCACTAATGCGGTAGTTGTAGCCCAAGACTAGCTGCTCATAGTACCAACCGCCCTGGTCCGTCTCGCGCATTAAATCGTGGTTGCGCGTAATGCCGTGTTTGGCGTAAAGCTCGATCATCTTACCCAGCTCGGGATCATTCGTTGCTACGGCACCGCCTTCACCAGTGGTGATGGTCTTTACTGGATGGAAGCTAAAAGTTGTGATATCGGCGATAGTGCCCACCGCACGGCCATTGTGGAACGTTCCCATTGCATGGGCTGCATCCTCAATGAAAGTCAGGCCGTTCTCGTCGCAAATCTTACGAATCTCGTCTGAGTTGACGTGAACGCCGCCAAAGTCTACGGCCACAATTGCTTTCGTTTTGGCGGAAAGCTTCTCACGGATTGAAGCTGGATCGATATTCCAGGTCTGCGGATCAATATCCGCAAACACAGGCGTAGCACCACAGTAGCGCACGCAGTTAGCCGATGCGGCGAAAGTGATAGGAGATACAATCACTTCATCACCGGGTTTAATGCCTGCGGCAAGACATGCTACGTGCAGAGCCGCAGTGCCGTTAGCCACGGCAGTTACAAATTTAGCCCCTGTGGCAGCCTTAATAGACTCTTCGAAGGCTTCGGTCGCGGGACCGCAGGTCAAGTAATCCCCCCGCAGGCAATCTTCCACTGCCTTAATGTCGTCCTCATTAATATCTTGGTGACCGTAACCTAAAACCTTGAGACTAGTGGGTTCACCACCGTTAATCGCGAGTTCCTTCATATCAAACCTCCTGTTGAACGGAACTATTAGTTTCTGATCGAAATCTTTAAATTCGGAGTTTTGCCGTAGACTACGGATCCGGCAGGTACATCCTCGTCCCTTACAACGGCGCCCTCTCCTATCAGGCAGCCGTCACCAATATGGGAATTGCCCAGCACCTTACTGCCAGCGCACATCTGCACATCACGCCCAAAAACCGGGTAAACCTCGTTAAGGTTGCCGACCGTACAACCCTGCGTGAACGAGAATCCCTCTCCGTAGGTCGCGCGCCCCATAAAGGAACCAGTCGGATGGTCAAAAGTAAAGGTATCTGGCATGTCCACCTCGTAATACAGGTCGCAACCAGAAACCGTTTTCATTTGGCCATAGATCTTGTCGCATACAACGCGTGCAGCCTCAGGATTATCCTTCTCCTCATGGAAAATGGTGTTAGCCGTCAGATACAGGAAAAGCATCCATTGGCAAGTATGTAACGGATCGAAGTAAGCCTCGCGCTTCCCCGCCGCGTTGAGCCTCCAGTAATACTTATTGTCATTAGCAGAGATGTTGCGCTCCAACCTCTCTAGCGTCCGCTCCATATGCTTAGTAATCAAGCGCTCATCATCAATAGATTTAAAGAAATTAGTGCCAATTTGGTTGAGCAACATGTCCTTAACATCGCGTAGCGGAAACCTATAAATCATCTTGCCCTCCTTTAGATGTGGCGAATACCAGCGAGCTCTTCACGTACGTATTCGGCGGTCATTATTTTCTTTACGGTGCCCTCAACATCCAGGCGATTGGTGTTGTGAGATGTATAGGCCTCATCGGTCATGGTTCTCACCTCTCCGGTGGCCTGCTTGTTGTCGTAGTTCAAGCCACGGATATCGGCTGCCACGCGATAATAGCCGCCCATATCCTCGGCACGCAGGCGCTCCTCGCGAGTCATGAGCGTCTCAAACAGTTTTTCTCCGTGTCGTGGGCCGATGATACTTGTGCCCGTATCGCCAAACAGCTGCTGGACAGCCTTCGCAAGATCGCCAATGGTGCTTGCATCTGCCTTCTGAATGAAAAGGTCACCTGGGTTGGCATGCTCGAATGCGAACTTAACAAGGTCAACAGCCTCATCAAGATTCATCAAAAATCGAGTCATGCTCGGATCCGTAATGGTGATGGGGTTGCCAGCGTGAATCTGCTCGATAAAGAGAGGAATAACAGAACCGCGAGAGCACATGACATTTCCGTAACGAGTACAGCACACCACCGTATCGCCTTTTTCTGCAGCTCTACGAGCATTGGCGAAGATCACGCTTTCCATAAGCGCTTTGGACTTTCCCATAGCGTTAATGGGATACGCGGCTTTATCAGTGGAGAGACAAACGACTCGCTTAACGCCTGCATCCGATGCAGCGTGAAGGACGTTATCCGTGCCCATGATGTTGGTGCGGACAGCCTCCATCGGGAAAAACTCGCAAGAAGGAACTTGCTTAAGGGCTGCTGCATGGAAGATATAGTCCACGCCATGCATGGCATCGCGCACGGATTGAATGTTACGTACATCGCCAATGTGGAATTTCACCTTAGCGAAATGGTCAGGATATCGAGCCTGAAGCTCGTGACGCATATCATCCTGCTTCTTCTCATCGCGGGAGAAAATACGAATCTCCCCCACATCGGAGGTCAGGAAATGCTTGAGGACGGTATTGCCGAAGGATCCCGTTCCTCCCGTAATCATTAAAGTTGACCCGTTGAATGTCGACATTGGATTGATACCTCTCTATCGTATTCGAATTGATAAGTAACCTAATAAAGAGTTGAGCTTCAGCTTCTCCTTGAAACAAACCCGCGCAAGAGTGACGCTGCCTCGGATAATTCACTGAACTTGAAGAGCTTTGCTCCTCCCAGGTAGACAGAAGCGAAAAGGATGCCCTGCAGAAACAATTCGGGAACGTAGCCCAACCCCAGAAGCTGAACAGCGAGCGATGCCGCAGCGGCAACGAGAGAGAGGAATAAGATTGGCAGAACGTCCTTGACCTGGTTCAAAGACGAATAGCCATGAAGGCGCTTTGCAGGTGTAGCGTCGATGAAGACGATCGAGATAACTCCAACGATGAAATTTGCCCAAGCCGTATGGTAAATATCGTGGGTGAGGGCGGCGGTGATCCATATGATGGCTCCTCCGCCCAAAACTTTAATAATTTGGAGACGCATATAAAGAGAGCTATCTCCCAGAGCCATGTACGCTCGTAGGTTTACAAGCTGAATCATCAAAATGGCATTAGAGATGCACGTCAGCTGAAAGATTGGAACACAAGCGAGCCATTTTTCTGTCAAGAGAATGGCAACTAGTGGCTTGGCAACTACGGCAGCCAGCAAAGATATGGGGGCGACGAGAAACGTACCGAGCGTGAGCCCGCGACGTATGGCGCCACGAAGTGCCTCAGAATCTCCTTTAATTGCTGAAAACATCGGAAATAATACGTTGGCGATGGAATTGCTCATCACCCCAATTGCGGCAGTGGGATACTTACGGCCTTGGCTGTACAGCCCGAGTTCGCTGGTTGAACAGGCACGACCGATTATCAACTCCGAGATGCCGGAGTAGATAACATTCAGAATTCCCGTAATGCAGATCTTCCAGCCATAACTAAATAACGACCACGCCTGAGCGACATCGAACGTAAATGCAGGTTTCCAGCTGATTTGCAGCCACATGACAATACAAATGAAAATGCTTTGAAGCAAAGACTGTAAGACTAGAGACCAAACGCCAAACCCAAAGAAAGCGAGCACCACGCCTCCGAAGCCCGAAATGAGCGCGGCTATTGTCGTGGCGGCGAAAATGCTCCTAAAATTCATGTTTCGTTGGAGGTAGGAACGCTGAATAGAGTTTGCCGAGTTGAAAAAGACTATTACACAGAGCACTCGAAGATAAACCACGAGATCTGGCATATTATAGAAGACAGAGATTGTCGGCGACGTAAAGTACACCACGATATATAGAGCGGCTGCCAATCCGAGACTCAGCCACCAAGCGGTGGAATAAGAACGATCGTCGGCATCGCTCTTTTGAATAAGTGCCATCCCTAGACCGCTTTGGGCAATAGAATCGGTGATTTGAGTAACCACCAACAATATTGCCAAAATACCGAAGGCCTCAGGGGATAGCAATCGAGCAAGAATAATTTGAACGAAAAGTTGAATAGCCTTAGAGCCGCCTTGTTCAAGGAAACTCCAAAGGAATGTATTTGCTTTTCCAGACTTATTCGAAGAACTACTTGCCATACCGCCCTCCATATGTTGACCCACATTCGTTTTGCAAACGATGAATAAGCGAATCGATGCGGCATTGACCGTTGTCGATTTCTTGTTCCAAGAAGGACGTATAGGCTGGCATATATTTGGTCAAACTAAATTCAACCGTCAACCTCAGCAGCTCGTCAGGATTACTTGCGGTAGGCAACATTTCTTTGTATTCGGAAAAATAGCTGTCAAGAGACTCGTCAATAACAATGTAGGGGGTTCCAAGACATGCGACATCTAGCGCTGCAGTAGACTGCTCAATAAAGGCGAAATCAAAATCAATTGCTTCAATTTTCTCTTCCTTATATAGTTCAACATCACTCGTCGAAACGGCGTCGCGCAGTTCATTAATGGAAAACAGGGAGCCAGGATGCATTTTGATGAGCAGCTTGAAACCGAAGCGATTCTGAAGATTAAGGAGAGGTTCGATGCGATGAGAAATCTGTTCAGAGGTTTTCGAGCTGGAAAGAATGAGCAAGACACGTTTTGCGTCAGCAAAACTCTCAACATAATGCTTAGGTTCCAGTCTCATCAATTTTGAAAATTTATAAGTACCAGCGTCGACAGCTTTTTCTGAATTGACAAGAAAAGCGCTCTTTTTGCTCCAAGCAAAGAAATATGTGGCACGCACAGGCGAAAAGAATCGAGCGTCTCCAATTAGGCCATGCTGAAGAACTGCGGATGTCGCATGGTCGTTCATGGCTATGACTGTTGAATAAAAATGATGGTCAGTCATCAAAATAAAAGGATGCTGGTAGCCTATACGCGCAACGTAGTTATCCATTCGTTTAATTAAAAACCTAGCTAAACTATCATTTACGGTGCATTTGCTGCCGATAAAAGAAAGAACAGGAGGCAGGGAAAGGACAACAAGGGTCACAGCTTTAAATATCGGCCAAAACACGCCCATTTTGATGTGTCTATTTGGCGAGTAACTATTGAGACAAATGAACGTAGCTTTCTCTGCATCGCAGATCTCCGCAGTATCTCGCAAATTAGAAACCATGTTGTTATTCTTAATTTCATCAACGTAAATTGTCGATTCTGGTGCATGACGCAAGCCAATCGAGTTGATATAGACAAGCAGCATTTTCAAGAGCAAGTCGATACCGCAGCGTCTTGACCAAACACTTTGACCTTTGGCAATAACATTGCTCCGATCTTCGGTGCAAGCCGAAAGAATCATCTTAAATTTATCGTCCATTACTATCCCCATAGATGCAGGCCAAAACGGAACCCAACGTTACTGAAGAAATTGCTTCAAAAAAGACATGACCACCAACACAGCTAAACGCAAGCATTCCAAGTAAAGCTATAAATTGAAAATGTCCTTCGTTTCTTGTTCGCCAAGACAGACGCAGCTGTTTAAACAAAAAGGCATATACACAGATAAAGGCAAAGGCCCCATAGGAAAAAAATAAATCAGCCCAATCAAATTCGATCGGTCTAACGTTTGCAGTTAATAAATAGCCACTTGATATTGCTAAATCATGGTGAAAACGATAGTAACCATTGCCGATTAAGAAACCCAGAGGATTATTGCTTGCAATAAATAGATTGGTTGCTTCAGCCAGCATCCAGGTTCGTCCACTTGTGAGGTAGTCAATTAATGAACGATTCTCGAAAAGGTAAGTTTGGCGAACAGATACCTTTTCAAGCATTTCATTTAGAAAGGTTACGTTATTGAAGGCGAATAGCAGGCCAGCAAAAACGAGAATTCCGATCACGGCATTTCTCAACCTAGTTTCAGGGGGAATTAATAAGTAATACATCACTATGAAAAAGGCGAATAGATATCCCGCCTTTGTGCCAAGCAATAATAATGAAATTAGATTTAACCCCATTGGGATAATCCAAAGAGACTTTTTCTGTATAAATACAGCTTCAGCCGAATAAGCAAAAAGCACAATCATAGAAACATTGATGCTGTTAAGAGAAGAGAAGACGCTTTTATAGCCAGAGCCATCCCAATAGCTTGATGCCCCAAGTCCCAAAGCAATCGATCCCAAATATAGAATCGGAACATAAATTGCAGCGATAGATATTGCTTTTTTGACTTGATTAATAGACAACGCTTTGCAGCGAATCAAACTTTTTGAAGCAAAGAAAACTGCAAAACAAATTATTAGTTTAATACCGATGCTTATGTCATAAAGTAATGTAGACGCTGTCATGCCTTCCGTGCTAAACGCCTGCAATAACACAGATTGAATTACAATCGACGTTAAAGCAAGAAACAGTATACAAAATCCTTTAGGGTCAAGACGAAGTTCTATATATAACAACAAGGCAAAGAAAGTCATTCGGACAATTTGGGAAAACGAGCTTATGCCGAATAATCCTGAAAAGAAATCAAGCGCAACATTTCCGCAAATGAAGAAAAGCAGTAAATTGGTAAAGAGCCTACAGGTTTTTGTAGGTACGAAATTGCTCTTGCCAATCCCATGTCCATCAGAATTCGTAAACAATGAGGAAAGTTTGACACTCATACGGCTTCTATCCCCATAGATGATTGAGCGACGCTGTTGCCATCCGAGCCAACATACTCCCCCAGCCCTTCCTCCCAGTCGGGCATGTGGAAGCCGGCGGCCTCGAGCCTGGACAGGTCGAGCGCGGAGTGGACCGGGCGCGGGGCGACGGGGCCCTCGGCGCTCGCGTAGTAGTCGGCGGTCGATACCGGCACGACCCTGTCCCCGTTGCCGTTGGCTGCCTCGAAGACGGCGCGGGCGATATCCGCCCAGGACTTGACCGCACCGGAGCCGGTGCAGTTATAGGTGCCGTAGGGGGCGTGCGTCCCCAGCACGTGGAAGATGGCGGCGGCCATGTCGCGCGTGAAGGTCAGGCGGCCCAGCTGGTCGTCGACGACCGTGACCTGCGTGAGTTTGTCGTCGGGGTCGGCGACGCGGTCGGACAGGCCCTTCATGGTCTTCACGAAGTTGTGCCCCTCGCCGATGACCCAGGAGCTGCGCATGATGTAGTGGCGCGGGCACCCCGCCACGGCGATGTCGCCGGCGGCCTTGGTCTGGCCGTAGACGGAGAGCGGGCTGAGGGGCTCCTCCTCGTCGTGCACCTCGGCGGTGCCGTCGAAGACGTAGTCGGAGGACACGTGGACCAGGGTGACCCCGTGCCCGGCGCAGGCGCGGGCGAGAAGCGCCGGCCCCGTCGCGTTGGCCTTCCAGGCGGTCACGCGGCCCTCGGGGGTCTCGGCCCTGTCCACCGCGGTGTAGGCGCCGCAGTTGATCACGGTGCCGTAGAGCGACCAGTCGTACTGCGAATAGGCCTCCGGGTCGGACATGTCGAAGGTGTCGATGTCGCAGAAGTCGAAGTCCTTGGCGACCCCGCGCTCCTCGGCGAGCGCGCGGACCGCGCGGCCCAGCTGGCCGTCGCAGCCGGTGACGAGGGTGCGCTTCGGCGCCATGGGTACGACGTCCTTCAGCATCGGGTGGTTGAGGTCGGCCTCGGAGACGGTGGCCTGGTCCAGCGGGATCGGCCACTCGATGGCGAGCTCGGGGTCGGCGAGGTTCACGAAGGTGTAGGTCCTCTTCAGCTCCAGCGACCAGTGGGCGTCCACCAGGTAGGTGTAGGCGGTGCCGTCCTCCAGGGCCTGGAAGGAGTTGCCCACGCCGCGCGGGACGTAGATGGCCTTGCTCGGGTCCAGGGTGCAGGTGAACACCTTGCCGTAGGTGGCGCTGCCCTCGCGCAGGTCGACCCAGGCGCCGAAGACCGAGCCGCGGGCCACGGAGATGAACTTGTCCCAGGGCTCGGCGTGGATGCCGCGGGTGACGCCGCGGCTGTCGTTGTAGGAGACGTTGTTCTGGACGACGCGGAGGTCCGGGATGCCCAGGGCGCACATCTTGGCGCGCTGCCAGTTCTCCTTGAACCAGCCGCGCGAGTCGCCGTGGACGGCGAGGTCGACGACCTTGAGGCCCTCGATGCCGGTCTCGGCGACGGAGAGGTCCTTCTCGAATGCGATGTCTGCCATGTCTCTCTCCCCTCCTACTGCCCCTGTGCGCGGTAGCGCGCCTCGGTGGCCTCCTTGGCCGGGCGCCACCAGGACTCGTTCTCGACGTACCAGTCGATCGTCTGCTTCAGGCCTCCGGCGAAGTCGGTGTGGGCCGGCCTCCAGCCCAGCTCGCGCTGCAGCTTCGTGGAGTCGATGGCGTAGCGGCGGTCGTGGCCGGGGCGGTCGGCGACCCAGTCGAAGTCCTCGGGGTCGCGGCCCATGGCCTCCAGGATCATGCGCAGCACGGTGATGTTGTTCTTCTCGCCGTCGGCGCCGATGAGGTAGGTCTCCCCCATGCGGCCCTTGGTGAGGATGTCCCACACCGCGGAGCTGTGGTCCTCGGTGTGGATCCAGTCGCGGACGTTCTCGCCCTTCCCGTAGAGCTTGGGGCGCACGCCGTCGACGATGTTGGTGATCTGCCTGGGGATGAACTTCTCCACGTGCTGGTAGGGGCCGTAGTTGTTGGAGCAGTTGGAGATCGTGGCGCGAAGGCCGTAGGTGCGGGTCCAGGCGCGCACGAGCATGTCGGAGGACGCCTTGGTGGAGCTGTACGGCGAGGAGGGCCTGTAGGGCGTCTCCTCGGTGAACTTGGCGGGGTCGTCGAGCGCCAGGTCGCCGTAGACCTCGTCGGTGGAGACGTGGTGGTAGCGGACGCCATGCTTGCGGACGGCCTCCAGAAGGCGGAAGGTGCCCTCGACGTTCGTGCGCAGGAAGGGCTCCGGGTCGGCGATGGAGTTGTCGTTGTGGCTCTCGGCGGCGTAGTGCACGATGGCATCGTGGCCGGGGACGATGCGGTCCAGCAGCTCCGCGTCGCAGATGTCGCCCACGACGAGCTCGACCCTATCCTCGGGCAGGCCCGCGATGTTCTCGGGGTTGCCGGCGTAGGTCAGCTTGTCCAGGACGGTCACGTGCACCCCGGGGTGGTTGTTGACCACGTAGTGCACGAAGTTGCTGCCGATGAAGCCGCAGCCGCCCGTGACGATGATGTTCTTGGGGGAGAACGTCTCCTCTGCCATGTTGGTATCTCCTCAATTCCTAGTACTCGCGCGGGCTGTTGACGATCTCGCCGGCGGCGACCTTCTTGAGGTGCTGGCCGTAGACCGACTTGCCGTAGGCCTTCGCGGCCTCCTCCAGCTCGGCGGTCGTGATCCAGCCGTTCTCCCAGGCGATCTCCTCGGGCACGGACACGGGCAGGTCCTGGGAGTGCTCCACGGCGCGGACGAACTCCGCGGCCTCGTGCAGGCTCTCCATGGTGCCGGTGTCGAGCCACGCGTAGCCGCGGCCGAGGGTGACGACGGACAGCGTCCCCTCCTCCAGGTACATCTGGTTGAGCGTGGTGATCTCCAGCTCGCCGCGGGCCGACGGCTTGACCTTATGCGCCTTGGCTGCCACGTCGCCCGGGTAGAAGTACAGGCCGGTGACGGCGTAGGAGCTCTTGGGCTCGGCTGGCTTCTCCTCGATGGAGACGGCACGGCCCTGCGCATCGAATTCCACGACGCCGAAGCGCTCGGGGTCGTCCACGTGGTAGCCGAAGACCGTGGCGCGGCCCGACTCGGCGTTCTGGACGGCGCGCGTCAGGTGGCGCGACAGGCCGTTTCCGTAGAAGATGTTGTCGCCGAGCACCAGCGCGCACGGCTCGCCGTTAATGAAGTCCTCGCCGATGGTGAAGGCCTGCGCCAGGCCGTCCGGGCTCGGCTGCTCGGCGTAGGACAGGTTCACGCCGTAGCGCGAGCCGTCCCCGAGCAGGCGCTCGAAGTTGGGCAGGTCGGTCGGCGTGGAGATGACCAGGATGTCCCGGATGCCCGCCAGCATGAGGGTGCTGAGCGGGTAGTAGATCATGGGCTTGTCGTAGACCGGCAGCAGCTGCTTGGAGGTCACGAGCGTGAGCGGGTACAGGCGGGTGCCGGACCCGCCGGCGAGGATGATGCCTTTCATAGCGCTATTGCCTTCCGAGGAAAAGGTTTTCATAGCTGTCGGTGATGGACCGCCACGAATACCGGTCGCGAATAACGGAAGTCGAGGCCGCATCGAACTCCTCGATCGACTTCAAGTCCATCGCGTCAGCACGGTTAATAAGTTCAGCCAAGTCTCCGGACTTCTTGCCCCAATACAGAGCGGAATCCTCGGCGACCTCGCGGTTGAAGCCGACGTCGAGAAGGAGGTTAAGACGCGTAGATGCCAGCGCCTCCAGGAGGCTCGGGTTGGTGCCCCCGACCTCATGGCCGTGGAAGTAGCCGTAAGCCTGCTCACGAATCTTCTTTAGGAGCTCCTGGTCGTAGACGGTTCCCACGAACTTGATGCGTGGGTCGGACTTGAAGTGCGTCTTCCGCTCGAGCTCTGCGAGGAAGGAGTCGTCCACTCCCGTCACGAGCGCGAAATCCCGCTTGGAGTCGGAAGCCATGAACTCCCGGATCATGGTCTCGTAGTTGTTCTCGGGCACGAAACGTCCCACGACCAGGTAGTAGCCGAAGGGCTCGAGGCCCTTCTCGGAGAGCCATCCCGTGAACTTGGGGTCGTCGTCCGCGAGCAAGGAACGCTTGATGTCGGCCCCGTAGGCGATGAAGGTCGTCTCGGGGTCCAGGTCGGCATACTCCCCTCGAATGTACTTCTCGATGTTCTTGGAGTCGCACACCATCAGGTCGGCGTGCTTGACCATCCCGCGCTCCGAGACCTTCCAGTACTTGCGGACGGGCGCACTCCACTTGGCGCGCATCCACTCGTGCCCGTCGGGATTCACGAGGACCTTGCCGCCAAGGGCGTGGATCCTGTTCACGTACCTGCCGAAGAACGGCCCGATGCGACAGGCCAGCACGTAGACGATGGGGTGCTGGACTCGATTCTCCTTGATGTAGGCGATGCACCACTTGATGGCGTCGATGTCGTAGAAGATCGCCCTCGCGGCACCGACGGGCCTGCGCAGCACGTTGAAGCAGTGCGCCCCGTTGTGCTCGAACTCGCCGACTTGCTCGGCGGAATCCACGGCGCACGCCACGTGATATTTGATGTCAGGCGAAACCTGATTCTCGGTCAGCTTCTCCACGAACGTCTCGTAGCCGCCGTAGTTTGCCGGAATCCCCTTGGATCCGATGATGAAAACATGCTGCATTAGTACGCATCGCTCCCGTTAAAGACCTCCAGAACCGTTAGGAGGATGATCTTGAAGTCCGTGATGACTCCGCGCTTGGCTATGTATTCGAGGTCCCGGCGGACCATGCCGTCGAAACCGGTGGAGTTGCGCTCCGTAACCTGCCAGAGCCCCGTAATACCTGGTTTCACTGCTAGCCTCTGCAGGTCGTATTCGGTGTACTCAGCTACCTCATTCGGCAGCGGCGGGCGCGGGCCGACGACGGACATCTGGCCCAGGAACACGTTCAGGAACTGTGGGAACTCGTCAATGGAGTGCTTGCGGATGAACTTTCCGATCTTGGTGACGCGCGGGTCTTCCCTCATCTTGAACATGGCGCCGGCGATCTCGTTCTGCTCCCTGAGCTCGGAGAGGCGCTCGTCGGCGTCCTTGTACATGCTTCGGAACTTCCACATGCGGAAGGTGGACAGGCTGCCGTCGGGGCGGGTCTGGCCCACGCGGATCTGGCTGTAGAACGGGTTGCCCTCGCTCTCCAGGCGGATGGCCGCGGCGAGCACAAGGCTGGGTACGGCGATGACAGCCAGCACGCAGCCGCTGAACACGATGTCGAACTCGCGCTTAACGGTGCGGTAGGCCAGGCGCGAACGATCCCAGTCCACGATGGATTGCATGGCCTTGTAACGGCCGACGCCCTCGCGTCGGTCCATGGCCTGAGCAATGAGCGCCGCCCCCACGGGCGCATCCGTTGTATATTGAGTTTTATCCGACACGTTCTCTTCCAACACTTCGTCCCCGGGTCGGGGATCCTCCCTATTCTGTGTAGCGACCGTCTGCAGCTAGGCGATCGCCTTTTTAAGGTTGCGCATGACGCGCTGCTCGTTTGAAAGAACGGCAAGGCCAACGCGGGTGGTTACGCGCCGGCCGCACAGATCGAGCTCCAGATAAGCAGTGCTTTTGCGTCTGTTAATGGTTTTGATAAGGCCTTCGTGGCCCAGCAGCGGGCCTGCCGTTACTACGACCTGGTCACCGTCTTTTAGGGCCTCGCTCATGGGCACTACGCGGTCTCCCCTATGCGTAAAGCCGCCAATAAGTTGGACCTCTTCTTTTGCCAGCGGCACAAACTGACCGTCCTGGGATAACACCCTGGCAAAGTCGTCCATGCGTAGCAGATACTGTTGCACGGTGCGGGGATCTGCCGTATCGCAGATAAGATAACCGGGAAAGAGCGGCTTGGTCGTACTGACCCATTCGCCGTGTACTTTGATCTCGGTTTGAAATTGGGGATAAAAGAGCTCCTGCATGGCGCCAGCCGGCACCATACGCTCAATGCGCTCGCGCATTACGTCTTCGCGACCGTTAATGACCTGGATTACATACCACACGAGCACCACCTCCTTGCTGTCTTACGTGTGGCTCACGGGGTTTGGGTATGGCTTCGTCAGGGCGCTTGTGCGCGAAGGCGCTCCATATTCAAACCCTGAGCCCAGTTAGACAAGCACATGGCTCTGCCCCACCGTGAACGGTATGTATACAAGCAGCGCTGAGGTCACAGGCACGTATCGCAAGAATGTCTACAACCTCAGCTGGCTGCGTGCGAGCCAGTCAAGTGATTTCATAACTGGACCGCACGCAGCCAGCTGAAGGACTGCTGTGGTTTGCCGTAACAATTCATTGCACTGTCTAATACAAACTTATAAGTAACCGCAAAAACAAGTGCAAAATCGTGCATGGCAATCGATATTGGAGCTCGTGGTTTTTCTAACACCGCCGTTACGGCCGGATGCCGATCGACCCTGCGCTTTGTGGCTTGCTGGAGCCGTGAGCACAGTTGAACTCATGTAACGTTAGACATCCTAGCACAAGCTGGTCGCGAAACTGATTTGGGCTGCGTTGGACAACATATCGTTCATTTGACGTGCTTAAGGGGGTTGTTTTGGGATGTTGTTCACGTTGGCGCAGGTTATTGGTGTGCAAGCGGTGATTAGAGACGTTCATGAAGCCCGAATTGACCAGCGAGGCGTGCTGGTAATCGCGTTCGTCTAACAAACTATGTACACACATGGGAAATAAATTGTGCAACTTTTTGTTGGCGTAGGTGGGGTTTGTGGCGTGTGGTGTTTCATATGAAAAAAGGCCTTCGAAATACCGAAGACCTTTGCATTCACGATGGTGGAGACGAGGGGGATCGAACCCCTGACCTCTTGACTGCCAGTCAAGCGCTCTCCCAGCTGAGCTACGCCCCCGTGACGAGGAGATACTATAGGGGAAGTTGGCGCGACGTGCAAGGACTTTTTTGGGTCAGGCTTTAAGTGCCTATTGATATAGGTAAGCGATGGCGGTGCCGGCGTGGACTTGGATCGTGGCTGTTGACCTGACGACGTTGCTGATACCCGTATCGGCCAACAGGCTCAGGGGGCTGTGGTCTAGCTCCCACTCTAGACCGTGTTCGCTTACCTCAGTTTTGGGAGCAATGGCGATGATGGAGAATGTCTTGCCCTCAGCGCCCTCGATGGTCCACGATTCGCCTGTGCGAAGGAAGCGAGCGACCACCTTGTCCTCGACAATCCAGACAGGGGCATCCTCGTAACCCGCGAGCAGCCCCAGTACGGATAGCGCCATATCAGGACGGCCGCCAGTGGCGCAGGTCGCAACCACTTCGGCACCCGGCCAGCGGCGTCGGACGGAATCGAGCGCCAGTGCCAGGTCGGTATAGTCCTTGTAGGGGTCATGACGCTCCACCTCAAATGCTTCGGTGGCATCGACCAGCGCGCGGCCTGCGTCGCTCACCGTGTCGGCATCCCCCACATATACGTCGCAGCTCAAACCGACACCCAGCAGAGCATCCAGGCCGCGGTCCACAGCGATGACGTGGTCGCACTCCCCTGCTAGCCTACGCAACAGATCCGCGCTCGCCACCACGGGCGAGCCGCAGACCACTAATACCTTGCAAGCCACAGCCCCCGCCTAGCCCTCAAACGAAAGCACGCGGGCCAGATCCAGGTCCTCGTAGCTGTCGATAAAGATATCGCAGTTGGCGCGCACATCGTCGCGCTTCATGCGGCCGTGCGGATCATAGATGCCCACGCGCTTAAAGCGCGCGGCGCCAGAGCTCTTAAGGCCAAAGACCGCGTCCTCAAACACCCACGTGCGCTCAAACTTGTGCTCATGGCGCTCCTCCAGGCGGCGCAGCGCCAGCTCGTATACGTCGGGGAACTGTTTGGAACGTCCCGCCTCACCCGTGGTGGTCACAAACTCCATGTACTCATCGAGCCCGGCACCAGCGAGAGCAGACTGCACCAGCTCGGCCGGCGTGGACGTGGCCACGCACATGGCAATGCCCGCCGCCTTCGCCTTCTCTAAAAATGCCAGGAGCCCCTTGCGCGGCGGCACCTTGGAGTAGCCATCGATCAGGATGTCGCTCAGCTCGCGATACAGCTCTTCGCCATTCGCGCCAATGTCCCAGGTGTCGTGGTAGGCCTGGCACTCGTCCTCGAGCGACAAATGCTCAAACTGGGCAAAATCGTCGACCGTTACGTCAACTCCGTGGCGGTGCAATAACTCGGGCTGGGCATAGGCCCAAACGGGGGTGCTATTAACCAGCGTGCCGTCGCAATCGAAAATAAAAGCGACATTGAGAGCGGCGGTCTGGGACATAAATGTACCTTTCGATGTCAAATGGTAAACAACCTGCTAAAAACGTTTTACCAAACGTCAAACCAACAATCAAAAAACCCTTATTGGTAAAACTGTCAAGAGTTTTACCATCGCAATTCTGCCAGTGGTCTAAACATGGCGCTTACCGATTAAACGCCGCCCAAAAACCACTTTCCTTCATAAAAGTAACGTACAGGTGTTATCGTAGTTTCTGCCGAAAGTTCCACCGAGCACGCGAGGTGGAACGAATCATAGAACTATCGCCGTCCCTTCGATTCGTGCAGCCTTGGACCTTTCGCATCTAGTCACCAAGGCAACACGCTGCCGCGTCATGATGGGATCAAACGTGAGCGATACAAAGCTAAAGCCAACGGCTAAAAAGCCCGCAACCCGTAAAGCCGCCCCGCACGCACCGGAGCTCACCAAGGACGATGTCTATCTATTTGGCATCGGCACGTGGGAGCGCAGCTGGGAAAAGATGGGCGCGCACCCCGACACGCAGAACCGTACGCGCGGCTGGCGCTTTTGCGTTTGGGCGCCCGATGTAAAGAGCGTGCATGTCATTGGCGAATTTAACGACTGGGATGAAGAAGCCAACCCTCTGGTGCCCGTGCATACGAGCGCTATTTGGGAAGGCTTTATTCCTGGCGCCGAGCAGGGCCAGCTCTATAAGTACCTCATCGAGACCAACGAGGGCGAAAAGCTCTACAAGGCCGATCCATACGCCTTTAAGGCTGAGTGCCCTCCGGGTACCGCCAGCGTGCTGTGGACCCTCGATGGCTATAAGTGGAACGACGCCGCGTGGCTCAAGCGGCGTGCCGGCCACAACCACATGTCGCAGCCGCTGAACATCTACGAGGTGCATATTGGCTCGTGGAAGCGCCACGGCGACGCGCCGCAGGGCGAGCCGGACGAGCACGGCAACTATCCCGGCCCCATGGATCCCTTCCCCGCGCAGCGCGGCGAGTTTTACACCTACGACGACCTGTCGGTGGAGCTCGTGGACTACGTGCGCGACATGGGCTACACCCACATTGAGGTCATGCCGCTCATGGAGCATCCCTTCGATGGCTCCTGGGGCTACCAGACGACCGGCTACTATGCCGCCACGTCGCGCTACGGCAACCCGCAGCAGCTCATGCACTTTATCGATGCGTGCCACGAGGCGGGCATCGGCGTGATCATGGACTGGGTGCCCGGCGGTTTTTGTGCCGACGCCCACGGCCTTGCCACCTTTAACGGCCATATGCTGTTTGAGCACGAGATTCACCCCAACTGGGGCACGCACAAGTTCGACTTTGCCCGCGGCGAGGTCCGCTCCTTCCTGGTCTCCAACGTGCTGTACTGGCTCGAGAACTTCCACGTGGACGGCATTCGCATGGACGGCGTGTCCAGCATGCTGTACCTCAACTTTGGCATCGACGATCCCGGCCAAAAGAAGTTCAACAAGTACGGTACCGAGGAGGACCTGGACGCCAGCGCGTTTATCCGTCAGGTCAACTGCGCCGTGGAGGCACACTACCCCGACGTGATGATGATGGCCGAGGAGTCCACCGCGTGGCCGCTCGTGACCTATCCGCCGCAGGACGGCGGCCTGGGCTTCCACTACAAGTGGGACATGGGCTGGATGAACGACACCCTGCACTACATGCAGACCGATTTTCCGTGGCGCCCCGGCAACCACGGGCTGCTCACGTTCTCCATCATGTACGCCTTTACCGAGAACTTCATTTGCCCACTGAGCCACGACGAGGTCGTGCACGGTAAGTGCTCGCTGATCGGCCGCATGCCGGGCGACTGGTGGCGCCAGTTTGCCGGCCTGCGCACGCTGGCTTTCTATCAAATGACGCACCCTGGCGCCAAGCTCAACTTCATGGGCAACGAGATCGGTCAGTTTATTGAGTGGCGCTACTACGAGTCCATTCAGTGGTTTTTGACCGAGCAGTACGAGACCCATGCGCACCATCAGGCGTTTATCAAGGCGCTCAATCACCTATACACCGCCGAGCCCGCCCTGTACGAGCGCGGCTACACCGACGACGGCTTTACCTGGATCGATGCGGACAACTCCAAGCAGTCCATCGTGAGCTTTGTGCGTCAGGGCGAGGACGTCGATGACGACCTGGTGATCCTGATCAACTTTGACCCGGCGAGCTACGAGAGCTTCCGTGTGGGCGTGCCGCGCGAGGGCGACTGGGAGGTCATCTTTGACTCCGACTGTCCCGAGTTTGGCGGCAGCGGCTATGCCGGCGAGGAGCCCTACACCTGCTCGAGCGAGCCCTATCCCTGGAACGGGCAGATGGACTCCATCGAGATCAAGGTGCCCGGCCTGGCAGGCGTGGTGCTCAAGCGCCGCGGCCCCAGCAGCTACAAGCCGCCGGTGGTCGAGGCCCCTAAGGCTGCGCCCAAGAAGCGCACGTCCTTGGTGAAGCCCAAGCCTGCGGCTGCTAAGAAGGCTCCGGCTAAGGCGAAGGCTACGACGACCAAGGCCAAGGCCAAGGCTGCCGCAAAGCCCGCTGCTAAGGCCGCAGCCAAGAAACCGGCTGCCAAAAAGGCCGCTACCAAGGCCAAGTCTGCTTCTGTTAAGCCGTCTGCCAAGGATGCGTAACAAAACCGTTACAGCTGTAATTACCCGCCCCGACAGGGCGTAGGATACAAGTCATAACCGTTCCGGGAGAAACATCCCCGGGGGAAAGGAACGTATGAATAAGATCTTCGACAACAAGCAGGAGTTTACCGAGCTCTATCGCGATGCCGTCATGAGCATCAGCGGCAAGAGCGTCGAGGCCGCCAGCGACCTCGACCGCTTTAATGCCCTGGCCAAGCTCGTGGCCGAGAAGGCGCGCACCGTTGCCACCAAGAGCGACGCCTGCGTCACCGCCGAGGGCAAAAAGCGCGTGTACTACTTCTCGATCGAGTTTTTGATCGGCCGACTGCTCGACAACTACTTGCTCAACTTTGGCGTGCGCGACATGGTCGCCGAGGCGCTCGACGACATGGGCTTCGATCTGTCCGTCATCGAGAACCAGGAGCCCGATCCGGCTCTGGGCAACGGTGGCCTGGGCCGTCTGGCCGCATGCTTCCTGGATTCGATGGCAGCCGAGGGCATTGCCGGCTACGGCAACGGCATGCGCTACCGCTACGGCCTGTTTAAGCAGGAGATCGTCAACGGCAGCCAGGTCGAGGCCACCGACGAGTGGCTTACCCACGGCTATCCCTGGGAGGTCCGTCGTCAGGATAAGGCCGTGACCATCAAGTTTGGCGGCCGCGTCGAGGGCTTTGAGGAGGATGGCCGCACGTTTTACCGCACGGTGGACACGCAGGATATCCTGGCCGTCCCTTATGACATCCCCGTCGTGGGCTATGCCGGCGAGACCGTCAACAAGCTGCGCGTCTGGGCTGCCGAGCCGGTCGAGGAGCACTTCGATCTGGAGGCCTTCAACCGAGGCGACTACGCCCTGGCCGATGCCGAGCGCGCCGAGGCCGAGGCCATCAGCGCCATCCTCTACCCCAACGACGCCGGCGAGCACGGTCGTCTGCTGCGCCTGAAGCAGGAGTACTTGTTTGTTTCGGCCGGCATCTACAGCCTGCTCGACACCTTTGAGAAGGAGCACGGCGAGAACTGGGAGCTGCTGCCGCAGTTTGTGGCCATCCACACCAACGACACGCACCCCGCCATGTGCGGCCCCGAGCTCATGCGTATTCTCATCGACGAGAAAAAGCTCGAGTGGGACGACGCCTGGAACATCGTGACGCAGGTCGTGAGCTACACCAACCACACCATCCTGCCCGAGGCCTTGGAGAAGTGGCCTATCGGCACGTTCTCCAAGCTCCTCCCCCGCGTGTACCAGATCATCGACGAGATCAGCCGTCGTTGGCACGAGTCGTTCGACACCACGAAGGAGGGCTGGCAGGAGCGTCTGCGCCAGACCGCCATCCTGTGGGACGGCGAGATTCGCATGGCCAACCTGTCTGTGATCTGCAGCCACAGCGTCAACGGCGTGGCCAAGATCCATTCCGACATCATCAAGAACATCGTGCTCAAGGACTTCTATGCCCTGACGCCCGAGAAGTTCAACAACAAGACCAACGGCATCTCGCACCGTCGCTTCTTTGCCGAGGCCAACCCCACCTACGCCAAGCTCGTGACCGAGGCCATTGGCGATGGCTGGCTCAAAGACGCCTTTGAGCTTGAGAAACTCAAGGAGTTTAAGGACGACACCGAGTTCCTGAAGGCCGTGGGTGCCTCCAAGCGCGCCAACAAGGAGCGTCTGGCCGCCTACGTTAAGGCCGAGACCGGTCTGGTCATCGACCCCAACACCGTCTTCGATGTCCAGGTAAAGCGCTTCCACGCCTATAAGCGCCAGCTCATGAACATCATGAAGGTGATGGACATCTACAACCGTCGCATCGCCGATCCTAACTTCCACGTGACGCCGACAACCTTCATCTTTAGCGGCAAGGCTGCCTCGAGCTACACCTTTGCCAAGGAGACCATCCGCCTCATTAACTCCGTGGCCGACGTCATCAACAACGATGCCCGCGTCAACGAGGTCATGAAGGTCTGCTTTATCCCCAACTTCCGTGTGAGCAACGCTCAGCTCATCTACCCAGCCGCCGAGATCTCGGAGCAGATCTCCACGGCCGGCAAGGAGGCCTCGGGCACGTCCAACATGAAGCTCATGATGAACGGCGCCATTACGCTGGGCACCCTCGACGGCGCCAACATCGAGATCGCCGACCTGGCCGGCCGCGAGAACGAGGCCATCTTTGGCCTGACCGCTCCCGAGGTCGAGCAGCTCTGGGCATCCAACAGCTACTTTGCGTGGGATACCCTCAACGGCGACCGCGAGCGTCTGGGCTGCGTGATGGACGAGCTCAAGGACAACACGTTTGCGGGTCTTTCGGGCAACTTCGAGAGCATCTACAACGAGCTCATGAACAACAACGACCCCGACCTGGTCATGGCTGACTTCCGTAGCTACGTGGATGCATGGGAGAACCTCACAGGCAGCTACGGCGACCAGGAGACCTGGAACCGCAAGGCCCTGCTCAACACCGCCTCCTCGGGTTGGTTCTCGAGCGACCGCACCATTCGCGAGTACCGCGACGAGATCTGGCACGCATAAAGCGCGCGAGCTCCCTTTGCAGCACGGTATTATTCGACGGGCGCGACCGAGCGCCGCGCCCGTCGCTAATGGGTTTAGGAACATCGATGACAGAAGGAGAAATCGATGAGTAAGAAAGAATGCATCGCGATGCTCCTCGCAGGAGGACAGGGCAGCCGATTGGGGGCACTCACCCAAAAGATCGCTAAGCCGGCGGTTAGCTTTGGTGGCAAGTTCCGCATTATCGACTTTTCGCTCTCCAACTGCTCCAACTCGGGCATCGACACGGTGGGCGTTCTGACGCAGTATCGTCCCTACCTGCTGCATGCCTACGTGGGCTCCGGCGAGGCGTGGGATCTGGACAGCCGCGACGGCGGCGTGTCGATCCTGCCGCCGTACGAGACGCAGACCGGTGGCGCCTGGTATGCGGGCACGGCCGACGCCATTACGCAGAACCTCGACTACATCAAGGCCAACGATCCCAAGTACGTTCTGATTCTTTCGGGCGATCACCTGTATCGCATGGACTACCGCAAGATGCTCAAGACGCACATTGAGAACAACGCCGACCTCACGGTGAGCGTTATGCCCGTGCCGTGGGAGGAGGCCAGCCGCTTTGGCATCCTGACCACCGACCCCGAGGACGGCCGCATCACCAAGTTCACCGAGAAGCCCGAGAAGCCCGATTCGAACCTCGCTTCTATGGGCATCTACATCTTCTCGGCCGACGTGCTGATCGAGGCACTCGAGGAGGACGCTCTGGACCAGCGCTCGAGCCACGACTTTGGCAAGGATATCATTCCCAAGCTGCTCGGTGAGAACAAGCGCCTGTACAGCTACGAGTTCCACGGCTTCTGGAAGGACGTCGGCACCATCGCCAGCTTCCATGAGACCTCGATGGACCTGCTGGGTAACAACCCCGAGTTCGATCTGTTCGACAAGAACTTCCCCATCATGTCCAACATCACCACGCGTCCGCCGCACTACATTGGCCCTGACGGCCGCCTGGACGACTGCCTGGTCTCCAACGGCTGCAAGATCTACGGCACCGCTCGCCACTCGATCCTTTCGACCGATGTCATCATCGAGGAGCGCGCTGTGGTCGAGGACTCCGTGCTGCTGCCGGGTGCGCACGTTAAGAGCGGCGCGCACATCTGCCGCGCTATTTTGGGCGAGAACTCCACGGTCGAAGAGGGCGTGAAGCTCGGCTCTGTCGATACCACCAAGGATACGGCCGTCGTTGGAAATGACGTCGTTATCGGGAAGGGGGAATGATCCGATGATCAATCGCAAGGCCATCGGTTATATCACCGCTAACTACTCTTCGACTTACGGTAGTGTGCTGCTCAAGGACCGCCCCATCGCGTCCGTTCCGTTTTTGGGCCGCTACCGCCTGATCGACTTTCCGCTGTCCAACATGATGAATGCCGGCATCAAGACCGTCGGCGTCGTCATGCCGGGTAACTACCGCTCCCTGATCGACCACGTGGGCTCGGGCAAGGACTGGGGCCTGGACCGCAAGAAGGGCGGCCTGTTCATGGTGCCCGGCAACGCGTATGGCACCACCAAGGGCGGCATGCGCTTCTTGCTGCGCGACATCATCTCCAACAAGACGCTGTTCCAGCGCTCGGACAAGCCCTATGTTGTGATGATGGGCACCAACATCATCTTTAACATGGACCTCAACACCATCATCGAGGCGCACGAGAACTCCGGTGCCCAGATGACCGTGGTGTACTGCAAGGCCACGCGCAACGTCGATGACGAGACCAAGCTCGAGATTAACGAGAACGGCCGCCTGACGGGCGTGAGCGCCGGCGTCGTGTACGGCGACAACGCCTCTATGGACTGCTGCATCGTCAATCGCGAGACGCTGCTCGAGATCATCGACCACTACCAGGCCGCCGACTATCTGGACCTGCTCGAGGCACTCCAGGGCGACTTTGGCAACATCGACGTGTGCAGCTACGAGTACAAGGGCGAGGTCGTGGGCGTATTTAGCGAGAAGTCACTGTATCGCCGCAGCATGGACCTGCTCGACCAGACCGTCGCCGACCAGCTCTTTGATCCCGAGCGCCCGATCCTGACCAAGGCTCACGACGTGCCGCCTTCGCGCTATGCGACCGGCAGCCACGCCTGCAACTCGATCATCTCGGCCGGCTGCATCATCAAGGGCACCGTGCGCAATTCGATCCTGTCGCGCGGCGTTGTGGTTGAGGAGGGCGCATCGGTGACCAACTCGATCATCAACCAGAGCTGCATCATCAAGAGCGGCGCCCGCGTCGAGAATGCCATTCTGGACAAGAACAACGTGGTTCCCACCAACACCGAGCTTCGCGGCACGCCCGAGAACATCCTGGTGCTGGGCAAGGCTCCGTTAACTTCCGACACCACCATCGTACGTTAACGTTGGCACCGCAACATCGCTCGTAACATGTAGAATAGCCGCCCGGTTAGCGCCAGGCGGCTATTCTCGAATTGCAACATGGGAGACAATATGGCTGATTCCAGCAAAAAGATGCAGATCGTGTTTGCCTCGGCCGAGTGCGCACCGTTTGTGAAGACCGGTGGCCTGGGTGACGTGGCGGGCTCGCTGCCTGCGGCGCTTGTGCGCGCCGGCGCCGAGGTCATCGTGATGGTGCCCAAGTACGCCACCATCAAGGACGAGTACAAGGCGCAGATGGAGCACTTCTCCGACTTTTACGTGAGCCTGGGCTGGCGCAACGAGTACTGCGGGCTCGAGAAGCTCGAGCACGACGGCGTCACCTATATGTTCATCGACAACGAGCGCTACTTTGCGCGCGACTATCCGTACGGCTTCTTTGACGACGGCGAGCGCTTCGCGTTCTTCTCCAAGGCCATCACCGAGAGCCTGCAGCACCTGCCGGCCGGCTTTGAGTGCGACATCCTGCACTGCAACGACTGGCAGACGGCACTGGCGCCCGTGTTCTTGCGCGAATTCTACCAGGGCCTGCCGCTGTATGACCGCGTCAAGACCGTTTTCTCGATCCACAACGTGGCGTTCCAGGGTCAGTTTAGCGACACCGTGATGGAGGACATCCTTGGTGTGGCGCATATTCCGGCGGCTGCCTCGCAGCTGCGTTGCGACGCCTGCAGCATCAACTACATGCTGGGCGCGCTGCGCTATGCCGACGCCATCACTACGGTGAGCCCCACCTATGCCAACGAGATCCAGACGCCCGAGTTTGGCGAGGGCCTGGACGGCGTGCTGCGCGAGCGTTCGTACGCGCTGCAGGGCATCCTCAACGGCATTGACGTGGCGGGCTTTGACCCGGCGACCGACAAGCGCATTGCCGCCAACTACACGGTCGAAGACCGTTCCGGCAAGGCCGTGTGCAAGGCCAAGCTGCAGGAAGAGCTGGGGCTCGAGGTGCGTGACGACCGTCCGCTCATGGTGATGGTCACGCGCCTGACGCGCCAGAAGGGCATGGACCTGGTCATGTACGCGCTCGACCGCATCCTGGCCGGCGGCGTGCAGGTGGCGGTGCTGGGCACCGGCGACCGTGACTACGAGGACGGCCTGCGCTACTTCCAGGATAAGTACCCCGGCACCATGGCGGCTCGCATCGAGTTCGATCCGGCATTGTCGCAGCGCATGTATGCTGCCGCCGACATGTTCCTGATGCCTTCGAAGTTTGAGCCCTGCGGCCTGTCGCAGATCATCGCCATGCGCTACGGTACCCTGCCCATCGTGCGCGAGACCGGCGGCCTGAAGGACACCGTGATCCCGTACAACGAGTTTACCGGCGAGGGCACGGGCTTCTCGTTTAGCAACTTTAACGGCGACGAGATGGGCGATGCGGTATTCCGCGCAGCGCGTCTGTTCTGGGATAACCGCGACGCATGGAACCAGCTGGTCACGCAGGCCATGAGCCAGGACTTTAGCTGGACGCGCTCGGCCGATAAGTATCTGGACCTGTACTTCTTTATGCACCCGGAGATTGAGAGGCCGGCGGCGGTTGTCGACGAGCCAGAGGCTGTTGCTGAGCCGGTGGCCGCTGAGGAGCCCAAGGCCGAGGAGAAGCCGGATGAAGCTGAGCCTGCAAAGGCCGAGCCTGAGGTGAAGGCTGAGGTTGCTCCTGAGGCGGCCAAGGTCAAGCCTGCTGCAAAGCCCACGGCTAAGAAGACCACGGCTAAGAAGACCACGGCCAAGAAGGCTACGACAACCAAGGCTGCCGCAGCAAAGACGACTGCTGTCAAGGCAACGACCACGCGCAAGCGCACGACCGCCGCTGCCAAGAAGGCCGCCGATGTCGAGGCTGCTCCCGAGGTAAAGGCAGAGGCCGCCGAGGCCCAGCCGGCCGCTAAGGCTCCGGCCAAGTCCACTGCCAAGAAGTCGACCGCGTCCAAGACCACGACCGCCAAGAAGGCAACGGCAGCCAAGAAGACCACGGCAAAGAAGTCAACGACCACGAAGGCCGCCACGACCAAGGCAGCCGCAAAGCCGGCCGCCAAAGTCGAGGAGACGCCCGCCGAGACCAAGGCCGAGGCATCCGTCGAAGCCAAGCCGGCCGCCAAGACCACCACGCGCAAGCGTGCCACGACGACGGCCAAGAAGACCACGACCAAGGCTGCTGCTCCCAAGGCAGAGGCTAAGCCCGCTGCTGCCAAAGTGAAGCCCAAGGCCGAGGTAAAGGCCAAGTCGGCGCCGAAGACCGCTGAGGTCAAGGCCGCCCCGAAGGCAGAGGCTAAGCCCGAGCCTGCCAAAGAGACCCCGGTCTCCCCCGCCGCTCCGGCCGAGGAAAAGGCTCCGACCAAGAAGACGTCCGTCCGCAAGGCAACGGCCACCCGCAAGCGCCGCTAGTCCACAGACGATCCAAAACCTCATCAAACCCTTAGCAAGGGGCGCTCCAACCGGGCGCCCCTTCTCTGTAGATAGTTGGTAAAACGATTTTCTAGGACAACCGTTCGCCGATGGTAAACGAATGTTGTTTATACACCCTGTGTACAACAGATATACTTACAATTTGTGCGTAAAGCCCATGGCCCGCAGGCCGTGATTCTATTGAACTGGACCGTACTATGAGATTGATACACAACAGCCGCCTACCGCAGTTTCGCACTCCGTTTGGCGCTGTGACCACAGGAACTACCGTTGCACTCTCGGTGATTTTGGAGGATGCCGATCCCAACCAGGCAACACTCACCCTACGTACCTGGGTCGATGAAGTCGGCGAGACCCTGATTCCGATGGAGCACGAAGGCGATGGCATTTTTACCGGCGAGCTCAAATGCACTGAACCGTGTCTTGTGTGGTACAGCTTTATATGCAATATCGAGGGCCAGCCCGAGGTTCGCCTGGGCGCGCCCCAGGGCCGCACCGGCGGCGAGGGCGTAACCTACGACTACGCCGAGGTGCCGTCCTTCCAGATTACCGTCTATAAGCACCGCGAGAACCGCCCCACTTGGTACGAGCGCGGCATGGTCTACCAAATCTTCCCCGACCGCTACGCCCGTGACGAGCATTGGCGCGAGCGCACAATGGCCCAACTCGAAAAACCGCGCAAGGGCATTCAGCGCCGGATGGTCGAGGACTGGAACGAGCCGCCCGTGTACGAGCGCGCCGAGGACGGCTCCATCAAGACCTGGGACTTCTACGGCGGCTCGCTCAAGGGCATCCAGGAAGACCTGCCCCGCATCGCCGAGCTAGGCTTTACAGCCATCTACCTCAACCCCATTTTCGAAGCCGCAAGCAACCACCGCTACGACACGGCCGACTACACCAAGATTGACCCGATTCTGGGCACCGAGCAGGACTTTACCGAGCTGTGCCAGGCAGCCGAGAAGCTGGGCATCTCCATCATCCTGGACGGCGTCTTCAACCACACGGGCGACGACTCGATCTATTTCAACCGCTACGGCAACTACCCGGGCGTGGGTGCCTGGCAGAGCGAGGATTCGCCGTGGCGCGATGCGTTTACCTTCCACGAGGACGGCTCGTACGACTGCTGGTGGGGCGTGGGCAACATGCCAGCCATCAACGAGAAGTCCGAGCTGGTGCGCGAGAGGCTCCTGGGCAAGGACGGCGTGATCCGTAAATGGCTACGTGCCGGTGCCCATGGTTGGCGCTTGGACGTCGCTGACGAGCTTTCCGACGACTTCCTGGCCGAGATCAAAAAGGCCGTAGTTGCCGAAAAGCCCGATGCACTGTTGCTCGGCGAAGTCTGGGAAGACGCCTCCAACAAGATTAGCTACGGCCATCTGCGCCGCTACCTGCAGGGCTCCGAGCTGGACTCTGCTATGGATTATCCCTTCCGTGACATGGTCATCGGCTTTCTGATGGGATACAAGAACGCCTACCAGGCAGCCGAGGATATCGAAACCCTGCGCGAAAACTACCCGAGCGAGGCATTGTCCTGCGCGCTCAATCTGCTTTCGAGCCACGACCGCCCACGTATCATCTCGGTACTCGGTGGCGGCCCCGACGAGTCGCAGCTGCCCGAGTGCGAGCGCAGCAAATGGCGCCTGGACGAGAACTCGATGGGCTTGGCCAAGAGCCGCTTTTGGCTCGCCACGCTCATGCAGATGACCTTCCCCGGCGTGCCTTCGATCTACTACGGCGACGAGTACGGCCTGGAGGGCCTAACCGATCCGGGAAACCGCCGCACCCTGCCGACCAAGGACCAACTGCACGACTTCGACACGCTGGCTATTATCAAGAACGCCTCCGCCGTACGCCGCGCGCTGCCCTTTATGATCGACGGCGAGATCAAGGCCTTCGCGCTCAACGACGAGGTGCTGGCATACAACCGCACCGGCAAGGATGGCGAGTCCGCGACGGTTATCATCAACCGCAGCCTGCGCAATTCGCACCGCGTGACGATTCCGGCGCTCGGCGAATGCGCAAGCGACGTGATCAGCGGTCACGAGTGCGAGATCCACAACGGAACGGTCACGCTCGATCTGTATCCGCTGGGCTCGTCGATCATCTATCACCATGCCGAGCAGCGCCTGCAGGAGCCGCTCGATCACGACGCGGGCGTTGTGTGCCATATCACCTCGGTGCCCACCGACGACGGCAAGCCCGGCACGATCGGTGCACCCACGCGTCGCTTTATCGACCATCTGGCCGCTATGGGCATGCGCTACTGGCAGGTTCTTCCTGTCAACCCGACGGACTTCTTCCGCTCCCCTTACGCTGGGCCTTCGGCCTTTGCGGGCAATATTGACCTGCTGCCCGAAAGCCAAGAGGAGCTGGCGGCCGACTTTGAAACTTGGAAGGCCCGTGGCGGCGAGGATGCAGACCCGCTCTACACGGCGTTTAAGCATCGCAACGCCGATTGGCTCGAGAAGTACTGCGTCTACATGGCCGTCAAGAAGTACTTTGAAGGCGAATCGCGTCACGATTGGCCGGCCGATGTCGCGCGCTACAACGAGCATCTGATTGACGACACGCGTTTCCACGACGAGGCAGAGCTGCAGGCGTACATGCAGTACCGCTTTGACCTGGCCTGGTGCGAGCTCATGAACTACGCGCACAAGAAGGGCATCGAGGTCATCGGCGACATTCCTATGTACGTTTCGGACGATTCGGCCGATGCGTGGAGCGAGCCCGAGAACTTCTGGCTGTCCGATACCGGCAAGGCGATTGAGATTTCCGGCGCGCCGCCCGACAATTTTGCGCCCGAGGGCCAGGTGTGGGGCAACCCCACCTTCCGTTGGGATCACATGAAGGAGAACGGCTACCGCTGGTGGATGGACCGTCTGCGTCGCGCGTTCTCGCTCTACGACCGCGTGCGCCTGGACCACTTCCTGGGATTCCACAGCTACTTTAGCATTCCCGCAGGTAAGGCCTGCGCCGACGGCCGCTGGCTGGCGGGCCCGGGCAAGGACCTGTTCCAGACTGCCTATGACGAGCTGGGGCCGCTCAACTTTATCGCCGAGGACCTGGGCTACCTGACGCCCGGCGTTCGCGCCATGGCTTCGACCTGCGGCTTTCCCGGCATGGACGTGCTGGAGTTTAGCGATTACGACGTCCGCTGCGGCGTGCATCCCACGCCGGGCAAGATTCTGTACACCTCGACGCACGACACGTCGACGCTCGCCGGTTGGTGCACGCGCTCCTATGCCGGCGGCGATGAGCCGAGCGGTGTTGAGGTGGCAGCCAAGCTGATGAGCGACGCGCTGGCAAGCGATGCCCCACTGGTGATGATGCCGCTGCAGGACATCCTGGGGCTAGGCGACGATGCGCGCATGAACGTGCCGGGTGTCGCCACGGGCAACTGGACCTGGCAGGCCGATGAGGTGGACGTTGCGGCCGCCGAAGGTAAAACTGCACAGCTCCTGCGCAACACCCATAGATTCTGGGGCGAAGCGTGATAAAACCCCCGATATAGGGTACAGTTACAGACGTTTGAATTTTTGCGGGCAGAGTAATCTGCCCGCTTTGTGCTGAAAAGGAAGTATTATGGCGCGCTACGATTACAAGTGCTCGAGCTGCGGCAACGTGTTTGAGGTTGAGCATCCCATGTCCGAGACTCCCGAGGTCGTGTGCCCCAGCTGCGGTGCCCCGGCGGCCAAGACGTTCTCGGCCAGCGGCATTAAATTTGAGGGTAGCGGTTTCTACAACACCGACCAGCGAAGCGGCGGCTCCAGCACCAGCGCCACCAGCGGCTGCTGCGCCAACTGCCCGCATAGCCACTAGGAACCAATCAGCCCCGCGACCGACATCGATCGCGGGGCTGATTCTTTGCGCTATAGGTGGCTCTATGAGTTGCGGTGAAATAAGGACTGTTTGGCGGGTAGAAGCGGCTTTTCAATCCCTATTTCACCGCAACTTAGTAGTTACTTGCGGACCAGTCTGGCGCAGAAGTGACCGTCGTAGGAATCGGCGTTTACCGGCACGCTTTGGAAGAGGCCTCGATCGTTCTGGCGTACGGAAACGAGCTTCTTGGCCTGATCGAACTCGGGGAGTTGCAGAATCTGTGCTTCGGAGAGCGGCGCCACGCTAAAGCCGGCGCCCTCGGGAGAGTTCAGGAAAGCATCCACCACCTGCGTGTTCTCCTCGTCGAAGACCGAGCACGTCGCGTAGATGAGCTCGCCGCCGGCAGCCACGCGCGCGGCAGCTTCCTTGAGCATCGTCAGCTGCAGTTTGGGCAGCTCAACCGTCACATCCTTTTCGGTCAGGCGCCACGGAATCTCGGGATGACGACGCATGGTTCCGGTGCCAGAGCACGGCGCATCGATAAAGACCGTGTCGAACTTAACCGGCTTGCCAAGCATGGCATCAAAAGACGTCAGGACTTCATCAAGCTCGCAGGCATCACCCGAAACCGTACGAACGCCCTGAATACCGGCCTTATGCAGGCGAGCGAGATTCAGATCGCACTTGCGATCATGCAGATCGAGCGCCGTATGCTGACGCTCATAGCCCGCACGCTTGGCCTGGCACATCATCACATAGGTCTTGGTGCCACGACCGGCACCAATCTCAAGGCAGCTTCCAGGGCGCGTGGCAGCTGTGGCGATAAGCTGCGCGTTGAGATCAGATGCCACCGCGGCAGCACGCTCAAACACACCCGAAGCAACGGTAACCTGCGCATCAACCGGGGCATGACAGCCCGGAAAGACAGGCGCGACGAGCTGCGAGATATACGGATCGAGCTTGGTCGCAAAGGCGTTCTCATGCAGGGCCAGCGGCGCGGGGGCCAGATTGCCGGCAAAGTTAAGCGCACCCTCTGGCGTGTCAAACGACGCCATAATACGAGCGCACAGCCAGCGCGGCAGGCCCATCAGGCGCGACAGACGAACCAGGCGTCGCTCAGACTCATCTACATCGGACGCCGTGGCAAAGTCCTCAACATTGTCCGCAACCTTATGCAGCACGGCATTGGCCAAGCCAGCGGCGGACTTAGCGCCGCAGCGAACCAGCTCAACACCCTGACTTACGGCGACGCGGCCAGGCGTATGTAGATAGAGCATCTCGAAGGCCGAGATACGAAGCGCCATGCGAACACGCGGCGCAACCTTTTTAGGCTTATCAAGAAACTGATCGAGCAGCTCGTCCAAAATACCCTGGGTAGCCGCAACGCCCAGTGCCAAACGAGCGGCAAAAGCGGAATCGCGCTGGTCAATAGCCTTGGCAGATGCGCGAGAGGACAGCACGTCGCGCGCATACATACCGCGGCGATCGGCCTCCATGAGCACATCGAGCGCAAGTTTGCGCGCGGGAGACAGCTTGCTCATGACAAAACACCCCAGATAAGATCGGCGCCCTGCAGGCCAGCAGCCCAAGCAGAAGCGGCCATAGCACGCTTACCATCGGGCTTAACCTCGAGCAACTCAACCGAGCCATCGGAAAGACCCAGGTAAACACGCTTGTTCTTAACGTCAACAGCGCCCTCGCCAAGCGAGACATCGGCCGGTGCAGCATCGAGCACGCGCACGGTCTTGCCGGCAATCACGCATCGGGCAGGCGCGGTATCGGACGAAGCGAGCACATGACGCACGCAATCGAGCGCAGCCATCTGCGGATCCAGACGCATCTCCAGCTTGGAAATCTTGGCAGCATGGGTAACGAGCGCCTCATCCTGTTCAGTCCACACGGCGGTGCCATCGGCAAGAGAAGGAAGCGTATCGGCAAGCAGTTTGCCGCCAAGCTCACCAAGCTCCATCGTGAGCGCCTCGGCATGCTTACCGGCAACAGACGTAGACGCCTGGGCACAATAAGCGCCGGTATCAACGCCATGTCCAATACGCATAATAGAAACGCCAGCAACCTCATCACCAGCGAGAATCGCACGCTGAATAGGAGCAGCCCCACGCCAACGAGGCAGCAAGGACGCATGAACATTCACAATACCAAGCGGCGCCATATGCAGCACGTCATCAGGCAAAATGCAGCCATAAGCAGCCACACAGAAGATATCGGCTTGCGCAGCTTGGAGAGCCTCAACAACCTCAGGCGTCATACGATTAGCCTCAACAACGGGCAGACCAAGCTCAAGCGCTTTAGCCTTAACAGGAGACGGCTCAAGCTTCTTACCACGCCCACGAACAGCATCAGGACGAGTAACAACAAGCGCAATCTCATTGCCAGCCTCAACAAGCGAAACCAGCGAAGGCACAGCAAAATCAGGCGTACCCATAAAAACAATACGCATAAAGAACGTCTCCCCTCAACCAAAGCCGAGACGGCTACAAATTAACAGCGAAAAGCCGAGTCACCAGCCCATCCGCAATAACAATTCAACAAGAACAAATATACCCAAAACCAAAAAAAGAGCCGCAATAAAAGCAGCTCTTTCAGCAAAGCACCTATCAGCGAAGACGCCCATCCCTGGCCCGACGGCACCCGGGCGAACCGAGCCAGAACAACGCAGTCCCCGGTGCTGAGCGCCCACATCTCGTCCCGCGCGCAGTTTCGCAGCGCAGCGAGAATGTTTGAGCACGGGAAGATATAGGCGGGCGCCCCGGGGACGGACAAACCTACTCCGTCTCGCCCGGTCGAGCGCCGCGGGCCAGGGCGTCCTGGTACTCCTTGACGGCCTTGAGCCTCTGCATCGGCTTGAGTCGCTCGAAAATGGTGTTGCCGTGCAGGTGATCGATCTCGTGCTGCAGGCACACGCAGAACAGGTCGCCCGAGGCCTCATAGCGAATCAGGTTGGCGTCCAGGTCATACGCCTCGACGACAACGTGGTCGGGGCGCTCAATCTCGCAGCTAATGCCGGGGATGGACAGGCAGCCCTCGCTAAACGGCACCAAATGGTCGCTCTGCTCAACAATGACAGGGTTGATGAGCACGTACGGGTCATAGTCGTTCTTGTCGCTGTAGTCGCAGTCGATAGTGACAAGCTGAATGAGCTCGCCAATCTGCGGGGCGGCCAAGCCGCAGCCGCCGTTCTCGAACATCATCTTCTTCATCTTCTCGGCAAGCGCCTCGATCGCCGGGGTAATCTCCTCGATGACGGCGCACTCCTGACGCAGACGAGGGTCGGGCGAAAGTACGATTCCGTTGGCTTCCATGGCCATCCTTTCGGGTTGTTACATCAAATCATAAGCATCGACGTCAACGCTCACGCTCACGCCGCGCACAGAGCCCACCTCTTTGAGGCAGGCGTCGATATCATCAGAGACATGGTACCCCACGGGCGACTTCACAAGCAGGTGATAGCGATAACGGTCCTTGGCTCTCTCGATTACACACGAAGCAGGGCCCAGCACCTGCGGCGCAGCACTCCCCGCCCTCAAAAAGTCGGGAGCGGCGACATGCCAGCGGCGCTTGAGGAGTTTCGCGATGCGACCGATGTAGTCTTGCGCTTCGTCTCGGTTCGCCGACCACACCAAGATGTTGACCAGGCGAACAAACGGCGGATACAGCGCGTCGCGACGCTGGTCCAGGTCGTAGTCGGTAAAGATCGAACGGTCGTGCTCGGCGACGGCGCGAATGACCGGGTCCTCGGGCAGATAGGTCTGGATGATGACCTCACCGGGGCGATCGCCGCGACCGGCACGGCCCGCCACCTGTTCCAGCAGGTCGTAGGCGCGCTCCCCTGCGCGAAAGTCGGGCAGCTTGAGGGCGAAGTCGGCATTGACCACGCCTACGAGCGTGACCTCGGGAAAGTCGAGACCCTTTGCGATCATTTGGGTGCCCAGCAACACGGCGCAATCGGCGGCATCGAACTGCTCGAGCAGCTTTTTGTGTGCATCCTTGCCGCGCGTGGAATCGGCATCCATGCGAATAATGGCGACGTCCTCGGGAAGCAACTGGTGCAGTGCGTCCTCGATCTGCTGAGTGCCCAGACCCATTTTTGCCAGGTAACGGCTGCCGCACTTGGGGCAGCGACTCGTGCGCGCAGGATACGGCTGCACGCGCCAAGACGAACCGCAGGTGTGACATTGAAGCGTGTGCGTGCGCTCGTGATACGTAAGCGCGGTGGAGCAGTGATTGCAGGTGGGGACGCATCCGCACTCGCGGCACATCAAGAACGGCGCAAAGCCACGGCGGTTATGCAGCAGCACGGCCTTTTCGCGGCGCTCGACCACACGCTCCAGGCCTTCCATCAGCGGTTTAGAGAACATGGAGCGGCTGCCATGCGAGAACTCGCGGCGCAGGTCGGCAATGAGGACAGTCGGCAGCACGGCGTGTCCCGGGCGCTCGGGCATCTCGACGCGCGTCCAGGTGACACCGTTATACGTGCCGCGGCGGCAGCGATCGAGGGCCTCGGCAGAAGGCGTGGCCGAGCCCAGCACGAGCGGGCAGCGATAGCGACGCGCCATCTCGGCCGCCACTTCGCGCGCATAGTAGCGCGGGCTGGAACCCTGCTTGTAACTGGTCTCGTGCTCCTCGTCGATGATGATAAGGCCCAAGTCGCTGAGCGGGCAAAAGAGCGCCGAGCGGGCGCCCACGACCACGCGCGCGGCACCGCTGGCGACCATATCCCATTGGTCCAAGCGTTCACCGGCCGAAAGGCGCGAGTGGAAGACCGCAACCGTTTCGCCAAAGCGCGAGCGGAAACGGCCGACGGTCTGGGCCGTCAGCGAGATCTCGGGCACAAGCACGCAGGCTGAGCGGCCGGCTGCGAGTACGCGCTCAATGGCGGAGAGGTAGACCTCGGTTTTGCCGGAGCCGGTGACGCCGTCGACCAGCACCACGTCGCCATGAGCGTCCAGACGGGCGCGCTCAATCTGCGCGAGTGCCTGTTGCTGGCCGTTGGTAAGGGAGACCGGCGCCTTGCCGCTTGCCGAGGACAGCGTGGTCTGCTCGCTGCAGCCACGCCAAGCACGGCGCTCCTCCACCACCACGACGCCGCGCCTTTCGAGCGACTTGATGGTCGCCGACATGCTGTTATAGAGAAGGTTGAGGTCGCGCGTCGTGACCGGGCCGCACTGGAGCGCCTCGATGAGCTGACGCTGGCGGACCGCGGTCTTGGGCGGCGTATAGTCGAAGCCCTCGGGCGTGAGCATGACCCAGCGGTTTTGGATGGGTTTGACGGCGGGGCGCTCAACGGCCCACACGCCGTCGTCGCCCTTGACCACACGCGGGCTGCCGCCCGGGGGCAAGAACAGGCGCAGGCACTCGGTAAGCGTCGCAACATACTCACGGCTCATCCAGCGCGCGATGCGGGCAGCCTCGGCGGTAAAGAGCGGTTTGCTGAGGATAGCCTCGATGGCTTTAATGCGCGCGGGTTCGAGGGCGTTGTTGCCCTGCAGGTCGCCCAGATCAGGCGCAATGTCGACGATATAGCCCGCGGCCGCACGGTTACCAAAGTGGACCAGGACCGTGGATCCGATCTGCGCCTCGTTGGCAAAGGACCGGGGAATGCCATAAGCAAACGGCTCGGACAGCGCACGCGTCGGGATGTCGAGGACCACGCTCGCATAGGCGGTGACGGGTTCGGGTGCAGGCTTAGGCTGAGCCGAGGCAGCGGCAGGCACAGGCTTCACCGGAGCCCGCTCGGGTTCAGGCGAACCAAACAGCGAAAGTTGCTCAGCCATGGCCCCAGCACCTCCTATCCCATACGTCTACAGAAACAAGAGCCCCGCTCGAGGTGAACGGGGCTCGGATACAAACGTTTGCGCAGCGATTACAGCGCCATCGTGCGGGCGCGATCGATGCGCGCCAGGCAGTCGTCGCGGCCGACGAGCGCCATGGTCTCGCCCAGCGGAGGGCTCACCATGTTGCCGCAAACGGCGACGCGCACGGCCTGGAACACCACGCGCTTCTTAAGGTCCATCTGCTCGGGCAACGGCTCAAGCGCAGCGTCGATATTGGCAGCCGTCCACTCGTCCACACCCTCGAGCGCGGCCTTGGCGGCATCCAGAATGGCACCCATGCCCTCCTTGGCCAGGCCCTTGTTGACGGATTTCTCGTCATACTCGAGCGTCTCGGCCGTGGCAAAGATGGGAGCGGCGACGGTCACGGCGTCGGCCGGCATCTTAGTGCGCGGCTTGACGATAGCGGCAAGCGCGTCGATCCAGTCCTCGCCGTACTCGACGTTGCCCTCGATGAGGCCCGCCTCGTGCAGCTCGGGGACCATGATCTCGTCGGCAAACTGGGCATCGGTCATGCCGTTGATGTACTCGGCATTGACCCAGTCGAGCTTCTTGGGGTCGAAGGTCGCCGGGTTCTTGGAGATGCGGTCGAGCGAAAACTTACTGGCCAGAACATCGCGCGGGATGATTGTAGTCTCGCCGTCGAGCGACCAGCCGAGCAACGCCAGGTAGTTGACGAAGGCGTCGGACAGGTAGCCGGCGTCGCGGTACTCCTCCACCGAGGTGGCGCCGTGGCGCTTGGAGAGCTTCTTGCCGTCGGCGCCCAGGATCATGGAGATGTGGGCGAACGTAGGCACGGGCGCGCCGAGGGCCTCGTAGACCATGACCTGACGCGGGGTGTTCGACAGGTGGTCGTCGCCACGGATGATATGGGTGATCTTCATCATGGCGTCGTCGACGACGGTCGCAAAGTTATACGTGGGCGTGCCATCGGAGCGGAAGATGACAAAGTCGTCGAGCTCCTTGGCATCGAAGGTCACCTCGCCGTGGACGGCATCGTGGATAACGACGTCGCCGCGGTCCTCGGGCACCTTGATGCGAAGGACGTAGGACTCGCCGGCCTCGATGCGACGGCGGGCCTCCTCGGGATCAAGATTGCGGCAACGGCGCTGATAGCCCTGGAAGGGGTCCTTGCGCTCCTGCGCGGCCTTGCGGTCGGCGTCGAGCTGCTCCTTGGTGCAGAAGCAGGGATAGGCCTTGCCCTCGTCCCAAAGCTTCTGGGCGGCCTGCTTGTACAGGTCCAGGCGCTCGGTCTGGGCGTAGGGGCCAAAATCGCCGCCCACCTCGGGACCCTCGTCCCAGTCCAGGCCCAGCCAACGCATGGCGCGCAGGATGATCTGCGTGTTCTCGTCGGTAGAGCGGGTGGGGTCGGTGTCGTCGATGCGCAGGATGAACGTGCCGCCGTTAGCACGGGCGAAAGCCCAGTTATAGATAGCGGTGCGGGCGCCGCCAATGTGCAGCTTGCCCGTCGGTGAGGGTGCAAAGCGGACGCGAACGTCTGATGCCATGGAAATCTCCTCGATTGCAGGATGGATGTCTAACCGCACCAGTATAAAGCATCAAAGCAACCTCCGCACAAAGGGCACCGACCCAGTCATTGGGTAGCTAATTTTGGGACGGGGCTTTTTTAGCTACCCTATATCGAGATTGGTCTTAGGCTCCGAAGACTCCGGATTGGGTAGCTAAAAAAGCCCCGTCCCAAATTAGCTAACCAATGGCTCGGTGCGGAAAGGGTGTGAATGTTTGATTTACGCGCTATGATGTGCCCTTGCATAGAGAGCCTGGCGGAATGGTAACGGTCGCCGGGACACGTTTTTTGAAAGGACTATCATGTCAGAAGAACTTCGTTCCATCCCGCCCCAACACGGGTACTTTGTTTTTACGTCGGAGTCGGTGACCGAAGGTCATCCCGATAAGATCGCTGACCAGATCAGCGACGCCGTCCTCGACGCAATCCTCGCCAAAGAAATAGAGCTGCAGGAGAAGGGCTACATCGCCCCCAACGGCGTGCCTGCCAACGTGGAGAACGTCCGCTGCGCCTGCGAGACCCTCGTGACCACCGGCACCGTCATCGTCGCCGGCGAGATTCGCACTCAGGCCTATGTCGACGTACAGGAAATCGCCCGCGGCGTTATCCGCCGCATTGGCTACAACCGTGCCAAGTTCGGTTTTGACTGCGACACCTGCGGCGTTATGAGCCTCATCCACGAGCAGTCGCCCGATATCGCCCAGGGCGTCGACGAGTCCTTCGAGACCCAGACCGGCGCTACCACCGACCCGATCGACCTGATCGGTGCCGGCGACCAGGGCATGATGTTCGGTTATGCCTCCAACGAGACCAAGACCCTCATGCCCATGCCACACTACCTGGCAAGCCGCCTGGCCGAGCGCCTGGCCACGGTGCGTCACGACGGTACCCTCGCCTATCTGCGCCCCGACGGCAAGACCCAGGTCACCGTGCGCTACGAGGACGGAAAGCCCGTCGAGGTCACGACCATCGTCATCTCCACGCAGCACGCCGCCGAGATCGAGGACATGGGTAAGATCAAGGCCGACCTCATCGAGCACGTCATCACCCCGGTCATGGCCGCCGAGAACATGCCGTGGGATAATGCCGACATCTATGTGAACCCCACCGGTCGCTTTGTCGTGGGCGGCCCCATGGGCGACACGGGCCTCACCGGCCGCAAGATCATCGTCGACACCTACGGCGGCTATGGCCGTCACGGCGGCGGTGCCTTTAGCGGCAAGGACTGCACCAAGGTCGACCGCTCCGCCGCGTATGCCGCGCGCTGGGTCGCCAAGAACGTGGTCGCCGCCGGTCTGGCCGACCGCTGCGAAGTCGAGCTTGCCTACGCCATCGGCGTTTCCAAGCCCCTCTCAATCATGGTCGACACCTTCGGTACCGCACATGTTGCCGAGGACAAGATCGTCGAGGCCGTAGAGAAGACCTTCGACCTGCGCCCGGGCGCAATCATCCGCGACCTAGACCTGCGCCGCCCCATCTACGAAAAGACGGCAGCCTACGGTCACTTTGGCCGAGAAGACGCCGACTTCACCTGGGAGAAAACCGACCGAGTCGAAGAACTCAAAGCAGCCTGCGGCCTGTAATTGGGAACCGCTAAGGTCATAACAACATATGCACTTTCAAAAGAAGTACCGGTCCCAAACGGTACTTCTTTTTTATTTAAAGGTGGTGAAGATGAGCCTACCTGGGACATGGAATAAATCACAGGCCGATAAATTTTGCAGCAGAGCGACTCCAACCATGTATCCTAAGTTCCGAGGGCTTTAGTATTTGGTCGATCGCGAGTTCCGCACGAGCCGGAGGCCACTTAATGTGGCCTCCGTGCGAGCAGGACTGTCCGAGCAGGCGACCAAATACTAAAGCCCTCGGAACGGCGGGACAGAGTATGCCCCGCCCCTCGGGACGACGGGATAGATAAGGAGCACCCATGGCAGGCAAGCCGCAAACACTAGCTACGACCTCGGCATTCGAGATCTTGGGCCCCGTCATGGTCGGCCCCAGCTCATCGCACACCGCCGGCGCCCTGCGCTGCGCCCAAGTTGCCGCCAGCCTGCTGGAAGGCCGCATCACCAAGGTCACCTTTGGCCTGTGGAACTCCTTCGCCCACACCTACCGCGGCCACGGCACCGATCGTGCGCTCGTCGCGGGCATCCTGGGCCTCGACACCGATGACGAGAACATCAAGCAGGCCTTCGACCTCGCGCGCGAGCAGGGCCTCGAATATCACTTTGACATCAAAGGCGACGACGCCTCCATCCACCCCAACACCGTCGACATCGAAATGGTCGACGACACGGGCGCCACCGCCCAGGTTCGCGGCGAGAGCCTGGGCGGTGGCAAGATGCGCATCAGCCGCATTAACGGCGTCGGCGTCGACATCTCGGGCATGTATTCCACGCTCTTCGTGGCGCACAAGGACGTCCCCGGTGTACTCGCCGCGCTCACCAACCTACTCGCCTACGCCCACGTAAACATCGCCTTCTGCCGCACCTACCGCACCGAAGTGGGCGGCCAGGCCTACTCCGTCTTTGAGACCGACGGCGCGCCCGACGACACCGTCGTCCCCATGCTGCGCAAGCTCGACAATGTCGATTACGCGACCTTTATCGAGCTCCCCGGTTCTGCCTCGTCGCTCTCCCCCGGCGTCTCGGCAAAGGAGATCTTCGACGACGGCGAGCAGCTGCTCGATGCGTGCGAGGAACTGGGACTCAGCATCGGTGCCGTCATGGCCGTTCGCGAGGCACGTCTGACCGGCGAGGCCCACGCCGTCGCCGCCATGCGCCGCGTGCTCGACGTCATACGCGAGGAGACAACGGCCCCCATCGCCAATCCGCAGCGCTCGCTCGGCGGGCTTATCGGCGGCGAGGCCAAGCTCGTCGAAGCAACCCGCTGCAACGATTTGAGTGAAAGCCTGATGGGCCCCGTCCAGACCGAAGCCGTGGCCCGCGCCATGGCCGTGCTCGAGCGCTCCGCCACCATGGGCGTGATCGTCGCAGCTCCGACGGCAGGATCCGCGGGTGTCGTGCCCGGCTGCGTGCTGGCGCTCGCCGATCACCTTCAGCTCGACGACGAGCAAGTCATGGACGCGCTCTACTGCGCAGCCGCCATCGGCCTCAACCTCACCACAAGCGCCTGCGTTGCCGGCGCCGAGGGCGGCTGCCAAGCCGAGGTCGGAAGCGCCGCCGCCATGGCAGCCGCCGCGCTGGTGCAGATGCTCGGCGGCACGCCCGAGCAGGCGCTTGACGCCAGTTCCATCGCGCTGAGTAACCTGCTGGGCCTCGTTTGTGACCCCGTCGGTGGCCTCGTGGAGGTGCCCTGCCAAAACCGCAACGCCATCGGCGTGGCAGCGGCCTTTAGCTCGGCACAACTCGCCCTCGCAGGCATTAAGAGCCTGGTGCCGTTTGACCAGATGGCACATGTCATGCTCTCAGTGGGCCACGCGTTGCCGGCCACGCTGCGCGAGACGGCAAAGGGCGGCATCGCGCAGGCTCCGGCCGCACTTTCGGCCTGTGCAAAATGCGGTGTGTGCGGATAGCGGCAAAGAACGACTCAAAGGTGGGACAAATGTCCCACCTCTTTTGAATGCCACCGTTTCCGTACCACAAACAGCAGGGCAATCGCTATAATGCAAGCCCAGTAAAAACACGATGAACCGCAAGGCGAAAATCGAAGGATATGCATACGATGTCGCAAAACGATCGAACTCAACTGATTCCCGATCCGCAGCAGCCGAGCAGGCACACCGGCGGCGTTCAGTCGCCGCGTCCTATCGCGCCGAGCCACGGTCAGCAGCGTGGTGCGGCAAACGCTTCCCAACGCCCGAACCAACAGCGACAGCAGCGTCAACAACGTCAGCAGCGCCAGGCAAACGGCAATGCGCCCAAGCAGCCCCCCACGCACGCTCGAGGCGATCGCGGCCCCGCGCGCAAACCCGCCGAGAACAATAAGTCGGGCAAAAAGACGACGCTCTTTGTCATCCTGGGTCTAATCGTCATTGTCTATATCGTAGGCGTCGTAGCGTTTTCGCAGGTAGCCTACCCCAACACCACCATTGCCGGCGTCGACGTCTCCTTCTCCAACGCTTCGTCTGCCGCCACCAAGGTCAACTCGGCATGGAAGCACTATAAGCTCACCGTGACAGGCGATGACTTTAGCTGGACCTATCAGCCCGAGTCCGATGAGCCCATCGTCGACGGCGAAGCTGCCGCAAAAGAAATCATCAGCCACAACGAAGCCTTTATTTGGCCGGTCCGCCTTGTGGAATCCTTAAGCGGCAAGACCAAAACAACCGCTACCTCCAACGAAGTCGATCTTGATCAAGACGTCGACCTGTCCATGCTCTCCGACGCCTTTGACCAAAAGAAGTTTGAGGAGGACCTGGGCGCCGCTATCGACGAGTTTAACGAGGGCCGTTCGGGCACGTTCGAGGCCAATAGCTCCTATGACGAGCAGGCCGGCAAGTTTACCGTCGAGAAGGCGCGCTCCAACGAGAAAATCAACCGCGAGCATGTCATTAAGTATGCCGAGCTCGAGCTTGCCTCGCTGGCCGAGTCCGTAGATCTTTCCAAGCTCGGCAACGATGCCTATGAGCCGCTCAATGGAACGCTGACCGATGATCAGATTCAGGCCGCATGCGATGCCGCCAACAACTTCCTGGGCGTCAACGTGACCCTCAAGCTCAACGGCGAGGATGCCGGCAAGGTTGATGGCAGCTCCGTATTGCAGTGGATCAGCTTTGCCGATCCCGCCAACCCAACGCTCGATACGTCGCAGATCAGCAACTGGGCAGCCGAACTCGCCAACGGCTTTAATACCGTGGGCTCCACTCGCTGGTGGACGCGCGCCGATGGCAAGCAGTGCGCCGTCGAAGGCGGCGACTTTGGTTGGTCCATCGACAGCAGCTCGCTCGCCAAGCAGGTCGAGGACGCCATTAACAACAAGCAGACCGGCGAAATCGAGATCAAGTACTCCCAGAAGGCCGACACCTTTACCGCAAAGGGAGAGCCCGACTGGAAGGCGTATATCGACGTCGACTTGTCCGAACAGCACGCGCGCTACTATGACGAGAGCGGAAATATCGTTTGGGAGGCCAACTTTATCTCGGGCAAGCCGGGCGAGGACGCCACGCCCGAGGGCGTCTGGCAGATCAACAGCAACGACGGCGGCAGCACCCTGATCGGAGCCAAGGACCCCAAGACCGGTAAGCCCAAATACGAGAGCCCGGTGAGCTACTGGATGCCTTTTGAGGGCAACATGATCGGCTTCCACGATGCCACCTGGCAAAACGACAAGAGCTTCGATAATGCCGAGTCGTACAAGTGGTGCGGCAGCCACGGTTGCATCAACCTGCGCCTGGCAGACGCCAAGGCACTTCACGACTGCATCAAAGTCGGCCTGTGCGTGGTTGTCCACTCGTAGTGCAACGCGCACATTCCTACAACATGGAGCTGCTGCGACCAATCTAACAGTTCCGAAAGAAACCGTCCCATGCGCCCGCCCCAACCGGTGGGCGCATATACTTATCGAGATACTTTCTATAAAGGAGACGCTATGCCGAATGTCCCCACGACCACCCCGGGCCCGGATGATACCGAGCACACGCCCGAAGATGTCACCGAAACGATTCCTCTGATTACAAACGTACATGCCGATAAGCAGAGCGGACGCGCGAACGATGCGACCGAGATTTCCGATGAAGAGGCATATGCCAAGCTCAAGGCAAAACGTGCCGAACGTCGACGCAAAAAGCTCATCCGACGCGGTATTGCCGCCGGCGTCGTGGGTACCATCGCACTCATTGCCATTGTCGCAACCCTGGTTATCAATGCTCAGCCACAGGGCGCTAGTGGGCCTGTGACCGACATGGTGACCGAGGGTCCGTTTACCACAACGGTCGAGGCGAAAGGCCAGCTCAAACCCATTTCGTCCTCAGTGGTCTCCCCTTCTGTCGACGGCACAGTCGATTCGATCAACGTGCAGGCAGGCCAATCCGTCAACGAGGGCGACATGCTTATGACCATTAAAAACGACGAGCTCGATCGCAACGTTGCCGAGGCGCAGCGTGCAGTTGCAGCCGCTCAGGAAGACCTCGCCAACGCGCAGAAAGCCGCAGCTGCCGCGCAGGCCACCCCAACGACGGACGTCGAGGGAGCTTCCGCAGCGGCTGGCGTCTCTGACGCATCAGCGGACACGAACGCCGTATCGGCCGCGCAGCGCAGCCTCGCTTCGGCCCAGGCAAACCTAGACCAGGCGAACGCCAAGGCCGCCAGTCGCACGGTCACGGCCCCGAGCTCGGGTAGCATCGTGGAGCTTAACGCCAAGGTGGGCGCAACGGTAACAGGCGGCATGATCATGGGCGAAAGCGATACGAGCGGCGGCAAGCAGTGCATGCAGATCGCCGACCTATCCAAGATGAAGGTGACCGTGCAGGTGGGCGAAAAGGACATCGCCAAGATCGCCGTTGGGCAGAGCGCCAACGTCACGTATCCCGCGTTTCCCGATATCGTGAGCCAGGGAACCGTCACGGCTATCGCGTCGGTGGCAAACTCCGACGCCGCCAACGGCGGCGGCAGCGTGACCTTTAACGTCGACATCCTCATCGAGGCGCCCGACGCGCGCCTGAAGCCGGGCATGACGGCCGAGGTCTCGGTGGTGACCGAGCAGCTCGACGACGTGGTGATGGTGCCGACGATGGCGCTCATGACCGAAGACGGCGAACACTATTACGTCAACGTGGCAACCGATGACGAGGGCAAGCAAACCCGCCGCGTCAAGGTGACCGTCGTGACGCAAAACGACAACGAAACCGTAGTCGGCAAGACACAGGTCAAGCGCGACGACCAGGGCAACGAGATCAACCCCAACGTGCCGGTTACCAAGCTGAGCGATGGTGACACCCTCGTCATGGACACCGGAGCGGACGCAACGGCTGACGGCGGCTACAGCGCGGATTCGGGCAGTATGTCTGCCGATGAGGACATGTAATGCGTCCCGTTATCGACATCCGCAACGTGCACCGCATCTTTGAGAGCGAGGCAGGTTGCGCCCACATCCTGCACAACGTGAGCCTAGCGGTAAATCCCGGCGAATTCGTCGCTATCACTGGCCCCTCGGGTTCGGGCAAATCAACGCTCATGAACATCCTAGGCTGCCTGGATAAGCCAACGGCAGGCGACTACTACCTGCAAGGGGTCAACGTGGCCGAGCTCGATGATGACGAGCTCACCGAAGTTCGCGCCCTGAGCATTGGCTTTGTCTTTCAGAGCTTCAACCTGCTGCCGCGCCTGTCGGTTATCGAAAACGTCATGCTGCCGCTGGCCTACACCAATGTGCCCCGTAGCCAGCGCGAAATGCGCGCCGTGCACGCGCTGCAGGCCGTCACGCTGCCCGTCGACCACTGGGACCACCGCATATCCGAGCTCTCGGGCGGCCAGATGCAGCGTGTCGCCATCGCACGCGCCCTCGTCAATGACCCGCCCATCATTCTGGCCGACGAGCCGACGGGAAACCTTGACTCCGCCACCGGAGCGCTTGTGATGGAGACCTTCCATAGACTTCAGGAGCGCGGCAAAACCATCGTGCTTATCACACATGACCCCGGCATCGCCGCCGAGGCCGACCGTGCCGTGACCATCCGCGACGGTCGCATTCACGACGGCGCGTATATTCCACATGCACCGCGGACCCTACGCAGCGCTGTAGATAGCCTGCCCATGATTTCCGCCTCCGCCAACCCGCCGAAAGGAGTGGTGGCATGAGCGCCCGCGATCTCATCCAGGAAGCCCTTCACTCGCTCGAAGCCAACAAGGGGCGCAGCCTGCTCACCATCCTGGGCATTGTCATCGGCATCGCCTCGGTTATCGCCATGACTTCGCTCATCGGCGGTATCCAAAACAGCTTGGTCAACAGCCTGGGCCTCAATGCGGCACGCATGGTGCAAATCTATTCGTCGCAAGAACTCACCGAGTCGGACATCGAGAAGCTTCAAAAACTGGTGCCGCAGATAGAGCAGATCGGCATTGTCGACAGCGCGTATACCGAGTATAAGACCGGCGATAAAAACTATACCGTCATGGCACAAGGTGTCGATAGCGACATGCTCGACGCGGTGGGGGCCAGCAAGCTCGTTGCGGGGCGCACCTATTCCCAGGCCGAGTCCCAGTCAGGCTCGCGCGTGGCGCTCATCAGCCGCAACGGCGCCGATCAGCTTTACGGCAACGAACAGGATGCGCTGGGGAAAACCATCAAGGTGTCCAACGGCGAGGTGCAGATTGTAGGCGTGATAGATGGTGGCAGCGACTCCATGGGCTCGCTCACGCTGTATATGCCACGCGAAACCATCTCCGGCCTGTTTGGTGACGAGAATCCTTCATTCCCCAGCGTGACGGCACTTGCCGCCGAGGGCACGGACATGGATGAGCTTTGTAAGACCATCGAGTCAAAGGTGCGCGCGATGAAGGGCATCGAGGAGGAGGATGGGTACGACAGTGTATCGGCGACATCCATGAAAAGCGCCATCGATGCGCTCAACTCCTTTATGGGCGCGTTCTCGCTCATCATGGGTGCTGTCGCCAGCATCTCGCTGCTTGTCGGCGGTATCGGCATTATGAATATGATGCTTACCAACGTAACGGAGCGCATCCGCGAGATCGGCATCCGCCGCGCTCTGGGCGCAAGTCGTCGCGATATCACCGCGCAGTTTTTGGCCGAATCCTCGGCGCTGTGCGTCACCGGCGGACTGCTAGGTGTCCTGATTGGCTATCTGCTGGCATGGGGCCTCGCGATGTTTGCCTCCGGATCCGGGATTCTTGGCGAGCTCGGTGCCAGCGGGCAAATCACACCGAGTTTTTCAATCGCCACGGTGATGCTGGCCTTCGCCGTCTCCGTCGGCATCGGCGTGATATTTGGCTTCTACCCCGCTCGCCGCGCGGCGAAGCTCGACCCGGTGGAGTGCCTACGATACCAGTAAGCCACCACCAACAAGTTGCGGTGAATTAGGGACTAAATATGCTATCTAGCTTCAAAAACAGACACTATTTCACCGCAACTTATTGAAGGGCTGCTTGCGCCAGTTCCGGGCGTCGTCCTCGAGCTATTGGCGGATGACGGGCTTGTACGAGTCGAGCTTGCTCGGGGCGCTCCTCTTCGCGGGCGGGAGGGCGCGCAGGCGCGGCGAGCGCCTAGCGCGCGAGCTCCCGTAAGAGCGCGTCTTCCACTTCCCGAAGCGAAAGGGCGCCGCCTCCCTCGGCGGGACGGGCGACCACGATGCAGCGCGCTCCCACGTCGCGCGCGGCGGCGAGCTTCTCGGCCGTGCCGCCTACGGTTCCCGAGTCCTTGGTCACAAGCCACTGGGCGCCCACCTGCCGAAGCATCGCCTCGTTGAGCTCGCGGGTGAAGGGCCCCTGCATGCCGATGACGTGCGACGGCGAAAACCCCGCGTCGATGCACTTCGTTATAGCGCCGGGCAGCGGGAGCACACGCACGAAGAAGCGCTCCGCGAAATCGGCGACGCGCGTGTAGGGAGCAAGCTCCTTGCTCCCCGTCGCGAGAAGCGCGCGACCCGGGTTCTCGGAGAGAAAGCGCGCCGCGCAGGCGATCGACGCGACCGACACGACGCCTTTGGGCAGCGCCTCGGCCGGGCGCGCAAGGCGCAGGCATCGTGCACCCACGGCGAGCGAAGCGGCCCGGATGTTGCCGCTTGCGAGCGTAGCGTAGGGGTGCGTGGCGTCGACGACGATGTGCGCGCCGGAAAGCTCGCGCTCCATGTCGGCCTCGTCGAGCCTGCCCGCATGCACCTCGATACCCGGAAGCTCGCCCAAAAGCTCGCCTCCGTAATCGGTTGCCGCGTAGGCACGGGCGGGGATGCCCGCCCCGCTCGCCCATTCGCACAGAAGGCGGCCCTCGGTGGTGCCGGCGAAGATGCGCAGCGCCGGCGCGGATGCGGGCGCCGTCACTTCGGGCCCCCTGGGCGCGTGATCTGGTAGAGCAGCGCGTTCATAATGGCAGCCGCCACGGTCGAGCCGCCCTTGCGACCCCTCGCGACGATGGCCGGCACGCGTCGCGCGAGTAGCTCCTCTTTCGCCTCGACCACGTTCACAAACCCGACCGGCACCCCAACGACGAGCGCGGGCGCGATCTTCCCCGCGTCCATAAGCTCGGCGAGGCGCAGAAGTGCTGTGGGAGCGTTGCCGACGGCCACGATGAGCGGACCCTCGATGCCGCAAGCTTTGTCCATGCTCGCAACGGCGCGAGTCGTGCCCGCGGCGCGCGCAGCCGCGGCGACATTAGGGTCGGCCATGTAGCAAACGGCCTTGCAGCCGAGCTTTGCGAGCGCGGGCTTGCTTATGCCTGCGAGCGCCATGTTCGTGTCGGTGAGCACCGTGGCCCCTGCGCGCAGTGCGTCGAGAGCACAGTGCGCGGCGTCATGGGTGAATACGAGGGAATCGGCGTACGAGAAGTCGGCAGTGGTGTGGATGACGCGCTTCACGACGGGCTCTTCAAGCGGCGGGAACGTGCGGCCGCCGAGCTCTTCGGTGATGATCTCGAAGCTGCGCCGCTCGATGTCGCCGGGCGCCATCTCCTTGGAATCCATCTAGTACTCCACTCCTTCCCTTGCACCTATCCCCTGAGCGTAGGGGTGTTTCTCGCACCGCATCTCGGTTATGTAGTCGGCCTTCTCCACGATCTTGCGGGAAGGCGCGCGCCCGGTGAACGCTACTTCGACGCCGCGCGCGGACATATCGAGCGCGCGGTCCACGAGCGCCTCGTCGACAAGCCCCTTCGAAAGCGCGTCGAGCGCCTCGTCGAGCACGAGCAGCCCCTCCTGCGCGCCCTCGAGCTCGGCGAGCGCGGAAGCGAGGTTCCCATCGTGCAGCTCGCGCGTCGCGGCAAGTTCTTCCGACGTCATGGACCAGGTAAACTTGTCCGACGCCTTCCCCGCGAACACGGGCACGCCGAAATGCTCGGCGAGCAGGCGCACCTCCCCGCTTTCGCCGTCTTTCAGGAACTGCACGACGACGACGCGGCGGCCTGCGGCGAGCATGCGAAGGGCGAGGCCCATCGCCGCCGTGGTCTTGCCTTTGCCGTCGCCATGATACACGTGGATCATACGCCCTCCTCGATAATGCGGTAGACATACTCCATGTCGAGCGCCACGCGCACGGAGTCGGCCAGGCGGTCGAACTCGCGCGCACGGTGATCGGCCGCGGACGCCGCGCCCGCAGCACCCACGACGCTCTCGGGCAGGCCACGCATGCGCGCGAGCGAGCGCGCGAGGGCGAGCGCCACCCCCGGTTCGTCGAACAGGCCGTGGAGATAGGTTCCGAACACGTTTCCGCAGGCCGCGCCTTCTGGTTTGCCGCCAATCGTGCCCGCAGGGGCGCAGGAGACGATCGTTTCGCCGTCGTGGATCTCGTACCCGCGAGCCGTCATGCCGTTCCACACCGAGAACGCACCTTGGGCGTCTGTGATGCGCAGCTCCGACTGGGCGAGGCGCTTTTCCTCCCTGAACACCGTACTTGCAGGGATGAGCCCGAGCCCGCGCGCGGTGCCAGCGCCTTCCCTGCCGTGCGGGTCGGAAAGCTCGTCACCCAAAAGCTGGTAGCCTCCGCATATGCCGAGCACCGGCGTGCCCGCACCCGAAAGCGCGCGTACACAGGCTCCGATGCCGCTAGCCGCAAGCCAGCGCGCGTCGTCGAGCGTGGTCTTCGAGCCGGGGAGCACCACCAGGTCGGGTCGGCCCAGATCGGTCGTCGAGGAAACGTAGCGCACGCCCACGCCGGGCACGCGCGAAAGCGGGTCGAAGTCGGTGAAGTTCGACAGATGTGGAAGGCGCACGACGGCGACGTCGATGACGCCGCGCGCCTCGCGGGCAGATAGGCGCGGCGCGAGCGAGTCCTCGTCGTCCAGGTCGAGCGTAAGATACGGCACGACCCCCACGACGGGAACCCCGCACATTTTCTCGAGCGGGGCCAAACCCGGGCGCAGGATTTCCACATCGCCGCGGAACTTGTTCACCACAAGCCCCCGCAAAAGAGCGCGATCCTCGGGCGCAAAGAGCGCGACCGTGCCGTAGAGCTGGGCAAACACCCCGCCTGGGTCGATGTCGCCCGCGAGCAGCACGGGGGAGGACACGGCGCGCGCGAGCCCCATGTTGACGATGTCGTTTTCGGCAAGGTTGATTTCGGCGGGGCTGCCGGCGCCCTCGATGACGATGACGTCGTTTTCCTCCGCGAGCGAATCGAACGACTCCAAAATCTGCGGCATGAGCGCCTTCTTTCGCGCGAAGTAGTCCCTCGCAGCGAAGGCTCCCTGCGCCTTGCCGGCCACGATGAGCTGGCTTCGGTGGTCGCTTTCGGGCTTGAGCAGGATGGGGTTCATGCGCACGTCGGGCGCGATGCCGCACGCCTCGGCCTGCATGATCTGGGCGCGCCCCATCTCGAGCCCATCGGCCGTGACACCGCTGTTGAGCGCCATGTTCTGGCTCTTGAAGGGAGCCACGCGCAGGCCGTCCTGCGAAAGCACACGGCACAGCCCCGCCGCAAGCAGGCTCTTCCCCGCGTTCGACATGGTGCCCTGGATCATGATGGGCTTCGCCCTACCCACGGGTATCGACCTCCTTCGCCGAGCCTCGGCCATCCGCGCCCGCCATAGCGTCGCTGCAAGAAGCGCCGCCCCGTTCGTCGGGTTCGCCTTCGCCCGATGCGCCTTCCGCCCGAAGCGCGCGGCTGAACGCCATCGCAAGCCGGGCGTTCTCCTTGCGCGTGCGCACCGCGACGCGGCACCAGAAACGGGACAGTACCGAAAACGAGTCGCACGTGCGGACCAAAACCCCCTGTTTATACAGGCGCTCGGGGATGTCTTTCGCCGGTGTCCGGACTAAAAGGAAGTTCGCATCCGACGGCACGACGGAAAGCCCGAGCGAGGAGAGCTCGTGGGAAAGCCACGCTCGCTCGCCCGCCAATACATCGCGCGTGCGCGAGACGTATTCGACGTCTTCCAGGGCGGCGATACCCGCGGCCTCGGCGACCGAGGAGACGGGCCACGCCTGCCCCGCCCGGCGAATCCCCTCGAGGAGTTGGGCGTTTCCGCTGATCAGATATCCTAACCGCAACCCCGCCATTCCGTAGAGCTTGGTGAATGCGGAGAGCACGGCCACATGGCGCGAACACGCGGCGCGTGCGGCCACGCTCCTTTCGCGGGCGTCGGGCGCAAATCCGAGGAAGCACTCGTCCACGACGAGCAGCGCGCCCACCTGCTCGCAGCGGCAAGCCGCGGCATCGATCACGCGGGGGTCGACGAGGCGCCCCGTCGGGTTGTTCGGATTGCAGATATACGCCACGTCTCCCGGCCCCTCGATCGCGCGGGCGAAGGAGGCGGGCACGTCGAAGTCGTCCGCTTCGGAGAGCGGGAACTCCTGCACGCATGCGCCGTAGTACGATGCCGCCTCCGCATATTCAGAGAACGTCGGCGCGCACACGACGATGCGTTTCGGGCGCACCGCCGCGGCGAGCCGCCAAATGATGTCGGACGCGCCCGCGCCGCAGACGATAGTATCTTCGGGAATGCCCTGGGCACGCGCTAGGGCGCGAACGAGGGCGAGGCTTTCCCTATCGGGGTAGGCGTCGATTCGAGAAAGCGCCTTGCAAGCTGCGGCAACGGCGCGCGGCGAGGGGCCTGCCGGATTCACGTTCACCGAGAAGTCAATGAGGTCGGAGGCGCCCCCTTCGCAAGCGATGCCGAGCGATTGCGTGCTACCCCCATGCGCACGGGCGCGCAGGATTCCCCCGGCAGCCCGGGACGCGGCGTGGTCTTCCCTCATACCATCGCCCCCACGGCGAGCACGACCGCCGCGCGTGCGGCACCGAAGACGACGAGCGCGCATACGGACGCGGCGAGCATGAGCCTAGTCGCCCGGGCGATGTCGCTCCACTCAATTTCACGGGACGCGTCGCCTATCGTCGGTTTCTCAACGAGCTTGCCGAAATACACCGCGGGTCCTGCCAGGCGCAGCCCGAGCGCGCCCGCACACGCTGACTCGGTCTGCGCCGAGTTGGGGCTCGCATGGCGACGCCTGTCGCGGCGCCAGATGCGCGCCGCCCCGCGAGCATCGAGCCCGACGATCGGGCACACGGCGATCATGAACAGGGCCGATAAGCGCGAGGGAATCCAGTTCACCGCATCGTCGAGGCGCGCCGAGGCGCAGCCGAAGTCGATGTAGCGCTCGTTTTTGTAGCCCACCATGCTGTCGAGCGTGTTCACCGCCTTGTACGCCATGCCCAAGGGCGCACCCCCGATCATAAGGTAGAAAAGCGGCGCGATGACGCCGTCGCTCGCGTTCTCCGCCACCGTTTCCACGGCGGCGCGCGCAACGCCCTGCTCGTCGAGAACAGACGTGTCGCGTCCCACGATGAGCCCGACGGCTTCGCGAGCCGCGACAAGGCCGCCCTTCGAGAACGCGCGGGCCACGGCCAGGCTCTGGCGGCGCAGCTCGCATGCCGCGAGAATCTGATAGCTCGCCCATGCCTCGGCCACGAAGCGCAAGCCGGGGTGAACCATGCCGCAAAGATGCAGGATTCCCAAGGTCAAAAGCCCACACGCAAGCGGAAGCGCCACGGCGAGCACAAGCCCTGAGGCGCGCGTGCCCGCGGACGTTTGCGGGAATGAGCCCCGCAGGCGGCCTTCGGCCCACGTGATCGCGCGCCCCATGGCGACAACGGGATGGGGAAGCCAGCGCGGGTCGCCGAAGGCAAGGTCGGCTGCGAACCCGGCGGCGGCGGCAAGAATCGTCATCACCGGGCATCGCCCCCCGAAGCGGGACGAACGTCGCGAAGGCAGCGCCCATCCCAGGTGGCGGCCCATGCGCCGCCCGGCTCGGTATGCACGTCGAAATATCCCATTTTCGGGACAGCTAGCTCGGAGAGCAGCGCTTTCACGGTACCCGCGTGAACGACGAAGACGGCGCGCCCACTCCCCTGGGCGCGCTCCGATTCGCACGCCTCCCGAAACGCCGCGACGACGCGGCGGGTGAAATCGCTCTTGCCCTCGCCATGCGGGCAGCGCGTCTCGCACCAGGAGTCTACCCAGGCGCGGTAGCGCACATCCTCTTTAAGCTCGGCGGCGCTTCGCCCCTCGAAGTTGCCGAAATCCATCTCGCGCAGACCGGGGCACGCCATAAGCTCCGCGTTCGGGAAGAGGATGCGCGCCGTCTGGTCGGTGCGGGCCATGCCGCTCGTGATAACACGGAACATGTCACGATCACACGCGAGGTCGCGCAAAGCGCGCTCGCCCGCGCTCGACAGGGGCTCGTCGGTGCCCGCCCCGCTGTAGCGATGGTCTTCCGTGCCCGCCGTGGCACCATGGCGCACGAAGACGACTTCCAAAGGCGCGCCCGCGCCCTGCGTCCCTCGAGGCGCATCGGCAAGGTTTCCTTTGATGACCTGGGGAATCCCGCACGTCATGCGCACGACGACGTCGGCACGCGCAGCGAGCGCGCATCCTAAGCGCCCCGCGCGCTCGCGCCATTGGGCGTCTTCCGCACGCATGGGGACGACCCCCGAGCCGACCAAGGGCAGAATCACTGCGTCGAAGCCAATCAGCCGCTCGAGCGCCCGGTCTGCGTCGAGCGCGCGTACGAGCTCCTCAGCACGGTACGCGACACGGCCGGCAAAAGCCGCGGGCACGCCGCCCTCCGCAAGCTGCGCCGCATCGACGAAATCGTCCGCCGCGAACCCGAGCTTTTCGCGCACGAAGGTCCTCTTCCCCGAATGCGCGCCACCTACCACGAGAATCATAGGAGCATGCCCCCCGCCACCAGCATGGCAAGCATCGCGAGCTCGGCCCATTGCAGAAACCATCCGGCCAAATCCCCCGTCACCCCGCCGAAGCGGGACAGGGCAACATGGCGGTACCACGCGAGCGCCAAAAGCCCCGCCACCGCCATAAGGACGCCGACGGCCTGAGCGCACGCGACCATCCCTGCAGCCGAAGCCGCGGCGAAAGCGCAAAGCGGCACGACGATCGCCGCGCGCTTCTTCGCAGGCGAGAGCCCCGCGGCCATGCCGTCCGCCCGCGCGGCAGGCCAGCATTCTACGGCGAGCCCCGAAAGCGCGCGGGAGAACACGAGCGAGCACAGAAGCGCGAGGAACGCCCCCGCCGTAAGCGGCAGCGCGGTGAACAGGGAAAACTGCAGAATAAGGTACACGACAACACCGATGACCCCGAAGGCGCCCGCCCGCGGGTCGTGCATGATCTCGAGCTTTCGCTCGCGCGGGGCCCAACTTGCAAGCGCATCGGAGGTGTCGCAGAGCCCGTCTAAGTGGATGCCTCCCGTCACCGCCACAGGCAGCGCCGCGAGCACGGCCGCGACGATGGTCGCGGGTACGCCGAGCAGGTTCGCCACGTACCCCCACGCCGTCATGAGGAAGCCTTCCGCAAGGCCCACCAGGGGAAACGCGGCAAGCGCATGGGTTGACCCGAAATCGGTCCAGGCCGATTTCGGGACGGGGATGCGCGAGAACGTTCCGAACGCCGCGCCGATTGCCTCTGCTATCTTCACCTTATAGGTCCTTCGCCTTTCATCCACACGGGAATCCCGCATACCACTTCGACTGCGCGGTCGGCCAGCGCCACCACACCCGCGTTCACGCGCGCGAGCGCGCGCCTCCATGCCTCGGTCCCCTCATCGTAGCGCATTCCATCGGCGAACACGTCGACGGTGACCACCACCGTATACGCAGCGGCCTGAGCGAGCCGTTCGATGCCTCCGAGCACCTCGCGCGCCGCAGCGTCGGGGTCACGTGGGGACAAGCCGCCTTCCGCGAAGAGCTCGTTCGCAACCAGGTTGCCCACGTCCTCCAAAAGAAGCGTGCAGCCGCACGGAAGCCCGGGCACTGCGGCGCCCACGTCACGCGTGCGCTCGAGGGTGGAAAACCCCTTGCCCTCGCGCAGCGCCCGATGGCGCGCGATGCGGCGGGCGCCCTCTTCCCCGAAGGGCTCCATCGTTGCCAGGTACACGCGGGGGCCGTCGTGCCCGAGGCACAGGGACTCGGCATAGGCGCTCTTGCCGCTCGCGGCGGCGCCGATAACGAACGTCACCGTCATTTCCCAGCCTCGAAATGCTCGTAAGCAGCCATGCCAGTCGCCGTGAACGTCTTCCCATCCCGGTACACGCGCAGCGCCGAATCCAGAAGGGGCAGATACGCCATGGCGCCCGCGCCCTCGCCCAAGTGCATGCCTGCGTCGAGGGGTGCCTTTATGCCGAGCTCGCGAAGGAGCTCCCGGCTTGCGGGCTCGCTTGATGCGTGGGTGCCCACGAGGTAACCTAAGGCGTTGGGGCACAGGCGCGCCGCGCACAGGGCCGCCGTGCAGGATATGACCCCGTCGAGGAGCGCCGGCGCCTTCGAGGCCGCGGCCCCCAGGTAGAAGCCGCACATCGCCGCAATGTCGAAGCCGCCCACCTTCGAGAGCACATCGATCGGGTCGGCGGAATCGGGCGAGTTCGCATCGATAGCGCGCTCGACCACGTCGCGCTTGCGCGCGAGCGAGGCGTCCGAGAGCCCCGCGCCGCGCCCGACGAGGCTCCGCGCGTCCGCCCGGATGAGCACTGCGGCCACCGCCGCCGAGGTGGTCGTGTTGCCGATACCCATCTCGCCCGCGGCGAGAAGGCGCACGCCGGCGCGGGCAAGCCCGCACGCGACGGCGATTCCGACCTCGATCGCGCGCACGGCCCCATCGCGAGACATGGCGGAGCCGTGCGCGATGTTGCCGCTCCCCCGCCGCACGTTCGCGCGCACCATGCGCGCGTCTTCTATGCCCCGGGCCATACCCACGTCGACGGGCACGACCTCGGCACCCGCGAACGCCGCCATGCGGCAGGCGCTCGTGGCCCCCTCGCACATGTTGCGCGCGACGGCTCGCGTCACGTCTTGCCCGCTTTGCGACACGCCCTCGGCAACGACCCCGTTGTCGGAGAAGAATACCGCGAGCGCACGGGGAAACTCGGCCACATCGACGCTCCCCTGAGCTGCGGCGATACGCGCGACGGCGTCTTCAAAGTCGCCCAATCCCCCCAAGGGGTGCGCGATGGAGTCCCACGCGGCGTACGCGGCGGCGCGGGCGCACTCGTCTGCGGGCGCGATCCGGGAGAGCGCGGCTTCGAGCACGGCGCCCGGCGCCGAAGAGAACGCGCGCTCGACTTCCTCGCGGATGCAGGCAAGCGCGGTTTCGGTTGCTTCAGCCATGCCGTCTCCTCTCTGCGAACGACGCTGCGGCAGACGCGAACGCGCGCGCAACGTCGGGGTTCGCAGGATAGTACACATGCGGGAAGCCCGCAACCAGGGACGGGGTGGTCGTCATGCACGGCCAGCCCTTGTCGCGCCGGGGCTTCTGCGCCCAGAAGTCGCCGCCCGGGCAGGTGGACTGCCAGTAGTGGAACTCGTGCGCACGGATGCGTGTGCCGCGCGGCCCGTAGAGCCCGTCGCGTTGAGAAGTGAGCTCCACGTACCCGAAATGGGACAGCCTTCCCCCGTTCTCGCTTGAGCCCTCAAGGGCGCCCGCAACAGGCCAGCGCCGCCCCTCGCTATCGGCGATTTCGTGCTGCAGGTACAGAAACCCACCGCATTCGGCGACCGTCGGCATGCCGGATTCCACCGCGCGCCGCACCGCCTCGCGCATCGGCGCGTTCTCGGAGAGCTGCCGCGCATGGAGCTCCGGGTAGCCGCCTCCCAGATAGAGGGCGCTTGTCCCCCGGGGCAAATCGCTATCACACAGGGGGCTGAAAAAGGCAAGCTCGCAACCCAGGTCCTCGAGCGCGCGCAGGTTCTCCTCGTAGTAGAACGAGAACGCCTCGTCACGCGCGACGGCGACGATGGGCCGCGCTCCCGCGATCGGCTCCAACCGGTAAGGTTCCTCGCGGATATCGGGTGCCGTCGCCGCTATTTCGAGCAAGCGGTCGACGTCGACGCTCTTTTCCACCAGCTCGGCCATCTTGTCGATGCGCGCGGAGAGCTGCTCGACCTCGCCGGCGGTCACAAGCCCCAGATGCCGGCTTTCGAGCGAGAACGCCTCGTCGGCGGGGATATTCCCCAAAACCGCGACGCCCGTGTGCTTCTCGATCGCAGGCGCCGCGTAGGCGCAGGCAGCGGCGCTCGTCTTGTTCAGCACGACGCCGCGCACGTTCGCACAAGGCAGGAACTCGGCGATGCCGTGGATTACGGCGGCGAGCGATAAAGACGCCCCGCGCCCGTTCACCACTAAAACAACCGGCGTTTCCGTGTCGCGCGCAACCTGGTAGCTGCTCGCATCGGACACGCCGGGCGCAATGCCGTCGTAGAAGCCCATGACCCCCTCGAGCACCGCGACATCCGCGCCCGCGGCGCCGCGTGCGAGCAGGGCGCGCAGCGTCGGGGCGTCGGTGAAGAAGCCGTCTAAGTTGCCCGAGCGCGCACCCACGACGCGGCGATGAAAGAGCGGGTCAATGTAGTCGGGGCCGCATTTGAAGGCCGCGCATGCAAGGCCGCGGCGCGCGAGCGCGCGCAGGAGCGCGCACGTTACGACCGTCTTGCCGCTCCCGCTCGAGGGCGCAGCGACCATGAAGCGCGGGATGGACGTGCTCACCGGGCGCCGCCTTCCCCACCTGCACCACGCGCGCTGACGAGGAACACGGGGTTTTGCGCCTTCATAAGATGGTGCGAGCCTACAGCCTCGGCGCGGGCGGCCGACACCTGGCACGCCTCGAACCCCTTAAAGCGCGAACCCGAGAGGAGCGCGCACGCCTCGGTGAGCGTCTCAACGGTGACGCATGGCACGCACAGGCGAACCTGCGAGTTCTTCTCGAGCGCCGCCTCCACGATGGAGGGAAGCTCGCCCGCGCTCCCGCCGACGAACACGGCGTCGGGGACGGGCAGTTTCGCGAGCGCTTCGGGGGCGACACCGGGGACCGCATGCACGTTGCCGCACCCGAATGCATCCGCGTTCTCTCGGATGAGCCGAACGCCGGTCGCGTTGCGCTCGACCGCCCATACCGACCCCGCTCGCGCGACGAGCGCCGCCTCGATCGACACGCTCCCCGTGCCGGCGCCGACGTCCCACACGGTGTCGGTCGCGGCAAGGCGCAGCTTCGCGAGCGCGACGGCGCGTACCTCCTGCTTGGTCATGGGAACGTCGCCGCGGATGAAGAGCTCGTCGGGAATGCCCGAGGAAGCGTACGGCCAGCGGGAGCTCGCGGCGCGAGATGCGCTAGAGCCCACAGGCGACCCGGCGCCGCCTGCGAAATCGATAAGCATCACGTTCAAGTCGTCGAACGTCTGACCTGCGATTTCACTTGCGGTCGCGCAGGTGATGCGCTCGTCGGGGTACGACAGGCGCTCGGCCACCGTCACGCGCGCGTCCCCGAAGCCCGCCTGCACAAGCTCGCCGGAAAGCCGCGAGGGGTCTTCCCCGCCCGACGTGACGAGGAAGAGCTCACCTGCGCGCTCGGCTTCGGCCACGATGTCGCACGCCACGCCGTGAGCGCTCGCAAAGCGCCAATCCTGCCATGGACGCGCGAGGCGCGCGGCGAGATACGACGCTGAGCTTATGCCGGGAATGACGCGCACGTCCACCTGCGCGTTGCCGGAGAGCGCCTCCACCAGGCGGCGCGCGCCGCTGAACAGCCCCACATCGCCCGTCATCACGACCACGGCGCGCTGCCACGACGCCGCATCGGTGAGCGCGGCGACGATGTCCGCCGTCTTCACGAGCTCGCATCTCACCACGTCGGGCGGCACGTCGATGCCGGCAAGTGCGCGATGAGCGCCGATGACCACGTCGGCGATGTCGATAGCGTCGAGCGCCGCGCGCGAGAGCAAGTCGGGGTTTCCGGGCCCCGCCCCGATGATCGTTACCTTTCGCATGGAATCTCCCGATACCCGCGCGGCGTGACCATACGGCCGCCTACGAGCTTCGTGTCCGCGTTGCCGACGAACACGGTGGTGAACATGTCGGCGTCGATCTCCCCCAGCTCAGAGAGCCTGCACATGCCCGACTGCTGCCCCTCGCGCCCGATGTTGCGTACCCAGCCGCAGAGCGTGTCGGGGGCCTTCCATTCGAGCATAATCTTCGCCGCGCGTGAGAGCCTGTCGGCGCGCTTTCTGCTGCGCGGGTTGTACAAACAGATGCAGAAGTCGGCGCTCGCCACGGCGGCGAGCCTGCGCTCGATGACCTCCCATGGCGTGAGCAGGTCGGAGAGCGACACGACCGCGAAGTCGTGGGCAAGCGGGGCGCCGAGCACCGCCGACCCGCTCTGAGCCGCGGTGGCCCCGGCGATAACTTCCACGTCTACATCGGGGTAGTCCTCCGCAAGCTCCAGCACGGGGCTCGCCATGCCGTACACGCCCGCGTCGCCGCTGCACACGAGCGCCACGGCGTCTCCACTCTGCGCGCGTGAAAGCGCAAGGCGGCACCGTTCGACCTCGTGCATCATCGGCGTCGCGAGATGCGCCGCGTCGGGCACGGCGGCGAGCGCGAGCTCCACGTATTTCGTGTAACCCACAACGACGTCGGACGCCTCGAGCGCACGCCGAGCCGCAATCGTCATGCCGTCGGGGCCGCCCGGGCCGATTCCCACCACGAAGAGCTTTCCCATCACCGCTCCTTAAACGAAAGTTTAATAGTTACCTTGGAAAACGCGACGGTCACGCCGCCGTGAGCGAGCTTCGGGAAGATAAGTTTGCCCCCCTCCGCGAGCGCTGCCCGCTCGCACACGTTGTCGACCCCCACCGTCGCGCGCACGAAATCAGATGGCGAAACGCTGCCTTCGACCTGCGACAACTCCTCTGCGGAATACGTCGCAAGCGGGATATTGCGCGCGCAGCAGAAGGCGAGCAGACCCTCCTCGTGCGCCTTCACGTCGATCGTCGCCGCCTCGCGCACGGCCGAAGGCGAGATACCCACCTGCCCGCACGCGAGAAGAAACGCCTCCTCGATCGCTTCGGCGCACGCACCGCGACGGCATCCTATGCCCGCAACGATGCAGGGCACGACAAGGCGAAGCGGCTCGGGCGCAGGCGCCTGCGCCCGCACGCCCGCCGGCTTCCCCGTCTCACCGGCGGGCACGACCTCGCCCGTTGTCTCCGCCGCACGAACGGACGCACCTGCATTCGCGCCAGCGAACGGCGACACGACGATATCGGCCCGAGCGCGGTCGGACGCAATGTCAACCCCCTCAGGCGGCTGTCCCGAAATCGGCATGTCGGAATAGAGCGCCACGCGCCCGCCCGAAAGCAGCCGCGCCGACACTCGCTTGATGGCCTCGGGATTCGAAACGGCGAGCCCCGCACAGCGCGCCCACGTATCCACCGCCCACACGCCGCGGACGTCGGTCGCCGTGGTGATGACGGGGATGGCCCCTGCCGCGCGTGCCACAGTTTGCGCAAGCTCGTTCGCACCGCCCAAATGCCCCGACAAAAGCGGGACGGCAAAGCGCCCCGCCTCGTCGATCGCCACAACCGCGGGATCGTTTGCCTTCGAGGCGACATGCGGCGCGATCGCCCGCACGGCGATGCCCGCCGCGCCCACGAACAGAAGCGCGTCCGACGCTTCCCACGCGAGCGCCGTCCATGCGCGCAGGTCGGCCTTCCCCTCGCCGAACCCGCGCGAAACGGAAACGTCCCAGCCAAGGTCGTCTTCACCTGTCTGCGCGCAATCGGAAAGCGCGTGTGCGGTGCGCACCGCCAACGCATACCCCCTCTCAGTGAACGCTATGCAGGAAACCCTCATCTAGCGCACCACCATCGTCGAGAAGTAGCTGCCCCGATCGGGCACATCGTCGAGCGAGCGGTACACGCGCTCGCCCGGAAGCCCACAGTCCTCTACAAGCTCGGCACCGTCGAAGGCACCCTCCTCGCAAAGGAAGCGCTTCGTGTCCGCAAGCGAGCGGCGCGCCTTCATGACCACCTTCGTCCCCGGCCAGCCGATTGCACGGCGCACCCCGTACAGAACGCCTTTACTCATACGTCGCCCCCAATTTCCCGATAACTGCATCGGCGCCCGACGTGCGGAAAAGCTCGCGGCGCTCGGCGTCGAACACGACCGCGGCGATGTCGCATGCGCCCGCCGCGCGTCGGCGCAACCTGTCCTCAATTGCCGCAGCGAGCGAGGCGCGCGCAGCGTCCCCAACGCCGGCGGCCTCGATTACCTCGAGCGCCGCCGTGGTCGTGACGGACGACATGATCTCGCGCACGGTCTTCGCGCCCGCGCCGGCCATGGCCGCGTGGGCGGCCAGAATCTCCGCGCGGCAGTCGGCGGTACGCGAATGGGTGTCCATGATGCCGCCCGCGACCTTCACCAACTTGCCGATGTGTCCCACAAGAAGGACATTGGTAAATCCCTCGCGAACGCAGCAATCAATCGCATCGCCCACAAAGTTGGAGATGAAGACCACCGGCGCACCGTTTAGGTGGAGATGCCCCGAGATGAACTGCCCGCCGTAGTTGCCGGGCGTGAGCACGACTCCGCGCCGCCCCATAGCCGCATGCTGCCGGATCTCGAGCTCGATGCTGTCGCGCAAGGCAGCGAGGCTGCGCGGCTCGACGATGCCCGTCGTGCCCAGGATGGAGATGCCGCCCTCTATCCCCAGATGCGGGTTGAAGGTCTTTTTGGCAAGGGCAACACCCTCGGGTACCGAAATCGTCACAGCAATATTTCCAGAAAAGCCGTGCGCGGCGCACACCTCGCGCACCGCCGAAGTGATCATCGCGCGCGGCGTCGCGTTGATGGCGGCCGCCCCCACCGGCTGCTCGAGCCCGGGCAATGTCACGCGCCCCACGCCCACGCCGCCATCGACGGAAACTTCCGATTCGCGCGCGGGCACGTCCTTGCTGCCCGCAGCACCCGTGCCCGACCCCGCATGTTCCACGTGCGCGTACACGAGTACGCCGTCAGTCACATCGGCATCGTCGCCTGCGTCCTTTCGCACGGCGCACTGGGCGCACCCCTCGCCGATGCATGCGTCGACCACGTTCGCCTCGACGGGCAGCCCGCCGGGGGTGACGATCGACACGCGGCCGAGGGGCTTTCGTGACAAAAGCATCTCGCAGGCCGCCTTCGCCGCGAGCGCGGCGCAGCTCCCCGTGGTGTAGCCGCAGCGCAGGCGGGTCGTCCCGGTATATATGTAGTGCTCGAAGGCCACGCTAGCTGCTCGCCTTCCGATACCCCGTGGCAAACGAAGGGTCGTAAAGCTTGCTGCGCTCGTACGACTCTGCTTGCGCGCCGTTGTGCGAAAACCCGCCGCGAGCTCCGAGCACGCGGCCCACCACCACGAGCGCCGTGCGGTCGATGCCCTCTCGCGCGCCCGCATCGGCGAGCGTGCCCACTGTGCAGCGCACCACGCGCTCCTCAGACCAGGTCGCCTTGTACACGAGCGCGGCCGGCTCGTCGGAGCTGCGGCCCGCGGCCAAAAGCTCGGCGGAAAGCTCGGCGAGCATACCCGAGCTCAGGAAGATGACCATAGTCGAGCCACTTTCCGCCATGGTGCGCATGCCCTCGCCCGCGGGCATGGGGGTACGTCCGGAAAGCCGCGTGATCACGACCGACTGGCTGATTCCCGGCAGCGTGTATTCCTGGCGAAGCGCCGCCGCGGCACCGCAAAAGCTCGACACGCCGGGCACCACCTCGTAGTCCACGCCGCGCGCGTCGAGCGCGTCCATCTGCTCCTGGATGGCGCCGTACAGGCACGGGTCGCCCGTGTGCAGGCGCACCACGTCCTCGCCCCGCGCATCTGCCGCGCACATCACGTCGAGCACTTCCTCCAAGGTCATGTGCGCGCTGTCGTAGACGATGCAGGATTCCTTGCACTCAGCGAGCAGCTCGGGGTTCACAAGGCTTCCCGCCCAAACGACCACGTCGGCCGCGCGCAAAAGGCGCGCCCCGCGCAGCGTGATAAGGTCGGCGGCGCCCGAGCCAGCGCCAACGATATGAATCATCCGAGCCTTCCCTTCCCGTTTCTCATCGCAACCGTTTACGCTGCCATTCGCGCAGCGGCCAAAACACGGCGCCCGCAGCGGCAATCGGCGCAAATACGCAGGCAGGAGGCGCAATGCCGCCCGCCCTGGATTTGACACGTTCAAAAGTGCCCACTATCATAGTAAAAGATTCGGCAACGAGCATATGACAATCGGATAAAAGGAAATGACCGGCGCGGCGCCCGCACAGCCCGCGCTGGCTTGCGGAGGGAACCAGGTGGGAATCCTGGGCAAGGGACATTACTGTATAGGACGCACGGGCGAACCGCCTCGCGCCCCAAGCCAGACTGCTTCGCCTTTTCCTCACGGCATCGCCGTGGCGTTAGCTCCTTGTGAACCCCGAGGGGTGCGCTTTTCTTTCGCTTGTGCCGACAAGCAACTGTCGCCGGGGGACCGGCAAACCGAGGAAAGGAAAAACCATGTCCGACCAGATGTCACGCCGCGGCTTCATGGGCGCCGCAGCAACCGGAGCCTTCGCGCTCGCCGGAGTCGCGCTCGCGGGCTGCTCCAACACCTCCGCGAGTTCCGAGAAATCGAGTGAAAAGGAGAAGGCCGTGAAGCCGGTCATCCTCGTCACGAGCTTCGGCACGAGCTACAACGACTCGCGCCACATCACCATCGGCGCCATCGAAGACGCTATCCGCGAGAAGTACTGGCAGGACTACGACATCCGCCGCGCCTTCACCGCGCAGATCATCATCGACAAGCTGAAGAAGCGCGACGGCATCACGATCGACAACATGACCGAGGCGCTCGACCGCTGCGTGGAAGACGGCGTGAAGGAAATCGTCGTGCAGCCGACGCATCTCATGGGTGGCCTGGAATACACCGACGTGAAAGACGAGCTCGACAAGTACGCCGACAAGTTCGACAAAATCTCGCTCGGCGACCCGCTGCTCACCTCCGACGACGACTACAAGAAGGTGGCCGCAGCCATTAAGGAGAACATGGCGTCCTTCGACGACGGCAAGACGGCGCTGTGCCTCATGGGCCACGGCACCGAAGCCGATTCCAACGCCGACTATGCCAAGATGCAGGAAGTGTTTAAGAACGAGGGCTTGACGCAGTTCTTCGTCGGCACCGTCGAGGCTGAACCGACCTGCGAGGATGTTATCGCCGCCGCGAGCGCCGCAGGCTACAAGAAGGCCGTGCTCGCGCCGTTCATGGTGGTCGCGGGCGACCACGCGAACAACGACATGGCAGACGAGACCGACCCCGACAGCTGGGCTGCGAAGTTCGTGGCTGCCGGCTTCGAAGTGACGTGCCTGCTCCAGGGTCTGGGACAGAACGTCGCGGTCGACGACATCTACGTCGCGCACGTGGACGACGCCATCGCCAAGCTGTAAACTCGCCGCGCACGGGGGCGCCGGTCGCGTCCCCGTGCAACGGGCATGCGCCTTCCCCGACTGACGGCGCATGCCCGTTGCATTCGCATCCCGCCCGCCCACCGCACGGCGCGGGCGGTCGAAGCGATTGAAAGGAACCCCCTCCATGTTGAAGAAAACCCTCGCCTTCGCCCTGTCGGCGGCGCTTTTCGCGTTCTCGCTCGCCGGCTGCGGCGGAAATTCAATCGACAGCGCAAAGGCAAGCGATGCCGATTCCCAGGAAAAGACCGAACAGGCGGCCGATGCGCCCGAGGGCGCAAGCGCTGCCCCCATCACCGCCGACAAGGTGGCCGACGGCACCTATCCGATCACCGTAGATTCCAGCTCGAACATGTTCAGGATTGTGGATGCCCAGCTCATCGTGGAAAACGGCTCCATGCACTGCGTGATGACACTTTCCGGCACGGGCTACGGCAAGCTCTTCATGGGCACGGGCGACGAGGCTGCCGCCGCGAGCGAGGCCGACTTCATCCCCTATGTGGAAAACGCGGAAGGCAAGTACACCTACGACGTGCCCGTTGATGCGCTCGACGAGGACACCGCCTGCGCCGCGTGGAGCATTAAAAGGGAGCGGTGGTACGACCGCACGCTCGTATTCGAATCCGCCGGCGTCGATCTGCGCGCCGACGCACTGAAGTAACGCCATGCGGTCGATTCTTCCCAAGGGGGAAAACAGGAAGCGCCGCAGCATCGCGGCGCGCGCGATCGCCTGCGTTCTCGTCGCCCTGCTCGCGCTTCCCTTCGCGGGGTGCAGTGCGAGCCCGAACGTGACCGGTGCCACGGCGGGCTCTCAGGAATACACTGTGAGCGTCTCGCTTTCCGGCGGGTCAGGGCGCGCAAGCATCGCCTCGCCCACCACAATTGTGAAGGATGGCGACACCTACACCGCGACCATCACCTGGTCGAGTTCGAACTACGACAAGATGACCGTCGACGGCGTGGACTACGCGCCCGTAAACGACGGCGGCAACTCCACGTTCGAGATACCCGTCACGCTCGACGAGGACATCGCCGTGTCGGCCGAGACCGTCGCCATGTCGACGCCGCACACCATCGACTACACGCTCCACTTCGACTCATCCACCATGAAGGAGAAATCGGGCGACGATGCAAGCGGCGGCTCCCCTGCGGGAACGGCTTCAAGCGCCGCGGCCGACTTCCACAACGCTGATTTGGGCTGCGGCTGGGAGCCGACGGGGGCGCTTCAGCTTGAATACGCCAAGCACTTCACTGTCGACGAGTTCGAAGGCGGCTTGCGGCTTATCTGCGTTTCGAACGGGGAGCGCTTCCTCGTGGTGCCGCAAGATGCGAAGGTACCTGACGGGTTGAGCTCCGACATCGCGGTCATAAGACGCCCCGCCGACAAGGTGTACCTCGTGTCGTCGGCGACGATGTGCCTGGTCGACGCGCTCGATGCGAACGACAATATCTTAATGTCGGGCACGAAGGCCGACGATTGCTCGGTCGCGGGCTTCAAAAGCGCGCTCGAAAGTGGGGCGATCGCCTACGGCGGCAAGTACAGCGCGCCCGACTACGAGCGAATATCGGCCTCGGGCTGCACGCTCGCCATCGAGAACACCATGATCAACCACACGCCCGATGTGAAGGAAAAGCTGCAGAAGCTCGGGCTCGTCGTGCTCACCGAACAGTCGTCGAGCGAGCCCGAAGCACTCGGACGCGTCGAGTGGATTAAGCTTTTCGGCGTCCTGTTCGACAAGGAAGAGGAGGCCGCGCACCTGTTCAACGAGCAGAAGGCCCGCGTCGAGCAAACGTCGGGGCTCGCGTCGTCAGGTAAAACCGTGGCGTATTTCTACATTAACTCGAACGGGGCCGCCGTCACGCGGCGGAGGGGCGACTACGTGGCGCAGATGATCGAGCTCGCAGGCGGCAGCTACGCGCTCGATGACGCACAGACGGCGTCGACGTCAGGTTCGTCAGTAACGCTCGAAATGGAGCGCTTCTATGCGACGGCGAAGGATGCCGACATCATCGTCTACAACGGCACCATCGACGAATCGGTTGCCACCTTGAGCGACTTCGTAAGCAAAAACGCGCTATTGTCGCAGTTCAAAGCCGTGAAGAACGGCAACGTCTGGGTCACAAGCGCCGACATGTACCAGCAGATGACTTCTACCGCCGACATTATCGACGAGCTGCACGGGGCGTTCACCGGCGATGACACGAGTGACTTCCATTATCTGAGGAAGCTCGGCTAGCGCCATGAGAAGCCGGCTTACCATGGCATACGACGAATCGGGGCGCGCCGCGCGGTGTCGCGTCGTGACGGCGCTGCTCGCTGTTGCCCTCATCGTGCTCGTCGGGGCCAACCTGTGCATCGGGAGCGTGCTCGTGCCCGCAGACCACATCCCCGACATCCTTTCGGGCGGCGCGGCCAATTCCATGGAAAGCCAGGTCATCTGGGAGATTCGCCTGCCGCGCGTGCTTTCAGCCATACTTCTCGGCGGGGCACTTTCGCTCTCCGGGTTCCTGCTGCAGACGTTTTTCAACAACCCCATCGCCGACCCGTTCATCTTGGGCGTCTCCTCGGGCGCAAAGTTCGTCGTCGCGCTTACGATGATCGTGCTTCTGGGCGCGAACCAGGCCATGTCCTCGCCGGTCATGGTGGCCGCAGCGTTTCTGGGATCGCTTATCACCATCGGCTTCGTGCTCCTCATCGCACGGCGCATAAGTTCCATGGCCATGCTCATCGTGGCGGGCGTCATGGTGGGATACATCTGCTCGGCGGCGACGAACTTCCTCATCGCCTTCGCCGACGACCAGTCCATCGTGAACCTGCACAACTGGTCTTTGGGTAGCTTCTCGGGTTCGAGCTGGGACGACGTCGCGGTCATCGCGGTCGTGGTGATCACCGTGAGCGCATGCGTATTCGCGATATCGAAGCCCCTTTCCGCCTTCCAGCTGGGAGAAGCCTACGCAAAAAGCGTCGGCGTGAACGTCGCACGCTTCCGCGTGGTGCTCGTCCTTCTAGCAAGCATGCTCTCCGCCTGCGTGACCGCGTTCGCTGGTCCGGTGTCGTTCGTAGGCATCGCGGTTCCGCATCTCGTTAAGTCGGCGCTGAAGTCGTCGAAGCCCATCCGCGTGATTCCTGCGTGCTTCTTGGGAGGCGCCATCTTCTGCGCGGGCTGCGATTTGATCGCACGCACGCTGTTCTCCCCCGTCGAGCTTTCCATCAGCGCCGTCACCGCCATCTTCGGCGCGCCGGTGGTTATCGCACTCATGTTGAAGAAGCGGGTGAGGTAGATGGGGAAATTCGTGCCGCAGCCCAAAACGCTCGGAGGGGAGTCGAACCTCGAAACCCCGGTCGAAACGCAGGCTGACGGAGCGCCGCTTTTCCGCATAAGCGACCTGTCGGCGGGTTACGACAAGAAGGTCGTAGTCGAAGGCGTCGATCTGGAGGTTCGCGCGGGCGACGTCGTGGCGCTCATCGGGCCGAACGGCTCGGGCAAGTCGACCATCTTGAAAACAATCACACGCCATCTGGCACCGCATGCCGGCACGGTCGAGCTCGACGGGCGAGAGATTTCCCGATGGAAGACGGCGGAGTTCGCAAGGAACCTTGCCGTCATGCTGACAGATCGCCCCCGGACCGAGCTCCTCACCTGCCGCGATATCGTAGAGGCGGGAAGGCATCCCTACACCGGGCGAATGGGCACACTCACGCCCGATGACCATAATCGGGTCGACGAGGCCATGAAAACCGCACATGTGGAAGGGCTCGCCGAGCGCGACTTCATGCAGATAAGCGACGGGCAACGCCAGCGCGTCATGCTCGCACGCGCCATCGCGCAGGATCCGCGTGTGCTCGTGCTCGATGAGCCCACGTCGTATCTCGATATCCGCTACCAGATCGACCTGCTGCGAATACTTCGCCACCTTGCGAAATCGCGGAATGTTGCTGTCATCATGTCCATCCACGAACTCGAGCTCGCGCAGAAAAGCGCCGACAAGGTGATTTGCGTGAAGGACGGCCGGGTCTTCCGCGCCGGCGCACCCGAGGACATATTCACGCGCGAGACAATTGGTGAGCTCTACGGCCTTCAGCATGGCACCTTCAACGAGCGCTTTGGCAGCGTAGAAATTGGGCGCCCACACGGCGATGCGCACACGTTCGTCATCGCCGGCGCAGGTACGGGGTCGGCTGTGTTTCGCCAGCTCATCCGGCAGGGCAAAGCGTTCTACGCGGGCGTTCTGCACGAAGGGGACATCGACTGCGAGCTCGCGCGCGACCTGGCGACGGAATGCGTGGCCGAGCGCGCCTTCGAGCCGATCGGGGATAAAACCATAGCCCGCGCCAAAGAGCTCCTCGTCCACTGCGCGCGCCTTATCGTGTGCCCCGCCGCCTTCGGCACCATAAACGCCCGCAACGCAGAGCTCGTCGAGTTCGCACGCTCGCATGGTATCGAGGTCATGCGAGCGTGCGAAGGCGCATCGGAGGATTCCCAATTGGAGTGGGAAGGATAAACTGAACTTTCTGTTAAGGATCCTCAGGCTACAACTCCTACGCCGGCGAGGTCTCCAAGGCGTCGGAGAACCTCGTGAACAGGAATTTCCACGCCGACGAGCCCAACTAGACCTAATCCAAGCGAGATTCCAGACTCGACAGACCGTTGAGAGTCAGATCGTTGGCGACCCCAGAGACGCGCTCGATAGGAACCGAACCGTCAGACAGCGCCCACGTGCGATAGATACCGATAATACCCGACAGCAAAAACGCCAGATAGTAGTCGAACATCTCGTCCTTGAGACCTTGGGGCAGCAGATCGCGTTCGGCAATCTCGTGCTCGAGCGGCGCACGAAGACGAGCCATAAAATCATCGAGCGGAATGTTCTCGATCAGCTGACGATTGAGCACCAAGTTGTTGCACAGTGCCTCGTTAACGGTTTTAAAGAAGGTCGCCGCCGCGCCCAGGGCGCGCTCGTTGGTGTCGCCGTCCATGGAAGCAAGCGTTTTCTCGACCGAGTCGACAATCATCTCCACCACATCGACGGCAATGGCATCGAGCAGGCCGTCAACCGTGCCAAAGTGAACGTAAAAGGTCTTGCGGTCGACATTGGCCTCGCGCGCGATGGCACTCACCGTAATGTCTGCCAGCGGCTTTTCCATGAGCAGGCGCTCGAAAGCGGAAAGGATGGCATTGCGGCTGCGAACGATGCGGCGGTCAAGACGCGGTTTGCTGGTTGCCATGGGCATGTCCCTTCGATATGCGAGCATTCATCAACAGATGAGAGATAATCTACGTAAGAGGATTATCCCCCATACAGTACAAATATGCCCCGCATCATGAAGAACGCACGACTGCCCTACTGCGACTTAGGGTGCTTCTTCTTATTGAGTGCCGACGGAGATACGCGAATACCATCGCCTGTCTGGCGCACATAGGCCTTATGAGCCGGCTTAGCGGTCCCAGAAGCCTTCTGAGCGTGCTTCTTGGGATCAACGGTAACAGCATTAGTGGGGTGCGGCTTAGTGGGCGCAGAGGGCGTCTGAGGCGTGCGGCCGAGCTTGCGCATCACGCGATCCCAGCGCGCATGGATGCTCTCGTTGTGGGCGCTCTTAAGTCCCAACAGGGGCGCAGCCAAAATGGTCGGCGCAATAAACGTAATGAGACGCCACAGCAGATAGCCGGCGGTCGAAGCCGACCCAAAGAAATGACCCAAGAACAATGCAAAGCCGCCCTCAGCGCCACCAGTTCCACCGGGCAGGGGGACCGCAGAGCTCAACAGCTGGACAAAGGCGCTCGCGGCCATGACCGAGAAAAAGTCGACCTCGTGATGGCCAAAGGCAAGCATCAGGAAATACGGAACCAGATAGAAAAACGCGAGCTGCAGCATGGTGATGACCACCGTGAGCAGCATGGACGAAAAGTGGCCAGCCGAAAGCTTGAACTTCTCAGAGAACGAGTAGATCTCGCCATCGACAAACGTGCGCCAACCCTCGATCTTAGTGGCCGAGACACCAATGCGCTCGAGCCAATTGATGATGCAATGGGCGACGCGCGTGACGGTCTTAGGCATGAGCGCGACGGCGAAGATGCCAAGCAAGATGCAGCAGTGCCCACCAAAGCTAAAGACACACAGCAGCGTCATGTCGCCATAGCGCTCGGCAAAAAAAGGCATGCGAGCAAGCAGTAGGATAGCGCCCCAGGCAACGAGGCCAAACTGATACACGATAAAGCGCGTGAACTGCGTGGCGCCGGCCTCGCCCACGTTTTGGCCGGCCTTGGTCAGGCGATAGATCTGAGCCGGGGTGGAGCCCATCATCATGGGCGTCAGGTTGCCAAAGAAGATGCCACTCGCCTCGACCGAGATCAGGTCGCGGATGCCGACGGGCGAATTGGGATCGAGCCAGACGGCAATCGCATAGGCCACAATGCCAAAGAACAGGTACATGAACATGCAAAGACACGCGACAATGAGCCATGACGCCTGGACGCTCGACATAGCGGCCCAGAACTGCCCCATCTGCCCGGTTACCACCAGATAGACGATATAACCTACCAGCACGACGCCGATAAAGATGGCGCCGCGGCGTGCGCTCTTATTGTCATCTCCGCCCGAGGCCTCAACATCGACCTGGGGCTTAGACGTATGCTGAGAGGACTCCGTCATGAGACTCCTTCTAACAGTCAAAATATCTTGGATATTGTACCCGTAAGGGCCATAGGCAGAACGCAAAGCTCTGGTTCAAACGGGAATTGCAGACGGTTGTTTAAAAATAAAAAACCCGGCCTTCCATAGGAAGTCCGGGTATCAGATGCGTGGTAGCCCGTACCAGATTCGAACTGGTGATCTCCGCCTTGAGAGGGCGGCGTC
>DXMK01000016.1 GCA_019414245.1 Collinsella sp. | reverse complement strand
GGAAAGAAGCTGCGCCGCGGGGGAGGCGACCCAAATGGCTTTCTCATATCGTCTTACGTTGCTTCGAACGTTGCTTGAGTGCCTCGGAAAGTCCGATAAGCGTCGTGAGGAGCGAGACCAAAGCGGTCAGGAGCTTCACGAAATCAATCAAATCGGTCATGGGCATCACCTCCCATCAGATGGAGGGCGCTGCCCGGCACATGGAACTGCCGTCAACGATACCGATTCTATCAAAGCGCAGTTAGATATGCGAATGTTTGTTCGTATTTCAGAAGATCGGAGCTCGGGTATGGCGAAGGAACAGTTCCTTTGCCATACCCGAGCTTGTCGCCGAACTGCCACCTACATTTTTCGAGTTATTCGGCCACGCTACTGGTTCTGTATAAATGCACCGCCGGGATTATCTGAGGGTTTTTGTCCTTATTTGAGCGTATACATGCCCATTTGCGCACTTACGTCACCGAATCAAACACCATTAGAGGCATGAATGTTCCCGAGAGGGCATCTTTAGCCATTTAACGTCCTCCGACAGGCCGAATAACTCGAAATTTGTTGGTGGCGAAAGCGTAATAGTCCTATACGCCAAAAGCCGGTATCTCCCATGTGACAAAGGGACAGTCCCTTTGTCACATTATTCGATGATGGTGCGGGAGTTCTGCGTGCGCATGGTGGCGAGCATGTGTTTGGGGACGGCGTGGACCATGCAGCTGCCGATAGTTGCGCTCGCGGCGACCTTGGCTGCATCGCTGCCGTTTTTGGTCGCGTAGCTGTGGCGGAAACGCTTGAGCATGGCGATGTCGTTGCCGCCGTCTCCATAGACCGCGACCTCGTCCTCGGCAATACCGTAGTAGCCCGCCAGCCAGGCCACGCTCTCGCCCTTGTTGCATGCCACGTCCGTGATCTCGAACATCACCGGATCGAACGGCGCGTTGACCACATGGTCCGAGCGCTCGGCAAGATATGCCTTAAGGTCACGCTCCAACTCGGGCGAGGTCACACGGCAGTTGATCTTGCACACATCGTGGCGCAGGATGTCACCAATCGACTGGTCGAAATACTGTTCCTCGTGATACCCGCCACGCGCACGCATGCCACGCATCACGATGCGCTTGATAGGACTGTCTTTTTTAAAGCCCGCCTGATGCATCTCGAACGAACCGCTCGAGTACATGCCATCGGGCGTGGAGCAATCAAAGCAAATGTCCGGAAACGCCTTGAGCAGTTCCTCAGTGACTTGCGGATCGATGGTCCAGGTCTTGAGCACCTCACCATGGCTGTCGCGCACGATGGACCCATTGGAGCAGCAGGCGTCAAGCGCCAGGCCCGTAAAGCCATGCTCGCCGATCGGCAACGTCGAGCGTCCAGTCGCGGGAACCACATGCAAGCCAGCCCCGGTCAGCTCGCGGATGGCACGGCGGATGGTCCCATCCGCCTCATGCAGTGCGTTCAGCAGCGTTCCGTCTAAATCACTCGCGAACATCTTGATCATGAGCGTGCCTCTCCTTCGTCTGCACGATATTGTAGACGAGAACGGGCGTGCCCCAAGAGAGGCACGCCCGTCAGGCGAAAGATTGTCCTACACCGCGGCGGGGCCGTGCTCGCCGGTGCGGATGCGGATGACTTCTTCGACCGGCTCGACCCAGATCGTGCCATCTCCAACGGTGCCGTAATCTTGGAAACGGAGCGGCAACGGACGCGAAACCAACGGGAAATACGCAAGCAAGGGAGCCGTGAGCGCGCCCGTCCCAGCTAGCGCCGGAACAGCTCGCGGGCTCGGTCGCGGAGGTCGGTAGCTCGAATGACACCCTCGTAACGATTGATGCGCAGACGCGGGAAGGCGTTAAAGAAGCGTAGGTCGCGGCGGCTGAGTGACACGCTCGGTACCGGGCGGCTCATGCGCTTGCCGGCAAGGCGACGACCGAGCGACGGACGCGGCATACTCGGCGCGGCATCGGCCACGCGGCGGGCAGCGAGCGCCAGGCCGCGAGCACCATCCGAGATAAACGTCGGCATCGAAGTCTTCTCGCGCAGGGCATCGAGCGCCGCGTCGCCCAGCTCGGCCAGCCAAGCGTTAACGGCGCGACCGCGGATATGCGTCTGCGCCACCGAGTCAATCGCCGAATCGGGAATACGTTCGAGCATAGAGTCGGAGGCGTCGGCAAGCGACTCATTGATGCGGTCGGCAAGGTCGGCACGCACACGCTCAAGCTGATCGGACAGACGCCGCCAGCTCGCCAACGAGCACACCGCATCGACCATCATCGCGACCGCGACGATAAAGGCGGCCAAGCGCACGATTAGCACCGGCAGATGGCCAAGCAGCCCCAGCAATGCCGGCTCCACTAAACGGCAAATACACAACGCACCCAAGCCAAACGCGCAGGCCCAGTACAGGCAGATGCGTCCGTGCAGGTTAAACGGCAGATGCGAGTAATCCCAAAACCGGGCACCCGTCGTTTTTTCCAACAGCACGCCCACGCTATATTCGATCACGCTGCATACGAGCGCGGCAGCGACAAACTGGCTCGAGGCGTCTGGGATTCCACGCAGCAGCAACCAGCACGCAATGCCGCCCGCACCGTAGATGGGACAACACGGCCCTAGCAAAAAGCCGCTGTTGGCAAAGCGTCCGTGGTTGAGCATGGCGCAGACTGTCGACTCCCATACCCAGCCGCAAAAACCGTAGAAGGCAAACGAGAGTACCAGCGCCGAGAGCGGACAGGCGGCAAGCGTCGCGCCGTCAAATGCCATGTCGATCGCGGTTCCCACCGTCTACCCACTCCTCTTTTCGTTCGATTCTTTGCGCGAGCCGTCACTCGGGCCCTCGTTCAAATCGTTCGCGCCGCCTTTGCGCGGCAGACGGCCGGCAATCGTCTCGCGCAGTGCGCACCATTTATCCGCCAGGCACACAATCCATGCCTCACGACACGTCGGCGGCACCGGTACCAGCGGAAACATATGCCGTACGATAATATTCCGCTCGCGCGGCGTCAGCTCAAAATCTTCCTCCGCACGCGCCAAGGCAAAAAACGGGTGACGAAAGCCATGCAGTCGATGGCTTGGGTCGGGATCGTGCCAGTCATAGAGAAAGTAATCGTGCAGCAGGGCCCCGCGCAGCAGCGATAAGCGGTCGACGGAGATACCGACGCGGCCCAGGCGCTCGGCAAAGGACAGACTTGCCCGCGCTACCGAGGTCACATGCGTATAGACCGTCACATCGCCATGTTGGATAAACTCATGCATCAGGTCCAAGCGGCCCGCCTGGGCAAGCTGACGGGCGGCATCGTCGACCTCGCGCGCGATTTTCTCGGCACGAACGGTATCGGACATGCGGCCTCCTTCCGGCGGCGCTCGGCGGCAAGCCGCGGCCTGCGCGCAATGAATAAAATCATCATCGAATTTACCAGTATGGCATCGGACAAAACGTTTTGCCCCACCAGTTGGCGAATTACCGCGCCGCCGTCACATATCAAACGCCAAAATGTGCGAGACTGTCTTGTGCAATTGTGCCGGCCGAGGGAGTGCCGGCGCACGATTCGCATGGAGTAACCCACAACGATGCTGCTTACGCAAACGACAACGCCCGAGGACGTCAAGGCTCTCGATCGCGCCGAGCTTCCGCTGCTCTGCGGCGAGATCCGCCACGCCATCCTCGAAAGCTCCGCCGCCGTCGGCGGGCACGTTGCCCCCAACCTGGGCGTCGTTGAGCTTACGGTTGCGCTCCATCGCGTGTTTAACTCCCCCATCGACAAGATTGTCTTTGATGTTTCGCACCAGACCTACGCCCACAAGGCGCTGACTGGGCGCGCGTACACTTATATCGACCCGGCACGCTACGGCGAGGCCTCTGGTTTTGCCAATCCTGACGAGTCCGAGCACGACCTGTTCGCCATGGGCCACACCTCCACGTCGGTGAGCCTGGGCTGCGGCTTGGCGCACGCTCGTGACCTGGCGGGCGATGCGTACAACGTCATCACCATCATTGGCGACGGTTCGCTTTCGGGCGGTCTGGCGTTTGAGGGCTTTAACAATGCCGCCGAGCTCGACAGCAACCTGATCATCATCGTCAACGATAACGACCAGTCCATCGCCGAAAACCACGGTGGCCTGTATCGCAATCTGGCCGAGCTACGCGCCAGCAACGGCACCTGTGAGCGCAACGTTTTCCGCGCGATGGGGCTCGACTACTGCTATCTGGACACCGGCAACGATGTGTTGGCCCTGGTCGACACGCTGCAGGAGCTGCGCGATATCGATCATCCCATCGTGCTGCACGTCTCCACCGCAAAGGGCAAGGGCTTTGAGCCAGCCCAGAGCGACCCCGAGCGCTGGCATCATGTGGGTCCGTTTGACATGGCGACTGGGCGCAAGCTCTGCCCGGGCCATCCGAGCGAGCCTGCGCCGCGCACCTATGCCGACATTACGGGCGAGGCGCTCAGCGCCGTCATCGAGCACGATCCGCAGGTCGTGGGCATCACGGCCGCCACGCCCTACATCATGGGCTTTACACCCGAGCTTCGCGCCGCCGCCGGCAAACAGTTCGTCGATGTGGGCATTGCCGAGGAGCACGCCGTGACCTTTGCCACCGCGCTTGCGCGCTCGGGTGCCAAGCCAGTCTTTGGTGTGTACGGCACGTTTTTGCAGCGCGCCTACGACGAGCTGTGGCACGACCTGTGCCTCAACGATGTCCCCGCAACCATCCTGGTGTTTGGCGCGTCGATCTTTGGCACCACATCCGAGACGCACCTTTCGTTCTTTGATATTTCCATGCTGGGCGGTCTTCCCAACATGCGCTACTTGGCGCCGGCCTGCATGGAGGAATATCTGTCCATGCTGAGCTGGTCGCTCGACCACCGCGAGCATCCTGTGGCGATCCGTGTGCCGGGCATTGGCCTGGTAAGCCGCCCCGATCTGGCGCCTGCCGAGGGCGACGATTACGGCGTCGCTCGCTACAACGTCGTGCGCCAGGGCCGCGACGTTGCCGTGCTCGCGCTTGGCGATTTCTTTGAGCTGGGCGAGCGCGTGGCAAACCGTCTGACTGCCGAGTACGGCATCGAGGCCACGCTCGTCAACCCGCGCTTCGCAACCGAACTCGACCGCGAGTTCCTCGACAGCCTTGCCGCCGAGCATCGCGTTGTCGTCACCCTCGAGGACGGCGTCTTGGACGGCGGTTGGGGCGAGCGTGTGGCGTGTTACCTGGCCTGCACGCCCGTGCGCACGCGCACCTTCGGCATTGCCAAGGGCTTCCCCGACCGCTACGACCCCAACGAGCTGCTCGCTCAGAACGGCATGACGGTCGAGACCATGGCCGCCGAAGCCGTGAGACTACTCAACGAGTAAGAAAGCCTCCGCAAGGGAAGCATCCCTGCGGAGGTTTTTATTTTCGCGGCGCGATTATCTCAATCTGTAACATCTAGGGCCCGAATTCCCGTCTAACTGTTACAGATCTAGATAAGACGTCTTAGTCCCAAACCTTTATCTCAATCTGTAACAGAAAGGGAGCTTTTGTCCGTCTAACTGTTACAGATCGAGACATTCGAATCCCCCTGAAGAGAAAATCTCAATCTGTAACAGTTACTCGGCAAAAATGGCTGCAGATGTTACAGATCGAGACAAAACAGCAAGGCATGCCGCTGCATCGGCCAGAACCACCACAAAGGTGCCTGTCCCTTTTTGGTAGGTAGAATAACCCATAAGGTAAGTATGTTTCTGAGTTATTTCGTGTTGACCCATTTGAGTGGGATAGGGTATAACTCTACTCAACCGCTAGGGATTTTATTGAGAAAGGTGTTCTACCATGAGCAAGAACCTCTCCCAGCAGGTCGTTCTCGACCGCCGCGGCTTCGTCGCCGCCACCTTCGCAACCGTCGCCGGCCTTGGTCTTGCCGGCTGCTCCGACACCAGCACCGAGGCCGACAAGGGTTCCGCCGGTTCCTCCAAGAGCTCCGAGGATACCGAGGTTTCCGCCACGCTCGACGCCAAGGCATTCGACAAGCTCGTCAACGACGGCCCCAAGGCCGATGACGACGCCATCGCCGCCAGCACCTGGGCCACGGCCGTCAAGGACGCCGGCGTCTTTAAGATCGGTGGCGTTCAGACCTCCACGCTCTTCTCCCTCCTCAACGAGAAAGACGGTCAGACCCGTGGCTTCGATGCCGGCATCGCGCAGCTCCTGTCCAACTACATTCTGGGCGAGAACAAGATCGAGATCACCCAGGTGACCTCGGACACGCGCGAGTCCGTCCTACAGAACGGCCAGGTCGACGCCGTCTTTGCCACCTACACCATCACTGACGAGCGCAAGAAGCTCGTCTCCTTCGCCGGTCCCTACTACTACACCCAGCAGGCTATCCTGGTGCTCGCCGACAACGACGACATCAAGAGCGTCGACGACCTGGCCGACAAGAACGTCGCCGTCCAGTCCGGCTCCAACGGCCCCGCCATCCTGGAGGAGTTCTCCCCCAAGGCCAGCCAACAGGAGTTCAAGACCGACGAGGAGGCCCGCCAGGCACTTCAGCAGGGCCGCGTTGACGCCTACGTCATCGATAACAACATGCAGCAGAGCGCCCTGGTCCGCGAGCCCGGCAAGTACAAGATCGCCGGCAAGCCCTTCGGCAGCAAGGAGCCCTACGGCATCGGCCTGCCGCTCGATTCCGACGGTGTCGCCTTTGTCAACGACTTCCTCAAGAAGATCGAGGATGACGGCACCTGGACCGAGCTGTGGCAGATCTGCATTGGCGACCGTACGGGCGACACCAATGTTCCCGAGCTGCCCGAGATCGGCGCCTAGGCAGCGAGCCTAGTAACGGCCGCTACGAAACCATACGGAAACGCACGATGCGCTTTATTGCGCTAAACTGTTTCCTCACTGAGTTGTCGGGGCTTCCGTACACACGGGAGCCCCTTTCCTTACCGGCGGGAGGTCCGCATGAGTCTCTCCGAGCTCTGGTCGCTCTATGGCCAGAACTATATCGACGCGCTGCTAGCAACCTGGGGCATGACGCTTGAGTCGTTTGCCATCGCCATGGTGCTGGCCGTCGCCGTCACCGTGATGCGCGTGTCGCCGCTCAAGCCGCTGCGCGTCTTTGGCGACCTGTATGTCCAGGTCTTCCGTAACATCCCCGGCATCGCGCTGCTCATTATCGTCGTCTACGCGCTGCCCCCGCTCAAGGTCGTCCTGCCCTACCGCACCTGCGTCATCGTCGCCACAGTGCTCTTGGGTTCTGCCTTTGGCTCCGAGAACTTTATGAGCGGCATCAACACCGTCGGTGTCGGCCAGGTGGAAGCCGCCCGCTCGCTGGGCATGAGCTTCAGCCGTATCCTCGCCAAGATCGTGATTCCGCAGGCGCTGCGCTCGAGCGTGCTGCCCATGACCAACCTCTTTATCGCCGTCATGCTCACCACCGCGCTCGGCAGTCAGGTACCGCTTAAACCGCAGGAGCTCACCGGCGTGGTGAGCTACATCAACACGCGCTCGCTCGGCGGCGTCGCCGCGTTCTTTATCTCGGCGCTCGGCTACCTGGGCACGGCCTTTGTGGTGAGCCACATTGGCAACTATATCGATAAGAAGGTGAGGATCCTCCGATGAGCAAGCACTCCTCCCCCGCGCTCACCATGCGCGATGCGCTCTACGAGGCTCCCGGCCCCAAGATGCGCGCCAAGATTCGCATCGGCACCGCCATCTCGCTTGTTGCCGTCGCCGCGCTCGTCGTCCTTGTGCTGCAGCGCTTTTATGTGACCGGTCAGCTTTCGGTCCACTATTGGTATTTCTTTACGCACCTCACCACCTGGAAATTCCTGCTTGCCGGCTTTGAGGGCACCGTTAAGGTCGCGCTCACCGCCGGCGCCATCGCGCTGGTGCTGGGCTTGGCCCTTATGCTCGGCCGCACCAGCGACATCAAGCCGCTGCAGCTGGTCTGCCGCGTGCTCACCGACTTTTTCCGCGGCGTGCCGAGCCTGCTGTTCATCTACTTCTTCTTTTTGGTGCTGCCCCAGTACAAGATCGCGCTGCCGTCGTTCTGGATGCTCACGCTCCCTGTCGCGCTCGCTGCAGCCGGCGTGCTGGCTGAGATTTTCCGCGCCGGCGTCAACGCCGTGCCACGTGGGCAGGTCGAGGCGGCCCAGGCACTCGGTCTCTCCAAAGCTAAAATCACCTTTAAAATCGTGTTGCCGCAGGCTATTCGATTTATCATCCCGTCGTTGATTTCGCAGCTCGTGGTCGTAGTCAAAGACACCACCGTCGCCTATGTGGTGAGCTACCCCGACCTCATGCAAAACGCCCGCGTGCTCATTACCAACTACGACGCTCTCGTGTCGGTCTACCTGGTAATCGCGGTCATCTATATCCTCATCAACGTCGCGATCAACAAGGCCGCTGTCTACGTTTCGCACAAGACCGGCGCGACCATCATCCGCTAACGCTTTACCATTTCAAGTCATAAGGAGCCGAGCACCATGGCACAGAGCACCTCTTCCACCGGCAATCAGCCGTTAATCGAGCTCAGACACGTCGATAAGCACTATGGCGATCTGCACGTCCTCAACGACATCAATCTGTCGGTCGACCGCGGCGAGGTCGTCGTGGTGATCGGTCCTTCGGGCTCGGGCAAGTCGACCATGTGCCGCACCATCAACCGCTTGGAAACCATCGACTCGGGCGAAATCCTCATCGAGGGCGAGCCTCTGCCGCAGGAAGGCAAAGACCTTGCCCGCATGCGCGCCGAGTTGGGCATGGTGTTCCAACAGTTCAACCTGTTCGCACATATGACGGTGCTGCAGAACGTCATGCTGGGACCGGTCGACGTGCTGGGCGTGTCCAAGGAGGAGGCTCGTGAGCGCGCCATGGACCTGCTGAGCCGCGTGGGCGTGGCCGAGCAGGCCGACAAGGTGCCCGCACAGCTTTCGGGCGGCCAGCAGCAGCGCGTGGCCATCGCCCGTTCACTTGCTATGCAGCCCAAGGCCATGCTCTTTGACGAGCCCACGAGCGCCCTTGACCCCGAAATGATCAACGAGGTGCTCGAGGTCATGGTCCGTCTGGCCCAGCAGGGCATGACGATGATCGTCATCACGCACGAGATGAACTTTGCCCGCCGCGTGGCCGATCGCGTCGTCTTTATGGCCGACGGCCAGATCGTGGAAACCGGCACGCCCGACGAGTTCTTCGACCATCCCCAGACCAAGCGTGCCCAGGACTTCCTCAACTCCATCAAGGGCCACTAACCCAATTGCCACGCGGGCGAATTCATCAGTAACGTTTGTCCCGCGCCACCCCTGTGCCATGTCCACCCGGATTCGAAAGCCACACCCATGATCGGAACCCGTACCTCATCGTCCTACACCCCGCACGTCGACGTTGCCCCCGCCGACCGTCCGCTCATCCTGGTGGCGCCGCGTTGGGAAGAGGCAAAGCCGTTTTTAAGCGAGACGCTCTCCCCCAACGAGGAAATCGCAAGCGTCTTTGTCGATGCCATCCTTGCCGCCGGCGGCCTGCCGCTGCAGATGTCTATTACCGAAGACGTCGATGTTATCCGTCATTACGTGGAAATCGCCGACGGCATCGCCATTCCCGGCGGCCCCGATGTCAATCCCAAACGTTGGGGCGATGATCGACCCTACGACCCCACCCTCTGCTGCGAGATCCGCGATAGTTTTGAGTTTAAGCTGGTCAGCGAGGTGCTCCGTGCCAAAAAGCCGCTCTTTACCACCTGCCGCGGCACGCAACTGCTCAACGTCGCCACCGGCGGCACCCTGTGCATGGACGTGCCGAGCCTGGGCGCGCGCGAGGGCCGCACGCAGTGGCGCCATACCCACGTGCTCAACGACCCTGTGCATCCTGTCGAGGTCGTGCCGGGCTCGCTGCTGGAGCGCGCGGTTGGCGGGCACAGGCTGATCCAGACCAACTCCGCACATCACTGCTGCGTCGATCGTCTGGGTAAGAGCACGCGCTTGGTCGCCAAGGCAACCGACGGCGTTCCCGAGTGCATCGAAGTCGAAGGCCAGCCGTTCTGTCTGGGTGTGCAATGGCATCCCGAGTACACCTGGCAGACGCTCGAGACCGACTTTAACCTGTGGAAGTCGTTTGTCGAGGCAGCGGCCAAGGTTAAGAAGGCTCGCTAGCTCGCGAATCACACAGGCTTAAACCTTCCATGCCAGGGGGGGCGGACACCAGCCACGGTGCCCGCCCCCCGTATTTGGTATGCTCGGTATGTTTATCCCTCACAAACTATCAAAGAAATCTCGACTGCAATCGGTCTACGGTAAAGCAAATGGCAAAAACGCTTGCTACGTTGATTAGGCAGTCAATTAGAATCGAGGCGCATTGACCATTCCCCAACGGGGTCACGCCACAAATCCACATGAGCATCGAGGCTGGAAGCGGAAGCATGGAGTTGGCCCCGAGCTGTATGTAGATCGCTACAACGTTGACAAGCAGCAGCATGCCAATTGGACCGAAGCCGGACCCAAAATAGGAAATGGCAATCACGCAAGAGACCACGTATGCAAGGCAGACGACACTCGCCAGAAGAAGTCGATAGCAAAAAATATTCAGGTTGAAATACTGTTGAGCATCTAAAACGATCGAGCAGTTAAGACAGTACAAAACGACACTCGACAGGATAAACGCGCCCAAAAGGGCAAAAGAAGACAGCACCGCTCGCGCAACGATAGCGCACACACGCTTCCCTCCCCGAGCCTCTGACAACCCCCACGGTTCCTCAATAAAGCCCGAACTGACAAAGCGCGGCACAATGCAAGCCGCGATGAACGGAAAGAACAATGCATGAGCCAACGGGGCTACGTTGAACAGCAGACCGCGAAAAACCTCTGCATTACCAAATAGAAGGGCATCCTCTGCCGATAGCCGAAGCGTCGGGTCTGGGAAAAAGCCCAAGAAACTGTTCTCACGGAGGCTACAGAACCACATCGGGAAAGAATTAAGCTGCAATACCACCATGCACGCATAAATTACCAGGATTAAGGCGTACGTCCATTTGCTCACATGCTTCAATTCTGAATGAAGGAATCTTCTAGTCTGACGAGCCATTGAGCACACCCCCAGCACAAAAGCTCACGAGAGCGTAAATCAATACCGACAGACAGCTGGCTGCCGCGCCATATCCCAAAAGTGTCAGCTGCCCCATATCGCTATACCCAAGGGCACATCCGACTCCAAGGTACGGCCCCGGAAGAAAGAAGATCCATCGCAAGGATGGTATGGGCGCCTGAAGGAGGGTTCCGTAGAGCGTCAAGCTCATGACAAATCCAATAATTATCGCAGCCCCGCTCAATACAGCGCTGTCTGTAATCCGATAGATGGTCACCGTCTCCAGAGCAACCGATATCACCAATACGGCATTGATGATCATCGCAGGCAAAAATGCAGCCAGCATGTCGTGCGTACAGCTTTGCCCACCACGTATTATGGCTATTGCAAAAAGAAGAAGGCAAAGCGCACTATATGCTGCGCCAATTATTAAAGCAGACGAAAGCACATGTGCTAGGACTCCATTAAAGCGGGTAAGACCTCTTGCTGAAGAAATTCGGTATCCCTCTTCATAGCCGCGCTCCTGTAAAATCGCCAGGCAAACGATGAGCGGAACGAACAGAGATGTGCCGGCAAAAGCACTGCGCACAAGAGACTTATCGGGTGCAGAAGGATCGATTACATTCCAGCAGAAACCAATATCCTCCCCAAAAACGCTATTGCCAAAGGCGAGCAACGTTGTTCCGTTTTTTAGAAAGACACCGAAGAGAAGGCCGAACGCCAGAATAAGCGCAAGACCAAACTTCGCCGGAAACATCCTGTGCAAACGCATCATATCTGCCTTTATGGGATGGATCGCCCGCTTCATAGCGAGACCGCCTTCATCAAGCGCCTGTAATACTCTTTTAGGGATGGCGCCTCATCCCTTATGACGTCCATCGATTCCATTTTCAGCAGTTCGCCGTCATGAATAAACACGCAACTTGTTGCAACTGATGCCAACTCATCCAAGTCGTGGCTAGAGATAAGCATGGTTTTGCCCTGCTCCCGATTCAATCGACCGATAAGGGTCCATATACTCTCGATGCCCAACGGATCCAATCCATTTGCCGGCTCATCGAAAATTAGTACGTCGGTGTCGCCCAACAAAGCCGTAGCTATATCCAGTCGCCGTTTCATTCCCAGAGAAAAACTGCTCACGCTCTTTTTTTCATCGGCATCCAGTCCAACTAGGTTCAAAACGCGAGGAACCTCACGATTCTCATCAAGCCCCCATTCCGCACATCGGATCCGAAGATTCTCAACCGCGCTGAGGGATTGGTATGCTCCGCTGGAATCTGGCACATAGCCGACACGCGCCCGCATCAGGCTGAGCTCTCTTTTCGACTTGCCTCCAAAGAGCTCCACGCTCCCCGACGATGGCTCACAGAGGCCCAATACGATTTTAATGAGCGTGCTTTTGCCCACTCCATTTGCACCAACAAGGGCGCAGAGCTCAGACTGGTGCACCTCGAAGGAAACATCATGCAAAACGTGCCGTTTCCCGTAGCGTTTTGAAACTTCTGATAGCTTTATCGCTGATGCGTTCATTGGACCCCCGTTCTGCTTGATAGAAATACCGCTCATATCGTTCCTTCTTTCCTTTATCGTTTTCCATGGTTGTTATTGTTTTTCGATAACTCATATTTGTCAAGATAATCTAATCAGAACCACCCTTAAAAAGGGTGGTTTGCTCTTAGGGTATAACCCACGGGCC
>DXMK01000015.1:171382-504874 GCA_019414245.1 Collinsella sp. | reverse complement strand
AAGGGCGGAGGCGGGGCATGCCCCGCCTCTTACACCACATCTCTGTGCGCTACCGTTCGTGGAATGGGTGTCCGAAAATCCACGCTCGTTGGGCCGATGCAGACGCACCTGGCAATTCCTTTTTTGTAGACGTTGTCGAGCGGCTACGGGCAGGAAAGGTCCCAACGGTTAACATATACTCCATATGGGTAAAGAGACCAAAGCGCTGCCGCGGGGCGGCGCTTTGCGTTTGAAAAAAACTAGCTCGTCTAAGAGGAACTAGCATGTTAGACCGTTTTACCGATCGCGCGCGCAAGGTCATGTCCATGGCCAAGCAAGAGGCGCTCGATCTGCACTCAAATAAGGTGGGCACCGAGCACCTGCTGCTTGCGCTCGCTAAGGAGGACGAGGGTATTGCCGCCGAGGCACTGCGTTCGCTCGATATCTCCTACGATGACATCATGGATACCCTCAAAGAGGTCCAGACCACGGTTCCCGAGCCCAGCGAGGAGACCGAGGCTGCCAAGCTCGCCTTTACGCCGCTCGTCATCAGCGTGATGGAACGCTCCTTCCGCGTGGCACGCGAGAACAACCAGACCTACGTTTCGACCGAGCACTTGCTGATCGGCATCGTCGAAGAAGGCAACGGCATGGCCATGGACATCCTCATGCGCCTGGGCGTGTCGTCTGCTTCCATTAAAAAGGCCATCGAAAAGCTCACTGCCAAGGATCAGGACAAGAAGCGTCCGCTCGCTGGCGCTGGCGCTGGTCGTCCCGGTGCGGGCCTGCCGTTCTTTAGCGGCTCGGATGCCTCTCAGCAAAAGGGGAGCGGCACCGACACGCTCAAGCAGTTCGCCACCAACCTCACGCAAAAGGCGCGCGACGGCGAGCTCGATCCCGTGATTGGCCGCGAAAAGGAAGTCCAGCGCATGATGGAGATCCTTTCGCGCCGCACCAAGAACAATCCGCTTATCCTGGGCGATCCCGGCGTGGGCAAGACGGCCATCGTCGAGGGACTGGCGCAACAGATTGCTGCCGGCAACGTGCCCGAGAACCTCATGAACCAGAATATCTGGACGCTCGACCTGCCGGGTCTCGTTGCGGGCGCCAAGTATCGCGGTGAGTTCGAGGAGCGCCTCAAGAACGTGATCCAGGAGGCAACCGAGGCCGACGACGTCATCTTGTTTATCGATGAGATGCACACCATCATCGGTGCCGGTTCTGCCGAGGGCTCCATCGACGCGAGCTCCATGCTCAAGCCCGTGCTCGCGCGCGGTGCCTTCCAGATTATCGGCGCCACCACGGCCGAGGAATTCCGCAAGTACCTCACCAAGGACCCGGCCTTCGAGCGTCGCTTCCAGACCATCGATGTCGAGGAGCCGAGCGTCGAGGACACGGTCAAGATCCTGACCGCGCTCAAGCCGCGCTACGAGGAGCACCACCATGTGCGCTATACGCAGGGTGCTATCGAGGCCGCCGCGAACCTTTCCAACCGCTACATCCAGGATCGCTTCCTGCCCGATAAGGCCATCGACCTCATTGACGAGGCCGGTGCCCGCGCCCGCATCGCCGCTAACCGCGCGCCCGAGCCGGTGCGCGAGGCCGAGCATCGCATAGAGGAGCTCAAGGCCGCCGCGCAGGAGGCCACCGAGAGCGACGACATGAACAAGGCTGCCGAGATCACCGAGCAGCAGAAGGCTGCCGAGATTGAGCTCGCCGAGGCCAAGGCTGCCTGGACGGCCGAGCTCGACGCCAACCCGCTCACCATCGATGTCTCCCAGATCGCCGATATCGTGTCCGTGACCTCGGGCGTGCCGGTGTCCTCGCTTACCGAGAGCGAGAGCCGTCGCCTGCTGCAGGCCGAAAGCGTGCTCAAGACCCGCATTATCGGTCAGGATGAGGCTGTCGAGGCAGTTGCCAAGGCCGTGCGCCGCAGCCGCTCGCCGCTCAAGGATCCGCGTCGCCCCGGCGGCAGCTTTATCTTCCTGGGTCCCACCGGCACGGGCAAGACCGAGCTCGCCAAGACGCTCGCCGAGTACCTCTTTGGCAGCAAGGACGCGCTCATCAGCTTCGACATGTCCGAGTTCGGTAGCGAGTTCGAGGTCTCCAAGCTCATCGGTAGCCCTCCGGGTTACGTCGGTCACGACGAGGGCGGTCAGCTTACCAAGGCCGTTCGTCGTCACCCGTATTCGGTCGTGCTGTTCGACGAGATCGAGAAGGCGCACCCCGACATCTTCAACATCCTGCTGCAGGTGCTGGAGGAGGGCCGCCTGACCGATAGCCAGGGCAAGACGGTCGACTTCCGCAACACCGTGATCATCATGACGTCCAACGTGGGCGCCCGCGAGATCGCACAGGATGCGAGCGTTGGCTTTGGCACCACCGGCGAGCAGGGTCTCACGTCGAGTGAAATCAAGGGCCGCGCGATGGGCGAGCTCAAGCGCCTGTTCCGCCCCGAGCTGCTCAACCGTATCGACGACATTGTGGTGTTCCAGAAGCTCTCGGGCGAGAATCTCACCAAGATCGCGCACCTGCTGGTGGACGATCTGCGCCAGCGCCTGATCGCAAACGGCATGAACATCAAGCTCACCGATGCGGCCTACGACAAGATTGTGGCCGAGGGTACCGATCTTACCAATGGCGCACGTCCGCTGCGTCGTGCTATTCAAAAGCTCATCGAGGACCCGCTGTCCGAGGAGCTTCTGGCCGGCGAGTGGGGCGAGGGCGATACCGTCCTGTGCGACGTGGCCGATGGCAAGTTTGTCTTTAGTCACGGTACGGGCGAGATCCCGGCACCGCGTCCGGCGGGCACGCTCGGTGGCGATACCACCCCGGCGGCACCGCACACCGGCAACGCCGCGCCCGTGAGCGGCGGCGTGACCTCGGGCCCCGGCGGCATGATGCAAACCGGCTCTGGCGCGCTGTAGGGCGTAACAAAACCTTGTGTCCACGAGGGCGTTCCAAAGGAGCGCCCTTTTTCTGTTGAAAAAGGACCCTTCGTTCAAAGTAGATCTCATTAAACATATCAATGGTGTGTGCATTAATGTTCAACAGGCGCTGAGGTTGGTTGAAGGGTCCAACGCCCCTTCGGCACGGCCCGTCTAGCCTGCTTTATCTTAATAAAGTGGCGTTTCCCCGCCGTTAGCCGATGATGCAAGGGCGCTCGGCGTTTTCGACTGGTTTATGCACGCAAAGTCTGGGAATATACAAGTCGCATGTCTTACTGTCTAACCAGTTGCGCCAAGGAGGCACCATGGACTACAAGATCACCGGCTACGAGCCCGCCCAGCTGTTCCATTTCTTTGAGGAGGTCAGCGCGATCCCCCGTGGGTCTGGCAACGAGAAGGGCATCAGCGATTTCCTGGTTGCGTTTGCTAAGGAGCGCGGCCTCGATGTGTACCAGGACGAGGTCTACAACGTCATCATTCGCAAGCCCGCTTCTGCCGGCGCCGAGAATGCTCCGACCGTGATGCTGCAGGGCCACATCGATATGGTGTGCGACAAGTTGGGCTCTGTTGAGCACGACTTTACGACCGACGGTATCGACCTGGTCGTCAAGGACGGCGTCCTCACCGCTAACGGCACCACTCTGGGCGCCGACAACGGTATCGCCGTCGCTCTGATGCTTACCGTGCTCAACGACGATTCGATTGCTCATCCGGCCCTCGAGTGCGTGTTCACCACCGACGAGGAGACTGGTCTGGTTGGCGCTGAGACGCTCGACAAGTCCCAGATCAGCGGCCGCACCATGATCAACCTCGATTCCGAGGAGGAGGGCGTGGCCACCGTCAGCTGCGCCGGCGGCGTCGTCGTTACCTACACCTGCCCGATCGTGCGCGAGCACAAGACCGGCAGCACCCTTACGCTCGACATCTCCGGCCTGCTGGGCGGTCACTCCGGCTCCGACATCAACCTGGAGCGCGGCAACGGCAACCTCATCATGGCCCGCATCATCGACCGCCTGATGGTCGCCGGCGAGCCCGCCATCGTCAGCTTTAACGGCGGCACCAAGGACAACGCCATCAACCGTGAGTGCAAGGCCGAGCTGGTCTACGCCGACCACGCTGCCGCCGAGGCCGCGGCCCAGATTGCAAAGGGCATCATCGCCGACGTCACTGCCGAGCTCGAGGTCTTCGACCCCGGCTTTACCTGCACCGTCGAGATTGCCGACGACGCCGAGGTCGAGGCCATGGACCAGAAGTCCGCGCTTGCCCTCATCCGCGCCCTGCGTCTTGCCCCTAATGGCGTGATTCGCCGCAACGTCGCCACCGACGGCTCCGTCGAGGTTTCCTCCAACATCGGTGTGGTTGCCACCTCTGACGACGAGGTCAAGATTATGCTGTCCCCGCGCTCCTCGATCACCTCGCTGCAGAACGAGTTCAAGGACCGCCTGCAGACGCTTGCCGATGTCCTGGGCTTCAACGCCAAGTTTGAGTTCGAGTATCCCGGCTGGAGCTATGCCGAGCATTCGCCGGTCCGCGACGTCTTTGTCGAGAGCTATCGCGAGCTCTTTGGCTCCGAGCTGCGCATCGAGTCCATTCACGCCGGCCTTGAGTGCGGCCTGTTTGCCGAGGCCCTGCACGGCCTGGACGCCATCGCCGTGGGCCCGACGCTCTCCGATGTCCACACCCCGGACGAGAGCATGGAGCTCGCTTCTGCCGAGCGCTTCTACGAGCTGCTCATCGACGTCCTCAAGCGCCTCGCTGCGTAAAGGTTGCTTTGGCTAAGCCGCTCTAAAACGGCTGGCTATGAAAACGGCCGCCTGGCGTAATGCCGGGCGGCCGTTATTCGTTACAGCGCCAAAATCCCCAGATGCTCAAGCAAGATCTTAAGTCCGATGAGGATGAGCACGATGCCGCCCACGATGGTGGCAGGTTTTTCGTAGCGCGCGCCAAAGGTGTGGCCGATCGCTACGCCGGCGACGGAGAAGATAAACGTTGTGACGCCGATAAGCGATACAGCGGGAACGATGTCGACCGAAAGCGCGGCGAACGAGATGCCCACGGCCAGGGCGTCGATTGAAGTGGCGATGGCGAGGATCAGGTACTCGCTCAGTTCAATCTGTTCGGCATTCTTGCCGTCGCCTTCATCCTCGTCCTCGGTAAAAGCCTCCCACAGCATTTTGCCGCCGATGAAGGCCAAAAGGATAAAGGCAATCCAATGGTCGATGGGGCCGATGATGCCCATAAACTGGCTGCCAAGCGCCCATCCGATCACGGGCATGCCGGCCTGGAAGCCGCCAAAGAACAGGCCGAGCACTACGGCGACCTTAAGGTTGATCTTCTTCATGCCAAGGCCCTTGCAGATGGATACGGCAAAGGCGTCCATCGAAAGGCCAATGGCGAGCAGCACGAGCTCTACGAGTCCCATGGTTTGGCTCCCTCCTTGCGGGCGAACCCGCGTGTACTTCTGACAGGGGAGCAACAAAAAAGACCCGTGGCGTACGCGCCGCGCGTACAACCACGAGTCTCGTTCATTAAGGCAAGCCAGACCGTGTCGGCCAGTATGTTGACTTGCCGCGCCACCGGAGGCGAACCCGGTCACGCGACTACTCCCTCATTCATGTGAATCCCGATGCTACCACATGAACAGCTCATTTGGGTTGAGGCTCTCAGCGGTGTTCGCTCATTCTGTAAGCATCGGATTTCGCGAGCGCCGCGGGGACAAACCGTGAGAAACTATTTAACGTTTATGGAGCGTATGCGATGGGAGCGATGCCTTGGATAAGAACGAGCTGCAAAAGCGTATGGAACAGGCCATCCGCCTGACGGCACCTGGCCAGCCGATCCGCACCGCCCTCGACATGATCATTGCTGGTCACCTGGGCGCTCTTATTTGCGTCGGCGACACCGAAAACGTGCTCGCTGCTGGTAACGACGGCTTCCCGCTCAACATTTCGTTTACCTCGAACCGCCTGTTCGAGCTTTCCAAGATGGACGGCGCCATCGTCATCGACGGCGACCTCACCCAGATCCTGCGCGCCAACTTCCACCTCAATCCCGATCCCTCGCTTGCCACGAGTGAGACGGGCATGCGTCACCGCACCGCCGCCCGCATGTCGGTGCTCACGGATGCCATCGTGATCTCGGTCTCGGCCCGTCGTGCCGTCGTCAACGTGTACGTTCACGGCAAGAGCTACGAGATCCAGCCCGTCACCACCATCATGAGCTCGGTCAACCAGCTCGTCGCCACGCTCCAGACTACCCGTCAGTCGCTCGACCGCTCCCTGCTGCGCCTGACGGCCCTCGAGCTCGACGACTACGTTACGCTCGCCGACATTACCGGGATTTTCTCGAGCTTCGAGATCATGCAGCAGGCAAAGACCGAACTTAAGGATTGCATTGTCAAGCTGGGCAACCAGGGCAAGCTCGTGCAGATGCAGCTCGAGCAGCTCGCCGGCTCCAGCATGGATACCGAGTACGACCTGATGATTCGCGACTATGCGAGCGATTCCTCCGAGGCCAATGCCGAAAAGATCCGCGCCAACCTGAGCCGTATGACGCCCAAGGACTTGTCCGACCCGCAGCATGTGGCGGCGGTTCTGGGTTACGACGACCTGGACGAGGACTCCGTCATGACACCGCTGGGCCTGCGCACGCTTTCGCGCGTGTCCGTCGTGCGCGACGGCGTGGCCGAGAAGATCGTCGACGAGTATGGATCGCTGCAGGAGCTCATGGACGACATCAGCGAGGATCCGGAGCGCCTAGGCGACTTTGGCGTCAACAACCCTGCCATTCTTGCGGACTCCCTGTACCGCATGAAGGGCACCAAACAGGGGAACGCATAATGGCGCCCGTATGCGCCGTGGTCGTTGCCGGCGGCAGTGGCCAGCGCTTTGGAAATCCCGGCGGCAAGCAGCTCGTTAACGTGGCGGGCCGTCCGCTCATGAGCTGGTCTATCCGCGCATTTGACCGTAGCAATAAGGTCGGCCACATCGTGGTGGTGTGTCCTTCCGAGCGTCGTGCCGAGATGCGCCGCCTGGCCATCGACCCGTTTGACTATGACACGCCCATCAGCTTTGCCGATGCCGGCGAGACCCGCCAGGATTCCACCCGTGCCGGCGTGCATGCGGCTCCGGCGGGTTTCGAATATGTCGCCATCCACGACGGCGCCCGTCCGCTCATTACGACCGAGGCCATCGATCATGCGATCGACGTGCTTGTGGGCGACCGTGCCCTCGACGGCGTCGTGTGCGGCCAGCCTGCCATCGACACGCTCAAGATCGTCGATGGCGACAACATCGTCGAGACGCCGCCGCGCGAGCTCTATTGGGCCGCGCAGACGCCGCAGATCTTTAGCGTCGACGCCATGAAGCGCGCTCACGCCGCTGCTATCGCCGAGGGCTTTATCGGCACCGACGATTCATCGCTGGTCGAGCGCATGGGCGGGCGCGTCCGCTGTGTCCAGAGCCCGCGCGATAACCTTAAGGTGACGGTGCCCGAGGACCTGCGTCCCGTAACCGCGATTCTGCTCGGTCGCATGGCCGAGGGAGAGGACCTTCCCCATGTTCAGTAACCTGCGCATTGGCCACGGCTACGACGTCCACCGTTTGGTGGAGGGGCGTCGATGTATCATCGGCGGGGTTGACATTCCCTACGAGCGCGGCCTGCTGGGCCACTCGGATGCCGATGTGCTCGCGCACGCCTTGGCCGACGCCATTCTGGGCGCCTGCCGCGGGGGAGATATCGGCAAGCTATTCCCCGACACCGATCCCGCCTACGAGGGTGCCGATTCGATGGTGCTGCTCGCTCGCGTGATGGACTATGCGCGCGAGCTTGGCTTTGAGTTTGTCGATGCCGATTGCACCATTGCCTGCCAGCAACCCAAGATCACTCCGCACCGCGATGCCATGCGCGCCAACCTTGCCCATGCCCTGGGTGTCGACGTCGAAAACGTGGGCGTCGCCGCCACCACGACCGAAAAGCTCGGTTGGGAAGGCCAGGGCGAGGGAATTGGCGCCTGGGCCGTCTGCCTGCTACAGAAAACCGTTAAGGAGTAACGAATGCGTATCTACAACAGCGCTACCCATAAAAAGGAAGAGTTCCAGCCCATCGAGTCCGGCAAGGTCCGCATGTACGTGTGCGGCCCCACGGTCTACGACAACATCCACATCGGCAATGCCCGCACGTTCATCAGCTTTGACGTGATTCGTCGCTGGCTCATCGCGAGCGGCTACGAGGTCACGTTTGCCCAGAACCTCACCGATGTCGACGACAAGATCATCAAACGCGCCAACGAGCAGGGCCGCACTGCCGCCGAGGTCGCGACGGAGTTCTCCGACAAGTTCATCGGCGTCATGCGCGCCGCCAACGTGCTCGATCCCGATGTGCGCCCCCGCGCCACCAAGGAGATCGGCCCCATGATCGCTATGATCAAGACGCTCATCGAGCAGGGCCACGCTTACGCAGCCGATAACGGCGACGTGTACTTTGCCGTGCGCAGCGATCCCAACTATGGTCAGGTCTCGGGCCGCAACATCGATGACCTTATGGTTGGCGCGCGCATCGAGGAGAACGAGGACAAGAACGATCCGCTCGACTTTGCCCTGTGGAAGGCCGCCAAGCCCGGCGAGCCCAGCTGGCCGAGCCCCTGGGGCGAGGGCCGTCCCGGTTGGCACACCGAGTGCGCCGCCATGGTGCACCGCTACCTGGGCACCCCGATCGACATTCATGGCGGCGGCTCCGACCTTGCCTTCCCGCATCACGAGAACGAGTGCGCCCAGGCCACCTGCGCCTGGCGCCAGGGCTTCTCCAACACTTGGATGCACACGGGCATGCTGCTGGTAGACGGCGAGAAGATGTCCAAGTCGCTCGGCAACTTCTTTACGCTGGCCGAGGTCCTCGAGCAGCACTCCGCTGCCGCCCTGCGCCTGCTGATGCTGCAGACGAGCTATCGCTCGCCGCTTGACTTCTCCTGGGAGCGTCTGGATGGTGCCGAGAACTCGCTCACACGCATTGCCGGTACGGTCGAGAACCTGCGTTGGACTGCGAACCATGCGACGGCCGATGCCGATGCGGCTGCCGCCGAGGCGTTTGCCGCCAAGGCCGCCGAGACCCGTGCCACCTTTAAGGAGTGCATGGACGACGACTTTAACACCGCCGGTGCCATGGGTGCTGTCTTTGGCTTTGTCACCGAGTGCAACCAGTACCTGGAGCAGGCGGGCGATGCTGCCGACAAGGCCGCAGCCCTGGCTGCCGCCGATACGCTGGTCGAGCTGCTCGATACGTTTGGCGTCGAGCTTCCCGAGCCCAAGGTCGAGTTGCCGCTGGGCCTGCTGGGCGTTGCCGCCGGTTTGGTTGCCTACACTGGTGACGACGTAGATGAGGCCGCTGCCAAGATTCTCGAGGCCCGCGCCGAGGCCCGTGCCGCCAAGAACTGGGATCTGGCCGACGCCATCCGCGACCAGCTCAAGGACCTAGGCCTGACGATCGAGGACACTGCCGCCGGCACTCGTATCAAGTCTCTCTAATCCCTGCGGGTTTTCCAAGCACCCGACCTTGCCGTTCAAACCGTCGCTCGCGTACTCAAGTACGTGTCGCTCCTCTTTCATGGCAATCTCGGGCACTTGGAAAACCCGTACCGACCGCCCGAATTAATATTCATGGGCGGTCGTTTATTTTGTTTCGTTTGATAGTTGTATTTAGGAGGTCGCTTTATGGCCGACAATCGCAAGCGTGCGCCTCGTGGCGGCAAGCAGGCCGCTTCTGGCTCGCGTCCGATTCGCCGCAACGATCGCGCTGCCGCTCCCAAGGGCCAGCGCGAGCGCTCACAGGCTGCTCGCTCGCAGCGCGAGCGTAGCCGCGATAACGTCGAGGTTCCCAAGGGCGAGTTTATCGAAGGTCGTCGTGCTGCCGCCGAGGCGCTACGCACTGGTTTTCCCATCAAGTGCGCGCTCATCGCCGAGGGCGGGGAGCGCGATGCTGCCTTGTCGCGCCTGGTCGACGATCTCAACGCCGCGGACGTCCGCATTAAGTATGTGCCGCGCGCGCAGCTCGATGCGCTGTCGAGCCATGGCGCTCATCAGGGCATTGCGCTCGAGGTGGGTAATTTCCCCTATGCGGACGTCGCCGATATCCTCGATCGCGCGGGCGAGGGTTCGGCGCTTGTCGTCGTGCTCGACCACGTGACCGATGACGGCAACTTTGGTGCCATTGTTCGTTCCGCCGAGGTTGTGGGGGCGGCCGGTGTCATCATCGCCAATAAGCGCGCCGCCGGCGTGACCGTGGGCAGCTACAAGACCTCCGCCGGCGCCGTCATGCATCTGCCTATCGCGCAGGTGCCCAATATCGCCCGTGCGCTCGATGACCTCAAGGCCGCCGGCTTTTGGGTGGGTGGCGCTTCCGAGCATGCCGAGGGCAGCTGCTGGGATGCTCCCTTGGAGGGCCGCGTGGCGCTCGTCATGGGCTCCGAGGGCGACGGCATCTCGCGTCTGGTGCTCGAGAAATGTGACTTTTTGACCAAGCTTCCCCAGCGCGGCATGACCGAGAGTCTCAACGTGGCCCAGGCGACCACCGCGCTGTGCTTTGAGTGGCTGCGCCGCAACGCCGGCGAGCTCATGGGGGAGGAGTAGCGCATGTCCAAGAAGAACCGCGCCAAATCCAAGGCCAAGCGCTTTGGCGAAGGCTCGGCCAAGCCGATTGTTTCGGCCGCGACCTATGGCGTGGGCGGCAATGCGTTTGCGCAGGCCATCGCCGACCCGGTCTCGACGGTGCACTCCAATAAGCCCGAGCTGCTGGTGGTCGACGGCTACAACGTGATCCACTGCACGCCGCGCTACGAAAAGCTCGTGTACGACCATTCCGATGATCCGTATTCCAGCGACGTTCACGATATGGCGCGCACGGCACTCATCAACGATGTTGCCGCGTTTGCCCAGGGCCGCTACGAGGCCGTAATCGTGTTTGACGGCGCGGGCAATATCTCCAGCGAGCGCCCCAACCTGCCCGCCCGCGGCGTGCGCATCGAGTTTTCGCCGACGGGCGTATCGGCCGACACCGTGGTGCAGAAGCTCTGCATCGAGGCGCGCGAGGAAGGCCGCGCGTGCTCCGTGGTGTCGAGCGACGGCACGATCCAGGCCGTCGTCATGGGTAAGGGCGTTACGCGCATCTCGAGCCGCATGCTGGTGGACGAGATCAAGCAGATCGATAACGATGTTCACGAGGCAGAGGAAGCTCCGCAGATCAAGATGACCCTGGGTAGCCGCCTGAGCCCCGATGCCCTGGCCAAGCTCAAGGCCCTTCGCGGGAGGTAGGGGGGTTGCGGCAGAGAGCCGTTTCCTAGATTGGTCTACCCGCTGATTTGTAATCAGTGGGTTGTGGGTTTGCAGCTGTCAAAACGAATAGGTTTATGTTTTGACGAACAGATAAAACTGTTCGTTCTGACGAACGGTTTTTGAGATGTGGTCGGTCGAAGGGCCTGTTGCGCCCCGTCCTCAATTCCTTTATCCTAAACAGGCTTCGCGCGAAAGCGCCAAGTGTGCCAGTGTGGCGCAACGGTAGCGCAACTGATTTGTAATCAGTGGGTTGCGGGTTCGATTCCTGTCACTGGCTCCATGAGAGTTTCGGGCTCTGTCTCTATATGGGACAGAGCCCGTTTCTATTTAGGTGGTGCGCCATCGGGTTAGCGCCCATCCCGTTTTTGGTTTGTCTCGTCCTCCAGTTTGTCTAAATCTGTAACACCAAGACCGATATTCGGCATCTAACTGTTACAGATTGAGATGAAACTTAGGGTGTTTTAGGAATATCTTGATCTGTAACATGTAGAAGCGGAATAGGCCTCTTGCTGTTACAGATCGAGACAAGGGCGGGCGCGGATCTGGATGTCCTGCTCGAGCGTGGATTTCTGGATATGCGAGCGAAGAAAATCTCCCGACCGGAGAACGAGCGTGGATAATTAACTTGGATAGGGAGCTAAGGTAAACACCGATTGTCTATCGACGGCTTTAGAAACAACGACCCCGATTTCATTGTGGAATCGGGGTCGTTTGTGCCTCAGGAATCCGAATGGATTAATCGAGCTCCTAAGGAACTTCTTGGGTTCTTGCTAATGGTCTGCCGAGGATGTCCCCAATGCAAACAGCGGGCATCTACTCAATATAGCTGGGGTTCTTCTTGATGATCACGCGTGCAGCGATGAAGGAGACGACGATGGCGATGATGGCGACAACGCATGCCAGCACGAAGTTGCCCATGGACCCATCGGGAGCGATAAAGATGAGTGCCGAAAGAAGGCCGGGGCATGCTCCCGCAACATACTCTTTCAGAACAAAGATGCCTGCGGGGAGTCCAGCGCAGAGCGCGCCGATTGCCGTGCCGACAAGCAGGCGGGGACGCTCGATGAGGCAACCGTAGAACGCGGGCTCGGTTACGCCACAGAGTGCGGTGACGGCAACCGTGGTGACCATACCCCTCTTCTCTTTGTTTCCCTTCATGGCAGTTGCCAGGGCGAGGCTCGTGCCGCCAATGCAGAGGTTCGAGATGAATCCAAAGATAATGGGTGCCCAACCGAGCTGCGCCAGGCTCGTAACTTCGATTGCGATGTAAGCCTTATCGAGACCGAGCATGACGAAATAGGGGTTAAGGGCTGCCAGGATCGGAGTAGCGATAAATGCCACGTTGTCCATAAGCCACGTGACGGCATCGCTCAGCGCGTAGCCCATCATGCTGCCGGCGGGGCCAAGGATAATAAGCTCGACGGGCACGACGATGATCATGGTGAGCAGCGGCTTCAAGAACAGTTTGGTAACGTCGGGAATGATCTTCTGAAGGCCGCGGTCGACAAAGTACATGAATACAACGCCCAGTACGATGGGCACTACCGTACTCGAATAGTCGTTCGTCGGGATGGGAATACCAAGAAAGTCGAGACCCTCGGCACCGCTAATGGACGAGCTGATCATGATCGCGCCCAGCAATGCGCCCATGATGGGCTGCATCTTCATGACGGCCGCGAGCTGATAACCAAGATAAACGGGTAAGAAGCTAAACGAAGCGCTAAAGATCGCCAACAGGACCTGGGCGGTTCCGCTATCGGTGCTCAATCCGCAATAATTGACCAGGAGATTCTTGATCGAAAGAATGAGTCCGCCAACGATGAGCGCCGGGACGATGGGCATGAATACCTGTGCAGAGACGTTCCCGAATTTCTCAATCAAGCCCATGGCGGTGTTACCGCTTTTAATGCCTTCTGCAAGGTCTTTGGCGGTTTGGGCATCGTCGGCAACCGTGCCACCGCCGACTTCGATTCCCGCGAAGTCGAGGAAGTCGTTGTAAGCCTCGGTGACGTTGGGGCCGATGATCACCTGAAGCTGGCCACCGCTGACTACTGCCCCGAGCGCCTGATCGGCCGATTTGGCGAGCTGGAGATCGATGATCGAGGTGTCTCGTGCGTCGATGCGAAGGCGCGTCGCACAATGAGTTACCGATGTAATGTTCTCTTTGCCGCCAACAGCCTTTAGGACTGTTTCGGACATTGCCTGATATTTCATCTCTTTCTCCTAACCTTCCTGCTCCTGATACTTCGAGATAAGGTCTCGGTACCAATACCAGCTCTTTTTGGGGGTGCGCTCCAGATTGTTCTCGAAGTCGATATGGACAAGTCCGTATCGTTTTTCGTAGCCGTTGATCCAGCTATACAGATCCATCGTCGACCAGAGGTAGTAGCCCTCAACGCGCGCGCCGTCGCGCTTGGCCCTCATCATGTGCTCGATGAACTGGCCCAGAAGCTCGATGCGGTCATCATCGTGGATCATTCCGTCTGCGTCTGGTTGCTCATAGGCGCCATGTCCGTTTTCCGTAATAAAGATGCGGGGCGCGTCATAGCGCTCGTGGACATCCATGATGGTTGAATACATGCAACCTGGGAGTATTTCGCGGCCCCATTTATTGCGGGGAACATTGCTGTCGCGGGCGCTTTCAAACAAGGGCGCAATGCATTTTCCTTCGACCTTTTTGCTCGAACCGCCCTTATTGTTCGCCGAAACGGCAAGCTCTCCACCGTGCCAGTCGGTTACATACTCTCGGCAATACACGTTGAGTCCAATAAAATCGACTTTACCGTCTCTGAATTCTTCTACGTCATTTGGGGATCGATAGAGCGAGACGCCAAGTTTTTCGAGGATTTCGTCCATTTCTGGCGGCAGTTGACCCTGAAGCGCTGGTGCCAGAATCATGCGATTGGCGAAAAAGTCTGCGTATCGAAATACGTCATCAGGGTGCTCGGTTGCCGGGTCGAGTTCGACAACGCCGCCATCGTGGACGGCGCCGATGATGCCGTCGTAGCCCATTTGACGATATGTTCGGACTGCGAGTGCGCTCGCGCGCATCAGGTTGTACTGAAACTGCATGTACGACTGAACGTCGAGCGATCGATTGGGGGGATAGTTGCCCAACATGTTTACGCAGTAGCTGTAGAAATGCGGCTCGTTAACGGTAGCCCAGATTTTGACGCGGTCTCCAAAGCGCTCAAAGCAAATCTTGGCGTATTTGCAGAACCACTCTGCCATGTCGTTGTTCAGCCATCCGCCTTTGCAAGCAAGCGTGAATGGTAGATCGTAATGGAACAGCGTAACGTTGGGCTCTATGCCATTTTCGAGGCAACAATTAATGACCCGATTATAAAAATCGATACCCTCTTCATTCACTTCGCCGATACCCGTGGGGATGATTCGACTCCATGAAAGAGAGAAGCGATAAGTGTTTTGTCCGCCTTCTTTCATCATGCGGATATCTTCTTCATAGCGATGGTAGAAGTCGCAAGATACATCACCGTCAACATGGTTGATGTTCTTATTGCTTGTGTGGCTAAAGAAATCCCACTCGCCAAGGCCTTTGCCGTCTTCGTTCCAGGCACCCTCGCACTGATAAGACGCCGTGGCGGAACCCCAGAGAAACGGCATGTTGTTCACGTTGTCCATGAATCCCCTTTCCATCATTCAACACGGTGGATACGTGTGGCGGAATTACGATTAAGATGACGTCAACTGATTTGAATCATAGGAGAACGACCAAAGCTGTTTGATTCAATAAATGAACCATGATTTCGAGGAGAGCGGAAAGAGGGATCACGTGAATATCAATGACTTCGATGTGCTCAATCGCATTAGCTCAATCATCAACAGCGAGTTTGGGTCAAACGATGCCGCCATCGCTCGATATCTCATCGCTCACATTAGGCGTTCGAGCGAAATCAATGTTGCCGCAATAACCCGCGATGCATTCGTGATCCGTTCCGCTGTTCGTCGTTTCTGCAATCGATTGGGCTACCAGTCTCTTAGCGATTTGAAAGAATCATTTACTCAATCAGTCTTTCCAAGCGACTTAAGCCATCGAGAGGAGGAATTTGGCTACGAGGAGTACAGGGCAGAGCTCGACGTTCGCATGATCGAGATGTTCGCTGAGGTTGAAAGCGGCGTGTCCGATATCGCTATTAAGCACCTTGCCGACGAAATTGATGGCCATAAAAACGTTGAAATCTGGTGCACCAATAATGTGAGCGCCAATCTCGTACGATTTCAGCAGGAAATGTTTTATGCGGGCAAGATAGTTCGCATAGTTGCTGGGGCTAACGTCGCGGAATTGAAAAACATGGGAGACGTTTCGCAGTCATTGATAATTCTCGTATCGGTCTCCGGGCTATTTGCGTCACAGGCACGTGAGTATCTTGATTGCCGTTCGGGCAGGAAGATTCTAATTACTGCGTTTAGCAACGATGACAAATCGAGGTCTTTTGACCGTGTATATCGTCTTGGTAATGCGGGAAACGGAATTGACCGACTCGGCGTTTATTCGAAATATGCCATGACTTATTTCTTCGACTTGCTATCGTCGTGTTACTTGAGTCGCTACCCCTGCACCAAGGGGGAGCCGCTCTATGGGTCTACTTTGGCCTGGCCCGAGTAGTTGCGGCTCTATAGTTCTCCCGCCTGGAGAATGAGCGTAGATAATCTGCCACTTTGGCCTTAGAGCCGCGCTAAAAGCGGGAGATTATCCACGCTCGATCGTGCCGTGGAAGCCCGATTGCAACCTATGTAATAGTTCAAGAGGGTCGTTATCGAAGTTCGTTCCAGCCAGCGTGCTCCACTACGACAAAGTGTTCCCTCGGGAAATGCCACCGCTACATGCAAATTCAGCGTCCTTCATATCTAAACTCAACAAAACAGCAGGTCAAAGGTATATAGATACGCCCGGAACCGTGTATCTAGAGGTTTTCGTTGACAGCCCCCAAGGTTGCATCGTATTATCTTTTTCGTTCGCGGGGGCGGCGGTCCAAAAGACCAAAGAACCTGCGGATACTTGAACGATTGGGAGTTTGCCCGAGTGGTTAATGGGGACGGGCTGTAAACCCGTTGGCTCTGCCTACATAGGTTCGAATCCTATAGCTCCCACCCGTCAAGTGCCTGTATAGCTCAGTCGGTAGAGCACTTCGTTGGTAACGAAGAGGTCACCAGTTCAAGTCTGGTTGCAGGCTCCATCCGGCGGTGTAGCTCAGTTGGTTAGAGCACACGGTTCATACCCGTGGCGTCACTGGTTCGAATCCAGTCACCGCTACCATAGGTAACACGGTGGCTTCTCAATAGTATGTTGAGAGGCCACTATGGTATAAAGGCAAAGTCCCGTCCGGGGACGACCTGTTAAGAGGAGGGCTTTATGGCCAAAGAGAAGTTTGAGCGCACTAAGCCGCATGTTAACATCGGCACCATTGGTCACGTCGACCACGGCAAGACCACGCTGACCGCTGCCATCACCAAGGTTCTCTCCGAGACCGAGGGCTGCAAGGCTGACTTCACTGCGTTCGAGAACATCGACAAGGCTCCCGAGGAGCGCGAGCGCGGCATTACGATCTCCGTCTCCCACGTCGAGTACGAGACCGCTTCCCGTCACTACGCTCACGTTGACTGCCCGGGCCACGCTGACTACGTCAAGAACATGATCTCCGGCGCTGCTCAGATGGACGGCGCTATCCTGGTCATCGCTGCTACCGACGGCCCCATGGCTCAGACTCGCGAGCACATCCTGCTCGCCCGTCAGGTCGGCGTTCCCTACATCGTCGTCTTCCTGAACAAGTGCGACATGGTCGACGATGACGAGCTTATCGACCTCGTCGAGATGGAGACCCGTGAGCTCCTCTCCGAGTACGATTTCCCCGGCGACGACATCCCCGTCATCCGTGGTTCCGCTCTGGGCGCTCTCGAGGGCGACGCCAAGTGGATGGACGCTATCCGCGATCTCATGAACGCCGTCGACGAGTACATCCCGACGCCTGCTCGTAACAACGACCTTCCGTTCCTGATGGCCGTTGAGGACGTTATGACCATCTCCGGCCGTGGTACCGTTGCTACCGGCCGTGTCGAGCGCGGTGAGCTCAAGCTCAACGAGCCCGTCGAGATCGTCGGCATCAAGGATACCCAGAACACCGTCGTTACCGGTATCGAGATGTTCCGTAAGTCCATGGACTTCTGCGAGGCTGGCGACAACGTCGGTCTGCTGCTCCGCGGCATCAAGCGCGAGGACATCGAGCGCGGCCAGGTTCTCTGCAAGCCCGGTTCGGTTACCCCGCACACCAAGTTCACCGGTGAGATCTACGTTCTGACCAAGGAGGAGGGCGGCCGTCACACCCCGTTCTTCGATGGTTATCGTCCTCAGTTCTACTTCCGTACCACCGACGTTACCGGTACGGTCAAGCTCCCCGAGGGCACCGAGATGGCTATGCCTGGTGACCACATCACCATCGAGGGCGACCTCATCCACCCGATCGCCATGGAGGAGGGCCTGCGCTTCGCTATCCGCGAGGGTGGCCACACCGTCGGTTCGGGCATCGTCTCCACGATCATTGAGTAAATTAGCTCTTTGATATAGCTGACTTAGAGAACCCGGCACTTATTTGGGTGCCGGGTTCTTTTCTGCAATGGATATTGAGCCGTTGCTGGTGTCGAGAGGATCGATAATGGTCCTGGATGCACCGTCGATTAGATCTCGATGGCTTCATTGATGTGTTCCAAATATGAATGGATCCACCGAGAACCAATTGACTCGAGGTTTTCATTGACAGCACTTACGTGGAGCTGATAAAGTAACAACTCGTGCCCGTACGGGGCGGAAATGAAAGGTTCAGGATACATGCGTACTCTAGTTACTCTTGCGTGCACTGAGTGCAAGCGCCGCAACTATACGACCACCAAGAACAAGTCGACCATGCCTGATCGTATGGAGATCAAGAAGTATTGCCCCTGGTGCCGTCACCACACGCTGCACAAAGAGACTCGCTAGTCTCTAGTCATATACGCCAGTAGTTCAATTGGTAGAGCATCGGTCTCCAAAACCGAGTGTTGAGGGTTCGAGTCCTTCCTGGCGTGCCAGTCATTATTCCGTAAGCTCCCACTTGGGGGCTTACGGTTTACTCATGTATAAGCGCATTGCGCGGAGGTAACCCAAATGGCCAACAAGAAGAACAAGAAGAAGGCACAGCAGCAGGCGCCTGCCAACAACGCTGCCGCCAACTCCAAGGTTGAGGCCAAGAAGGCCGTTGCCAAGAAGAGCGAGAAGGCTGCGAAGTCTAAGAAGAACGAGAAGCCTGGTTTCTTCGCCCGCACCAAGAAGTATTTCGCTTCGGTGAAGTCCGAGATGAAGCGTGTCACGTGGCCCGATAAGAAGGAGCTCGTGAACTACTCGGTCGTCGTTTGCGCTTCTCTGATCGTCGTCGGCGTCGTCATCGCTCTGCTCGATGCTGGCTTTGGCGAGGCTCTTGCTCTGTTCTCTGGATTGAGGGGCTAAACCATGTCTAAGCGTTGGTACGTCGTTCACACTTACTCTGGATACGAGAACCGCGTTAAGTCCGATCTCGAGCATCGCATCGAGACTATGGGCATGCAGGACCGTATCTTTGATATCGAGATTCCTATGGAGCGTGTCACCGAGATTAAAGAGGGTGGCAAGCGTGAGACCAAGGATTCCAAGATCTTCCCGGGTTATGTCCTGGTCCGCATGGAGATGGATGACGATGCTTGGACGTGCGTTCGTAACACGCCTGGCGTCACCGGTTTCCTGGGCGGCAACGGCAAGCCCGCTCCGCTTTCCCGCGACGAGTACAACAAGATGACTCGTCGTCCCGGTAAGGGCGATTCGCCCAAGCGCACCTCGGTCGATATTCAGGTCGGCACGTCCGTCCGCGTCACCGATGGCCCGCTTACCGACTTTGATGGCAAGGTCTCCGAGGTTAACACCGAGGCTGGCAAGCTCAAGGTCACGCTGATGATCTTTGGCCGCGAGACGCCGGTTGAGCTCGACTTTAACCAGGTCGCTGTCATCGCTTAAGTTTTCGTCCGTTCGCGCGAGCGTGCTTCTTCTGTGACTGCTCATCTCAGGAGTGCTTCTAACACGTGCGTGCTTACGATATAGCAAGTACTTCACACTCGTGATTCGAAAGGAATGACCATGGCTGAGAAGAAGGTTGCCAACGTCATTAAGCTCCAGATTCCTGCTGGTGCAGCTAACCCCGCTCCTCCCGTCGGCCCCGCTCTGGGCGCTGCTGGCGTGAACATCATGCAGTTCTGCCAGGCCTTTAACGCCGAGACGCAGGACAAGAAGGGCGATATCATCCCCGTTGAGATCTCTGTCTACGAGGATAAGTCCTTCTCCTTCATCACCAAGACCCCGCCGGCGGCTCACCTCATCAAGAAGGAGCTGAACCTCAAGTCTGGTTCCGCTAAGCCCCAGGCCGACAAGGTTGGTCAGCTCTCCCAGGAGCAGCTCACCAAGATCGCCGAGATCAAGATGCCGGACCTCAATGCCAACGACATTGACGCCGCCAAGAAGATCATCGCCGGTACCGCCCGTTCCATGGGCGTCACCATCGCTGAGTAGCGATTTCTTATGGTAACGACGGGTGCTCCGACCGGGGCGCCCGTTAAATGTGTGCAATAGGGCACACGATACGATGTGGGAGGGCTCACGCCCGTTTAACCACAGGAGGTAATGCACATGGCTAAGCATGGTAAGAGCTATAACGCCGCTGCCGAGAAGATCGATCGCGCCACGCTCTACACCCCCCTTCAGGCTGCCAGGCTCATTAAGGAGCTCGACACCGCCAAGTTCGACGAGACCGTCGAGGCCCACTTCCGTCTGGGCATCGATACTCGTAAGGCTGACCAGAACATCCGTGGTTCCATCTCCCTGCCCCACGGCACCGGCAAGACCGTTCGTGTTGCCGTCTTCGCCGAGGGCGAGAAGGCCCGCGAGGCTGAGGCTGCCGGCGCCGACATCATCGGTTCCGACGAGCTTGTCGCCCAGATTCAGAAGGGCGAGATCAACTTCGACGCCGCTATCGCTACGCCGAACATGATGGCCAAGGTTGGCCGCATCGGTAAGATCCTTGGTCCCCGTGGCCTTATGCCGAACCCCAAGCTCGGCACCGTGACCATGGACGTCGCCAAGATGGTCTCCGAGCTCAAGGCCGGCCGCGTTGAGTATCGCGCTGACCGCTATGGCATCTGCCACGTGCCCCTGGGCAAGAAGTCCTTCTCTGAGCAGCAGCTCGTTGAGAACTACGCTGCCCTGTACACCGAGATCCTGCGCGTCAAGCCCTCTTCTGCTAAGGGCAAGTACGTCAAGTCCATCTCCGTGTCTTCCACCATGGGCCCTGGCGTCAAGGTCGATCCCGCTGTCCAGCGTGACTTCCTGGCTGAGTAACTAACAGTTACTGCCTGAGCAAAGCAAGCATTGCTAAAGAGACCCGGTTCTGCCTCGTGCAGGACCGGGTCTCTTGCTATCTCGGGCCAAAACCACCACAAAGGGGACAGGCACCTTTGTGGTGGTTTTGGCACTTTGGCGTCAATGTTATGGCATCGCAGCGAGCCAGTTCCAAGTGCCCCAGGTCGCCCCGAAAGAGGAGCGACGCGTACTTTGGTACGCGAGCGACGGCTTGAGGGGCGAGATGGGGTGCTTGGGGCCGGCGCAGCGTCAAGCCTTAAAGGTGGTTACCAGGGGGTTCTGGCTGTTGAGGACTCGATGGCATCGTGGCGTTTGAGCTCGCGGCGCATGGTTTGCGAATTGAGCCAGGCTGCCTGCCAGCCACGGATGGGGTAGCGCGTCTGGTCGAGCTCAAACTGCGTATAGCCGCAGGCGTTGATGATCGTCGTTCCACACACATGCTGCCGCTCGCGCTGAAAATCGTAACCGTAGCTTTGGTGTACATGCCCATGCACCATGTAGTCGGCCCCCCAGGATTCAAGCGCCGTGTTAAAGCACTCAAACCCTCGATGCGGCAGATCGTCCAGATCACCCATACCGGCGGCGGGTGCATGGGTAAGCAGAATGTCGCACCCGCCGACCATCCTAACCTTACGCGACAGCTTACGCATGCGCTTGGACATCTCGCGTTCGGTGTACATGTTGGCGCCGTCGCGATAACGCATAGACCCGCCAAGGCCCGCAATGCGAATCCCTCGGTACGTGTACACGCTGTCTTCTACGCAGATACATCCGCCCGGTGCATGACGTGCGTAGCGGTCATCGTGATTGCCACGCACGTAGATGAGCGGTTTGTTGATGACCGTAACCAAAAACTCAAGATAGTCCGGGTCCAGATCGCCGGCGGACAAAATCAGGTCGACGCCCTCAAAGCGTTCCTTGCGAAAGCACTCCCAAAGGCATCGTTCTTCGGTATCGGCTATGGCAAGGATTTTCATAGGGCAGGGACTTTCGGCTCATCGTCGAGCCGCGGAATGGTGCCTACCACGTTATCTGCCAGCCAATTCATCTCGACAATCTGCGTGCTCGGCAGCGGAGGGAAGCCTTCGATCTGTACCACGCCGTTCTGGCTGTGGAGCTCGCCGCCAAAGGGGTTGATGGATCCCTCAACAATGCCGTTACGGAGCAACTGCACGAGTTTGCGCGTCTGATAGGGCAGGCCCGGAGCGTAGCGAATGTCGATGACGCCCGAGCTCATGCCATACCAGTAGTTGACGGCGCGAACCTGATTGTCGTCGCTGGTCTCGTCCCAAGTGCCGTGCAGCAGGCTGCGCACGATGAGCTCATAGTATCGGCCCCAGTTCCATACCGGCATGGCGATGCCGACGACCTTGCCATCGACCAGGCGGTGGAGTCCGTAGGCCGTAGGGTCTACGAGCGACTTTGACATGTCAGCGCCGGTCATGACGCTCACGCCTTCGCGGCACATGGCCTCAGCAAGACCGCCGGCGGGCACATCGCCCCAGGTCAGGATAATTTGCGCGCGGGGGTCGAGCAGCGAGGCGCCAATCGCAAAGGCGTTGATCTCGCTGAGTGCGCCCGAGGCGAAGACCGACGCGTGGTAACCGATGCGGTGGTTATCCGCCATGCTGGCCGCAAGGGCGCCCAGTAGGAATTTGGCCTCGTACATCTTGCCAAAGTACGAACGGACGCTTTGATGGGGAAGACCGATAGAGCAGTTGAGGAACCGAACCCGGGGATACTCAACGGCAGCCCTGAGCGTGTATTCCATCAGGCGGTGCGAGGTCGAGAAGATGACGTTTGCTCCATGTTTGACAGCCGTTTCCACGGCGGCGTAGAACGCGTCCGGATCATGGCAGTCCTCGAACGCCTCGGTGCGCACGATACCGCCAAAGTGCTCATCGAGATACTGACGCCCTTGGTCGTGCAGGCTGTCCCAGCTCGACGTCGCACAGGGGAACTCATGGATAAAGGCGATGCACAGGGGGTTGGCCGCCGAATAGACGGTCTTGCTCATAAAGAAGTTGAGCACGCCCGAGGTAGCTTTTGTCGGTGCGCCCTCTTTCTCGTTGGGCTGCGGCGCTTCGACAAGATCGACTTTGTCCTCGTCGCTTTTGCCGGCAATGACAAGCTCGCGCCAAATCTTGCACAGACGGTTGACGACGATATCCGTCGGCGTATCCAGCAGACGGTCCTGGTTGTAGACGTTGAGGTAGACGAGCATGGCATCGGCAGGCGTAATGTCCAAGTGGTCGCCGCCCGCGCGAAGATAGGCGCGCTTAAAGAGCAGGAAGGTGTGACGTAGGTAGTCGACCTTCTTTTGAGGCCATTTTTCGACAAGATCTTGGCCGAGCATTTTGGCAAGCATCTCGTAGCTGCCCTCGCGCGAAAACTCAATCTCGTACAGGGGGCATACGTACCAAAAGGCGCAAAACTCACCGTACAGGCGGCTCTCGACGGAATCCCACTTACCGGGGTACAGACGCGTCACCTTGGCCGAAACCGTCGGAGCGTCAAGGAATTTGAGGACGCTGACACGCTTGTTGCCCTCTTGGACGTAAAAGCGGTGCATGAACTCGGTGACGATGATGGGGTCGCGGTAGCCCTCGGAGATTTGGATATCGTAGAGGTTGGACCATTTGCGGGCGAATTCGGTATTCCAGGGGAGCAGCGGCATAAAGTTACACGAAAAGGCGGACTGGCGACCTTTGGTAACCGTGCCGACGACCATTTCGAGCGGAATGTCCCGCAGGCCGATGTTCTCGCGCTGCCCGCAGGGAAGCTGGGCGACCAAGCTGTCGAGGTCCGTAAGATATGGATGCTCGCTTTGGCTGATGGCGCGACGGCGTCCCTGTTCGCCGCGCTTGCGCGCTTGACGATAGGCCTCTTCCATGGTGTCTACTCCCTTAGTCGTTTAAACAACGATATGAACCATGGTACCACGATGCGAAACCACCACAAAGGTGCCTGTCCCCTTTGCGGTGGTTTTAGGCGATGATGGGGGCGATGGCGCGGATGCAGGCGTCGGCTGCCGTAAAGGTGGTGCTGTCGTCACTGACGATAAAGATGATCTTACCCTTAATGCCAAAGTCGCCGATCTCGCTAAAGAGCACGTAGGGTTCCTTGTCAAAGCCCGAGATGGGTGAAACGGCGACCTTGGTGGCACAGGCGAGCTCGTCTGCCAGCGCATCGAGCGAGTCCCACTTTGACGTGTCCTTCACCGCGACGGGAACGACAACGCGTCCAAAGGGCATGAGGTGCACGAGCGTGTTCTTGGAGATGTTGGAGTTGGGGACGATGATGGTCTGTCCGCAGGCGTCCTCGATGGTCGTGTGGCGCCAAGTGATGTCCTGGACCACGCCCGACACGCCGCCGACCTCGATATTGTCGCCGGGCTTGATGATGCCCATAAAGGTCACTTGCATGCCGCCGATAAGGTTTGATAGCGTGTCCTGAAAGCCGAGCGAGATGGCGATGCCGCCGACGCCAAGAGCGGCGACGAGCGCGTTTGCGTTAATGCCAAAGCAGTTGTCGAGGATAAAGCTGCCGCCGATCATCCAAATGACGGCACGCGCGATGTTGATGAAAATGCTCGATGCGGGAAGCGGGTTGTCGTCTCGGTTGAGTAGGTGGCGCAGGGTCTTGGATGCCACCTTGGCGGCGATGGCGGTGACTATTACCAAGATGACGGCCCAGATGATGTTGTGGACCCAGCGCTGCTCAAAGAAATGAAGAATCGGTTCAAACAATTCCATGTAGGGAAAACCTCCTAATGATCATTCAACCATGATACCCACCAAAAAGCCCGTCCGATCACATCGGACGGGCTTCTGCGCTCGATATAAGGGTTAACGAAAACCACCACAAAGGTGCCTGTCCCCTTTGTGGTGGTTTTCTAGGTCGTTAGCTCAGCAGCATGCGGTCGTTGGCGAGCTCGCCGCCCGAGACCTCCTCGAACTTTTGGAGCAGGTCGGCGACGGTGAGCGACTTTTTCTCGTCGCCGGCCACATCGTAAATCACATGGCCCTCGTGCATCATGATCAGACGGTTACCCAGACGGATGGCGTCGTTCATGTTATGCGTGACCATGAGCGTGGTCAGGTGGTTCTCGTCGACGATCTCCTCGGTCAGGTTGAGCACCTTCGATGCCGTCTTGGGGTCGAGGGCCGCCGTGTGCTCGTCGAGCAGCAGCAGGCGCGGCTTGGTGAGCGTGGCCATCAGCAGGGTGAGTGCTTGGCGCTGACCGCCCGAGAGCAGGCCGACCTTGGCGTTGAGGCGCGTGTCCAGGCCGAGGTCCAAGCGCTTGAGCAGCTTAACGTACTCGTCCTTCTCGGCCTTGGTGACGCCCCACGAAAGACCGCGGCGCTGGCCGCGGCGCTTGGCGAGGGCCAGGTTCTCGGCAATTTGCATGTCGGCTGCGGTGCCGCGCATGGGGTCCTGGAACACACGGCCCAGGTACTTGGCGCGCTGCGACTCGCTCAGACGCGAGATGTCGGTGCCGTCGAGCTCGATAACGCCCGAATCGAGCGGATATACGCCGGCGATCATGTTGAGCAGCGTGGACTTGCCAGCGCCGTTGCCGCCAATCACGGTCACAAAGTCGCCATCGTTCAGGGTAAGGTCGACGCCGGTGAGTGCGCGCTTCTCGGTGACGGTGCCTTTGTTAAAGGTCTTTTTGACGTGCGAGAGCTTAAGCATCTGCCTCATCTCCCCTCGTGTAGGAGCTGCGGAGCTTATAACGCTCCCAAACCACGGGCACGCACAGGGCCACGGCAACGATTACGGCGGAGAGCAGCTTCATGTCGTTGGCGTCCATGCCCAGCTGCAGTACGATGGCGCGAATGAGGAAGTACACCACGGAGCCAAAGACGGCGGAGGCCAGGCGGACGCTAAACTGCGTCAGACCGCCGGGCAGCAGGCGGCCGAGCACCTCGCCGATAACAATGGCGGCAAGACCGATAACGATGGCGCCGGTGCCCATGCCAATGTCAGCGTACTTCTGGCTCTGGCAGATAAGCGCACCCGAAAGGCCGATAAGGGCGTTGGAGAGCACGAGGGCGATCATCTTGGTGGAGTTGGTGTTGACGCCCAATGCGCGGATCATGTACTCGTTGTTGCCGGTGGCACGCAGCGCCGAGCCGATCTCGGTGCCAAAGAACCAGTACAGGATGGCGACGATGGCCACGGCCAGCACAATGCCTAGGATGATGGCAACGGTGGACTGCGGCAGGCCCGTCATGTGGCTGACGGATGAGAAGATGGTACCCTTGGCAAGGATGGGCGTGTTGGATTTGCCCATGATGCGCAGGTTGATGGACCACAGACTGATCTGCGTAAGGATTCCGGCGAGGATTGCAGGAATCTCAAAAACGGTGGTCAAGATGCCCGTGACGGCGCCGGCGATAGCGCCGGCGCACATGCCGGCCAGCACGGCGAGCAAGGGGTCGACGTTATTGTTGACGATGAGCACGGCGCAAACACAGCCGCCGAGGGCAAAGCTGCCGTCGCAGGTCATATCGGGGATGTCAAGCAGGCGGAACGTGATAAACACGCCAAGCACCATGATGCCCCAGAGGACGCCCTGCGAAACGGCGCCCTGCAATGCAATGAGCATGCTTCATACCTCCTAGGATAGGGTGGACACGTGAGTCACCATGATAGCGGTAACAATGCATGAAAGAGCTGCGGCCGGATGTTTTGTCTCATCCGTAACAAGCGGGGCGAACGCCGGTCATTGGCGTTCGCCCCAATGGCTCAGATATTGAATAACACGGCAACGGCGCGAGTATGGGCCCTAGGCACATCGCCGCGCATGGCGCTACGCGTCCAGAGCGGAAAGGTCGATACCCAGAGCCTCGGCCATCTCGTCGTTTTTGACGACGACCAGGTCCTTGCTCGAGAGGTGCTCAATCGGCATATCCTCGGGCTTGGCCTCGCCCTTCAAGATCTTGACGGCCATCTCGCCTGCAGCGTAGCCCAGGTCCTCATAGTTGATGGAGAGGGTGAACAGACCGCCGGCCTTGCACATGCCCTCCTCGCCAGTCACGAAGGGGAGCTTGTTTTCCTTGCAGATCTGGCCGACTTGCGAGGCACCCGCGGCGATGGTGTTGTCGGTGGGGGAGTAGAGTGCGTCGACCTTGCCCACGGCAGACTCGACGACGGACTGGATCTCGTTGGAGCTCGAGACGGTGAAGTCGGTGTGCTCCAGGCCCAGCTTGTCGAGCTCCTTCTTGGCGGCCTTGATCTGGACGTCGGAGTTGGACTCGGCGGTGCAGTAGAGCAGGCCGACCTTCTTTACGTCGGGCAGGACCTTCTGCATCATCTCGAGTTGCTCGGCGACCGGGGTAAGGTCGGAGGCGCCGGTGACGTTGGTGCCGGGCTTGTCGTTGTCCTGGACCAGGCCGGAGGCGGCGTAGTCGGTGATGGCGCAGCCCACGATGGGGATATCCGCCGTAGCACCGGCAGCAGCCTGTGCGGCAGGCGTGGCGATGGCGTAGATCAGGTCGACGCCATCGCCCACGAACTTGTCGGCGATGGACTTACACGTGGACTGGTCGTTCTGGGCGTTCTTCTGGTCGATCTTGACCTTAAGGCCGCTTTTCTTGATGGCCTTGACAAAGCCGTCGTTGGCGGCATCGAGTGCGGAGTGCTCGGTGAGCTGCAGAACGCCGATGGTGTAGTCGGAACCGGTGGCAGCAGAGCCGGAACCAGAGTTGCCGCTGCATCCGGCGAGCGGGGCGAGCGCGAGCAGGCCGGCGGAGACCAGAAGGCTCCTGCGGCTGATGGTGATGTCCTTCATATCATTACCCCCAGTATAAAAATGGCTGGAAACACTGCACTGGGACAAAGTGCAAGTGGAACTATAGTAACGCCGATGTCCATTTTTACAACAGCCTGGCGGGTCTTTTAATACAGAACCGGATGGGCGGTACGGGTAGTCGAATGGGTGGCAGAGATGCTTATGCGGCGGAGACGGCGTCATCATCCTCGTCCAGGGCGGCAAAGAGTTTCTTGCCGTCAAGGAGGCGCGTGCTGACGTTTCTCATACGGGCGATCTCGACGGTGCGCAGCGTATCGTCGGTGCCTCGGGCGTCGTAGACCGTTCCCAGCAGATACGAGATGCCATCGCGCTGCCTGATGGCAAAGGGTCGGAGCGTCATCCGCACCGCTTCGGTTTCGCCACGGGCGAGGGTACTCGAGATATCAAAGCTGACGGTCGTTCCGTGGTCGATGGCCTGCTCGACGAGCTCGCACGTGTCGATGCGCTTGATGGGCGTGCGTGTTGCCTTGGTAGCCTTGCTGCCTGCGCTTGGAGCGGGCTCGGGTGTATCGAGGTAGCCGCGAACGTCGGCACTCGCCATGGCAACTAAATGCTGCGCCATGCTCTTGCGGATAGCGATAGGCGTGGAGCGGTTGCGCATGACCATGCCGTGGAGCCGGATGATCTCTTCATCGGTGAGCGGGCGGGTAAGAAGTTTGTAGCCCACGCCGCGTTTGTAGTCGATTTCGTATCCGGCGTGACGAAGCGCGGATATCGAGGTGTAGATGCTGCGCCGCGCCGCCGAGATGGGCATGCGGGTGGGGTCATCGGGATGGGCGAGGTGCTCGATTAACTCATCGGAAAGCAATGCCTTGTCTTCGCCGGTGTTTTCGCTCAAGAGCTGCAGGATGCGCACGGCGCGATAGGCCGCCATCGAGGCGGCGCCTCTGGTCGTGGTCTCATAGTTTTCAACAACGGCTTCGGTCATAACGCCCACGTCCTTTCCATTTTGGGTGGCGACGGTACGAAGCCTAGGACGCGGGGCTTGCCTAGGGGCGCAGGGCGCTCTGGGCGGTCGGTAGTTGTCGGCAGGCGGCGGGTCGAGTTTTCAACAGCCCTGCTCAACTAACCAAAACCTTGCCAAAAGCTTGACGGGTGCTGTTGAAAAAAAGCGCCCCTCGGCTTGCCGAGAGGCGCTGGCGCGATGTGCTGTAACGCGCTGGGTGGCGCTGTGGCGATTAGAAGTCGGCGTTGCCCACGGTGCGCGGGTGCGGCAGGACGTCGCGGATGTTGCCCACGCCGGTGAGGTACATCACCAAGCGCTCGAAGCCCAGACCGTAGCCGGCGTGCTTGCAGGAACCGTAGCGGCGCAGGTCAAGGTAGTACTTGTACTGCTCGGGATTCATACCCAGGTCCTTGATGCGGGCCTCGAGCAGATCCAGGCGTTCCTCGCGCTGGGAGCCGCCGATAATCTCGCCGATACCGGGAACCAGGCAGTCGGCGGCGGCGACGGTCTTGCCGTCCTCGTTCATGCGCATGTAGAACGCCTTGATCTCGGCCGGGTAGTCGGTTACAAAGGTCGGGCGCTTAAAGTGTTCCTCGGTCAGGAAGCGCTCGTGCTCGGTTTGCAGGTCGATGCCCCAGCTCACGGGATAGTCAAACTTGTGACCGGCGGCGACGGCCTGCTCCAGGATCTCGACGGCCTCGGTGTAGGTAACGCGGGCAAAGTCGGAGTTTGCCACGTGGTCCAGGCGCTCGATCAGGCCCTTGTCCACAAACTTGTTGAGCATGTTGAGCTCGTCGGGGCAGGTGGCCATAACGTCCTTAAGGACGTACTTGAGCATGGCCTCGGCGTTATCCATGTAATCGTTCAGATCGGCAAAGGCCATCTCGGGCTCGATCATCCAAAACTCGGCGGCGTGGCGCGTGGTGTTGGAGTTTTCGGCGCGGAAGGTGGGGCCAAAGGTGTACACGTCGCCAAAGGCCATGGCAAAGTTCTCGGCATTGAGCTGACCGGACACGGTGAGGCTCGCATGCTTACCAAAGAAGTCCTGGCTCCAGTCGACCTCGCCGGACTCGGTGAGGGGCGGATTTTTGGGGTCGAGCGTGGTCACGCGGAACATCTCGCCGGCACCCTCGCAGTCACTCGTGGTGATGATGGGGGTGTTGACGTAGACAAAGCCCTGCTCCTGGAAGAAGCGGTGGATGGCGGCAGCCGCGACAGAGCGGATGCGGAACACGGCGCGGAACAGGTTGGTGCGCGGACGCAGGTGCTGCTGGGTGCGCAGGAACTCGACGGTTGCACGCTTCTTCTGCAGCGGGTAATCCGGGGCGCTCGTGCCCTCGACCTCGATGGAGGTGGCGGAAAGCTCGAAGGGCTGGGGCGCATCGGGGGTCAGCTTGACGGTACCGGTGCAAATGAGCGCGGCCGAGACGTTTTGGTGGGCGATCTCGTCGTAGTTGTCAAGCGCCTCGCGGTTCATGACGACCTGCAGGTCGCGGAAGCAGCTGCCATCGTTGAGCGTAACGAAGCCAAAGTTCTTCATGTCGCGGACGGACTTGACCCAGCCGGCGACGGTGACGGTCTGTCCGCCGAGCGACTCGGCATCGGCATAGAGCTGCGCGATTTTGGTGCGGTTCACGTATCCTCCCATAACGGTTGAATGATAGTTATCCATACAGTTCGATATTTTAGCAGCTCGGCTCATTTGGGCTATACGGATAAGGAATTGACGGGACGGTTTTCAAACGAAAAGCGCCCGCGGCAAAATGGCCGTGGGCGCTTGGCGTGTTGCCTTTTGGCTATGCGGCGTGGGACTTGGCTACTTGGTCTTGGCCACCAGCAGCGGGTCGCCCAGCTTGACGAGCGGGTTGCCGCCGATAAGCGTACCGGACTCGCCGACATGGTCGATGCTCTTAAGACGATCGAGCTCGGAGACGATGACGGTCACGATGTCCTCGTGACCGGTGGCCTTGATGGCCTCGCGGTCGAAGCTGATGAGCGGCTGGCCCGCCTTGACCTCATCGCCCATCTCGACAAAGCGGGCAAAACCCTTGCCGTTCATTTCCACGGTGCCCAGGCCAACATGGATGAACACGCGAAGGCCGTCCTCGGTGATCATGCCGATGGAGTGGTTGGTGACGGTGGTGGCGCCGATGCGGCCGTTGGCGGGCGCATAGATGGTGTCGGTAATGGGCTCGATGCCGTAGCCCTGACCGAGCATACCCGAGGCGATGGTCTCGTCGGGAACCTCATCCAGGTTGACGAGCACGCCGTTGACAGGGGCGTAGATGACGCCTTCGCGGGTGGCGAAGCTTGCTGAGGGCGGAACGGACGCCTCGCCCGACGAAGTGAACGTGGACTTGAGCGAATCGAGCAGACCCATAGTTGCCTCCAACGTATCAAGCGCGCATATCGCACGCGTGTAATGTAGCCGGAAACGTTACATATGTGTTTCCCGGCACGGTCAGCGCTCTTATTTTACGCTGTGAAACGATAGCGCTGAGCTGGGATTATGTGATATATCAGTTGAAAGGGAACTTATCGCGGGAGTGTTTCTGCGCTGCGGGTCCAACTGGGGTACGCTTGAGGACGAAAAAAGTGCGCACGAATTGCGCGAAGGGAGCACCAATTGATTATCGAGAGCCATGCGCTGTGGGGCGAGGAGCCGACTGAGGAATATCCGGCGACGTTTACCTATTTGGGCGCCGAGCCATTGCCCGATAAGCCTAATGGTCGTCGCCCGGCAGTGATCATTTGCGGCGGAGGCGCGTTTACGCACATCGCTCCGCATGAGCAAGATCCGGTGGCGTTTGCTTTTTTGGATCACGGGTACCAGGCCTTTGTGCTCAATTATGTGACGAGCAGCACGGGCGACGTGAGTTTTCCGCACCCGCAGGCCGATCTTGCCAAGATGGTCGCCACGGTGCGCGCGAACGCCGACGAGTGGCATGTCGATCCCAGGCGCGTGTGCGTCGTGGGCTTTTCGGCGGGCGGCATGATCTGCGCCTCGCTGGCAACGCAGTGGAAGACCGGCCCCTTCGCGGCGCTCGCGGGGGCTCGTCCGGATGATATTCGCCCCGATGCCGTGGTGCTGGGCTATCCATTGCTCGATCTTGCCTATGTGCGCGACATGCAGACGCGCGATCCGCGCATCGACTTGCGCGTGCCCAAGACGGGCGGCAAGACGGGACGCGATCTGCTCAATGACTACCTGTCGATGGTGACGGGCGGCGAGGCAACTGCCGAACACTTGGCCGACATCTGCCCCACCACGCATGTTTCGCGCCAGATGCCGCCGACCTTTGTGTGGGGCGTATCCGACGACAAGACGGCGCCGATTGCACAGGTCTATCCGTTTGCGCAGCGCATGGCCGAGGAGGGCGTCGCATGCGAGATGCACGTCTTTGACCAGGGCGGCCACGGCCTTTCGCTCGGCAACGCCAATACCGCGGTCGACAACGAGGACAAGCAGGTGGCGGTCCGTCCTTGGATTCGCCTGGCCTTCCGCTTCCTGGAGCGCCACGGCTTCTAGTTACGCGGTTTTACCAAACCGCGTAACAGCTCGACGCTGCAAACCCGCCAGAGCGGCAATCTGCCTTTCAACTGCGGCGGCATGACCAGAAAGTCAATGCCGCCTCGCTTCGCGTCACCTTGCTCGCTCTGGCGGGCTTTTGCTGTCGGCGTCAAAATATCGGTGTTGTCTTGGCTGCCAAAAGAATGACCCCTCGGGGACGGAGGAAAACGGATCAGTTTGGGCGGTGCTGGCGCCAAGGTTTAAGACCGACGTTGTCCCTTGTTGCTTTCCTACCAGACAGTGAACTGGGCGTTTTCCGTGTTCCAATGGACATCGCGAACGTAGTCGCGCACGCCCGTCGCATCTCGTGCTTCGAACAACTCAAGAATATGAGCATGTTCGTTGTTGGCTTTATTGAGCAGCTTACACGCCGTCTCCTGGTCAACAGTCTCGTAATCGCGCTTGATAAAGCAACGCTCGAGCTGCGAGATCATATCGCGCAGACGGTCGTTGCCACAGCGGTTGAAGTACGTAAGGTGAAAGTCTCGCTGAATGTCGTCATACTTACGGATGAGACCGCCTTGGATCGCGAGGTCCATGGAGCCGACGAGAAATTTCAGCTGCGTAATATCGTCGTCAGTTAGATTCGGACAGGCGAGATATGCGGCCTGCCCGTCGAGCGGCCCCATAATCTCAAAGACTTCAACGGCGTTTTGCTGATCGAACCCACGGACGCGGAATCCGCGGCGGGGGAGATTGTCCAGGTAGCCATCGCTTGCCAGCTGGATGAGCGCCTCGCGGACCGGCGTGCGCGACACGCCCATGGCATCGCAGATCGCTTGCTCGCTCAGCCGGTCGCCGGCGGACAACTCGCCGGCGTCAATACGGCTCGAAATATAGTCGTATACGTGGTCCTTCAGGGGCCTTCTGAGCGTTTCCATGAGCTTGTGTTCCTTAACGGTATATTCCTAAAATTAAATACGTTTCGCTTGAATAGCTCAGTCGAATTATAGAACGACCAGCTAAATCGTGCTACTTTGCGCCGATAAGCAGGAATACGCTTACCGAGGATTATCTACCGTTCGGGATTGTATACAATATACAAAACAGCAAAGACACCCTAAGATAAAGCCATCGGAAGGAAGGCGGACGCAAGGAAGTCCGCTCAGTACTATGAGATCCAAGGAGGATCATCATGACCAAGTTCAGCCACGTCATCATCCGTCGTCCCGGCAAGTCCCTGAGCAATGGCATCACGAGCGCTCCCGAGCTTGGCCAGCCCATCTACGAGCGCGCTATCGAGGAGCATTACGATTACGAGCACGCACTCGAGCAGTGCGGCGTTGACGTGTCGGTGCTGCCGGCACTCGAGCAGTATCCCGACAGCTGCTTCGTCGAAGATCCGGCCGTTATCACTCGCTGCGGCGCCATCATTACCAACCCCGGCGCCGATAGCCGCAACGGCGAGAAGGACGAGATTGAGCCGGCCGTCCGTCGCTTCTTTGACGACGAGCATGTCAAGCACATCGTTTCTCCGGGCACGCTTGACGGCGGCGACGTCATGATGGTCGGTGACCATTTCTACGTCGGTCGCTCCGCTCGTACCAACGAAGAGGGCATTCGCCAGTTCTGCGAGATTCTCGAGGGCTGGGGCCTCGAGGGTTCTGAGGTTCCGCTGGAGGAGGTCCTGCACCTCAAGACGGGCGTCAACTACATCGAGGACAACAACATGCTCGTCTCTGGTGAGTTCATCGATAAGCCCGACTTTGCCCAGTACAACAAGATCGTCGTGCCCGAGGACGAGGCGTACGGCGCAAACTGCATCTGGGTCAACGGTACGGTCATCGTTGCCGAGGGCTATCCGACTGTGCTCAAGGCCGTACAGGATCTGGGCTACAAGACACTCGTCGTTGACACCTCCGAGTATCGCAAGGTCGACGGCGGCCTTTCTTGCCTGTCGCTGCGCTTCTAACGCGATAGCTGTAACAGTCTGATGATCGCTTGACCGATGGCCCGGCACCCGATTCGGGACGTCCGGGCCATCTTTCGTTCGATCACATGATGAAGGGGGTGCACATACAATGGCCTCTAAAGCTCAAAATGAAGAGATTATCGACCCTAATGGCCTCGATCTCTTTCGTCTGACCATGATGGTTATTACCGCCAGTATTTGTGGCGGCATCTTTTCGCTTGCCGGCGATATGGCAGCAGGCGGGGCAAATACCGGTGCGGTTATCGTCTCGTGGGGAATTTGCTTTATTGGCGTCTTTGCGCTGATGATGGTGTTCAACGGTTTGTCTCAGGCCCGTCCCGACCTGACCGGCGGCATCTATGCATACGCTGCGGCCGGTTTTGGCGATTACATTGGATTCAACTCCGCTTGGGGCTACTGGATCAGCGCATGTCTTTCCAACGTGAGCTTTGCGCTCTTGCTGTTTAGCGCGCTGGGCTATTTCTTCCCCGCGTTTGGCGCGGGTAACAACCTGCTTTCTATCGTCTGCGCCAGCGTGTTTTTGTGGTTCCTTACCGCCCTTGTGCTTCGTGGCGTTAAGGAGGCTGCGGGCATTAACACAATCGTCACGTTGGCGAAGCTGGTGCCGTTGGGGCTCTTTGTGCTGAGTATCGTGCTCCTGGGTAAGTTCAACGTCGATATCTTTATGGACAACTTCTGGGGAGAGCCGGCTGGTCCTGGCTTTGGCGAGCAGGTTGTCTCGACCATGATTGCCCTTGTCTGGGTCTTCACGGGCATCGAGGGCGCTGTCGTTATCTCGGGCCGTGCTAAGTACGTGCGTGACGTCGGCCGCTCGACGGCGCTCGGATTTGCGGCTGTATTCACGCTGTATCTGATCATCTCGATGCTGTCGCTCGGCATTATGCCGCGCGAGGAGATGGCACAGCTTGCAACGCCCTCCATGGCGGGAATTCTCGAGTGCGCAATCGGTCCGGTTGGTGCTGCCATCGTAAACCTTGGCGTTATCCTTTCGTTGGTCGGCGCGCTGCTGGGCTATGTCATCATTGCGTCCGAGACGCCGTTCGAGGCGGCGCGCCAGGGATCCTTCCCTCTGGCGTTTGCCAAGACGAACAAGCACGACGCCCTGGTGGTAACGGTTCTCGTGAGCTCCGGCATTACGCAGCTCTTCTTGATCGTGTCGTATGTGGCGGCGAGCACCTACCAGTTCTTCTATAGCTGCGCAGTCAACACGATTCTGGTTCCGTATGTCTGCTCGGCTGCCTATTACATGGTGATTGGTTGGAAGAAGGAGCATCTGGACGGACCGCATGCGCCAAGCGTCGGCAAGGCGCGATTCTTCGGCACGCTCGGCTTCATTTACACATTGTTCCTTGTGTGGTCGACGGGCCTCCAGGGCGTCATGATCACGACGATCCTTTTTGCTCCGGCCATTCCCGTTTATATGCTGGGCGAGCGAGGTCGCGGTAAGCCGGTACTTCCGCACCTGCACGACAAGCTGATCGCAGCGGTGGTCATTGTCGTGGCGGTCATCTCGCTGTATCTGCACTTTGCCGGCATTGCGCCGATAGTCTAAGACTGCGGCAAGCTTCATCGCTTGGTAAGCCGACGGAGGCGTCGCGTGCCGGTGCCGTTCGGTAATCCATAACTGACGTGGGCCTCTGTAACGTGCCTTTGTGAGCGCCCACCAAGCCCGCGCAGGTGACATTTGTTGCCAGCGCGGGCTTTTGCTGTTGCGGCGAAATAGTTCCTGTTTTTGCTGGTTAAAGCATCAAACAGGAACTATTCCACCGCAACTTGTTTTGATTCGCTGGGGGACGGAGGAAGCGGCGATCCGGAATCCACCTGCACAGTCGCTCCGCATCCCGTCCGTTGGCGCAAGTGGTGCCAAATGTAATCTGCCCCCCCCCTTGCACGCTTGTCCTCCTTGCAGCAATCTGTTGGTTGAACGTTGTTATGTGCTTGCAGTTTCTGGGCAAGCCGTCTCGCAGCAAAGTAGACTAGATGGCCATTTCAAAAAGCCTACTCAGAGGAGGAACCATGCTTGAGGGTACGTATGTGGTTTCGGCCCAGACGCCGGTGGGGAGTAGACGCGGCGAGGTGACGTTTTCACATGGGGTGAACGGCGCGCTCAGGGCAGTACTAAACGTCAGGGGTCTCAATATCGCTCTCTCGAGTGCCCGTGCTGAGGGCGATTTCTTTGAGCTCTTGGGTACTATCTCCCACGTCTTGATGGGCAAGGCGCCCTTTACATGCACGGGGTCGGTCGAGGGTGATCGACTCACTGCTACCGCGCGGTCGGGTTCCGTTTCGATCTCGCTGAGCGGTATGCGTAAAGAGCCTTCGGGGCGCACCGCATAAAGTTTGCGCAGGTAAACATCGGTATTTGACTTTATAAAATAGTTCAGAGCGCTATCATTTGTCGTTACGAGTTGGTTAACCCCGGTAAACGGTTAACCGCGTCTAACGAAAGGATGAGCGCGTGAAGCTCGATACACTCGAGATTGGAAAGGACGCCGTTGTCGCATCGGTGACATCCGACGACCAGGCGCTCCGTCAGCATATTTTGGACATGGGCCTAACGCCGGGCACCGAAGTCACCATGATGAAGTACGCCCCCATGGGCGACCCGCTCGAGATTCGCCTGCGTGGCTACGAGTTGACGCTGCGCAAGGACGATGCCGCACGCATTGAGCTCGTGGATGTGCACGACACCGATACCGGCCCGCGCGTTAACGCCGCAATCGGCACGACGGAGCATCCGGCCCTGGGCGAGGGGACGTATTCGCCCCGTGCGGCAAAAACGGCCGTGCCCGAGGGCGCACCGCTGCATTTTGCCCTTGCCGGTAACCAAAACTGCGGCAAGACCACGCTGTTCAACCAGCTGACGGGCTCCAACCAGCACGTCGGTAACTTTCCCGGCGTGACGGTCGACCGCAAAGATGGCACCATCCGTAATCATCCCGAGGCGAGCGTTACCGACCTGCCTGGCATTTACTCCCTGTCGCCGTACACAGGCGAAGAGGTCGTGAGCCGTCAGTTCATCCTCGACGAGCGCCCGGATGCCATCATCGACATCATTGACGCCACCAACATCGAACGTAACCTGTACCTGACACTGCAGCTCATGGAGCTCGACCGCCCCATGGTCATCGCGCTCAACATGATGGACGAGGTGACCGCCAATGGTGGTGCCGTAGACGTCAACCTGCTCGAGAGCCTGCTGGGCGTGCCTGTTGTTCCCATTAGCGCTGCCCGCAACGAGGGCATTGGCGAGTTGGTGGATCATGCCTTGCACGTGGCGCGGTTCCGCGAGCGCCCCGGTCGCCTGGACTTCTGCGCGCCCGATGGTCCAGACGGCGGCGCGCTGCATCGCTGCATTCACGGCATCGCCAACCTTATCGAGGACCATGCCGCGACGGCGCATATCCCGGTGCGTTTTGCGGCGACCAAGCTGGTTGAGGGCGACGAGCTGGTGACCGAGGCGCTTCATCTGGACCGTAACGAACTTGACGCCATCGAGCACATCATTACCCAGATGGAGGGTGAGGCCGGTACCGACCGTCTATCTGCACTGGCTGACATGCGCTTCGGCTTTATCGGCGACGTGTGTGGGCGCTGCGTCGTCAAGCCGCACGAGAGCCGCGAGCACGTGCGTTCCGTCAAGATCGACCGCATCCTGACGGGTCGCTACACGGCCATTCCAGCGTTCCTGGTGATCATGGGTCTCGTCTTTTGGCTGACGTTTGGCGTGATCGGCGCGGCGTTGCAGGGACTTATGGAGGACGGCATCGCTGCCATCATCGCCTCGGCCGATGCGGGCCTCAAGGCGTTCGGCACCAACGACGTGGTGCGCTCGCTGGCTGTCGACGGCGTGCTTACGGGCGTGGGCAGCGTGCTGACCTTCCTGCCGATTATCGTCGTGCTCTTTTTGTTCCTCTCCATTCTGGAAGACTCCGGCTACATGGCGCGTGTGGCCTTTGTCATGGATAAAGTGCTGCGTCGCTTTGGCCTGTCGGGCCGCAGCTTCGTGCCTATGCTCGTCGGTTTTGGCTGCACCGTGCCGGCTATCATGTCGACCCGTACGCTCCCATCCGAGCACGACCGCAAGATGACGGTCATGCTCACGCCGTTCATGAGCTGTTCGGCCAAGTTGCCGGTCTACGGTCTGCTGTGCGGGGCATTCTTCCCGCAGGCGACAGTTCCCGCCATGGTCTCGCTCTATCTGATTGGTATCGTGGTCGGCTGCATTGCCGCCCTGGTGCTCAACCGCACGGCATTTAAGGGCGACCCGGTGCCGTTTATCATGGAGCTTCCCAATTACCGCCTGCCGAGCGTCAAGACGACGGTGATGCTGGCATGGGATAAGGCCAAGGACTTTATTACCAAGGCCTTTACCATTATCTTTGCCGCCACCGTGGTCATCTGGTTCCTCCAGACGTTCGATATCCGCTTTAATGTGGTCGCCGATCAGTCGCAGAGTCTGCTTGCCGGTCTGGGTAGCATCATCGCGCCGGTGTTGGCCCCACTCGGTTTTGGCGACTGGCGTGCGTCGACGGCGCTCGTCACCGGACTCATTGCCAAGGAGAGCGTCATCTCGACGCTCACGGTGCTTTTGGGCGCAACGTCGCCCGCGGCGCTGTCGACCATGTTTTCGCCGTTTACCGCCTACGTGTTCCTGGTCTTTACGCTGCTGTACCCGCCCTGCGTAGCGGCAATCGGCGCCGTCAAGAGCGAGTTGGGCGCGCGCTATGCCGTGGCCGTGTTCGCGTTTCAGGTGACGGTCGCCTGGATCGTGGCGTTTGTCGTGCATTCGGCGGGCATATTGCTGGGGCTGGCTTAGTTATTTATTGATGGCGCAACCTCTGTGTATTGAGTTGATTACGGCCCCGCATCTGTTGCTGACGGATGCGGGGCCGTTGCTATATAATCGCCCATCGCTCAAGACAATCGGAGGGGGTTCCTACATGACTCAGGCAAGACAAGATGGCATCTCGCTCAAGCAGTGGCTCCCGCTTATCGGGCTTGCCTGCTGTTCGTTCGTGTTCAACACATCAGAGTTCATGCCCATTGGCCTTCTGACTGATATTGCCGCATCGTTCTCGCTCACCGAGGCCCAGGCAGGCATCATGATTTCGGTCTACGCCTGGGGTGTCATGCTGCTGTCGCTGCCACTCATGGTGTTTGCCTCGCGCTTTGAGTTCAAGCGGATGCTGCTGGGCGTTTTGGCCGTGTTTTCGCTCGGCCAGTTCTTGTCCGCCTTGGCGCCCACCTATCCTATTTTGGTTTGCGCGCGTCTGGTGGTCGCCTGCGCGCATGCCGTGTTCTGGTCGGTCGCCTCGATCATGGCTTCGCGCCTGGTCGACACCCGCCATGGGGCGCTCGCCATCAGCATAATCGCCACGGGCTCGTCCATCGCGCAGATTTTTGGCCTGCCGATCGGCCGCGCCATCGGGCTGGCCGTGGGCTGGCGCATGACATTCGCCGTGGTCGGTGCCTTCTCTGCCGCCGCGGTGGTGTACCAAGCCGCGGTGTTTCCGGCTATGCCGGCGGGTGAGCGCTTTACCGTCAAACAGCTGCCCGTGCTGCTCAAGAACCCGTTCCTGATCGCGCTCTACGCGGTCACGGTCTTTATGGCAACCGGCTATTATGCGGGTTACAGCTATATCGAGCCGTTCCTGGCGCAGGTCGCGCACGTCGACGCAAGCGCTATTACCATGACGCTGACGGCGTTCGGCTGCTCTGGTCTGCTCGGAAGCTGGCTGTTCGGCCGTCTGTTCGATGGGCATCGCTTCCCGTTCTTGGCTATCACGCTCTCCGGCGTGCCGGTGGCTCTGCTGCTCATGGGTCCGGTTGCACCGTCGCTCGTCGCCGTTCTCGCTGTTTGCGCGCTATGGGGCTGCTGCGCCACGGCCTTTAACGTGGCGTTTCAGGCCGAGCTCATCAAGTACACACCGGCGGATTCGTCGGCCGTCGCCATGTCGATCTTCTCGGGCCTGTTCAATCTGGGTATCGGCACGGGCACCGCAATCGGTGGCGCCGTGGTTTCGGGTCCCGGTATCGCTTGGATTGGCTTCGCGGGCGGGGCGATTACCGTCGTGGGCGTCATCCTCGCCATCACGGTGCTGTTCCCGGCCATACGCCGCGCAAAGCCCGTCGCCTAATCACGTCCCCTCATCAGCTGCGGTGGAATAGCTCCTGTTTAAGGCCTCTGAAGGCCCAAGCAGGAATTATTTCACCGCAACTTATTTTGGGGGAGGGGATACGCGGCGGGCATACAATGGATGTCGTTGTGTTGAGCTTACCGGGAGGTTGCTATGTGGGCATACGAGACGACGTTCTATCAGATCTATCCGCTGGGCTTTTGCGGAGCTCCGCGCGAAAACGCCGCGCCCGTTGCCGAAGATGGGCTCGCCCAGGCTGCCAACGCAGCGCCCAACCCCGATGCGCCCATCATGAAGATCGCCCAATGGGCCGACTACCTGCAAGAGCTCGGCATCGGTGCTGTGCTCATTAACCCGCCGCTCGAATCCGACGGCCATGGCTACGACACGCGCAGCCTGCGCCATATCGACCGTCGCCTGGGTGGGGATGCCGATTTTGCCGCTGTATGCGAGACGCTGCACGCCCATGGCATCCGCGTGGTGCTCGATGCGGTCTTCAACCATGTGGGCCGTGGCTTTTGGGCCTTCCGCGATGTGCAGGAGCGCAAGTGGGACTCGCCCTACAAGGATTGGTTCCACATCAGCTTTGACGGCGACTCCTGCTATGGCGATGGCTTTTGGTACGAGGGCTGGGAAGGCCATTTTGAGCTCGTGAAGCTCAACCTGCAAAACCCCGCCGTGGTCGATTACCTGCTCGAGTCCGTGCGCCGTTGGGCCGACGTCTTTGGCGTCGACGGCCTGCGCCTGGACGTTGCCTATATGCTCGACCGCGACTTTATGCGCCGCCTGCACGCCTTTGCCCGTGAGCTCAAGCCCGACTTTGTGCTGATCGGCGAGACGCTCCACGGCGACTACAACCAGATCGTCAACGACGAGATGCTCGACTCCTGCACCAACTACGAGTGCTACAAGGGCCTGTACTCCAGCTTTAACTCGGTCAATATGTTCGAGATCGCGCACTCGCTGCACCGCCAGTTTGGCGGTGACCCGTGGTGCATTTATCGCGGCAAGCATCTGCTGTCGTTTGTCGACAACCACGATGTGCCGCGCCTGGCGAGCATCCTTACCGACAAGTCCTGTCTGCGCCCCGCTTATGGCATGCTCTTTGGCATGCCGGGCATTCCGTGCGTCTACTATGGCAGCGAGTGGGGGATTCCTGGCGAAAAGGGCGGCCCCGATGGTGACTGGGCGCTGCGACCTGCGCTCGATGAGCCTGCGCCCAACGAGCTGACGGCCTTCATCAAGCAGCTCGCGCACCTGCGCTCGGCAGACGACGCGGCGGCCCGTGCCCTCAACTATGGTGCCTATCGCAACGTGGTGATTCAGAACAAGCAGCTGCTGTTCGAGCGCGCCTGCGACGACGCGACGGTGCTCGTGGCGGTCAATGCCGTGAACGAGCCCTATACCTTTGGAGCCGGCGAGCTCAACGGCTCCTTTGCCGACCTACTTGCCGACGATGCGCCCACGGTCGAGCTTACGGGTACCCTCGAGCTTGCACCCTATGAGGTGCGCTATCTACTGAGGGCCTAGCCCATGCCTGTGTCCGACGAGGGCTATCAACATATTGAGCATGGGTTTGAACCCGTGTTTGACGAGCGCTCGCGCGTTTTGGTGCTCGGATCGTTTCCCTCGGTGCTTTCGCGCGCCAACGCCTTTTATTACGGCAACCCTCAGAATCGCTTTTGGCGTGTGATGGCCGTGTGCCTCGGTGCGCCCGTGCCGCCCAACGAGGGAGACTCTTTGGCGAGCGGCGAGCCCGCGACGCTCGACGCCTCGGTTGCTGCCAAGCGATCCATGCTGCTTAACGGTGGCGTAGCCCTGTGGGATGTGATCGAGAGCTGCGACATTAAGGGCTCGAGTGACGCTAGCATCAAAAACGTTGTGCCGGCACATATTGAACGCATTGTGGATGCCACGCCGATCGAGATCGTTGTCTGCAACGGCGGCACGGCCGGACGGCTCTACAAACGCTATCTACAAGAGCGGACGGGGCTACCCGCCATCGTGCTGCCGTCGACGAGTCCTGCCAACGCGGCGTGGCGTTTGGAGCGGCTTGTCGAGCGTTGGAGTGAAGCCGTTGACTGGGCAGCTCATTAATTTAGATTATTGATTGAGTGCGGGCGCCGAGGTGTTTCAGAACGCCTCGCCAGATCGGCACGGGCACGGCTGGCTCGGCGCAAGCCATGCCGTCGGCGTCGACGTCCTCGGCATTACCACCACCAAGTCGCTGCGCATGCTCAACCGAACAGCCCATACGAACGGCGCCTACGAGCTTGTCCATCGCTTCGGAAAACGGCCGTCGCAGGAGGCCCATGCGTGGGGAATGGCGAAGCGCCGCGATGCCGCTGCCGGTGCAGGCGATAACGCCGCCACACCACGTTAACCTACGGAGTTTGCAAGCTTGGCGCAGGCGCTCGATGAAGGTGCGCGCCCCTTCGGCGCGCTCGCAGGTGGCCTGAACGACAATATAGACGCGCGTCCCCGCATCGCCAAGGCGATCGAGTGCCTTCTCGATGTCTGCCATTGCCTCGTCATCGGGCATATCCTCAACAGCGAGCACCATGCCATCGACTACGCCGGTGCCATTTGTCTTCAAGTCGACCGGGCGGGGGAGCGCGGTGCCAGAAAGCTGAGCATAGACAGCGATGGCATCCTGCAGGTCCCAGAGCAAAAACTCAAGATCGGCGCTCTCGGGAATACTGTCATACGCAATGGTTTGCAGTGTTTTGGGCTTATCGCCGCGCGCGGTCGTCTCCATGCCATCTCCTTTCCGGCTCGTTTCCGTTTAGGTTACACCGTCTGGTGGCGCCCCGCCGCGCTATCCTAGTGCAACCCTTATGAAAGGAACGCCATGCGTCTGCCCATGAATACCTCGCTTGCCATGCTCAAGCCCTCCGGTATCCGCCGGATTAACGCGCTCGCCGCCCGGCATCCGGGGTGTATCGCGCTCGCGCTCGGCGAGCCCGATTTTCCCACGCCCGATGTGATTAGCGCCGAGGTGACCGCCGCGCTGGACCGCGGTGACACGCACTATCCGCCCAACAACGGTCGCCCCGCCCTGCGTGATGCACTGTCCAAATATATGGATGACGCGGGCCTGGCGTTTTCCGCCGATGAGGTCATCCTGACCGACGGCGCGACCGAGGCACTGTCGGCAACATTTATGGCTATGCTCAACCCCGGCGACGAGGTCATTATCCCCACGCCCGCCTTTGGCCTGTACGAGAGCATCGTCGTGGCCAACCACGCCAAGGCGGTCTTCTTGGATACGGAGCCTGCGCAATTCCAGATTGACGAGGACGCGCTTAGCGCCTGTGTGACCCCGGCGACCAAGGCCATCGTCATCTGCTCGCCCAACAATCCCACGGGTTGCATCCTCGACACGGCATCGCTCGACGCCGTGGCGCGCGTGGCAGAGCAGGCGGGCATATACGTAGTCTGCGACGACGTATACAACCGCCTCGTTTATGTGGACGGCTACGAGCGCTTCGCCCAGCGACACCCGGAGCTGCGCGAGCAGACGGTCGTCATCGAGAGCTTCTCCAAGCCCTGGGCCATGACCGGCTGGCGCCTGGGTTGGCTCGCGGCAGCGGCACCCGTCATCGCCGAGATCGCAAAAGCTCACCAATACCTAGTATCGAGCGCCGTCTCCTTCGAGATGGACGCCGCAGCCCGAGCCCTCACCGTCGACCCAACCCCCATGCTCAAAGTCTACCGAGCCCGCCGCGAGCGCGTACTCGCAGCCTTAGACGCCATGGATCTCGACGTAGTGGAACCAGCCGGCGCCTTCTACGCCTTCCCCAGCATTAAACAGTACGGCCTGACAAGCGAAGACTTCTGCATCAAAGCCATCAAAGAGGCCAACGTAGCCCTAGTCCCCGGAAACTGCTTCGGCACCGAAGGCTACATCCGCCTCAGCTACTGCGTCTCCGACAAAGATCTGGACGAAGGCCTCCGCCGCCTGTCCACCTTCCTTTCAACCCTGTAGCCCAACGGGACCCAAAATCATCAGCCCACCGACTTAAGGCTTATGAGTGGGGGTGCCGGCCAACGGGAAACCGGGCTGCCCCAAAGTCACCGCAGGCCGCGCCGCCGAAGGCCAGTCGCAAGGTTTTCGTAGATTCCGCACGAGCCGAAGAGCACTTAATGTGCTCTTCGTGCGAGCCCAGGACCTGACCGAGCGAAAACCTTGCGCCTGGCCTTCGGCGGCGCGGCCGGATGGTGGAATTGTGTGCAGCCCGGTTTCCCGTTGACCGACGCCGGGGTCCCCGCCATAATACTTTCGGTTCACGCACGAATCCGCTGCCAGAGACAGCCGGTGCAAACGGGCATCGCCCGCGAGCTTAATGGGATATCCCGCCAGCCGAGGTGGTCGAGTAGATATGTCTTCTCGCCCCCGTCGCTCATGCAGCGCGGGGGCTTTCTTTTTGGACATGCCCCCGTCACGTCCTTGTGGCGGACCGTGCCCGGAAAGAATTCGAGGAGGTGTAATTCATGCCCCAGCAGTACAAAATCGACAAGGTTGCAGAGATCGAGTCCCGTATCGCCGAGAACGCCGGTCTGTTCGTCGTCAACTACAACGGTCTGACGGTTAAGCAGGCTCAGGAGCTGCGTCATCAGCTTCGCGAGTGCGGCGCCGAGATGAAGGTCTACAAGAACAACCTGGTCAAGATCGCTCTCAAGAACCAGGAGCAGCCCGAGCTCGACGAGATCCTCGCCGGCCCCGTCGCTTATGTGTTCTACGAGTCCGAGCCGGTCGAGGCCGCTAAGGCCCTTAAGGACTTCTCTGCTAAGTCCAAGGGCGTCCTTGAGATCAAGGGCGGTATCTCCGACGGCAAGGCCGTTTCCGCTGATGATGTTAAGGCTATCGCCGAGCTGCCCACCAAGGATCAGCTTCTCGGCCAGATCGCCGGTCTCATCTCCGGTTTCGCTCGCGACATCGCTGTCTGCGTCAACGGCGTTTCCTCTGGTCTCGCTCGTTCGATCCAGCAGGTCTCCGAGCAGAAGGCAGCCTAGTCGCTGTTTTCACCCGCGGCGGCAACGCCGCACCCCTGGCGCATTCGCGCCGTGTTTTAACTGATCTCCGTGCACAGACACGGAAACCGAAAGGACTTAGAAATGGCTAAGCTTACCACCGATGAGATCATCGATGCTCTTAAGGAAATGACCCTTCTCGAGGCTTCCGAGCTCGTTAAGGCTATCGAGGACACCTTCGGCGTTTCCGCCGCTGCTCCTGCCGCTGTTGTCGCCGCTCCCGCTGCTGGCGCTGCTGAGGCCGAGGAGAAGACCGAGTTTGACGTCGTGCTCGAGGGCTTCGGCGACAACAAGATCCAGGTCATCAAGGCCGTCCGTGAGCTCACCAACCTTGGCCTGAAGGAGGCCAAGGAGGTCGTCGAGGGCGCTCCCAAGGCTGTTCTCGAGGGTGCCAAGAAGGAGGACGCCGAGGCTGCCAAGGAGAAGCTCGAGGCTGCTGGCGCTGCTGTCACCCTCAAGTAATCAGGCTTTCTCGCCAGATTTCTTTGCAGACGGGGTTCGCATTGCGAGCCCCGTCTTTTTTGTTTTTCGGTCCCTCGGCATCGGTTGCTCAAACTGCCATGTTCTGTGATTTGCGTCGTATCGGGTGCCCTGCCGTTGGGCAATAAAATTGCACCATTCGAGCAATAATTTGCGTTGACCTGCTGAAGAATTGTCTCTGCCTTGTAGCGACATATAGTTCCAGCGGTAAGATGCTTGGGTATCGCAATTTGGTCTGCGGCTGTGTGCCGCACGCATGGGGCGCTTTTGCGCCTGCGAAAGGATCTTTGAATAACATGAAGGCAATCATCCCCGCCGCCGGTCTTGGCACGCGTTTTCTGCCTGGCACCAAGTGCACGCCCAAAGAGATGCTGCCGGTGCTCGACAAGCCCGTCATTCAGTACGTCGTCGAGGAGGCACTCGACCCCGAGGAGGTCGACGACGCCATCATCGTTACTTCTCCCGGCAAGCCCGAGCTGCTGAACTACTTCCAGCCCGACCGTTCGCTCGAGAACCTGCTGCGCGAGCGCGGCAAGAACGCCTATGCCGATGCCGTCGCCCACGCTGGCGGTATGCCGGTCGACTTCCGTTATCAGTACGAGCCCAAGGGCCTCGGCCATGCTATTCGCTCTGCTGCCGACGCCGTGGCAGGGGAGAACTTCCTGGTTCTTCTGGGCGACTACGTTGTGCCTAACCGCGATATCTGCGACAAGATGCTCGCCGTTTCCAAGGAGCACGGTGGCGCTTCGGTTATCGCCGTCGCTGCTTGCTCGCCCGAGGAAGTCAGCCGCTACGGCGTTATCGCCGGCGAGCGCGTCGGTTCGCTCGAGGGCGCCGAGGACGTTGCCGATGCCGAGCCGGGCGCTGTCTGGCGTATCGGCGGTCTGGTTGAGAAGCCCGCTCCCGAGGCTGCTCCGTCCAACCTGTACATCGTCGGTCGCTACCTGCTGAGCCCGCTGGTCATGGACCTGCTGGCAGATCAGCAGGCCGGCAAGGGCGGCGAGATCCAGCTCACCGACGCCATGGCCCGTTCGCTCGACCGCGAGGCCATGTATGCGGTCGTCATCGACCCGCTGTCGGGCTACGACACCGGCACTCCCTCTGGCTGGATGGCCACCAACGCCCTCATGGCTGCAAGCGACCCCCGCTTTGCCGATGCCTTCTGGGACGCTATCGACGAGCGCGGCGGATTGATGCGCAAGTAAGCCTTCGGGCATCGACATTTACGGGCGCGGACTTCGGTTCGCGCCCGTTTTTTATAAGAGCTGCGATTGCCGGCTCTCTGTTCACAGAAAATATATGAACAGATGTTCGATACACATATATCTACCTGCGTGTTTTCTGTCGAAAATCTTTGCTACTCCAAAAACTCAATCGCGTCAAGGCTTTTCTTGCCCAACGGTCGGTACCTGATAAACTATTAGGTTGCGATAACTGGCGAAGCTATGCCTCGCCAACCCACCGAGCATTTCCGTGAAGGAGGAAAAACCTGGTGACCTACGCATACACTGCCACTGAGCGCAAGCGCGTCAGCTTCGGGAAAATCCCGGAGGCCATGGAGCTCCCCAACCTTATCTCTGTTCAAAGGGAATCCTTTGAGCGTTTTAAGGACGAGGGCCTTCGTGAGGCGTTCAAGGAATCCAGCCCCATCCAGAGCCAGAACCATGTTCTCGAGGTTACCTTCGGCGAGCATCAGTTCGGCGACCCCGCGCACACCGTCGAGGAGTGCCGCGAGAAGGATATGACCTATCAGGCTCCGCTTCTGACCGACGTCCGTCTCACCAACAAGGAGACCGGCGAGATCAAGGAGCAGCTCGTCTTTATGGGCGACTTCCCCATGATGACCGATCAGGGCACCTTTATCATCAACGGTACCGAGCGTATCGTCGTCTCGCAGCTCGTCCGCTCCCCGGGCGTGTACTACAGCTCCGAGATGGATTCGGGCAAGCAGATCTACAAGGCCCAGATTATCCCGTCTCGCGGTGCCTGGCTTGAGTTTGAGGTCGACAAGCGCGACCAGCTCATGGTCTCCATCGACCGTAAGCGCAAGCAGAGCGCCACGATGTTCCTGCGCGCCCTTGGCATCGCCGTCACCAACGACGACATCATCGAGCTGCTCGGCAACTCCGATGCGATCAAGCGCACCCTGGAGCGCGACACCGCCCTTACCCGCGAGGATGCCCTCATCGAGATCTACCGCCGTCTGCGCCCGGGCGAGCCTCCCACCGTGGATGCTTCCCGCAGCCTGCTCGAGGGCCTGCTCTTTAACCCGCAGCGCTACGATCTGGCCCGCGTCGGTCGCTACAAGGTCAACAAGAAGCTCAACCTCACCACCGAGGAAGAGGTCACGGTGCTCACCGACGAGGATATCGTCGCTACGCTGCGCTACCTGCTGTCCCTCGCTGCCGGCGAGCAGGGCTTCAAGGTCGACGACATCGACCACTTTGGCAACCGCCGCATCCGTACCGTCGGCGAGCTCGTCGCCAACCAGTTCCGTATCGGCATGAGCCGTATGGAGCGCGTCGTCCGTGAGCGCATGAGCTCTCAGGACATCGACGAGATCACCCCGCAGTCGCTCATCAACATCCGCCCGATCGTGGCCTCCATCAAGGAGTTCTTCGGTTCCTCGCAGCTCTCGCAGTTCATGGACCAGGCGAACCCCCTGACCGGTTTGACCCACAAGCGCCGTCTGTCCGCACTCGGCCCTGGTGGTCTTGCCGGCCACAAGTCCGGCTCCAGCCGCCGCACCAACGTGCCGACGGCCGTCCGCGACGTTCACAACTCGCACTACAGCCGCATGTGCCCGATCGAGACCCCCGAAGGCCCCAACATCGGCCTGATCGGCTCGCTCGCCCTCTACGCCCGCGTCAACGAGTATGGCTTCATCGAGGCCCCGTTCCGTCGCGTCGAGAACGGCGTTGCCACCGACCAGATCGACTGGATGACCGCTGACGAGGAAGAGAAGCACGTCATCGCGCCGGCCAACACGCCGCTCGATCCCAAGACCAACGAGTTCATCACGACCGATGCCGAGGGCAAGATCGTCCGTCCGCACACCGTGATCGCCCGTACCCGCGACTTCGACGGCTCCTTCGGCGCTCCCGCCGACGTGCCCGTCGAGGACGTCGACTACATGGACGTCTCGCCGCGTCAGATGCTCTCCGTCGCAGCCACGCTGATCCCGTTCCTCGAGCACGACGACGCTAAGCGTACGCTGATGGGCGCCAACATGCAGCGTCAGGCCGTGCCGCTGGTTCACCCCGCCGCTCCCTATGTCGGTACCGGCATGGAGCGTCGCGCCGCTCTGGACTCCGGCGAGGTCACCCTGGCCAAGAACGCCGGCGAGGTCATCTTTGCCGACGCCGCCAAGATCATCGTCAAGCATGCCGGCGGCATGGACGAGTATCACCTGGCCAAGTACCAGCGCTCCAACCAGTCCACCTGCATCAACCACCGTCCGCTCGTGCGCGTCGGTGACACCGTTGAGCAGGGCGAGCCTCTGGCCGACGGTCCTTCGACCGATCACGGCGAGCTCGCACTGGGCCAGAACCTCACCGTGGCCTACATGCCGTGGGAAGGCTTCAACTACGAGGACGGTATCGTCGTGTCCGAGCGCCTGGTGGCCGAGGACCTGCTGACGACCATCAACATCACCCGCCACGAGATCGACGCCCGCGACACCAAGCTCGGCCCCGAGGAGATTACCCGCGAGATCCCGAACCTCTCCGAGGACATGCTTGCCAACCTCGACGAGGACGGCATCATCCGCATCGGCGCCGAGGTCGGCCCTGGCGACATCCTGGTCGGCAAGGTCACGCCTAAGGGCGAGAGCGCTCTGACCGCCGAGGAGCGCCTGCTGCGCGCCATCTTCGGTGCCAAGGCCCACGATGTCCGTGACACCTCCCTTAAGATGCCTCACGGCGCTTACGGCCGCGTCATCGACGTCGTCCGCTTTAGCCGCGAGAACGGCGACGACCTGGCCCCCGGCGTCAACGAGCAGGTGCGCGTCTACGTCGCCCAGCGTCGTAAGATCCAGCAGGGCGATAAGATCGCCGGCCGCCACGGCAACAAGGGTGTTATCTGTAACGTTCTGCCGGTCGAGGACATGCCCTACATGGCTGACGGTACCCCGATCGACGTTATCCTCAACCCGCTGGGCGTTCCTTCGCGTATGAACGTCGGCCAGCTGCTCGAGTGCCACCTTGGCTGGGCTGCTGCCTGCGGTTGGGATACCGAGCAGGCCGACTCCGACAAGTACGTCCCCGGTCCGTTCTTCACCGCGACGCCCGTCTTCGACGGCGCCAAGGAGGACGAGATCGCCGAGGTCATCCGTCGTGCCAACAAGAACATGCTCAACAAGGCCACCGCTGCCTTTGGCGATCACATGCGCCCCGAGTTCGTCACCCAGCTTGACGAGCGCGGCAAGACCCGTCTGTTCGACGGCCGTACCGGCGAGGAGTTCCGCGAGCCCATTACCGTGGGTACGTCCTACATCCTCAAGCTCGGCCACATGGTCGACGACAAGATCCACGCCCGTTCGACTGGCCCTTACAGCCTGGTTACCCAGCAGCCTCTGGGCGGCAAGGCCCAGTTCGGCGGCCAGCGCTTCGGCGAGATGGAAGTTTGGGCACTGTACGCTTACGGCGCTTCCAACGTCCTGCAGGAGATCCTGACCGTCAAGTCCGACGATACCGTGGGCCGCGTCAAGACCTACGAGTCCATCGTCAAGGGCGAGAACGTTCCTGTCCCGGGTATCCCCGAGTCCTTCAAGGTTCTCGTCAAGGAGATCCGCTCCCTCGCGCTGGACATCGAGCCCATGCACGATGCCGACGAGGACGCCTCCGCCCCTGTGACCGTCGAGGAGACCTCTGCTCTCGACGACCTGGCTGCGCTCGCCGGCGTTGACACCGACGTCGAGGCCGAGGATGCCGAGACCGCCGAGGCACCCGAGGCTGTCGCCGCCACGACCACTGATAAGGAGTAGTTGACTGTGGCAGATTTCGAAGCTACTGATTTTGACTCGGTAAAGATCTCCCTTGCCTCCGCCGACCAGATCCGTTCCTGGTCGCACGGTGAGGTCAAGAAGCCGGAGACCATCAATTACCGTACCCTCAAGCCCGAGAAGGACGGCCTGTTCTGCGAGAAGATCTTCGGTCCCGCCAAGGACTGGGAGTGCTCCTGCGGCAAGTACAAGGGCATCCGCTTTAAGGGCATCGTCTGCGAGCGCTGCGGCGTCGAGGTCACCTCGGCCAAGGTGCGTCGCGACCGCATGGGCCACATCGAGCTCGCCGCTCCCGTGTCCCACATCTGGTACTTCAAGAGCCCCACGAGCTTCCCGATGAGCCGTATGCTCGACATCAAGTCCAAGGACCTCGAGAAGGTTCTGTACTTTGCCAGCTACATCATCACCGAGGTTGACTACGAGGCTCGCGAGGCCGACGCTGACGACCTGCGCGAGGAGCTCGCCGCCGATCTGGAAGAGATCGATGCCGAGTGCGCCCGCCAGATCGAGTCCCTCAAGGAGCAGGGCGACCCCGAGAACTTTGACGAGTTCTCCGACGAGGAGCCGCTGACCCCCGAGGAGATCGCCTCTGGCATCGTCGACATCGAGGAAGAGTGCAAGGACGAGAAGCAGCTCCGCACGGACGCCTTCAACGCCTTCATGAAGCTCACCGAGCGCGACCTCATCTCCGATGAGCCGCTGTTCCGCGAGATGACCCGCTACTACTCCATGTACTTCAAGGGTGGCATGGGTGCCGAGGCCGTCCGCGACCTGCTCGCTGCCATCGACCTTCCTTCCGAGGCCGAGAAGCTCAAGGCCATCATTGCCGACGAGGATTCCCAGAAGCAGAAGCGCGAGAAGGCCGTCAAGCGCCTCGAGGTCGTTGACGCCTTCCTGAAGGGTGGCAACAGCCCCGCGAACATGATCCTGGATGTCATCCCGGTCATTCCGCCCGATCTGCGCCCGATGGTCCAGCTCGACGGCGGTCGCTTTGCCGCGTCCGACCTCAACGACCTGTATCGTCGCGTGATCAACCGTAACAACCGACTCAAGCGCCTGCTCGACCTGGACGCCCCTGCGATCATCGTGAACAACGAGAAGCGCATGCTCCAGGAGTCCGTGGACGCCCTGTTCGACAACGGCCGTCGTGGTCGCCCGGTCTCTGGCCGTGGCGGTCGCCCGCTCAAGTCGCTCGCCGAGGCCCTCAAGGGCAAGCAGGGTCGTTTCCGTCAGAACCTGCTGGGCAAGCGTGTCGACTACTCCGGCCGTTCGGTAATCGTTACCGACCCCAAGTTGCTGCTGCACCAGTGCGGTCTGCCCAAGACCATGGCGCTGGAGCTCTTCAAGCCCTTCGTCATGAAGCGCCTGGTCGAGCTCGGCAAGGTCGAGAACATCAAGGGCGCCAAGCGCGCTATCGACCGCGGTGCCACCTTTGTGTGGGATATCCTCGAAGAGGTCATCGACGGCCGCGTCGTGCTGCTCAACCGTGCACCGACCCTGCACCGTCTGTCCATCCAGGCCTTTGAGCCGGTGCTGGTCGAGGGCAAGGCTATCCACCTGCATCCGCTGGTCTGCTCGCCCTTCAACGCCGACTTCGACGGCGACCAGATGTCTGTCCATGTGCCGCTGTCCAGCCAGGCTCAGGCCGAGGCTCGCGTGCTTATGCTCTCTGCGAACAACCTGCGCTCGCCGGCATCCGGCAAGCCGGTTAACATCCCCTCGCAGGACATGATCATCGGTGTGTACTACCTGACCCAGGTCCGCGACGGTCTGCCGGGCGAGAACCACGTGTTCGCCAGCTTCGACGACGCGCTGCACGCCTATGACTGCCGCTCCGAGGTCGACATGCAGGCCAAGATTCAGGTCCGCGTGTCCGCTGCCGACGCCAATGTCATCAACGAGGACGGCACCCGTATCTTCCGCGTCAAGAACGGCAAGAACGAGTTTGTCGACTACGACGTCACCGGCAACAAGACCGCGCGCTTCGAGACCTCTATCGGCCGCATCATCTTCAACCGCCAGTGCCTGCCCGAAGACTACGAGTTCATGAACTACAAGATGGTCAAGGGCGACGTGGCCAAGCTGGTTGCGGACTGCTGCGATCGCTATCCCGAGGCCAAGGTCGGCCCGATCCTCGACGCCATCAAGTACTCCGGCTTCCACTACGCTACCCGCGCCGGCCTCACCATCTCGGTGTGGGACGCTCTCATCCCTGCCGAGAAGCAGGAGCTGCTCGATCGCGCCCAGGCCAACGTCGACCAGATCAACGAGTACTTCGAGGAGGGCTTCATCAACGAGACGGAGCGCCACATCGAAGTCGTTAACGAGTGGACCGCTTGTACCGATAAGGTTGCAGCGCTCATGCTCGACTTGTTCGACGAGGAGAACCCGCTCTACATGATGGCCGACTCCGGCGCCCGTGGTTCTAAGACCCAGCTGCGTCAGCTCGGCGGCATGCGTGGCCTGATGGCAGACATGTCCGGCGAGACGATCGACCTTCCCATTAAGGCGAACTTCCGCGAGGGCCTGCTGCCGCTCGAGTACTTCATTTCGACCTACGGCGCCCGTAAGGGCCTGGTCGATACCGCATCCCACACCTCAGACTCTGGTTACCTGACCCGTCGTCTGGTCGACGTGGCCCAGGACGTCATCGTCCGCGAGGAGGACTGCGGTACGCACGAGGGCGTCACCTACAACCTCATCATCCCCGGCACCACCGACCTCAACACCGACCTCGTCGGCCGTTGCTTCATTGAGGACGTCGTGGCTCCCGATGGCACCGTGCTCTTTGAGCAGGACGGCTACATCGAGAAGGTCGCTGACATCCAGAAGATGGTCGATGCCGGCCTTAAGAAGGTCAAGCTTCGCGCGCTGCTCACCTGCCGCTCCAAGTACGGCGTGTGCCAGAAGTGCTACGGCTGGGATCTTTCCACCCGTCGTCCGGTCGCCATCGGTACCGCGGTCGGCATTATTGCCGCCCAGTCCATCGGCGAGCCCGGTACGCAGCTTACGATGCGTACCATTCACTCCGGCGGCGTCGCTGGCGTCGACGATATTACGCAGGGTCTGCCTACGGTCAGCCGTATGTTCGATATCGTCGGCAACGTCAACGAGAAGATCCTGGGTCGCGAGGCCGAGCTGGCTCCGTACTCCGGCCACCTCTCGATTAAGCCCGAGAAGTCCGAGTACGTGCTGACGCTCACCGACTCCGAGGATCACACCCGTGTCCTCGACGAGCGTCGCGTCCCCGCTTCGGTGCGCTTCATGCCCGAGATCGAGGACGGCTGCGAGGTTCGCGCCGGCGACCAGATCACCAAGGGCTTCGTTAACTTCCGCAACCTGCGCAAGCTGACCGACATCGAGTCGACGATGCACACCTTCGTCGAGAGCGTCAAGGACGTCTACACCAGCCAAGGCGTCGACCTGAACGACAAGCACATCGAGGTGCTCGCACGTCAGATGCTGCGTCGCGTTCAGATCACCAACCCCGGCGACTCCAAGTACCTACTTGGTCAGTACGTCGACCGCTACGAGTTTGCCGACGAGGTCGAGCGCGTTGCCCGTCTGGGCGGTCAGGCTCCCGTGGCCGAGCCCGTCATCCTGGGTACGCTCAAGGTCGCGTCCAACATCGACTCCTGGCTGTCGAGCGCTTCGTTCATCCGTACCGCTGGCGTCCTTACCGAGGCTGCCATCGAGGGCAAGGTCGACCACCTGCTCGACCTTAAGTCCAACGTCATCGTCGGTAAGAAGATCCCGGCTGGTACCGGCCTCAAGCCGTACGCCAACGCCAAGCTGACGTATCGCACGGCCGACGGCTACGTGGACATCGACGGCCCGGCTTCGCCCAACGCCAAGTCGCTGCCCGAGTGGGCTCCTGTGGAGCTCAAGGACCTGGACGAGCAGCTCCCGCAGCAGCTCGACTGGGCCGGCTACGACGAGTTCGGTGGTGCTGACGGTTCGTTCACCCGCAACGGCCACACCATCTCCGCCGAGAAGGCTCGTCTGTACCTGTTCGACGACCTGGGCGTGTCGCAGCGCTGGACCAACAAGTTCAGCGAGGTCGGCATCGAGACGGTCGGCGACCTGGTTGGTAAGTCCGAGGAGGATCTGCTGCGCATCGACGGCATCGGTGCCAAGGCGATCGAGGAGCTCCGTGACGGCCTGGAGGCCCACGACCTGCTCTACATCCTCGAGCACAATGACGACGTTGCCGACGAGGAGGACCTCTCGCAGCTGCTGCAGATGGTCTTTAGCCCCGACGGTCCGGACGACGTCCTGCTGGGCACCTCCGCCACGCCGACGCATCACGCCGACGCCGACGAGGAGCTCCTGGGCGCCCCGATCGACGACAAGAAGGCTCCCGCCAACGGTGCCATCAACGAGGACATGGCTTCCCTCGACGAGCTGCTCAACCAGCTCGTGGACACCGACGACGCCGAAGAGGCCAAGGACAACGACGAGGAGTAACTAGTTCCGCCGTTCTAACGAACGGCGGCGACCTCCGTCGCTGCGCGGCCCCCAGAGCTACAATCTGTCATTCAAAAGGCAGGGCATGACCAAAAGGTCAATGCCCTGCCTTTTTCATGCCACCTTGTACGCTCTGGGGGCCGCTCGCTTGCGTATGTTCAACCTGTTGCGTTTCGTTGATCCCTTGCCAAAAAGTGACGGATTTATTTTTTGGTAGGTTTTTCCTGCTTGGATTTGAAACATTTCACTCGGTCAAAGCGTATCTATGGTGAGGGCCCCATCAAGAACCATCAATGTCACCGGGAGGTGATTATGGAAGAACAAGCTTTTAGACAGGCGGTTGAAGACCACCGGGATGTCGTGTTCCGGATCGCTTTGACGTATCTGCGCGATCGCGCTGACGCCGACGATGTTGCACAAGACGTCTTTCTTAAGTTGCTCAAAAGCGATGGAAACTTTGAAAGCTGGGAGCATCTTCGTCGATGGCTTATCCGGGTCACGATCAATGAATGCAAATCTCTCTTTCGAAAGCCATGGAGGCGTGTGGAGGATATCGAGAATCTGACCGATTCGCTCTTGGCGGCGCAGGACGAGACTAAGGCCGTCCTGTCGGACGTCATGCGGCTTCCAGAACGATTCCGTATCCCCATCGTGCTCTATTACTATCTGGGCTTCTCGACTTCAGAGATTGCCGAGTTATTGCATGTGCCAGCCGCGACCGTTCGAACGCGTTTAGCTCGCGGCAGATCGAAACTCAAGTTCATCCTAGAGGAGGGCGACCGTGAAATCCAACCAAATCAAGCAGGCCTTCGAGTCCGTCCAAGCCGATAGCGATCTTGCTGACCGTGTTCTTTATGCCGCTGCTGGTGAGCCGCTTCGCCGAAAGGGTCACGCGAAGCCTCTGTATGTTGCCGTGATCGGATGCCTTGCCGGAGTGCTGGCGACCGGAGGGGTCGCCTACGCTGTTGTCAATTCCAGTTATTTTGCCTCTGCCTGGGGAAACCATGGCAACGGAGAGTCCGTTACCTGGACAAATGGCGGCTCGTCGGGGACGAAATATACCTACACCAGAGAGTTTGGTGATGGTATCGCGCCCCAAAGCCTGGAGGGTGCAGTCCAGAAGGTCAATCTGTCCGTCGAGGGCAACGGCTATACGCTCGACATTCATGAGATGGCAATCGACGAGAACGGTTGCGGTGCTGTGACGTTTACATTGTCCAATCCGAATGGCGTTAACTACTACAAGCCGGCGGCAGAGCTTGGCGAACTTGTTCTCTATGGTGAAGAAGAAGGGGGCGTCAGTACACCCAGCATGAACTTCGGCGAGGAATGGGCTGATACACGCTGCACCATTGATAAAGACACATCAAGCGACACGGTCATTAACGGCACGATGTACTTTGCATCTTGGAATCGCGATCGAGATTTACGACATGCGGTCACCTGGAATATCTCCTGGACCGAGGGCAAAGGTGAGGATGCGAAGGTGATCGAGGTATCGACGCCAGAGTTTAACGTCGGAGCGTACGTCGATACAAAGAAGCTGAGCTCTGACGACTCGCCGCTTGAGATCAGCCCGTTTTCCATCCAGACGCACATCGACGATCTGGGCGTTGACGCAGTCACGAAAAAGTTGACCGTTACTTACAAGGATGGATCGGAGCAGATTATCGAAGATGACGACGCAGGGGCGTACAATTTCTATGTTTCGATGGCACGCAATAGCGGAGAGAACATTTGGGTGCCAACGAAGTTGATTGATGTCGACCAAGTGGTCTCAGTAACGCTTGAGGGCACACGCTGCACTTCAACAGGGGACGCCGAAACGTCGGAACCCTTTACCATTGTCTATTCGTAAGATTTGGGGCCGCTTCCTACTAGGGGAAGCGGCCTCTTTTGCGTTAAATGGGCTGTTGGAGCAAGGGATATTCGTCTGAATTTCGGAAGTATGCGGCAAAATCCCGATAGGCCGAACACACCGCATATGCTCAAGCGCTCTACCTGCGGGTTTGTTATCGCAAAACCTCGGCGTGCTCGGCAGGTCCAGAATTTACCGCATACTTTCGAAAGCGCCGCCGATTTCCATGCGACAGGTGAGAGCAGATCACCGCTGGAGCGCGACATTTTCCCAGATAAAACCGACCAAAATAAACCTGTCCCTTTTTGGCAGGGAACGTTGCCCCGACGAGCACGTTGGATTCCCGGACCGGGCGGCACAGGGGTTAAGTTTGTCGCGAGTTCCGCACGAGCCGGAGGCCACTTAATGTGGCCTCCGTGCGAGCCAGGACTGTAGAGCAGCAAACTTAACCCCTGTGCCGCCCGGCCCGGGAATCCGCCCCCGCGCACAGGAGGGGATTCCTTTTGTGTAGGCTTTGCGGAAATGTGCCAATTTTGGGATACGCCCGGCGGCGTGGTCTGTTGACGGCACAGCTAACGGCACGTATCCTATCGAACTGCGTGTTTCGTAGGGGGATGCTGACCCCTCGATTCAAGCCGTTGCACTTTACAGAAAGCTGGAATCATTCGAGAAGGAGTACGCTTTGCCTACTATTAACCAGCTGGTTCGCCAGGGCCGTCGTTCCGTGCCCAAGAAGTCCAAGAACGCTGCTCTGCAGCACAACTCCCAGAAGCGCGGCGTGTGCACCCGCGTCTTCACCACGAGCCCCAAGAAGCCGAACTCGGCTCTTCGTAAGGTTGCCCGTGTTCGCCTCGTCAACGGCATCGAAGTTACTGCTTACATCCCGGGTGAGGGCCACAACCTGCAGGAGCACTCCATCGTGCTCGTCCGCGGCGGTCGTGTCCGTGACCTCCCTGGTGTCCGTTATCACGTCATCCGTGGCGCCTACGACGCTGCTCCGGTCCAGAACCGTATGCAGGCCCGTTCCAAGTACGGTGCTAAGCGCCCCAAGGCTAAATAAGCCAGATAACGTTTTGATACTTTCGCCGTGCGCCGCCTAAGCGCCGCACGGTAGACACTTAAGGAGATTTCACATGCCGCGTCGTGCAGCAGCTAATCGTCGTGAGGTTCAGCCTGACGCCGTTTACAACAACCGCCTGGTGACTCAGCTCATCAACAAGGTCCTTCTTGACGGCAAGAAGGCCACCGCTGAGCGCATCGTTTACACCGCTTTCGAGATCGTTGCCGAGAAGTCCGAGGGTGGCGACGCTCTCGCTACCTTCAAGAAGGCTATGGACAACGTCAAGCCCACGCTCGAGGTTAAGCCCAAGCGTGTCGGTGGCGCTACCTATCAGGTCCCGATGGAGGTCAACTCCCGTCGTTCCACCGCTCTGGGTATCCGCTGGATCGTCAACTTCTCCCGCGCTCGCAAGGAGAAGACCATGGCCGAGCGTCTCGCCAACGAGATCCTCGACGCCTCCAACGGCCTGGGCGCTTCCGTCAAGAAGCGTGAGGACGTCTTCAAGATGGCCGAGGCCAACCGCGCGTTCTCTCACTATCGTTGGTAAGTTAAGGTAAGGAACTAACATGGCTAAGCCTAAGTACAAGCTTTCCGATACCCGTAACATCGGCATCATGGCCCACATCGATGCCGGTAAGACCACCACGACCGAGCGTATTCTTTACTACACCGGTAAGACCCACAAGATCGGTGAGGTCCATGAGGGCGCTGCCACCATGGACTGGATGGTTCAGGAGCAGGAGCGCGGCGTAACCATTACCTCCGCTGCTACCACGTGCTTCTGGAACAAGGACGGTAAGGACTACCGCATCCAGATCATCGACACCCCGGGCCACGTTGACTTCACCGCCGAGGTCGAGCGCTGCCTGCGCGTCCTCGATGGCGCTGTCGCCGTCTTCGACGCCGTTGCCGGCGTTCAGCCCCAGTCTGAGACCGTTTGGCGTCAGGCTTCTACCTTCAACGTCCCCCGCATCGCCTTCATCAACAAGTATGACCGCGTGGGCGCTGACTTCTTCAACGCTATCGAGACCATGAAGGATCGTCTCGACGCCAACGCCGTGGCCGCTCAGGTCCCGATGGGCGCCGAGGACAACTTCTGGGGCGTCATCGACCTCGTTACCATGACTGCATGGGACTTCAAGGCCGACGAGAAGGGCATGACCTACCCCGAGCCGATGGACGAGATCCCGGCTGAGTTTGCCGACATCGCTGCCACCAAGCGCGAGGAGCTCCTCGACGCTGCTGCCAGCTTTGACGACGAGCTCATGGAGAAGATCCTCATGGAGGAGGACTTCACCGTCGAGGAGCTCAAGGCTGCTCTGCGCAAGGGCGTTCTGGCCAACGAGCTCAACCTCGTCTTCGTGGGCTCCGCCTACAAGAACAAGGGCGTTCAGGAGCTGCTCGACGCTGTCGTCGACTACCTGCCCAGCCCGCTCGACGTTGAGGCCGTCACCGGTACCGATCCGGACACCGGCGAGGAGATCCAGCGTCATCCTTCCTTCGACGAGCCTTTCTCCGGCCTGGTCTTCAAGATCATGACCGACCCGTTCGTCGGTAAGCTCACCTACGTCCGCGTTTACTCCGGCCGCGCCGAGTCCGGCTCCTACGTGGTCAACGCTTCCAACGGTCAGCGCGAGCGTCTCGGCCGCATCCTCGAGATGAACGCCGCCGAGCGTATCGACCGTGACGACGCTGCCGCCGGCGACATCGTCGCTTGCGTCGGCTTCAAGAACTCCACCACCGGTGACACCCTGTGCGCCGAGGGCAAGGAGATCGTCCTCGAGAAGATCGAGTTCGCTAAGCCCGTTATCGACGTTGCCATCGAGCCCAAGACCAAGGCCGAGCAGGACAAGATGTCCCTGGCTCTGACCAAGCTCGCCGAGGAGGACCCGACCTTCCAGGTGTCCACCAACCACGAGACCGGCCAGACCATCATCGCCGGCATGGGCGAGCTGCACCTCGAGATCATCGTCGACCGTCTGCTCCGCGAGTTCAAGGTTGACGCTAACGTCGGTAAGCCCCAGGTTGCCTACCGCGAGACCGCCGGTCACGACGTCGAGAAGGCTGAGGGCAAGTTCGTCCGTCAGTCCGGCGGTCGCGGTCAGTACGGCCACGCCGTCATCAAGCTCGAGAAGATGGAGGAGGGCTTCGGCTACGAGTTCGTCAACGCTATCGTCGGCGGCGTCGTGCCCAAGGAGTACATCCCGTCCATCGACAAGGGCATCCAGGAGGCCCTGAACACCGGTGTTATCGCCGGCTTCCCGGTCCTCGACGTCAAGGTCACCCTGTTCGACGGTTCTTACCATGAGGTCGACTCCTCCGAGGCCGCCTTCAAGATCGCCGGTTCCATGGCTATCAAGGACGCCCTCAAGAAGTCCGATCCGCAGCTGCTCGAGCCGATCATGGCTGTCGAGGTCGAGACCCCCGAGCAGTACATGGGCGACGTTATGGGCAACCTCTCCGGTCGCCGCGGCAAGATCGAGGGCATGGAGGATCGCAAGAACAGCAAGCTCATCCGTGCCAAGGTGCCGCTGGGCGAGATGTTCGGTTACGCTACCGACCTTCGCTCCCAGACCCAGGGCCGTGCATCCTACACGATGCAGTTCGACTCTTATGAGCCCGCGCCCAAGTCCATCGTGGACGAGGTCATGAGCAAGAACGCCTAAGTTCGAGCTCCCTGTTACGTAATCCGCGAGAACATCTCTCGCACTCTTTGGAGGTTTAAGTTGGCTACCCAGAAGATCCGCATTCGCCTCAAGGGCTATGATCACGAGGTCGTCGATCAGTCCGCGAAGCTCATCGTCGAGACCGCTCAGAAGACCGGCGCTCGCGTTTCCGGTCCTGTCCCCCTGCCCACCGAGCGCAACCTGTACACGGTCATCCGCTCGCCGCACGTGAACAAGGACTCCCGTGAGCAGTTCGAGATGCGCACCCACAAGCGCCTCATCGACATCCTCGACCCCACCTCGGGCACCGTTGATTCGCTTATGCGTCTCGACCTTCCCGCTGGTGTCGACATCGACATCAAGCTCTAAGCGATATCGCTCATAGCTTAAAGGGCCCCGCTGCCGTTACGGTAGCGGGGCCCTTTTGTTTGGCATGATGGGTTTGGATCGCCGGGTAAGGCTGCCGAGCGGCTGGCTGTGGCACCCTATTCACTCACGGGACGCAGCGATGCCTCCTCAAAATGGAAGGATCGCAAGTCGTCTTCTGTCTCGATGCACGCGCGACCAAAGGCATCGACGGTTTTAAAGATGCCGCGTGCCAGCTCGTCTCCAGCGGGTGAGCGGGCGATAACGTGCTTCCCAATCCAATTGAGGTGAGCGATATATTCGTCGTGGACGGGCGCGAGCGGTCCGGTGTTTTCTTCCATGGCGTTGAGGCGTTCTGCCCAGGCATCTACAGCGTCTATAACTGCGTGATAGACCTCATCGAGGAGCATGTCGACAGCAGGAACGTTCTCGTTAAGGTCCGAGAGACCGATTGCCGGCAGGCCGCCATCGGGCACTTCTTGGGGCGCATAGTTCACATTGACGCCAATACCGCAGACGGCGAAAGGTTTGCCTTCGTTATCGCGTGCGGCCTCGACCAGAATGCCGCCGAGCTTGCGTCCACGCGCGACCAGGTCGTTGGGCCATTTGAGGCCAATCTCGTTTGCAAGACCCTGTTTTTCGAGCGCCTCGAGCACCGCTAGGCCGCTGACGGCGGCAAGACCAGAGTACTTCGCAGGATTAACGCATGGACGCAGGGCAATCGAAAGCAATAGGTTGCCGGCGGTTGAATCCCACTTGTGGCCGCGCCGGCCGCGTCCTGCTGTCTGAGCCCGGGCGGCAAGTCCCGTGCCATGCGGCGCTCCCTGTTTACCTGCTTCGAGCAGGTCATCGTTGGTCGATCCGGTTACGTCGACTATCGTTAATTTGGCATCCATAACGGCTGCTACCTCCTTAATGAATAAGTGAATAACGTAATGGTGTCGAGAGATAGACACAATGTGAAGCCTGTGTCGCATTTGGGCAATTTAATGTTAACACGTCAACAACGACTGAAATGCGCTATCCTCTCATGGTCGATGTAAACACGTCAACAACTCAAAGGAGGTTAGTGATGGGTTTCACGATTCTTGGAACGGGCTCGGCGCTTCCTAAGCGCAGTGTTTCCAATGACGAGCTGTCCGAGTTCCTCGATACCTCGGATGAGTGGATTTTTACCCGCACAGGTATCAAGAGCCGCCACGTCTGCACCACCGAGTCACTTGATGACCTTGCCGTAGCGGCGAGCGAGCGGGCACTCCAGGTGTCCGGAATCGACGCGAGCCAGTTGGATTTGATCGTCTGCTCGACGACGACGGGTGACCATCTTGTTCCCGCTGAGGCGTGTGCCGTTGCTGAGCGACTAGGCGCGACGTGCCCTGCCTTCGATGTCTCGGCGGCCTGCGCCGGCTTCGTATTTGCGCTCGATGTTGCCGAGGGCTATATCGCCCGAGGACGAGCCAAGCATGTGCTTGTCGTTGCTGCCGAGCAGATGACGCGCGCGCTCGACTGGACCGACCGCGCCACCTGCGTGCTCTTTGGCGATGGCGCGGGTGCTGCGGTCATAGAGGCTGGGGGAGAGAATCCCCTCGCTGTTGAGCTTTCGACCGCACCCGATGTCGAGACGTTGCGCGTTCCCGGTCTGGTCGGTACCTCGCCGTTTAAGGCCTCCGCAGATAGCGAGAGCGTGCTGTCCATGAATGGCCGCCGCGTGTTCAAGTTCGGCGTCAACGCCATCTGCGACACGGTCCATAAGCTTGCGAGCGATGCGGGCATTTCGGTCGAAGATATCGATCATTTTGTATTCCATCAGGCTAACGAACGAATCCTGAGCCAGGCGGTCAAGCGCCTCGGCGTGCCAGACGAGCGCGTGATTCGAACGCTGCGCGAGACCGGCAACATTTCGAGCGCCTGCATTCCCTTTGCGCTTGACCGGCTGGCACGCACCGACGCACTGAATGCGGGCGACACCATCGCCCTCGTTGGATTTGGCGCCGGCCTGGATATAGGTGGCTATCTGCTTCGTTGGAAGTAGTCGCACATAGGAAATAAAAACGCCCCTAGGGCACAACCAAAGGAGAACTACCATGGCAGATCAGAAGACCTTCGAGCGCGTTTGCGACGTTATCCGCGAGACCGCTGGCCTTGACGACGTCGAGATGAAGCCCGAGTCCACGCTCGAGGAGATTGGTCTCGACAGTCTGGGCACCGTCGAGATCCTCGTCGCCGTCGAGGACGAGTTTGGCATCCAGCTCGATACCGAGGAGAACCCCAAGACGGTCGGCGAGTTCGCCGATACGGTCGAGGCGGCATTGGAGAAGTAGAGATGCTCAAGACTCCTCTCTGCGATCTGCTCGGCATCGAAAAGCCCGTGTTCCAGGGCGGTATGGCCTGGATTGCCGACGCCTCGTTGGCGTCCGCAGTGTCCGAGGCGGGCGGCTTAGGGATTATCGCGGCCATGAACGCCGACGCCAACTGGCTTCGCGACCAGATTCACGAGCTGCGCGCCAGGACGGATAAGCCCTTTGGCGTCAACGTTATGCTCATGAGTCCGTTTGCCGACGAGGTCGCGCAGGTTGTGATCGACGAGCAGGTGCCGGTCGTCGTGACGGGTGCCGGCAATCCCGCCAAGTACATGAAGGCGTGGAACGAGGCGGGTATCAAGGTCATCCCGGTCGTTGCCTCGGTGGCGCTGGCGCGCCTCGTGGCACGTCGTGGAGCCACGGCGATTGTTGCCGAGGGCACCGAATCGGGCGGCCATATTGGCGAGACCTCGACGATGGCACTGGTGCCGCAGGTCGTCGATGCGGTCGACATTCCCGTCGTGGCCGCCGGCGGTATTGCCGACGGCCGCGGCGTGGCGGCCGCCTTTATGCTGGGCGCCGCCGGCGTGCAGGTGGGTACGCGCTTTCTGGTCGCAGGCGAGTGCACCGTATCGGAGCAGTACAAGGAGATGGTCCTGAAGGCCAACGACACCTCGACGTGCGCGACCGGTCGCTCGACGGGACATCCGGTGCGTGCGCTTAAGAGCCCCTTCACCAACGCGTATGCCAAGAACGAGGCGGCGGGCGCAAGCTCCGAGGAGCTCGGTGCTATGGGAACCGGTGCGCTGCGTAAGGCCGCCAAGGACGGCAATTACGAAGAGGGTTCGTTTTTGTGTGGACAGATTGCCGGCATGGTCAACGAGCGCCAGAGCGCGCGTGAAATCGTTGACGATCTGGTCGATGGCGCCGAGCGCGTCCTGAAGGGTGCGTCCGCATGGGTAGCGTAGCGTTTCTGTTCGCCGGCCAGGGTGCCCAGCACCCCGCGATGGGTGTCGACCTGATCGAAGCATCGCCGGCGGCTGCCGAGGTGTTCGCGATCGCCGACGAGGTGCGTCCGGGAACCAGTGAGCAGTGCCGAAGCGCCTCCAAGGAGGAGCTCTCGCAGACCGAGAACACGCAGCCTTGCGTGTTTGTTCACGACCTGGCAGCGGCTGCCGCACTGCGCGAGCGCGGCGTGGTGCCTGCCGCCTGTGCGGGATTCTCGCTGGGCGAGGTCGCTGCGCTCACCTTTGCGGGGGCGTTCGATACGCGAGCGGGCTTTGAGCTCGTGTGTGAGCGCGCGGCATTGATGGCCGCGGCTGCTGAGCGCCATCCGGGCGGCATGCGCGCCGTCATTAAGCTCGATGCGGCGCAAGTCGAGAACCTGGCTGCGCAGGCCGGCGAGGACTGCTGGCCGGTCAACTACAACAGCCCGCAGCAGACGGTTGTTGCCGGAGCGCCCGAGGCGCTGCAGGAGCTCGACGTCCTAGTAAAAGAGGCTGGCGGCCGCGCTATGAAAGTCGCGGTGTCGGGTGCATTTCATAGCCCCTATATGGCCGAGGCGACTGAGGGGCTGGCGACGTATATCCAAGCCGGCCACGCGCCGTCTTCGCTGCTGATTTCGGTCATGGCAAACATGACGGCGGCGCCCTATCCGGCGGACCCGCGAGCAGCATCGGATGTCTTGGCCAACCAGGTGAGCCATGCCGTGCGCTGGGTTGACACCCTGCATGCGCTGCAGGATCAGGGCATCGACACGTTTATTGAGGTCGGCCCCGGCAAAACGCTGTCGGGCCTGGTCAAGCGTACGCTGAGCGACGCTCGCGTGTATTCGTGCGAAACGGCCGAGCAGGTCGCAGCTATTGCCGACGAGCTCGCATAGTCCACAGGGCTGTAACCCGAAAGGAATGACATGGGCAACTTGAACAATGGCGCGCTCGAGCGCAACGACTCACGTCGCGTGGCACTGGTCACGGGCGGCTCGCGGGGTATCGGCCGCGCCTGCGCTGTCGGTCTGGCGGAGGACGGCTTTGATATCGCCGTCGTCTATGCCGGCAGCGTCGATGCGGCGCGCGAGACGTGCGAAGCCTGTGAGGCGGTTGGCGCCACGGCACGCGCATATCAATGCGACGTGGCCGATCCCGCTGCTGTCAACGCGTGCGTGGAAGCGGTCCTCAACGACTTTGGTTCCATTTGGGCGCTCGTCAACAACGCCGGCATCACCCGCGATGGCCTGCTCATGCGCATGGGCGATGACGCATTCGATCGCGTGCTCGATGTCAATCTCAAGGGAACATTCAATATGACGCGCGCGCTCACCAAGACCTTTATGCGCCAGCGCGGCGGTTGCGTCGTCAACATGAGCTCGGTCGTGGGCCTGATGGGCAATGCCGGGCAAGCCAACTACGCTGCTTCCAAGGCGGGCGTGATAGGGCTTACCAAGGCGGTGGCGCGCGAGCTTGCGCCTCGTGGCGTACGAGCGAACGCGGTCGCCCCCGGGTTTGTCGAGACAGATATGACGGCAAAGCTCTCGGAGAAGGTGCGTACGGCAACCGAGGAACAGATTCCCCTTAAGCGCATGGCACGTCCCGAGGAAGTGGCCGGCGTGGTGCGCTTTTTAGCGAGCGATGCGGCTGCTTACATTACGGGCGAGGTCGTGCGCGTCGACGGCGGAATGGCGATGTAGAAACCAGGGCCGAAGAACGGCTTGGATGAGGAGACCATGATGGAACAGAGAGTTGCAATCACCGGCATCGGTGCCGTATCGCCGCTCGGCAACACCGCGCTTGCCACCTGGGCGGCCATGTGTGCCGGCACGTGCGGCATCGGCCCGATCACGCACTTCGATACCGATGCGTTTACCGTCAAGGTGGCGGCCGAAGTCAAGGGCTTTGACGGCAACGAGTACTTTGGCAAGCGTGACGCCAAGCATCTCGACCCCTGCGTTCAGTTTGCGATGGCGGCTTCGGACGAGGCAATGCACGATGCGGGCTTTGATGTCGAAGGCGCCATCGATCGTGAGCGTCTGGGCGTCTACGTGGGCTCGGGCGTGGGCGGCATGACGACGCTCGTCGACAACGTCCACACGATCGCCGATCGTGGACCTCGCCGCGCATCGCCCTATATGATTGCGATGATGATCCCCAACATGGCTTCGGGCAATATCGCGATCCGCCACAAGGCAAAGGGACCGACCCTGCCAGTCGTGACTGCTTGCGCGACCTCGGCCCATGCGGTGGGCGAGGCGTTCCGTGCTATCAAGCACGGCTATGCCGACGCGATCCTCGCGGGCGGTGCCGAGGCGGCCATTATCCCCGATGCCGTTGCAGGCTTTACGTCCTGCCGCGCATTGACCACCAACCCCGATCCCGCGACGGCCTGCCGCCCGTTCGACGCAGACCGCGATGGCTTTGTGATGGGTGAGGGCGCCTGCGTGCTGGTACTCGAGAGCATGGAGCATGCGCAGGCGCGCGGTGCGCACATTTATGCCGAGGTCGTGGGCTACGGCAACACCGATGATGCCTATCACATTACGAGCCCCGACCCCGATGCCGCCGGCATTGCCCGTGCGATATCGCTGGCGGTAGCCGAGGGCGACGTCAAGCCTTCCGAGGGTCTCTACATCAACGCCCACGGCACCTCGACCAAGCTCAACGATTCGTCCGAGACGACAGGCATTAAGCGGGCGCTCGGCGAGGACGCGGCACGCGCCGCGCACGTCTCGTCGACCAAGTCGATGACCGGGCACATGATCGGTGCCACGGGTGCCATCGAGGTCATGGCCTGTGCCATGGCGCTCGAGCAGGGCGTGGTGCCCCCGACCATTAACTACCACACGCCCGATCCCGCCTGCGATCTTGATTACACGCCTAATCGAGCGGTTCGCGCCGACCTTACCTGGGCGCTTTCGACCAACCTGGGCTTTGGCGGGCACAACGCCGCCATCGCGCTGCGTAGATATACGAGGAGCTAGAGCATGGATTCCAAAAGACTTGCCGAGATAGCCGATGTGATGGAGGACCGCGGCCTTACGCGCGTACGTGTTGAGGAGCCCGATGGCACCGCGGTCGAACTCGAGCGCGCGAGTGCCGCGCAGCCGGTTGCCGTGCCCGTGCCTATGCCGGGTGCCGTGGCCGCTCAAGTTGCAGCTCCCACAGTCGCGCCTGCCGCACCGGAACCCGCCACGCAGACACCTGCCGCCGCGCCGGAGCCCAAGGGCACCGAGGTGGCTGCTCCCATGGTGGGCGTCTTCTATGCTGCCCCTGCGCCGGGCGACGAGCCGTTTGTGCGCGTGGGCTCCAAGGTCAAGGCCGGCGAGACCCTCTGCATCATCGAGGCCATGAAGGTTCTCAACGAGGTGACGGCCGAGGCAGACGGTGAGGTGCTCGAGATCTGCGTGGCCGACGGCGACCTCGTGGAGTTTGGCAGCTGCCTCATGAGGATCGGATAGGTGATATCCATGAACAAAGAAGAGCTCAAGAAGCTATTACCGCATCGCGAGCCGATGCTTTTGCTCGACGAAGCCGAGCTGGTGGGCGACGAGGCCCACGGCAAGATCACGATTACAGGCGACGAGTACTTTTTGCAGGGACATTTTCCGGGAAACCCGGTCGTTCCCGGCGTGATTCAGTGCGAGATGCTCGCCCAGAACTGCTGCGTGCTGCTGATGGGCGATGAGGAGGCGCGCGGCGCGACGCCGTTCTACACGAGTCTGGACAAGGTGCGCTTTAAGCGTCCGGTGCGCCCGGGCGACACGGTGGATCTGGTGTGCTCCATCACGCGTGCGCGCGGGCCGTTCCGCTTTGCGACGGGTACTGCGAGCGTCAACGGTGAGGTTTGCTGCCGCGCCGATATGTCTTTTGCACTCATGCACGAAAGTTAAGGAAGGCTTCATGTTCGACAAAGTGCTCATCGCCAACCGCGGCGAAGTCGCGGTCCGTGTTATCCGCGCGTGCCGCGATATGGGCATCAAGACCGTCGCCGTTTATTCCACGGCCGATGCGGACGCGCTGCACGTGCAGCTTGCCGACGAGGCGTATTGCATCGGCGGCCCGCGTCTTGCCGAGAGCTACCTCAACGACGATGCCGTGCTCACCTGTGCCGTGAAGTCGGGGGCAAAGGCGATCCATCCTGGCTACGGTTTCTTTTCCGAGAAGGCGAGCTTCGTGCGCGACTGCGACAAATACGGTCTGGCGTTTGTCGGTCCCTCGGCCGAGGTCATCGACAGCATGGGCGACAAGGATGCCGCACGCCGAACGGCTGCCGCGGCGGGCGTACCCATCGTGCCGGGCTGCGATTTGCTCAAAAGTCCCGAGGAGGCGACGGCCGAGGCCGAGCGCATTGGCTGCCCCGTGCTCATCAAGGCGCGTGCAGGTGGCGGCGGTCGCGGCATTCGCAAGGTCGAGTGCGTGGAAGACGCGGCAAAGGCGTTCATCGAGGCGCGTGCCGAGGGCGAGGCCGTTTTTGGCGACGGCGAGTGCTACATGGAGAAGTTCGTCGCGCCGGCCCACCACGTTGAGGTGCAGATTATGGCCGATAAGCAGGGCCATGTGTTTTCGCTCGGCGAGCGCGAGTGCTCGGTGCAGCGTCGCAACCAAAAGCTGATCGAGGAGAGCCCCGCGCCGTGCCTCGACGGACACGACGACATTCGTGCTCGCATGCACAAGGCGGCGCGTGACCTGGCTCGTGCCGTCGGCTACGAAGGAGCCGGTACCATCGAGTTCCTGTATTCGGACGACGGCAATTTCTACTTTATGGAAATGAACACGCGCTTGCAGGTGGAGCATCCGGTTACGGAGTTTGTGACCGATACCGACTTGGTCAAGTGGCAGCTGCGCGTGGCGGCCAGCCAGCCTTTGCCCTTTGAGCAGGAGGACATGCCGGTCCGCAACCACGCCATGGAGTGCCGCATCAATGCCGAAACGCCGGACTTTCTGCCGTCATGCGGAACGGTCACCGCGTTGCGTGTACCGGGTGGTCCGCGCGTGCGCTGGGATTCGGCCATGTTCACCGGTGCGACAGTTCCGCCGTACTACGACTCCATGCTCGGCAAGCTCATCGTGTGTGCGCCCACGCGTGACGGCGCCATTCGCAAGATGCGCTCGGCCCTGGGCGAGCTCGTGATTGAGGGCGTGAGCGAAAACAGCGAACTGCAGCTCGACGTGCTGGCAAACGATGAGTTCTTGTCGGGCATGTACCACACCGATCTGATGGGGCATCTCTATGCTGATGAATAGAAAAGCGAAGACGGTCAATGTCCTTGAGGGGCCGATGACCGAGTCGTGCGCCGAGTTTCCCGCGCGCCACGTGTTTATCAAGTGCCCGGGGTGCCGCCGTGTGATCGATGAGGCACGCCTGCACGACAACCTCGAGGTCTGTCCTCGTTGCGGCAAACACTTTCGCGTGAGCGGTCGCGCGCGCATGCGCATGACGGTCGACGAGGGCACGTTTGAGGAATGGGATGCTAATCTGGCGTCGGAGGACTTCCTCTCGTTTCCCGGTTATGCCGACAAGCTCAAGGGCGCGGTCGAGCGTTCGGGCGAGCGCGATGCCGTTGTGTGCGGCAGGGGCAAAATCTGCGGTTGCGATACGGCGCTCTTCTTTATGGATGCCAACTTTATGATGGGCTCGATGGGTTCCGTGGTGGGCGAGAAGATCTGTCGCACATTTGAGCGTGCGACCGAGATGGGATTGCCAGTTGTCGGCTTTACCGTTTCGGGCGGTGCGCGCATGCAAGAGGGTGTGACATCGCTTATGCAGATGGCCAAGATTTCTGCGGCGGTTAGGCGCCACAGCGAGGCGGGCGGCCTGTATATCACGGTGCTCACCGACCCCACGACTGGCGGCGTGACCGCGAGCTTTGCCATGGAGGGCGACATTATCCTGGCCGAGCCCGATGCCCTGACGGCATTTGCCGGCCCGCGCGTGATCGAGCAGAACATGCACAAGCGCCTGCCCAAGGGATTCCAGCGCTCCGAGTTTTTGCTGGAGCACGGCTTTTGCGATGCCGTTGTTCCGCGTGGCGAGATTGCGCTCACGGTAGGCGAGCTGTTGGCGCTGCACGAAGGGCACGCGCCCGGCCTGGGGGCACCGCATGAGATCGTGCATACGGGTCGCCGCGGCAAAAAGCTGGGACACTTGTTTAAGCGCTCGGCGGCACCAAAAACCGCGCTCGAGATTGTCAAGCAGACCCGCTCGGCAGATCGCGCCACGGCGGGTGAGATGATCTCGCTGGGCCTCGACGGATTCGTTGAGCTGCACGGCGACCGTTACTTTGGCGACGACGCCGCTGTGTTGGCTGGCATTGGCTGGAAAGACGGACGCCCCGTAACGGTTATCGCCATCGAGCGCGGCACCACGACCAAAGAGCGTATCCGCCGCAACTTTGGCATGGCGCATCCCGAGGGCTACCGCAAGGCGCGTCGCCTTATGCGTCAGGCCGAAAAGTTTGGTCGACCGGTTCTGTGCCTGGTCGATACTTCGGGCGCGTTTTGCGGCATCGGTGCCGAGGAGCGCGGCCAGGGCGAGGCGATTGCCCAGAATCTCATGGAGATGAGCGGCCTTAAGACGCCGATTGTCTCGGTGGTGACAGGCGAGGGCGGCTCTGGTGGCGCGCTGGCGCTATCCGTGGCCGACCGCATCCTGATGCTCTCGAGCTCGGCCTATTCGGTCGTGAGTCCCGAGGCCTGCGCGTCGATCCTGTGGAAGGATACGGAGCGTGCGGATGAGGCCGCCGAGGCGCTGAAGCTCACGGCCCCCGATCTGTTGGCGCTCGGCATCATCGACGGCATTGTCGACGATAGGGGCCTGTCGCATGAGGAGATCGCCGGTGCCGTCATGTCTTCGGCATTTGATGCCTTCGATACGCTTGGGCAGCTCGACGACGCCACCCTCACAAACCTCCGCTATGAAAAGTACCGCACAATCGGTCAGTACCGCACGATGTGACAAGGGGCAGCCCGCATGTCACATTGGGAAAGGCGTTCCATGTCGCAAGTTTCTAACACCTCGTTTACAACGACGGTTTCATCAAACGCCACGGCCGTGGTGGACTATCTGTCCAAAAGCATGATGTCGGCGCTGCCGTTTATTGTCTGCGCAGCGTTGTTCCGCACCGTCGCCGTCATTATGGGCGAAGGCATGCTGGGCCTGTGGTCTGCCGATTCCGAAATCTATCGCCTGTTCTACAGTTGGCTTTATAACGCCGGCTACTACTTTTTGCCCATTTATCTTGGTTGGGCGGCCGCCCGCCAGCTCGGTTGCTCGGAGCAGCTGGGCATGATGCTGGGCGGCGTATTGATTGCGCCCGATCTGCTTAAGCTCGTCGATGCCGCATCGACGACGGGGGCATCGATGACTTCCGTGTATGGTCTGCTTCCCGCGCCGGTCAACGATTACACGACGACTGTTATTCCGGTTCTCATCTCGGTGCCCTTGCTATGGCGAGTGGAGTGTTTCTTTTCGCGCGTTATCCCTAAGGCCGTGGCGTTTTCGTTTGTTCCGTTTGCGACCATGCTTGTCATGGTTCCGGTTTCGCTGTGCATTACGGCGCCGGCGGGCAGCTATCTGGGTATGCTGTTGGGCCAGCTTATGTTTATGCTTGGCAATTCCGGTGGCATCGTGTCGCTGCTCACGCTCATGGGGCTTGCCGCGGGCTGGGAGTTTCTTAAGATCGCGGGCGTCAGCAACGTTGTCCTATCGCTCGCCTATGCGCAGTTTATGAGTGTGGGAACGGATTCGTGCATCCTGATCGCCGCGACGATGGCAACGTTCGCCGTTTGGGGTATGCCCTTTGGTGCGTCGCTCTGCGTTGCGGATACGGACGAGAAGGCGCTCATGCTGGGCTATTCGATCTCGGGCGTTCTTGGCGGCGTAAGCGAGCCGGCGCTGTACGGTTGCGGCCTTAAATATGGCAGGTGCCTGACGTGCATGGCCATTGGCGGCGCCGTCGGAGGCCTTGTTGCGGCCGTGGGCCACGTTACGGCCTATACCATCGGCATGACGAATGTCCTCATGGTCATTGGCTTTGCCACGGGTGGCATCTCGAACCTGCTGTGGTGCTGCGCTGCCGGCGGTGTGGCATTTGCGGTGTCTGCGGCGCTGAGCTACTGCTTTGGCGTGGTGCCGGCGAAGGGGCAGGCGGCAGAAGACGGAGCCGATTCACCCGAAACCTCGAAGAGCGTGGCCGAAGTAAGCGCGTAAACCTGTGCGACACAAGGACGATTCCTTTGCCACATTCCAAGGCCGTGGTCCGTGTGGGCTGCGGCCTTTTTGTATCTGGAGGACAAAGTGGCTACACTACAATCCGTTTGAGCAATAGATATATAGGTAGTACCGTGGGGGCGGATATAGATGGTCGAGTGGATTGTTAAGCGTGCGCAGGGCGACCGTGCACGCGTGGGTACGTTGACGGGCATGGTGTGTATTCTCGCCAATGTGGCACTATGCGCTGCGAAGGGTGCAATTGGCGTGCTGTCGGGTTCGGTTTCGATCGTGGCAGATGCCATGAACAACCTGTCCGATGCCAGCTCGAACATCGTGAGCGTGCTGGGCTTTAAGCTGGCGACCAAGCCGGCCGACCCCGAGCATCCTTACGGCCACGGTCGCTACGAGTACCTCTCGGGTCTAGTCGTGGCGGCGCTCGTGCTGCTCATTGGCCTCGAACTGGTAAAGTCCTCGGTGGAGCGCATCATCCACCCCGAACCTGTCGAGTTCTCGCTTGCCCTGGTGGCAGTCCTTGCGCTTTCGATGGTCGTTAAGCTGTGGATGGCGGCCCTCAACCAAAAACTCGGCGATCGTATTGAGTCCGAGACGCTGCATGCGACCGCTCAGGACTCAAAGAACGATGTCCTAGCCACGGGTGCTGTGCTGGCGTGCGCAATTGTTTCGCAGGTGACGCACATCAATCTTGACGCATGGGTCGGCCTTGCCGTTGGCGCCTATATTGGCTGGAGCGGCTTTGAGCTTATCCAGGATACGGTGAGCCCGCTTTTGGGCCAGGCGCCCGATCCTAAGCTGGTCAAGCACATTCGAGACAAGATCATGAGCTACCCCGGCGTTTTGGGCGTTCACGATTTGATGGTTCACGACTACGGCCCGGGCAGGAAGTTCGCAAGCGCTCACGCCGAGATGGCAGCCGAGGCCAGCCCGCTGAAAAAGCCATGACACGCTCGACAATATTGAGCAGGCGTTTAGGAACGAAGACGGCATGATTGTCACGCTCCATTACGACCCCATCGTGACCGATGACACCAAAGTGGCGAGCATGCGCCTGCGCATCAACGCCATGGCTCAGGAGATTGATAGCCGCCTTTCGATTCACGATCTGCGCTGCGTGCCGGGCCCCACGCACACCAATGTGATATTTGACTGCGTGCGACCCTCGGATCTGCAGATGAGTGCCGAAGACGTAAAGCACACGCTGGCACAACGGGTCGAATCGGAATATCCCAAGTCGGTCGCCAAGATTACGATCGACGAGGACTATGTCGGTCATACCCACGAGTAGGGCCGAGCCGATAAAGCAACTGATGCAGAAGGGGAGAGCATGAAGAAGCTATATCTACTCCGCCACGGTCAAACTGAGTTCAACGTCAAAAAGCTGGTCCAGGGCCGCTGCGATTCTCCGTTGACCGACCTGGGCCGCAAGCAAGCGGGAATGGCAGCCACATGGCTCAAGGACCACGGCGTCGTTCCAGACAAAGTGGTCTCTTCGCCCTTAGGTCGAGCCATGGATACGGCAAGTCTCGTCGCAACCGAACTCCTCGGCCCGGACGTAGCAGTCGAGCCCTGCGAAGGCATCATCGAGCGCAGCTACGGTACCTTCGAAGAAGGCCCCCACGACGCCCTGCCCACCGATGTCTGGGACCCGGGCGAGGACCTGGTCCCCTTCGGAGGAGAAGGAAGCCGCGCGCTGCAAGAACGTATGGTAGGCACCCTCACCAATCTCATGGGCTCCGAGGGCATCGAAACCCTCCTAGCAGTAAGCCACGGCAGCGCCAGCCGCCAATTCATCAAGGCTGCCGCCCCAGCGGACTTTGAGCTCCCAACAAAACTCCCCAACTGCGCCATCATGATCTTCGATTTTGACGAGGAAAAGCCACAAGCAGAAGGCGAGCCAATGCAATGCAAGTTTTCCCTCCAGCAAATAGTGGACCCTCAACAAAGTAATTAGCTGAGCGAGCAAGGTTTAGCAGACATTAACGTGTCGTCTCCCGAGCTTGGCAGAGGGGCGGCGAAATATATTAAGTTTGTCGCGAGTTCCGCACGCAAAGGAAAGCACTTAATGTGCTTTCCGTCTTGCGCAGGACTGTAGAGCAGGAAACTTAATATATTTCGCCGCCCCTCTGCCAAGCCCAGGCGACTCCACGCACTTTACCTGCGTAAACAATGTGAGTGAAATATGAATCTCGATGGATACGCCCGCAGCCGTGTATACTAAACAGCTGTGTGAAACCAGGGGAGTATTCTGGCTGGACAAAATGCCTGCTTAATAGGGTTGTCAGGTAGTCCGGACGCAATACAAGGCTGGGGAGCACGTCGTGTAAGTAGTGGTCCTCTAGGGGCGTACGCTCGGTGGTGTACGCATTGTCCCAAGACCACGCGAGAGTTGGGATCATATCTTGATCAGCATGATTCTCGGCCGCAAGATTGGCATGACCCAGGTTTGGGACGAGAACGATAACGTCGTTCCCGTCACGGTCATCCAGGCTGGCCCCTGCGCTGTCTCGCAGGTTAAAACTCAGGCAACCGACGGCTATGACGCCGTCCAGATCGGTTTCGGCGACATCAAGGCCAAGAACGTGAACAAGCCCATGGCTGGTCACTTCGCCAAGGCTGGCGTCGAGCCTGTCCGTTTCCTTCGTGAGGTCCGCGTCGAGAACGGCGAGGAGCACAAGGTCGGCGAGGTCGTCACCGTCGCTGATTTCGCTGATGTCGAGAAGGTCGACGTCATCGGTACCTCCAAGGGTAAGGGCTTCCAGGGTCGCATCAAGCGCTGGGGTCAGCGCCGCGGTCCTATGACGCATGGTTCTCACTTCCAGCGTCACCCCGGTTCTATCGGTCAGTGCGCCTATCCTGCGCGCGTCCTCAAGGGCGTCAAGATGGCCGGTCACATGGGTAACGAGCGCGTTACCGTCAAGAACCTTTCCGTTGTCCGCATCGATGCCGAGCAGAACCTCATCTTGGTCAAGGGCGCTGTCCCGGGTGCCAAGAATGGTCTCGTCGCCATCCGTATGGCCTAAGGGCCCAGCCCATTTAGCCCAGCGTCATACCAAGGAGAACACTTAAATGGCAAAGTTTGAAGTAAAGAACAGCGAGGGCAAGAAGGTCGCCGAGGCCGAGCTCGCCGCTGAGGTGTACGGCATCGAGCCGAACATCCACGTTATGCACCACATCGTCAAGTGCCAGATGGCCTCTTGGCGTCAGGGCACCCAGTCTGCTAAGGGCCGCTCTGAGGTTTCCGGTGGCGGCAAGAAGCCTTGGCGTCAGAAGGGCACCGGCCGTGCCCGCCAGGGTTCCATCCGTGCTGCCCAGTGGCGTCACGGTGGCGTTGTCTTCGCCCCCAAGCCCCGTTCCTACGCTAAGCGTATGAACAACAAGGAGGTCAAGCTGGCTATGCGCTCCGCGCTGTCCGCCAAGCTGGCCGATGGCGAGCTCGTGCTCGTCGACGACTACGGCTTCGAGAAGCCTTCCACCAAGGCTGCCGTCGCCATGCTCAAGGCTCTTGGCCTTGAGGGCAAGCGTCTGACCATCATCGTTCGCGATGAGGACGTTAACGCCTACCTGTCGTTCCGCAATATTCCCAAGACGTTCATCATCACCGCTGACGAGGCCAACACCTACGATCTCGTCAACAACAACGCTGTGCTGATGCCCGCCGACATCGCCGCTCACTTCGGGGAGGTGCTTGCATAAATGACCGCCCACGAGATCATCATCCGTCCGATCGTGTCCGAGCGTTCCTTCTCCGGCATGGAGCAGAACAAGTACACGTTCGAGGTCGCCAAGGATGCTAACAAGTATCAGATCAAGGACGCTGTCGAGGAGATCTTCGGCGTCAAGGTCGTTCGCGTGAACACCTTGACGGTCAAGCCCAAGACCAAGCGCGTGCGCTATGTCGCCGGCAAGACCCGTTCTTGGAAGAAGGCCATCGTCACGCTGGCCGAGGGCGACACCATCGAGGTCTTTGGCAACCAGGCCTAAGACTCGCTGCTGTTGAGTGAGCTCATGCCTCCCAAATAGGGGAGGCGAGAGCTCAAGGTTTCGGGCGTATAAAATGGACACGCCCGGAACCGTGTATACGTCCGGTGTCATTGCACCCGAGGCAGAACCTCGAATCCCTGTCTGCGATGGCTAACGGATTCCTATTGAAAGGGATTGTAATGGCTGTAAAGCACCTTAAGCCGACCTCCGCTGGTAGGCGTTGGCAGACGATCTCCGATTTCTCTGAGATCACCTGCACCAAGCCCGAGAAGTCTCTTCTCGAGCCCCTGCCCAAGAAGGCCGGTCGTAACAACAACGGCCGCATCACCACCCGCCACCAGGGCGGCGGCGTGAAGCGTCGTTACCGCGTGATCGACTTCAAGCGCAACAAGGACGGCGTGCCCGCCAAGGTTGCCACGATCGAGTACGATCCGAACCGTTCCGCTCGCATCGCTCTGCTGCACTACGCTGACGGTGAGAAGCGCTACATCCTGGCCCCCAAGGGCCTCGAGGTCGGTCAGACCATCATGTCCGGTTCTGACGCCGACATCAAGCCGGGCAACGCTCTGCCCCTCGCCGACATCCCCGTCGGTACGCTCATCCACGCCGTCGAGTTCCAGCCGGGCAAGGGCGCCGCTATCGCCCGTTCCGCCGGTAACTCCTGCCAGCTGATGGGTAAGGAGGGCAAGTACGCTATCGTCCGTATGCCTTCCTCCGAGATGCGCCGCATCCTCGTTACCTGCCGCGCCACCGTTGGTGAGGTCGGCAACGCCGATCACGCCAACATCGTCATCGGCAAGGCCGGCCGTAAGCGTCACATGAACGTGCGCCCGACCGTCCGCGGTACCGTCATGAACCCTGTCGACCACCCGCACGGCGGTGGCGAGGGCAAGAACCACACCTCTGGTCGTCCCTCTGTTACCCCCTGGGGTAAGCCGACGAAGGGCCTTCGTACGCGCAAGAAGAAGAAGGTCTCGAACCAGCACATCATTCGTCGCCGTAAGAAGTAATTTCGGATACCGAGTTTTAGGAGAAAGCACTTATGAGCAGAAGTCTCAAAAAGGGCCCGTTCGTGGAGACTCGCCTTCTCTCGCGTATCACCGCGATGAACGAGGCTGGCAAGAAGGACGTCGTGAAGACCTGGTCCCGCGCGTCCACCATCTTCCCCGAGATGGTTGGTCACACCATCGCCGTCCACGACGGCCGCAAGCATGTGCCCGTGTATGTTACCGAGTCCATGGTTGGTCACAAGCTCGGCGAGTTCGCGCCGACTCGTACGTTCCGTGGCCACAAGGCCAAATAGGGGGTTAACCGTAAATGGCAACTAAGTCTATTGAAACTGAGGCCACCGAGGTTCGCGCCGTCGCTAAGTACGTGCGTGTTTCCCCCAGCAAGGCCCGCCTGGTGGTCGATCTGATCCGCCGCAAGCCTGTCGCTCAGGCCTTCGACATCCTCCACTTCTGCGACCGCGCCGTCGCCGTGGATGTCGAGAAGGTTCTCCGTTCCGCCGTTGCGAACGCCGAGAACAACAACGGTCTGCGTGCCGACAACCTGGTTGTCGCCGCTGCCTATGTTGACGAGGGTCCGACGCTTAAGCGCATCCGTCCCCGCGCCAAGGGTTCCGCTTCTCGCATTCTGAAGCGTACTTCCCACATCACCGTCGTCGTTGCTCCTCGAAAGGAGGCGTAAAGCTGTATGGGTCAGAAAGTCTACCCCACCGGCTTCCGTCTTGGCATCACCGAGAACTGGCGCTCCCGCTGGTTCGCAGAGAAGGATTACGCTAAGACCCTCGGTAACGATCTCGAGATCCGCAAGTACCTCGAGAAGCGTCTTTCCCGCGCAGCTGTCTCCCGCGTCGAGATTGAGCGCGCTGGCGACAAGGTGAAGGTCATCATCCTCACCGCTCGCCCCGGCGTTGTCATCGGTAAGAAGGGTGCCGAGATCGATACCCTCCGCACCGAGCTCGAGAAGGTCGCTGGCGTCTCCAAGGGCCAGCTCTCCGTCGACGTTGTCGAGATCAAGCGCCCCGAGCTCGACGCCAACCTCGTTGCTCAGTCTATCGCCGAGCAGCTCGAGGGCCGCGTTGCCTTCCGTCGCGCTATGCGCAAGGCTGTCCAGTCCGCCCGCAAGGCCGGCGCTAAGGGTATCCGTATCCAGTGCTCCGGTCGTCTCGGCGGTGCCGAGATGGGCCGTCGTGAGTGGTACCGCGAGGGTCGCGTGCCTCTGCACACCCTCCGTGCCAAGATCGACTACGGCACGGCTGTCGCCAGCACCACCATGGGCGCTTGCGGCGTGAAGGTCTGGATCTACCTGGGCGAGAAGCTCCCGGGCCAGCCTGTTCCCAACCCTGCACTCGAGGGCTCTTCCCGTCCTCGTCGTCGTAACTCCGAGAGGAGGGGTCAGTAGTGCTTGCCCCTAAGCGTATTCTTCACCGCAAGGTGCAGCGTGGCTCCATGAAGGGCCAGGCCAAGGGTAATACCGAGCTGCATTTCGGCGAGTTTGGTATCCAGGCTCTCGAGGCCCATTGGATCACCAACCGTCAGATCGAGGCCGCTCGTATTGCCATGACCCGCTACATGAAGCGTGGCGGTCGTGTCTACATCACGATCTTCCCCGATAAGCCCATCACCAAGAAGCCTGCCGAGACTCGCATGGGTTCTGGTAAGGGTAACCCCGAGGAGTGGGTGGCCGTCGTCAAGCCCGGCCGCATCATGTTCGAGGTCAAGGGCGTGCCCGAGGAGGTCGCTCGCGAGGCTCTGCGTCTTGCACAGCACAAGCTTCCCATCAAGACCAAGATTGTTGCTGCCAAGAACGCTGAGCAGCGCATCGAGAAGGAGATGGCTGAGGAGGCCGCTCTCGAGGCCAAGTGGGCTGCTGAGGACGCCGCCGCCGCCAAGGAGGAGAACTAATGAAGCCCGCAGAGATTCGTGAGCTCTCGGACGCTCAGCTCGTTGAGAAGCTGAAGGAAATGCGCGCCGAGCTCTTTAACCTTCGTTTCCAGATGGCCACCAGCCAGCTGGACAACACCGCTCGCGTCAACACCGTGAAGAAGGACATCGCTCGCGTCCTCACGGAGCAGCGCGCCCGCGAGATCGCAGCGGAGAAGTCCGCTGTCGCCGAGTAGGACCTAAGGAGAGAACATGACTGATTCGCGTAACTCGCGTAAGGTCCGTACGGGTGTCGTTACCTCCGTCTCCGGTGCGAAGACCATTGTTGTCACCATCACCGAGCGCAAGCGTCACCCCAAGTACGGCAAGATGATGACCAGCTCCAAGAAGCTGCACGCTCACGACGAGGAGTGCACGGCTGGCGTGGGCGACACCGTCCGCGTTATGGAGACCCGTCCTATGTCCAAGATGAAGCGTTGGCGCCTCATCGAGGTCGTCGAGCGCGCTAAATAAGCAGTCGCTCTTACGACTTGTACGTTTCCGAAGATGTGCGTATGCCTGGCTTGCATACCACGGGCCGCATAAAGGCTGCGCACCTCTCTTCGGTTCTTAGTTCGGAGGAACATCTACCATGATTCAGATGCAAACCATGCTGAACGTCGCCGACAACTCCGGCGCTCGCAAGATTCGCTGCATCAAGGTGCTTGGCGGTTCCAAGCGTCGTTATGCAGGCATCGGCGATGTGTTCATCGGTGCTGTCCAGGAGGCTACCCCTGGCGCCAACGTCAAGAAGAAGGACGTTGTCCGTTGCGTCGTCGTTCGCACCGTTAAGGAGATCCGCCGCAAGGATGGCTCCTACATTCGCTTTGATGAGAACGCCTGCGTTGTCATCAACAACGATGGTTCGCCTGTCGGCACCCGTATCTTCGGGCCCGTCGCTCGCGAGCTTCGTGACAAGAAGTACATGAAGATCGTCTCGCTCGCTCCCGAGACCCTGTAGTTAGGGGAGATATATGTATATCAAGAAGGGCGATAAGGTCCAGGTTCTCTCTGGTAAGGATCGCGGCAAGCAGGGCGTTGTCCTGCGTGCTCTCCCTGCCGAGAACAAGGTCGTTGTCGAGGGCGTTTCGGTCGTCAAGAAGGCCGTCAAGCCCAACGCTGCCAACCAGCAGGGCGGCATCGTTTCGCAGGAGGCTCCCATCGACGCCTCCAACGTCAATCTCGTCTGCCCCGAGTGCGGTAAGGTTACCCGCGTCGGTCACGAGAAGGACGGCAAGAACAAGCTGCGCGTCTGCAAGAAGTGCGGCCACAAGTTCTAAGCTGCTCGCAACATCAAGTTGCTAGCAAAAGCCCGGATGCCAAGGCACCCGGGCTTTTTTCTATCCCTACTCATTGGGGACGGACTTAAATGAGTGCCGTGGAAATGCCCATACTCATTGGGGACAGACTTAAATGAGTGGAAGTCGCTTGGCATTTATTGGGGACCATTCATTGGGGGCAGACTTAAATGACCAGTCGTTGGGGACAGTCCCTATGTGCCGGCAGTTTGGGACGGTCCTTTGATGTCTGGTGCCCCCAGAGGGGTGGAGTAATACAGCCTACTCTGTCTTTTATGGCTATGGTGTTCGTTCCTTAATGTTTCACAAGGATCGTCGTATGCGCATTTATGCGCATAGCCTTGCGCGATAATGCGCATATCCGCACAGACATCTGCCAAACATGGCAAAATATAGACCGATAAGCAAATAAACACGCAAACACGAGTAGATACGCGCACAATTGTGCGAATATAGGGTTGTTAGAAATGAAGGACTTCCGATGACTTAGGAGGCTCATCATGGCAGATTCCAAACAGGCTCCGCTCGACGCCGAAGCAGCCGCTAAGGTGGCATTTGCCTCGGTCCAGGACAAGCCATTCCCCAACGATATTTTTACGGCCCCCGAGCTCCGCTGGGCAGTGATCGGTTGCGGTGTTATCGCCAACCAGATGGCCCAGTCTCTCGCTCTTGCCGGCCGCAAGCTTGCGGGCGTTGCCAACCGCACACTGTCCAAGGCTCAGGCTTTTGCAGAGCAGTATGGCGTTGAGAAGGTCTATGAAACGGTCGAGGACCTCTATGCCGATCCGAACATTGACGCAGTCTATATCACCACGCCGCACAACACTCACATCACCTACCTGCGATCCGCTCTGGCAGCCGGTAAGCACGTGCTCTGCGAGAAGGCCATTACCCTCAATTCCGCTGAGCTTGACGAGGCCCGCGCCATTGCCGACGAGCACAACGTGGCCCTCATGGACGCCACCACGGTGCTCCACATGCCTTTGTATCAGGAGCTGCGTCGCCGCATGGATGTCGGTGAGTTCGGCCGCATGAATCTCGCCCAACTCAACTTTGGCAGCTACAAGGAGTACGGTGATTTGACCAATCGCTTCTACAACCGCAACCTTGCCGGTGGCGCCATGCTTGATATTGGCGTTTATGCCCTGTCCGTCATGCGCCTCTTTATGGCAAGTCAGCCCGCTGAGGTTGTCTCGCTGGGCAACACCTGCGAGACCGGCGTTGACGTTGCGGGCGGCATCGTCTGCCGTAATGCCGAACAGCAGCTGGGCGTGGTGAGCCTCACGCTCCACTCCAAGCAACCCAAGCGCTCGGTCATCAGCTTCGACAAGTGCTATATCGAGGTCAACGATTATCCGCGCGCCGATCACGCGACCATCGTGTGGACTGAGGATGGCCACCGCGAGGAGGTCAACGCCGGCACCGAGGCTTACGCCCTTTGCTATGAGATGGCCGATCTTGAGAAGGCCGTTGCCGGCGACGACTCCAAGCGCGAGCTGCTGGATTATGCTTCTGATGTTATGGAGCTTATGACCAAGCTTCGCGCCGACTGGGGAGTCGTGTACCCCGAGGAGGAGTAAGCGATGCTTGCGGAAGATAGGCTCAACGCGATCGTATCGATGGTGCAGCAGGCTGGCTCGGTTACCGTGCCAGAGCTTGCTGAGGCACTGGGTGTGACGGCGTCTACCATTCGGCGCGACCTGCAGACGCTCGACCGCGCACACCGCATCGCCAAGGTCCACGGTGGAGCGACGAGCCTTGAGCGTGCGCACGTGACGCGCGACCTGACGCTCAATGAGCGCAGCGATCTGCACAACGACGACAAGGAGCGTATCTGCGCCCGTGCGGCGGCGCTGGTGGAGCCTGAGAGCTTTGTATACATCGACTCGGGATCGACGACGCTCAGGCTCATCGAGCATCTTCCACACCTTGAAGATGTCACCTATGTGACCGATTCCGTGCTCCATGCTCAGCGCCTTGCTTTGCGCGGCATGCGTACCGTGGTGCTGGGCGGCGAGCTCAAACCCGAGACCGAGGCGCTCGTTGGCCCCGATGCCTTGGCAACCTTAGACCGCTACAACTTCAACTGTGGCTTTTGGGGCTCTAACGGCATTGCCGCCGAGCAGGGCTTCACGGCGCCCGATATCGAGGAAGCGCAAGTAAAGCGCATCTCGATGCGTCATACAGCCAAGCGCTTCGTAATCTCGGACGCCAGTAAATTTGGCATGGTGGCGCCCGTCAAGTTCGCGGACTTCCGCGACGCAACGATTATTACCGCAGGCGAGGTGCCCGCCAAGTACCAGTCGATGGACAACGTCATTACGGTCTAGCGACGGGACAAGGCCAAAACCATTTTGTTTTCTCAATAGAAAAGCGGCAACGTCCATTACGGGCGTTGCCGCTTTTGTTGTCTACCGGTTTGTCTAAGTCTGTAACAACTAGACCGTTAAAAGTGGGCCAAGTGTTACAGATCGAGATACTTCCGAACCGCGTCGTCCCTTTGTCTCAATCTGTAACATCTGAGACCGATTTTGCCGAGTTACTGTTACAGATTGAGATTTTCCCTTAAGGGGGATTTGAATGTCTCAATCTGTAACAGATAGACCGGAAAACGGTTTCTAACTGTTACAGATCGAGACGTTTTGGGACCGCGGCTGAGCCATTGCGGCAAAACCACCACAAAGGTGCCTGTCCCCATTGTGGTGGTTTAGGGCTCCCAGGGGCACGGGGCTTCGATGTGGATGTGCTCGCCGGTTACGGGATGCGTGAAGGACACGCTGTGGGCGTGGAGCATCAGGCCGCAGGGATGTGGCGTGCCGTAAAGGTCGTCGCCTACCAGGGGATGACGCTCGCTCGCCAGATGCACGCGAATCTGATGCTTGCGGCCGGTGAGTAACTCGACATCGATATACGAGCGCGTGGGCAGACCACGACGGCTCTTAAGACGCTTGAGCACCTTCACGCGCGTTTGAGACGGCTTGCCGCTGGCGCCGACGCGCATCTTTCGGCTGTCGTGCCGGTCGCGGGCGATGGGCTTGTCGATGAGCTTCTCGTTCCAGTCGATCTTGCCCTCGGCCAGCGCCAGATAGTGCTTTTCGAAGGCGTGGTCGATGATCATCTGGTCAAAGGCGGGCTGCGTCTGCTTGTCGAGCGAGAACAGCACCACGCCGGTGGTGTCGCGGTCCAGGCGGTTGAGCGGCTGCATGTCGGTCGCGGCAAAGCCGTCGCCCATCGCCAGCAGCAGGTCGCTGGCGTAGTCGGCGAGCGTGCGCTCGCCGGTGCCGTCACCGTGGACGATCATGCCGGCGGGCTTATCGATGGCCATGAGCCAGGCGTCGCAGTAGAGGACTTGAGGTTCTTCGTTCACGTGTAAGCCTTTCGGTTAGCTAATTCCCACAAACATGCAGCCCGAGGTGGCGCCGCGCAGGCGGGCGGCGGGCTTGCGGCCGGCTTGAGCCGCCTCGACGGCGCGACGGACGCGAGCGACGGCACGGCCAATCTCATCGGCCTCGAGCAAGGTTCCGTCGACCATAAGACGACGGACGCCGGCGTCGAGCAACTGCGGTACCTGCGGCGTAAGGTCGATGGGGTAGGCGTCGTACAAGCGAGAGCGGCCGTGGATGTCGGTGCGGACGGGCATGACCTTTCCGTCGATATTCTTGAGCGACAGCTTGCGGGCGCGCAGACGGCAGCTGGCACAATCGTGGATGCAGCCATTGGCCACCTGCAGGATGCAGTGCTCGCTCGTCATAACGCGCGGGCGGCCAAAGACGGTGATGCCCAGAGCCGCGGGCGCGGCGGCGCCGAGCGAGACAATCTCGTCGAGTGTGATCTCGGGCGAGAGCCAAAACGCACCGGCTCCGCGCTCGGCAAGCGCCTCCATGCAGGGCGTGTTGTGCACCGGCAGGCAAGAGCGAATCTCGGCCGTGGCGCCAACCTGGGCGGCCAGGGCAAGCTCAGAGATGTTGCCAATAGCGACCGTGGCGCCGGCAACAACCCACGGGTCGACGCGTACGTGGTCGACGGCGCGACAGACCTCGTCGAGTACGGGCACGATACCCTGCTCAAATGCATCGGCAGGGGAGAGTCCGACAGCCTCGAGCGCATCGGTGGTCATGTAGATGCGCGTGGCGCCCTCGGCACGAGCTGCTTCGGCGGCCTCGAGCGAGGTGACGGCGGCGCAGATCTGCGGCTCATCGCGGTAGTGCTCGGGCGTGAGGCGGGAATCACTGGCGACAATCGCCGGCAGCTCGAGCGTTTTCGCGCGCTCCTCGTACGGTGCCAGAATGGTCTCTTCCAGCGCTTTACAAGCGGCGGCGCGCACTTTATGCACGGCGGAGAAGCCCATGCCGCAGCCGGCGTCGAGCGAAACGTCAAAGCTCGCGGCCTCAAAGGGAGAGGAGCCCATGCGCCCGACGTGCTCAACCAGATCGGATGCCTCGACGGCGCGGGTCTTGGCGGCCTCGACGGTGAAGCCCGTGGCGGTGGCGGTGAGCGCGGGGTTGTCACAGCAGGTGAGTGTGACGGTAAACGGCTCGCCCAGGCGCGCCACGACGGACACGTCAACAGCTCGGCGGCGCAGCACATCGCGCTTGAGCGCGGCGCCGGCGGCGTCGATGGCACGCTGACTGCGAATCACGCGGACGCGGCAGCCCTCGGGCATGCTGCGGGGCACGCGACATGCGATGATGTCACCGGCGGCGGCATCATCGGCGGCAATGGTGGTCAGGAACTGGTCAAACTCGTTATCGTGGCGAAGCTCCAGCAGGTCGCCCTTGCCCACGGGCTCAAACAGCTCAATGCGGGCGATGGCGGCGCGGCGACGGCGGTCGTCGGGCTTGAGTCCGCGTACATCGCGGTTGGCCAGACGGCTGCCCAGCACCGTGCCCACAATCTGGCCGCGGTTGTTGGAGCGCTCGTAGCTCATCATCTCGTCGCCCGAGGTGCCATCCTGGTAGGCGTGCGTAAAGTCGCGATTAAAGCAGCGTTTGAGCTGGCGCTGGCGGGCGGCATTCTCATCCTTAGAGGTCGAAACATCGGCAAGCATGTCATCAATCTGATGACGATACACGTCGACGATGGAATACACGTAATCGGGGGCCTTCATACGGCCCTCGAGCTTGAGCGATGCGGCGCCGGCGTCATACAGACGGCGAACAAGCTGCGACGTGTTGGTGTCGCGCGGGCACAGCGCGCGCTCGCGACCGGCAGGGGAGAGCGAGCGGCCGTTCTCGTCGATCAGCTCGTAAGGCAGGCGACAGGGCTGAGCGCACATGCCGCGGTTGGCCGAGCGGCCCGCCATGGCAAAGCTCGACAGCAGGCACAGACCCGAGTAGCAAAAGCAGATGGCGCCATGGCTAAAGACCTCAAGGTCCACATCGGGCGCGGCGTCGTGGATGGCGGCGATCTCGTCGATGGAGAGCTCGCGCGAGAGAGTCACGCGGTCGGCGCCCTGCTCACGGCACCAAAGGGTTCCGCGGTCGTCGTGGATGTTCGCCTGGGTCGAGATATGTGTCTCGATGCCGGGCATGGTACGCTTGACCTCAAAGAACAGACCCCAGTCCTGGATAATGAAGGCATCGGCGCCCAGCGTGGAGCAGCGATGGATGAGTTGCAGCGCATCGCCCATCTCGGACTGCTTGATGACGATGTTGACCGTGACGTAGACGCGCGACCCGGCCAGATGCGCGGCGCGGCAGGCCTGCTCAAAGGCCTCGTCGGTAAAGTTGGTGGCCTTGCGGCGTGCGTTGAAGCTGCCCATGCCGCAGTAGATAGCGTCTGCCCCGGCGGCGAGTGCGGCGGCAAAGGGCTCGGGCCCTCCGGCGGGCGCCAAAAGCTCGGGTCTGCGGTTGGTGGTTCGACTGGCGGTTGCGGTCATATCCTGCCTTTCAAAATGCTCAGATACACAAAAGTATAGTGGTGCCGTTGCGGCAGGCGATGCCCGTGCTCTAAGCGGGATAAAGTCTTCAGCAGCTTGGACTGGCTGCTCCACATGAGAACCGTTCAGCGGTCCGGGGAAACCGTTGGGCGATAAAATATTCTCGCAACGTGATAATAATCTTGCATCGCGCGGAAACCTTGAGTACTATCCCAATCAAGCGCGGTGTTCAGACCGAACTGTGCCTCCCGGTGTGAACGCCGCGCTCCCGTTCCCTTTTACTTGTAAGGAGAAAAACATGAGCAAGACCGTCGTGTCTTCCGATAACGCACCCGCAGCCATCGGCCCGTATTCCCCCGGTATCCAGACTGGCAACATGGTGTTCCTGTCCGGCCAGCTGGGCATCGACCCCGCAACCGGTAAGATGCCCGAGGGCGTCGAGGCCCAGGCCAAGCAGTCCCTTGCTAACGTCGAGGCCCTGCTGACCGCTGCCGGCGCCACGTTTGCCGATGTCGTCAAGACCACGGTCTACCTGGCCGACATCGCCGACTTTGCCGCCGTGAACGAGATTTACGCCTCCAAGTTCGAGGCTCCGTTCCCCGCGCGCAGCGCTTTCCAGGTTGCCGCCCTTCCGGCTGGCGGTCTGGTCGAGATCGAGGTTGTCGCCGCTCTCTAAGGTGTTGGTAACAACTAAACATGACATGCAAAAAGACCCTGCAGCGCGTGCGAGCTGCAGGGTCTTTTGTCAAGCGATGCGACAAAAATGATCCGTTTCCCTTCGTCCCCAAGGGATCACGTTTAGCCCTCCTTGCGGACTTTTTGCAGGTAGCGGTACACGCTGGGCTCCGAGATGCCCAACGTGGTGGCAGCGCAGGCCACGGCGCCCTTGAGCATGAACACCCCGTTGCCGTTGAGGTGGCGAATGACGTCCACGCGGTCGCTCTGACCAAGCGACGCTACATCCAGCCCGCGCGCGCTCAGCAACTCGGCAATGCTGCGGTCGATGAGCTCCTGGGTGGACTCCGAAAGGCTTTCGACCTCGATAGGGGCGGGCTCCGTGCGCGTCGGCGCTGCGTCGAAGCACGCCATGAGCTGCTGCGCCATGGCGTTTATGGAGCGTACGGTCGAGAGGTCGGTGTTGACGCAGAGCATACCGACGATCTCGTCATCCTCGCGGATAAAGAACGTCGCGGACTCCAGCGTCTTGCCTCCGGCGCCGCGGCCCTCGTAGCCCGTAATAAACGGCAGGTCGCGATACTTGGGGTCGTGCATGATCTTGAGCGCCAGATCGGTGGCGGGACCGCCGACCTTACGGCCGCTCACAATGCCGTTGCGAATATCGACGATGGCGTGGTCGGGATCCGAGAAATCGTGCAGCACGATCTCGCTGTTCTTACCGAGTATCTGCTCCAGGAAATCGACCATCGGCAAAAAGCGGCGTACGGTCTCGTTCACGGGCAACTCCTTTGGGTGAAATCGGAAATGTTCATAACAATTTTTTCTCATGGTAACACGGTGTCTATTGACTCGCATATTCGCAGGTACATTGCGTAATACAGACGAGCGGTAGGATTTTGGCGGTAAACGGTTGACCAAAAGAAAAGTTAGATGTTATTTTGACCGGACACTTTCCTGACCTGCGGAAATGCATTGTCTCAGCTTAAGAATAGTCTGATAACAAAAAATTATTATTGAGAATGAGAATCATCTTTAATACGATATGCAACGAAGGCACAACCTCAACCCCGCACTGCGTCACAATAGAGCGTTAGATGCGAAAACAACTACTTCGAGGATTGGTGGTCAAATGACCCAGGAGACGGTTACGAACGGCACTGAAGCCCTGTTCACTCGCGAAGGCATGCCTCCCGTTAAGGAAATGATCCCGTGTGCCCTTCAGCACGTACTGGCATCGTTTGCCGGCATCATTACCCCGGCGGTCATCATGGCCGGCGTCTACGGCTTTAATAGCCAGCAGAGCACCGACATCATCCAGGTCGCGCTCATTCTTTCGGCGATCGATACGGCCCTTCAGGCCTTCGCTCCCTTCCGTCGCATCGGCGGCGGCCTGCCCATCGTCATGGGCGTTTCGTTCGCGTTCCTGCCGGCCCTGCAGGCTATGGGTGCCTCGGGCTTTAGCTTTGGTGCACTGCTGGGCGGCGAGATTGTCGGCGGTGCCGTCGCGGTCCTCTTTGGTCTGGCCTACAGCAAGATTAAGTGGCTGTTCCCGCCCGTCGTGACCGGTACGGTCATCTTCTCCATTGGCGTCTCTCTCTATCCCACGGCCGTCAAGTACATGGCCGGCGGCATGGGCACGCCGCTGTGGGGCACCCCGCAGGCCTGGTGCGTCGCTCTTATCACCTTCGCCGTGGTCTTTGCGCTCGCCAACTTTGGCAAGGGCACGCTCAAGCTGGGATCCGTGTTCTTTGGCATGATCGTTGGCATGATCGTCTCCATCCCCTTTGGCATGATCGACTTCTCAAGCGTCGCCACCGCTCAGGTCTTCGCCCTTCCCAAGCTCATGCCCTATGCGCTCGAGTTTGATCCCGAGGTCTGCATTACCCTCGCCGTCGTGTTCCCCATGGTTGCCATTCAGGTTATCGGCGACGTCTCCGCCGCCTGCCTGGGCTCCATCGACCGTATGCCCACCGAGCGCGAGCTCTCCGGCGCTATCGTGTCCCAGGGCCTCACCTCTATGGTCGGCGGCCTGCTGGGCGGTCTTCCCACCAGCGCCCTTGGCCAGAACGTGGGCATCATCTGCTCCAACAAGGTCGTCAACAAGTGGGTCTTTGTGATCATCGCGGCCGTCTTTGCCATCGCCGGTCTGTTCCCGCAGCTCTCTGCCGTCCTTTCCGCTATCCCGCAGCCCGTCATCGGCGGCGCGACCGTCGGCGTCTTTGGCACCATCACCATGAACGGCGTGCGCATGTTCACCCGCGAGGGCCTCACGCAGCGCACTACCACCATCGTCGGTACCTCCGTCGTCTTTGGCCTGGGTATCTGGATGGCCAGCGGTTGCCTTGCCGGCGAGGGTATGCCCGCCTGGGTATCCACCGTCATCGGCTCCAATGCCGTAACCCCCACCGCCATTATGGCCATTGTCCTTAACCTGATCCTTCCGCAGACGCCGGTCGTGGCTCAGCACATCGATGCTGCCAAGGACGCTGCCGTGGATCTGGTCTTGCCCGAGAGCAAGAAGTAACCAATTCGGTGCTATTCGTCGGCGGGCGCATCGCCTCGTCCGCCGACGTCATGCGGCGCCAAGCCGCACTTCAAAGGGTTTGTCCCTTTGGTGAAGCGTTGACGGGAGAGGGCCCGTTTCCGGTGTAGGCCGGCGCTTCGCACTCCGCCATGTCAGAGGTGTCAAACCCCGCCCCTGATGTTGAAGGGAGCATTCATGCTTCTGGTCGCTAACGGTTCCGTTTTTACCCGCAACGCTCAGACCCCGTTCATTCCCAACGGCGCGGTCGCCATTGACGGAGATACGATCGTCGAAGTAGGCCCCGAGTGCGAGCTCAAGGCCAAGTACCCGGATGCCGAGTACGTCGACGCCCAGGGCAACCTCATCATGCCCGGACTCATCAACTGCCACACCCACATCTACTCGGGTCTGGCCCGCGGCCTTGCCATTAAGGGCTGCAACCCCACCAACTTCCTGGAGAATCTTGAGCAGCAGTGGTGGAAGATCGACGACAACCTGACGCTCGACGGCACCAAGGCCAGCGCCTATGCCACGATTCTTGACTCCATCCGCGATGGCGTCACCACGATCTTCGATCACCACGCGAGCTTCTGCGAGATCCCGGGAAGCCTCTTTACCATTAAGGACGCCGCTCAGGAGCTGGGCATGCGGTCGTGCCTGTGCTACGAGGTCTCCGACCGCCGTGGCCAGGAAAAATGCGACCAGGCCATTGCCGAGAACGCCGAGTTTGCCCAGTGGGCCGCCAAGGAGCGTCGCGATAACGACAACCACATGATCGCCGCCATGTTTGGCGGTCACGCCACCTTTACGCTGTCGGACGAGACCATGGATAAGATGGCCGAGGCCAACAACGGCCTGACCGGCTTCCACATCCATGTGTGCGAGGGCATGAACGACGTGTGGGACTCCCGCCTCAACCGCGGTGGCATCAGCCCCGTCGAGCGCCTGCTGCAGCACAACCTGCTGGGTCCCGACACCATGCTCGGCCACTGCATCCACGTGACGCCCGCCGAGATGGATATCGTCAAGGAGTCCGGCACCTGGCTGGTCAACAACCCCGAATCCAATATGGGCAACGCCGTGGGCTGCGCTCCCGTGCTCGAGTTCTTCCGCCGCGGCATCCCCGTGTGCATGGGCACCGACGCCTACACCCACGATATGCTCGAGAGCCTCAAGGTCTTCCTGATCATTCAGCGCCACAACGCCGCCATGCCCAACGTGGGCTGGTGCGAGGCCATGACCATGCTGTTCGAGAACAACGCCAAGATGGCGAGCAAGTACTTCGATCGCAAGCTCGGCGTGCTCGAGGCCGGCGCTGCCGCCGACGTCATCGTCATGGACTACAAGCCCTTTACGCCGCTGAGCGAGGAGAATATCGACGGCCACATGCTCTTTGGCATGATGGGCAAAAACTGCCGCACTACCATCATCAACGGCCGCGTCCTGTACAAGGATCGCGAGTTCGTTGGCATTGATGAGGACAAGATCAACGCGTGGACCATGGCCGAGTCCAAGAAGCTCTGGAGCACGCTCAACGATCGCACCTACTAATTACAAGTAGATTCGCGCGCGTCGGATGTTTCGCCGCATCCGACGCGCGTATAGGCGACCTCCGCGGGGTCGCCGGCGCTGTGCTAGCGCTACACCGTATTTGCGCCCGCCGCGCGGTCTCGCCGGGCGTTACAGAGAGGAGCTCACTATGAGCGACATCATGAGGCCGATCCCGTTTTCGCAGCTGATGAACTGGATCATCGAGGAGCACAAGACCCAGGACGCCATCTTTGGCGTGCGCAAGATGGTCACGACCAACCAGGAGGGTGCGCTTCCCATTTTTGACGAGCGCATCGAGACTCCGTTTGGCCCGGCCGCCGGTCCCAATACGCAGCTTGCCCAGAACATCGTGGCATCCTATGTGGCTGGTTCCCGCTTCTTTGAGCTCAAGACCGTCCAGGTTATGGACGGCGAGGAGCTCTCCAAGTGCGTCAACAAGCCCTGCATCGTGGCGCAGGACGAGTGCTACAACTGCGAGTGGTCGACCGAGCTCGAGGTTCCGCAGGCCTTTGCCGAGTACGTGAAGGCATGGTTTGCCTGCCACCTGATTGCCCGCGAATACGGCCTGGGCAGCCCGGACGGCTTTGTCTTCAACATGTCGGTGGGCTATGACCTCGAGGGCATCAAGAGCCCCAAGGTCGACGCCTACATCGAGGGCATGAAGGACGCCAGCGGCTCCGAGGTTTGGGACGAGTGCCGCACGTGGGCGCTCGCTAACCTGGACAAGTTTGAGCATGTCGACGCTGCGTTTGTCGAGTCCATCCCGGCGCGCGTCTCCAACTCCATCACCGAGTCTACCCTGCACGGCTGCCCGCCGGCGGAGATCGAGCGCATCGCGACCTACCTCATCACCGAGAAGGGCCTCAATACCTACATCAAGTGCAACCCCACGCTGCTGGGCTATGAGTTTGCCCGTCAGCGCCTCAACGAGCTGGGCTTTGACTACATCGTCTTCGATGACACGCACTTCCGCGAGGATCTGCAGTGGGCCGATGCCGTGCCCATGTTCGAGCGCCTGATTGCCCTGTGCGCCGAGCGCGGCCTGGAGTTTGGCGTCAAGCTCACCAACACGTTCCCCGTCGACGTGACGAGGAACGAGCTGCCCTCCACCGAGATGTACATGTCGGGCCGTTCGCTGTTCTCGCTGACCATCGAGGCCGCCCGTCGCATTACCGAGCAGTTCGATGGCAAGCTGCGCATCAGCTACTCCGGCGGTGCCACGGTCTACAACATCCGCGCCCTGTACGATGCCGGCATTTGGCCCGTTACCCTGGCGACCGACGTGCTCAAGCCCGGTGGCTACGAGCGCTTTAGCCAGATGGCCGGCGAGTTTGCCGACCTGGATGGCAAGCCGTTTGCGGGCGTCTCGCTCGAGGCCGTGACTGCGATCCAGACCGACTCGCTCACCAATCCGCTCTACAAGAAGCCGTTGCGTCCGCTGCCCGACCGCAAGGTCGCCGGCAAGAGCCCGCTTTCCGACTGCTTTACCACGCCGTGCCGCACGAGCTGCCCCATCCAGCAGGATATTCCCGCCTACCTGGCGGCTGTTGACGAGGGCCGCTACGAGGATGCACTCAACATTATCATCGAACGTAACGCCCTGCCGTTCATTACCGGCACCATCTGCCCGCATCCCTGCGGCCGTGCCTGCGAGCGTGCATTCTACGAGCCCGAGGGCGCCCAGATCCGCGCCAGCAAGCTCAAAGCCGCCCGCGAGGCCATGACCGCCGTGCTGCCCAAGCTGCGCGCCCAGGCCATCGCCAACGACGGCGAGCGCAACGTTGCCGTTATCGGCGGCGGCCCGGCCGGCCTGGCGACGGCGTTCTTCCTGACGCGTGCCGGCGTGCCCGTCACCATCTTCGAGGCTCGCGACTCGCTCGGCGGCGTGGTCCGTCACGTCATCCCCGAGTTCCGTATCGCCAGCGACGATATCTCCCACGATGCCGAGCTCTGCCTGGCCTTTGGCGCCAAGGTTCAGCTCAACGCCCGCGTGGAGTCCATTGACGAGCTCAAGGCCCAGGGCTTTACCGATGTGGTCGTGGCAACCGGTGCCTGGATGCCCGGCTCTGCGGGCCTGGGCGAGGGCGCCGAGCTCGACGTGCTGGAGTTCCTCGAGGCCGCCAAGAAGGGCGAGAAGCTCGAGCTGGGCGAGGACGTCGTGGTCATTGGCGCCGGCAACACCGCCATGGACGCGGCCCGCGTGGCCAAGCGCCTGGCTGGCGTGAAGAACGTGCGCCTGGTGTATCGCCGTACCAAGAAGCAGATGCCCGCCGACGAGGAAGAGCTCGATCTTGCTCTTGCCGACGGCGTTGAGTTCTGCGAGCTGCTGGCGCCCAAGGCGCTCAACGGCGCCGTGCTGACCTGCGATGTTATGGAGCTTGGCGAGCCGGATGCAAGCGGTCGTCGCAGCCCCGTCGCCACGGGCGAGACCGTCGAGCTTCCCGCCACCACGGTGATCTGCGCCGTGGGCGAGGGCATCGATGCCAGCCTGTACGACGCCGCGGGCGTCGAGCACGACCGTCGCGGCCGCCTTGCCGCCACCTCCACCGGCGTCGAGGGCGTCTGGGCTGCAGGTGACTGCCGTCGCGGTCCGGCCACCGTGGTCGAGGCTATTGCCGACGCCGCCGAGGTCGCCCGTGCCATCGCCGGCGTGGACTTTAACAAGTACGCCGACTGCAACGAGCAGGCCGGCCGCGAGGACACCTGCTACGAGCGCAAGGGGTCGCTGTGCCGCGACAAGCGCAACTGCACCAAGACCCGCTGCCTGGGCTGCGGTTCGGTGTGCGAGGTTTGCTGCGACGTGTGCCCCAACCGCGCCAACGTTGCCATTAAGGTGCCGGGCCTGGCCAAGCATCAGGTGGTACATGTCGATGGCATGTGCAACGAGTGCGGCAACTGCGCCGTGTTCTGCCCCTACCAGGAGGGTCGTCCCTACAAGGACAAGCTCACCCTGTTCTGGAGCGAGCAGGACATGGAGAACTCCGAGAACGAGGGCTTCCTGGCCGTGGACGAGGATCACTTTAAGGTCCGTGTTGCCGGCACGGTCCGTACCGTCTCGGTCGATGCCGTCAACACCGGTCTGCCCGAGGCCGTTCGCCTGACCATCAAGGCCGTGCGCGACAGCTATCCGTACCTTCTTAAGAAATAGGCGAGTCTCTTATGGCCAAATCCATTCAACATAACGTGGCCTACGTTGCCTGCGGAAGCGGTTGCGCCTCCGCAGGCGGCGATGCCCGCTGCAGCGAAGGCTGCATTGGCTGTGGCGCCTGCGTCACGGCCTGCCCCCACGGCGCCATTGCGCTGGTCGATGGCATCGCCCGCGTGGATCGCTCAAAGTGCACGGGCTGTGGCCTGTGCGGCATGGCGTGCCCGCAGCGCGTGATTGCCTTCGTTCCCGGCTACCAGAACATCCTGGTGCGCTGCAACAACACCGATAAGGGCGCCATTGCCCGCAAGATCTGCGACACGAGCTGCATCGGTTGCGGCATGTGCGCCAAAAAGTGCCCTGCAGGCGCTATCCGCATCGAGGACAACTGCGCCCATATCGACGGCGCGGACTGCCTGTCGTGCGGCATGTGCGCCGTCGTCTGCCCGCATGGCGCCATTCACGACCGCACCGGCATCGCCGCCGGCGTGTAGAAGGGAATCACCATGGCACAGGAATTCACTTTTACCGTTAACGGTGTCGAGCACACGACGACTCAGAACAAGCCGCTGCTGCGCTACCTGCGCGACGACCTGCACATCCATTCCGCCAAGGACGGCTGCTCCGAGGGCGCCTGCGGCACCTGCACCATTCACGTGGACGGTGCGGCCGTCAAGGCGTGCGTGCTGACCACCGCCCTTGCCGCCGGTCGCAACATCGTGACTGTCGAGGGCCTGCCCGAGGACGTGCGCGAGGCCTTTGTGTACGCCTTTGGCGCCGTGGGCGCCGTGCAGTGCGGTTTTTGCATCCCCGGCATGGTCATGGCGGGCGCGGCGCTCATCGCCGAGGACCCCGAGCCCACCGAGGAGCAGATCAAGTACGCCATCCGCGGCAACGTCTGCCGCTGCACCGGCTACAAAAAGATTATCGAGGGCATTTCGCTGGCCGCTGCGGTGCTCCGCGGCGAAAAGCAGATCGACGAGGACTTGGAGCGCGGCGACGACTACGGCGTGGGCAAGCGCGCCTTCCGTATCGACGTGCGCAAGAAGGTGCTCGGCGAGGGCAAGTATCCCGATGACATCGACGAGCTCGATCAGCCGGGTCTGGCCTACGCCAGCGCCGTGCGCTCCAAATATCCGCGCGCCCGCGTGCTCTCCATCGACACCTCCAAGGCCGAGGCCCTGCCCGGCGTGGTGGGCATCCTGCGCGCCGAAGACGTGCCGGTCAACCAGGTCGGCCACCTTATCCAGGACTGGGACGTCATGATTGCCCAGGGCGATATCACCCGCTGCGTGGGCGATGCCATCGTGCTGGTGGTTGCCGAGGATGAGGCGACGCTCGAGAAGGCCAAGAAGCTCGTAAAGATCGATTACGAGCCGCTGGAGCCCGTGCGTAACATTGTCGAGGCCAGGGCTGCCGACGCCCCGCGCCTGCACGACAGCTTCTTTGCCTTTGGCAACACGGTGGAGCTCAAGGACAACGTGTGCCAGAGCCGTCACGTGACGCGCGGCGACGCCGCCAAGGCGCTGGCAGAGAGCGCGTTTACCGTGACGCAGCGCTTTACCACGCCCTTTACCGAGCATGCCTTCTTGGAGCCCGAGTGCGCCGTCGCCTTCCCGTACAAGAACGGCGTCAAGGTGCAGTCGACCGACCAGGGCGCCTACGACACGCGCAAAGAGTGTGCCCACATGTTTGGCTGGGATAGCGAGCCCGAGCGCGTGGTCGTCGAGACCATGCTCGTGGGTGGCGGCTTTGGCGGTAAGGAGGACGTTTCGATCCAGCACCTGGCCGCGCTCGCCGCATATAAGTTCCAGCGTCCTGTGAAGTGCAAGCTCACGCGTGCCGAGTCGCTTGCGTTCCATCCCAAGCGTCATGCCATGGACGGTACTTTTACGCTGGGTTGCGACGCCGAGGGCAACTTTACTGGCCTGGACTGCGAGATCAACTTTGATACCGGCGCCTACGCGTCGCTGTGCGGCCCGGTGCTCGAGCGCGCCTGCACGCATGCCGTCGGCCCCTACAAGTACCAGAACACCGACATTCGCGGCTTTGGCTACTACACCAACAACCCGCCCGCCGGTGCGTACCGCGGCTTTGGCGTTTGCCAGTCCGAGTTTGCACTCGAGAGCCTGATCGACCTGCTGGCCGAGAAGGTCGGCCTGGATCCGTGGGAGATTCGTTACCGTAATGCCATCGAGCCGGGCGAGGTTTTGCCCAACGGCCAGATTGCCGACTGCTCCACGGCACTTAAGGAAACGCTGCTCGAGGTCAAGGATGCCTACTATGCGCATCCCGGACACGCCGGTATCGCCTGCGCCATGAAGAACGCCGGCGTGGGCGTGGGCCTGCCCGATGCCGGCCGCTGCAAGATTCGCATCGAGAACGGCGTGGCCGCGGTCTATGCCGCCACGTCCGACATCGGCCAGGGCTGCAACACGGTCTTTTTACAGGACGTTGCCGAGGCCTGCGGTCTGCCGCTGAGCTGCATTGCCAACGGCGAGTGCTCCACCGAGAACGCTCCCGACTCCGGCACCACGTCTGGCTCGCGTCAGACGGTCGTGACCGGCGAGGCCGTGCGCGGCGCCGCCTTCCTGCTGCGCGATGCCATGGTTGGCATCGAGGCCGGCAAGCCTGCGCCTACCGCCCCGGTGAGCGCCCATGGTGACGGCGTCAAGATCGAGTACGACGACGGCCACGCCTATCAGCTGCGCACGCAGGAACTCGTCGCCGGTCAGGGCATGCATCCTCAAGATCCCGCGGCCGCCATCAAGGCGCTCGAGGGATGCGAGTTTGGCTACGTATACCTGGAGCCGACCGACAAGCTGGGCGCCGACGTCCCCAACCCCAAGAGCCACATCTGCTACGGCTTTGCCACGCATGTGGTCATTCTGGATAACGATGGCCGCGTGAGTGAGGTCTATGCCGCGCACGATTCCGGCAAGGTGGTCAACCCCATCTCCATCCAGGGCCAGATCGAAGGCGGTGTGCTCATGGGTATGGGCTATGCGCTTACCGAGGACTGGCCGCTCAAGGACTGCGTACCCCAGGCAAGGTACGGCACGCTCGGACTGTTCCGTGCGCCCGAGATTCCGGATATCCACGCCATCTATGTGGAGAAGGACGAGCTACTGCCCGTGGCATACGGCGGCAAGGGCATCGGCGAGATCGCAACGATCCCCACGGCGCCCGCCGTGCAGAACGCCTATCGCGCATTCGACGGCAAGCTGCGTCCGGATCTACCCATGGTGGATACGCCTTACAGTCGCGCCCGTCACCGCGGGTAGGGTGGGGTGCGGACGGCCATTGTTGACGGGCCGTCCGCGCTCAACGCCAACTGCATATGCTGTGCCTTTGGCCCCGGCTCCATCGCGAGCCGGGGCCTTTTGTTTGGAGTGGAAAATGCATCCCGGAATCGATGCTCAGAATGGGATGCGCTTTCCCCTTGGAGCCCTCGGCGGAGATTGCATCCCAGAATCCGCGCCTGGAATGGGACACACGATTGTCCGTGCCCGCATCCCACCATATTCGGGATGCGGGTTTCTGCGCTTTTGTGCATCAGGCAAGCAGCTGCTTTTGGCGGCTCTCCCGGGCTGCGCATCGCTTGTGATGTCGATGCGACCGACCAGAGAGTCGGCGCATTGGTCAATCGCATTACAAAAGACAGGTTTATTGAGATTGGTGAACTGACGGCCATGGCCCATACCATTGTGGTTGCCTAGATTGAAAGCTGAGATGGAAAGTGCTTTCGGACAGGAGGGCAATATCAAGCCCCACGTTCCCTGTGGAAAGTGGGGCTTTCAAGGGCTGCTAGTTAATAGTTATTAGAGGTAGCCGTTCAGCCAATCGGGCATATTGGGATCGTCAATGCTCCACGAATCTTCTTCATGCTCGCTTTCTTCCCAGTTGCTTTCGTCCCCATCGAAGAACTTGCGCCTATTACACTTGTATTTGACAACCGTGTCGCCCTCACGGCGGTATTCATTCCAGTAGTAGTTTTGCTTTCCGTATCCGTTCCATTCTTGAGTTCTGTATATGACCATGGTGTCTCCTTTTCGTTTGCGTACGCGGGGCGCACGGTGTATCAGATTTGACTACTGGGCTATGACTTGCGCAATGTGAGTTTTTTTGGCGTTAATGCTCGCAAGTTCGTCGGAAGTAAAAACAAACGGGACAACCGCTTCATCCCATTCGATATTTGAGAAGGTATAACCGGCGCGCGTTACTTTGACTGTTTCTTTCCCAAAGAGTTTGCCGACTTCTGTGAGCTTGTAGCCCCAGGGCTCTTTTGTCATCATTCCGCTGGAGACGAGACGCTTGTTAACTGCCTGATTCGAAAGAAGCAAGTCATGTCCGAGTCCCGTTGCAGTTTTCTTGACTCCGGTAAGGTTGACCACTGGCAAGGAGGCCTTTTCTGCTGCCTTAGCAATCGTGGCAACACCTTTGTCTGCGCCGTTGCAAATAGTTTTGAATTTAGGCGTATGGCCCGTTTTCGCGGCAATCGTAATGCTAACGATTGAACTGATTGCCACAAATACACCGATGCCAATCTGGACTTTGTGCTGCTCGAGCCACACGAGGCCTTTGTTCTTTGCGGGCAGATCAGTGTTTTCCGACTCCAATTTCTGTACACCTCATTTCTTGATTGATTTTGCAAGTTGATATGCAAGAGAGCCCAATGCCGGAATCAATGCCGATGAAGCGGGGATTAGGGCGGCGGTGAGAGCGGTTGCTCCAACTATGGCGCTCTGCTTAGTAGCTGCCTCTTGTTGTGTCCCCTTCTCATCCCCTTCTTTAAGGGCATTTTGCATCTTCTCTAGTTTGGGTGCTACTGGTTGGTCAACGAATAGCTGAATTATTTTTGCCAGATCCTCGTTTCCGCTGACGGCGATTTCGTTGTTGAATACCGCCCTGATGGCGAGATAGTGCATCTTCGTCATCTGCGTTTTACCCGTCTCAAGGCTGCTGACGGTTTGCTTTGTTATGCCTAGTTCGTTCGCAAGCCGTTCGCCACTCCAGCCCGCCGCCTTGCGAATGGTTGACAGGTGAGCTTGGAGCCTGCTGACTAGTTCATCATCCGTTGAAGTCATTTCTGCCTCACATATAGTAAAGAATCCTTATTACTGTCAGATACTATATACCCAGTCAGAAATTTAGCAATTACTAAGTGAGTCTTAGTTTATTCGGCTGGCTCCTGAATCTCCTCAGTTTTAAACTGAATTGAAAACGATACCGACGCCGGCGTCTTGTTCTCATGTTTTAAAAGTATGGGCAGGTATTGTTCGACAGACGATGGCCTCGATGCCGATTTCATGCATCCCCTCAGGGGTCATCCGTCCAGGAACCTGTTTTCCATCGTTGCGTGGTCAGCGAGACGTGCAAGGAGCACATCGACCGTATGGGCGGCTGTTATTTCTGCACAGTTGAGAGGGCATCTTGGAAGACGTGTCCATGGCGATTTTGGGAGACGCTAACCGCTTGGATTATAGTGGACGGTCGGTCTTAGAGGCCTATGGGTGGGAGATGTTGTTTCACTTGCCAACGACCGGCCGGGGTCTGGCTTAACCGACGTGGAACGTGATTGCACCATCTGGTAGCAAGTCGAGTTGCAGATGAGTACACCCGATCGTGTGGAATAAGGCTTCAGGAGCGCTCCGCCTGTTTACACCCCCGCAATCCCGCGCGCGGCACTCAGCAGCTCATACTCCCTCTGGCTCCACTGGTGCAGCTTGGCAGCCTCGACGGCATCACGACACAAGTCCAAAAACACCTCGGCGCCCTCGCAGAAGCACTCACGGGCAAAGTCACCCGAGCCGCTTGCGACGCACGAGCCGTCGGCAAAGAGCTTCCAGCTGGACGACTCGCGCGAGTCGTCTCCGAGCAGCTTGATCTGTAGCACGTGCGGGTCGCCGGCAACGCAGAGCTCTTCCTCGAGCACCTGCACGGTAAAGCGCATCTGGTGGGAGAGGCTGCTCTTGACCATGGCCGAGGCATAGCCGTTCGGCTTGTCCAGAAGATGCATTCGTTTTGGCTTGGCTACCAGGTTGTGGAAGTTGCGCTCACTGCGCACGGAGAAATTGTCCATACGGACTCCTTTCATCGATGTTGGCAGGGCCACCGTGCCTCTTGGCCGGTTGGCGTCGGGATCGTGGAGCCAACTCTCTACCCCGACTCTGGATAAAACGCGCCCGCTCCTTGCTGGCACGATGGAGTCTATCAGCGCGCGCGGACACAAATCAAGCGCCGCCTGCGAAATGATGTGCAGACGGCGCTTGATTTCGCCGGCTGCTGTTAGGCTTAAATCCGAAAAAGTGTCGAAATATCCCGTGTAAAAGTACGGAAAAGTGTCGTAATACACACTTCAAAATCTCGAAAAAGTGTCGAAATGAGCATCTAGCAACCACGGAAAAGTGTATCCTAGTGCTAAAACAGCACGTAATAAGGGGTACGCTTATGCTACAGAGAAAAGCGAAAGCACAGTTTGAATCTTGGCTTGCCTCGTCGCCTAACAAGGCTCTTTTGGTCAAGGGCGCCCGACAGGTAGGAAAGTCATATTTGGTCAACGTCTTTGCAAGCGAATCGTTCGAAAATGTCGTGACGTTCGACCTTATCGCCGACGCGTCCGTGCGCGATTCGTTTTTGGCGGCAAAAAGCGCGGATGACCTGCTTATGCGCATGTCTATTGCTGCAACGCAGCCGATGGTTGCGAACAAGACCGTTGTGGTTATCGACGAGGTGCAGCGATGCCCCAACGTAGTGACGTTTATCAAATACCTGGTCCAGCGCGGCGACTTTCGATACATCCTTACCGGATCGCTCCTTGGCGTTGAGCTCGAGGGCATCGATTCCCTGCCGGTGGGGTATGTCGAGCAGGTCCAGATGTACCCGCTCGACTTTGAGGAGTTCTGCTGGGCAAGCGGCGTTGCTGCCGGAGCGTTTGACATGCTCAGGGGCTGTCTAAAGGATGAAGGGGAGCTCCCCGGCTATCTGTATGACCGTTTGCTCGATCTGTTCCATCAGTATGTGGTGGTGGGAGGCATGCCCGACGCGGTCAATTCCTTCTTGGCGACGCGCAATGTCGACGAGGTTCGAAACATCCACCGCGATCTTCACGCCCTGTATCGCGATGACATCGCAAAGTACGCTCCGCCTGAGCTACGCTTGGTTATTCGCGATATCTATGATCTGATTCCCAGCGAGGCCGGCTCCAAAAACAAGCGATTCAAACTGTCATCGATTAACGGTGTCAAACGTTTTTCGCAGGTGACAGATCATTTTCTCTGGCTATCGGAGGCGGGTGTCGCGCTTCCCGTGTATAACGTAACGGCGCCCGTGGCACCCCTTTTATTGGGGGAGCAACGAAATCTGTTCAAGCTGTTTTACTTGGACACCGGAATGCTCATGTCGTCGTATTCCAAAAGGGTCGCCCAAGGCGTTTTTGATGGGGAGGCGGAAGACGCCTTTGGCATGAACATGGGGGCGGCGTTTGAGGGCTTCGTTGCCCAAGAGCTCAAAGCCCACGGATTCAGATTGCGCTACTTTACGTCTAAAAAAGTCGGCGAGCTCGATTTTGTGGAGGAGACGCTCGATGGGGAGGTCCTTGCCATCGAGGTCAAGTCGGGCAAGAGCTTTAAGTCCCATGCGGCGCTCGACAACGCGCTCGCGACGAAGGGCTACGGAATCGATCGCGCCCTGGTACTTGCGGAATGTAATCTTCACCGCGATGGTGACGTGCTGTATCTGCCCATCTTTATGGCAGGGCTTTTGGAGCCGTAACATGCCGCCGGCTCTTCCGGCCCTCCCTTAACCCTCGCTACTCATCGTCTCCGTCGTTGGGGTCGCCCTTGAGGGTGTTGATGTCCAGATACTCGTTATCGTCCTCTTTTTGCTGGGTCTCCGACTCCGCTTGGGTGGGGCCGGAGAACAGCCGGAATCCCTCAAACGCAATGACGCCGAGCAGGGCAATGACAATGGCGATAAAGGCAACCTTGACTGCCTGCGGAAATTCCGAGAAACGCAGTGCCTTTTCCTCGGCGTAATAATCGGCGAAGCGCTCTTCGCCCGTGCTTTTGGTATACGCCGGCGCGGACGCGGCCTCCGGGTCATATTCCGGTGCAGGCGTGGCAGCGTACGGGTCGTTGAGATAATCGCTCGATGCGTTGCCATAATCCTCGGTCTCGATGCGATCGGTGCCAGCATAGCCATCGGAATAATCGGAATATGCCGCACCGCCCTCATAGTCCGCGGCGCTCGTGTTGGCGGCAAAAAGCGGGTTAACTGGAACGTCGAGCGCCGGCATGCCGGTAGAGGTCTCATCCAGATCGGCTGCAGCCCAGGAATCGTAGGCAACCTGATGGGCAACGGGCTCATCGAGCCTTGTGACCGGAGGCTTGCGTGCCGCAGGAACAGGCAACTGCTGGGCGCTGTACATAACGGTGCTGTCGGCCGATTTGCCCTGCGTCGCTGCAGCGAGAAATGCCGCCGTCTCGGACGGGTCGCTTGCGGGGCGGGGAGTGGGTGTGGGCGCCGAAATGGGTGCGGGCGTAGACGCGGGCGTCGAAACAGGCGGCTGCGCAGGAGTCGGCGCAGATGCGGGCTTAGGCGCAAGTGCGGGATTGGGGCTTGACAGGCGAGCCCCACCGCCCATGAGTTCGTCGGCGGTCCACGGGCGATCATCCATCACGTCGTCAAGGCTCAGCGAAAACAGGTCGTCTTCACCCTCATCGAACATGCGGTGCACATGTCCACCAATTGCCGGAATCAATCCGCGACCGGTGCATGATGCCTTGCTCAACGCCATTCTGTTCCACCCTTTCGAAATACTAATGACATCGATTATATGGAACTTTCCAAGCGGCTCGGTCTTGGATTCATGCTTTCCAGAACTCGCGCCCAAAAGGGGAGGGGCAATCCAGGCGAGTGCCTACTTGTCGCCTGCTGCCGCCTTGGCCTCATTGAGGTAGCTATAGAAGCTGTATTTGGAGATGCCAAAGAACTCGCAGGCGCGCTCGCTCGACTTGGAAATGAGGAAGGCGCCGCGACGGTCGAGGTAGCCAATGGCGCGAATGCGCTCATCTTTGGTCATAAGGGCTGCGGGCTTGCCCACGTATTGCTCGCACTCGCGCAGCAGATCTTCGAGCAGGTCGCCGATGTTTTTGGTAATGGGCTCGGGCTCGGTGTAGCCCGTGGCGCCGGTGCCGGTAAAGGCATCGAGCGAGCGCTCAAAAGCCTTCATGAGCGTAATGTCAAAGTTAATGCCCAAAATGCCGACGGGTTTGCCCTCGTCGTTGCGGATAAAGATGGTCGAGGACTTGAGCAGCTTGCCATCGGTGGTTTTGGTGAGGTATGGCTCGCGGTCGTGCACGTCGGTGGTGCCCTCGTGCATGGACTCAAACACAATATGGCTGGGGCCGTCACCCAGTTTGCGCCCGCTGACGTGGCCGTTTTCGATCACTACGATGGAGTGGTCCACGTCTTCGGTTTCCAGGTCGTGGACGACGACTTCGCAGTTGGGGCCAAATTGGAGCGCCAGGCCGTGTGCAAGGCGCTTATAAAACTCAATCTGTGCGGGGGTCATGGGTGCCTTCCTAAAAATTAGTTTGGGCTCACTTTGCCATAAACCACACCTGTTCGCAAATAACGAAAGCGTTGCTGCGTTATGTAACCGTTCGGCGACGAAAAGGTACCGATTACGGCAACAAACAATTTGTTAGGTTTGCCAATCAAAAAGTGTGATAGAACAGTGCTAACAAACTTTTTGTTTGGCATCCACATAAAAGTTCAGTCGCATGAATGGGAATGGACTGAAACGCGTATGCGGGGGCCGGCAAGAGAGGACTTAAGGAGTTCACCGTATGGCCGATAAGATCCAGTGGGCGGGCAACACGATGCCCAAGAGCGATGACAAGCACTTGGGAATCATGAGCCTCGACCACGTGAAGAAGGCCCGCGCCTTCCACCAGTCGTTCCCTCAATATACCGTCACTCCGCTTGCCCGCCTGGATGGCCAGGCCGCGCGCCTGGGCCTGTCCAACCTGTGCGTCAAGGACGAGAGCTATCGCTTTGGCCTCAACGCCTTTAAGGTTCTGGGCGGTTCGTTTGCCATGGCCAACTACATTGCCGACGAGACCGGCAAGGACGTTGCCGAGTGCACCTTCGATTACCTGACCTCCGATCAGCTTGCCAAGGACTTTGGCCAGGCCACCTTCTTTACCGCCACCGACGGCAACCATGGCCGCGGCGTGGCATGGGCTGCCAACAAGCTGGGCCAGAAGGCCGTCGTGCACATGCCCAAGGGTTCCACCAAGCCCCGCTTCGATAACATCGCCGCCGAGGGCGCCACGGTGACCATCGAAGAGGTCAACTACGACGAGTGCGTGCGCATGGCCGCCGCCGAGGCCGATGCCTGCGAGCGCGGCGTTATCGTTCAGGACACCGCCTGGGAGGGCTACGAGAAGATCCCGTCCTGGATCATGGAGGGCTACGGCACCATGGCTTCCGAGGCTGCCGAGCAGCTGCGCGAGATGGCCATCAACCGCCCGACGCACGTCTTTGTTCAGGCTGGCGTGGGCTCGCTGGCCGGCGCTGTGGTGGGCTACTTCACCAACCTGTATCCCGATAACCCGCCCACCTTCGTCGTGGTCGAGTGCGCGCCTGCCGCCTGCCTGTACAAGGGCGCTGCCGCCGGCGACGGCAATCCGCGCATCGTGGACGGCGACATGCCCTCCATCATGGCCGGCCTGTGCTGCGGCGAGCCCAACATCCTGGGCTGGGATATCCTGCGCAACCACACCACCGCCTTCGTGTCCTGCCCCGACTGGGTTACCGCTCGCGGCATGCGCACCCTGGGCGCTCCCGAGAAGGGCGACCCGCGCGTCATCTCCGGCGAGTCCGGCGCAGTGACCACCGGCCTGGTCGAGACCCTCATGCTCGATCCCGAGTACGCCGAGCTCAAGGAGCTCATCGGCCTGGACAAGACGAGCTCCGTGCTCTGCTTCTCCACCGAGGGCGACACCGATCCGGATCAGTACCGTCGCATCGTCTGGGAGGGCGAGTACCCGACTTGCTAGCAGACTGACCTGTCCGGAGGCAGCCGGAGGACTTTACTCCCTGCTCGGACAGTCCTGCTCGCACGGAGAGCACATTAAGTGCTCTCCGGCTCGTGCGGAACTCGCGACGGAGCAAAGTCCTCCGTCCGCCTCCTATGGTTACTTGCTTGTGGGGTACTCGACCTCACGCTGCTTGGCACAAGTGATCTATCTGAAATATCTACCTGTAGGTAAACCCTTGTAGAAAGGTTGACTGTTATGACTAAAGAACTCGATTTTGATGCCATCAAGGCTGCGGCTGAGTCCCACCGTGCTGATATGACGCGTTTTCTTCGCGCAATGATTAGCCATCCCTCTGAGTCCTGCGAGGAGGGTGAGGTTGTCGCCTGCATCAAGGCCGAGATGGAGAGCCTTGGCTATGACGAGGTCAAGGTTGACGGCCTGGGCAACGTCATGGGCTTTATGGGCGAGGGCGACAAGATCATCGCCATCGATTCCCACATCGACACTGTCGGCATCGGCAACATCGAGAACTGGGATGCCGATCCCTATGAGGGCTACGAGACCGACGAGATCATCTACGGCCGCGGCGGCTCCGATCAGGAGGGTGGCATGGCTTCTGCTACCTACGCTGCCAAGATGATGAAGGACATGGGCCTCATCCCCGAGGGCTACAAGATCATGGTCGTCGGCACCGTCCAGGAAGAGGACTGCGACGGCATGTGCTGGCAGTACATCTACAACAAGGACGGCATTAAGCCCGAGTTCGTCATTTCCACCGAGCCCACCGACGGCGGCATCTATCGCGGTCACCGCGGCCGCATGGAGATTCGCGTCGACGTTCACGGCACCTCCTGCCACGGCTCCGCTCCCGACCGCGGCGATAACGCCATTTACAAGATGGCCGACATCATCGCCGACGTCCGCGCCCTCAACAACAACGGTTGCGACGAGTCGACCGACATCAAGGGCCTCGTCAAGATGCTTGATCCCAAGTACAACCCCGAGCACTACGAGGATGCCCGCTTCCTGGGCCGCGGCACCTGCACCGTCAGCCAGATCTTCTACACCAGCCCCAGCCGCTGCGCCGTGGCCGATTCCTGCGCCATCTCCATCGACCGTCGTATGACCGCCGGTGAGACCTGGGAGTCTTGCCTGGACGAGATCCGCAACCTGCCGGCCGCCAAGAAGTACGGCGACGACGTGAAGGTCTCCATGTACATGTACGACCGTCCGTCCTGGACCGGCGAGGTCTACGAGACCGAGGCTTACTTCCCCACGTGGATCAACAAGGAGACCGCTCCGCACGTCAAGGCCCTCGTCGACGCCCACAAGGCCATGTTCGGTGACGAGCGCATCGGCTGCGAGCCCAGCATGGACAAGCGCACCGGTCGTCCGCTGTGCGACAAGTGGACCTTCTCCACGAACTGCGTTTCCATCCAGGGCCGCTACGGCATCCCCTGCGTGGGCTTTGGCCCGGGTGCCGAGTCTCAGGCTCACGCTCCCAACGAGGTCACCTACAAGGACGACCTGGTCACCGCTGCCGCCATGTATGTTGCCGCTCTGAACCTCTACGATCCCAGCAAGGCCGACGGCGACGCCACCGTGTTCCGCGCTGGTCTGACCAACAACAAGATCGACTAGTCCCATTCCTCGATTTTGTTGAGCCGGGGACAGCCTATGCCCCCGGCACCTCCTGTTGACTTGGGGCCCGCAGTCGTTATCTCCCATGCTTCCTCAACGGTAGCGGGTCCTCGTCATAGCGCTCTGCATGTTCTAGCCACACGCGCATGCCGGAGCACATCTACTCATTGCAATCGTTTCATCTTTGGAAAGGATATTTACATGGACGCCAAGTTTACCGAGCTCGTCGAGCAGCTGAACGGCCTCGATTTTAAGGGCATGTACGGCAGCGATTTCCTGCACACCTGGGACAAGACCACCGATGAGCTCAAGGCGCTCTACATCGTCGCCGACGCCCTGCGCGAGCTGCGTGAGAACAACGTTTCGTCCAAGATCTTCGACTCGGGCCTGGCCGTCTCCCTGTTCCGCGACAACTCCACCCGTACGCGTTTCTCCTTCTCTAAGGCCGCCAACCTGCTCGGCCTTGAGCTGCAGGACCTGGACGAGAAGAAGTCCCAGATCGCTCACGGCGAGACCGTCCGCGAGACCGCTACTATGATCTCCTTCATGGCCGACGTCATCGGCATCCGCGATGACATGTACATCGGCAAGGGCGACGCCTACATGGCCGAGGTCTCCGAGTCTGTCCAGCAGGCCTACGAGGACGGCGTTCTGGATCACCGTCCCACGCTCATCTCCTTGCAGTCCGACTCCGATCACCCCACGCAGTCCTCTGCCGACATGCTCTACCTCATCAACGAGTTTGGCGGCCTTGAGAACCTCAAGGGCAAGAAGGTTGCCGTCACCTGGGCCTATTCGCCCTCTTACGGCAAGCCGCTGTCCTGCCCGCAGTCGCTGATCAGCCTGCTGCCCCGCTTTGGCATGGACGTCACCCTGGCTCACCCCGAGGGCTACGACCTCATGCCCGAGGTCGTCGAGCGCGCAAAGGGCTATGCCGCCGAGTCCGGCACCACCTTTAAGCAGGTCAACACCATGGCCGAGGCCTTCGAGGGCGCCGACATCGTGATTCCCAAGAGCTGGGCTCCGTTTGCCGCCATGGAGAAGCGCACCAACCTGTACGCCGAGGGCGACGACGCCGGCATCGCCGCGCTCGAGAAGGAGCTGCTCGCCCAGAACGCCACCCATCAGGACTGGTGCTCCACGACCGAGCTCATGGAGAAGACTGCCAACGGTCAGGACACCATCTTTATGCACCCGCTGCCTGCCGACATCTCCGGTGTCTCCTGCGAGCACGGCGAGGTCAACGCCGACGTCTTCGACATGCACCGCGTGGGCATGTACAAGGAGGCCAGCTACAAGCCGTACGCTATCGCAGCCATGATGTTCCTGCAGAAGGTTGCCGATCCCGCCGCTACCCTCAAGGCCCTCGACGAGCGCAACACCGCCCGTTGGTTCCAGGCCTAAAGCCGGGTTGAGGTAAGCCATGTAAAGGGGGCGCTCTGCCAACCGGCGGGGTGCCCCTTTTTTGCATCGCGGGCGTGCGGGATAAGCGCCTTCGATGTGGATGCCCGCGGCGCGAGTTATGGGTACGATGGTTTCAGGGGAGGTATCACCATGAAACTTGGTTGCGTGATTATGGCTTCGGGCGAGGGCAAGCGGTTTGGCTCTAACAAGATGCTTGCCGATATCTATGGCGAGCCGCTGATTGCCCGGACCATCGATTCGGTTCCCCGGGGCTTTGACGTTGTGGTTTCGACGCGTTGGCCCGAGGTCGCCCAGATTTGCGAGGACAAGCATTGCCCGTGTGTGCAGCACGATGGCAAGCTGCGCAGCGAAAGCGTCCGTGCGGGCCTTTCGTGGGGAGTCGAACGCAACTGGAAAGGTTGCCTCTTTTTGCCGGGCGACCAGCCGCTCGTGAGTTCAGATTCTTTTGAGGCTATGGTTCGTGCATTTGACGAGCGTGGCCGCAAGCATCCGGTGCGTCTTGCGTGCAACGGTGAGCCTTCGAGCCCGGTGCTCTTTCCGGCGGAACTGTTCGATGCACTTATGTGTCTTGAGGGTAAGGACGGCGGCGGTTCGATCCTCAAGGACCGTACCGACGTGGTGCTGGTCGAGGCGCGTGCCTACGAGCTGTGGGACGTCGATACCGTCAAGGGACAGCGACGCATAACGGAGCATATCGCCGCCTGCTCGTATTTTGATCGCGTGGCCAACTGCATCAATCAATAAGGAGCAATTATGATCATCATCAAAAACGGCGCACTCGTGACGCCCCAGGGGCTTCGCCGCGCCGATCTTGCCATGGATGGCGATAAGATCGTGCGGATCGCCGCGGCGATTGAGCCGGCCGAGGGCGATACCGTCGAGGATGCCGCGGGCTGCTGGGTGTTTCCCGGCTTTATCGACGGCCACACGCACATGCAGTGCTGGACCGGCATGGATTGGACAGCCGATAGCTTTGAGACCGGTACGCGTGCGGCTGCCTGCGGCGGCACGACGACTATTGTGGACTACGCGACAGCCGATCGCGGCGTGACCATGCCCGATGCCTTGGCCGAGTGGCATCGCCGCGCCGACGGAACCTGCACGGCTAACTACGCTTTTCATATGGCACTCGCCGAGTGGAACGAGCGCAATCGCGCCGATCTTTCGGCCATTCGCGAGGCGGGCGTGTCGTCGTTTAAGACCTACTTTGCCTACGATCATCTGCGCCTGGACGATGCCGAGACGCTCGAGGTGCTCGAGGAGCTCAAGCGCCTGGGCGGTATCCTGTGCGTGCATTGCGAGAACGGTACGCTGGTGAATGAACTGCAGAAGCGCGTGTTTGAGCAGGGTATCCACGGGCCCGAGGGCCATGCGCTCAGCCGTCCGGACGTGTGCGAGGCCGAGGCAGTGAGCCGGCTGCTGTATCTGGCGCACTTGGCCGGGGATGCTCCGGTCAACGTGGTGCACCTTTCGACCAAGCTGGGGCTCGAGGCCATTCGCGCTGCCAAGGCGCGCGGGCAGAAGAATATTTATGTCGAGACCTGCCCTCAATATCTGATGCTCGACGACACCTGCTATCTGGAGCAGGGAGAGGACGGCTTCGCGGGTGCCAAGTATGTGATGAGTCCGCCGCTGCGCCATGCCGGCGACCGTGCGGCCCTGCGCGAGGCGCTTGTGGCCGGCGAGATCGATACCATCGCCACCGACCACTGCAGCTTTAATCTGCACGGGCAAAAGGACCGCGGGCGCGACGACTTCCGCGCGATTCCCAACGGCGGGCCCGGCGTGGAGCATCGTCCCGTCGCGATTGCCACGAGCTTTGAGGGACAGCTGGGCCCCGAGGACCTCTGCCGCCTGATGAGCGAGAACCCGGCGCGCGTGTTTGGCATGTACCCGCGCAAGGGCTGTCTTGCCGAGGGCTCCGATGCCGACGTGTGCGTGTGGGATCCCAAGGCGCGCTGGACGATCAGTGCCGCGACGCAGCATCAGGCTGTGGACTACACGCCGCTCGAGGGTTTTGAGGCACATGGCCGCGTCAAGGCCGTGTTTGTGAACGGCGTGCTGGCCGCGCGCGACGGCGAGCCCACCGGAGCCCAACCCGGCCGCTACGTCCCCCGCTAACAGGAAGGCCGCCGGGGTAGCTAATTTGGGACGGGGCTCTTTTAGCTACCCCTTGAGGCTGGTGGCGACGATGGAGCGGCCGAGGGCTGCCTCGAAGCGATCTGCCATCGTTGGATCAGCAAGCGTGTCGACTTGGTTGAGCATGATACGGGCATTGTTGAGGTTCAGCATCTGCAGCTCGGCATTGAGCACCTGGGCGACGCGCTCTGGGGTGGCAGCGTCGGTGGGCTCGCAGCCGCAGCGCTCGCAGAAGAGCTCGGGGCGGTGGACAACCTCGGCGACGGGCTTGCCCAGCCCCGAGGCGCCGACGACCCAGACAAAGTTTGCCGTGGCGGCGGGAATTACCGGCTCCCAGGCGGCATGCGCCTTGAGCGGGAGTCGCTTGCTGCCATCTGCCTCGGTCAACACATAGTCAAAGCGCTGTGCCAGCTGGTCGAGCGGCTCGGCAGGGGAGGAGAGCTTGCCTGTCTCCGGGTTCAAAACACCCGCCTGGCAGATACTTCCGCGGACAAGTCCCGCGCATGCCTCGCAGGTGCAGCCGGGAACATGTAGGGTCCCCGGCTTCCAAGGCGCGGCGTCCAGGCGACGGCTCGACCCGTCCCATGGCACGCCGGCGACGGGAAACATGTGCGTGGTGGTACAGAGGAGCACGCGGCCGACAGTGCGCATGAGCTCGAGACCCAGCGTCTTCAGCAGCGTCGACTTGCCGCCACTGCCGATAATCGCGGTAATGCCCGGCTCGATCCTGAGCGCAGAGGCAAGATTGCCGCTAACCGTTTCCATCTGTTCACCGCCGTATAATACTGTGATAATAAATAATCATCAGAGTAGCGGTCGGACCGCTTTTTCTCTGCTCAAACCGTAGCACAGGGAGGTGCCCCGGGAATGCTCGTTTATGTTCGCGGCGCCGGTGATATCGCCACGGGTGTCGCTGCCCGTTTGGTGCGCGCCGGCGTGTCGGTCGTTATGGCAGATATCGCGGTTCCCACGTGCATCCGTCGCACAATCAGTTTTTGCGAGGCCATTCGCTTGGGCGAGGTCGAGGTCGAAGGCATTCGCGCTCGCTTGGCGCAGACGCCGGCTGAGGCGCTTGAGATTACCGAGGCTGGAGACGTCGCCGTTGTGGTGGACCCTCAGGCCAAGATGCTCGATGAGCTTAAACCCGCGGCTGTGGTCGACGCGATTTTGGCTAAGCGCAACTTGGGCACCACGCGCGACATGGCGCCTGCCGTCATCGCTGTGGGGCCGGGCTTTACCGCGCCGGTCGATTGCGACGCCGTGGTCGAGACCATGCGCGGGCATTTTCTCGGCCGTGTCATTACCCAAGGTTCGCCCCAGCCCAACACGGGCGTGCCGGGCATTATCGCCGGCTATGGCAAGGAACGTGTTATCCACAGCCCCGCCGCCGGCGTGTTTCGGTCCGACCGCGCAATCGGCGACATCGTGAGTGCCGGAGACGTGATTGGCTACGCGGGCGATACGCCCATGTGCACGCAGATCGATGGCTGTCTGCGCGGGCTTTTGGCGAACGGCGTGCGGGTGACTGAGGGCTTTAAATGCGCCGATGTCGATCCGCGCGGCGACGCCAACTATATCAACTATATTTCGGACAAGGCGACATCGGTCGGCGGCGGCGTGCTCGAGGCGCTTGCTATGCTCACCGATGTCTTTAGAGGATAGAAGGCGGCAATGGAAAAGCTCGATGTGGTGAATGCGGCGCTTGCCGCCCTGCGTGCTGACGAGACGTGCGAGCTGGTGGTAGTGGCCGGTACGGCGGGGTCGTCCCCGCGCGGTGTGGGCGCATGGATGACTGTCTTTGCCGATGGCAGCCAGGCGGGCACTATCGGCGGCGGCAAGATTGAGCTCTTTGCGCTGGACGAGGCGCGCGAGCTGCTGGCCGGGGGTAAATCGCGTCTGGTCCGCTACACCATGGGCGGCGAGAACTCCGATACCGGCATGATTTGCGGCGGAGCCATCTGCCTGTGCTATCTGCACCTGGATGCGACCAAGGCGCCGTTGTTCCAGTCGGTTGCCGACATCTTGGCCTATCGGCGCATCGGCGACTTCGTCATCGACTTTGAGCCGTTTATCGCGGGCGTGCTCGAGGGCGATGTGGCCGAGTACCATGGCGAGGAATCGCGCCGCACCATTGCGGGCTGCCCCGGGCTTTCGCTGGTGGAGGAGGGGAGTAAGGTCACCTACACCAACGCGGCCTCCGAGATTCCCCCGGCGCACATCGAGACGCTCTGCCCCGAGGGCCTGGCCTATATCTTTGGCTGCGGCCACGTGGGTGCTGCGACGGCGCGGGTGCTCACGGCGGCGGGCTTTGCCGTCGTGGCTTGCGACGACCGCCCCGGCACGCTGACCCCCGAATGGGTGCCAGGTGTCTACGACCGTCGTCTGGTCGACTACAAGAACCTGAGCAAGCAGTGCCCCATCGGCCCGCGCGACCTGGTGGTCGTCGCCACGGCGGGTCACAAGTCCGATATCGACGTGGTGATTCAGGCCATGCGCGCCAAACCCGCCTATCTGGGCTGCTTGGGTTCGCGCCGCAAGACGGCCTTTGTGCGCGCCCGCCTGGAGCAGGAGGGCTTTACGCAGGAGCAGATCGACGAGCTGCACCTGCCGATCGGCGTTTCCATCGAGGCCGAGGACCCAGAGGAGATCGCTATCTCCATCGCCGCCGAGATGATCCACCTGCGCCGCACCAAACTCGTCCCCCGCAAGCGATAGTCTCATCCCCATATATGAGTTGCGGTGAAATACGGACTGTTTATGCCTGTTAAGCCATCAAACAGTCCGTATTTCACCGCAACTGCTGTTTGTCCCCGGGGGATGCAGGATAGCGGGTCAAAATGCTACCTGTGTCATATGCCCTATAATGTCCGACCGTTGAGCGGCATGGGGCCGCTGCTTAGGGTATGGGAGGCGCAAATGGCAGAGTCGGCAGCAGGGGATGCCCTGTTCGAGCGTACGGGAAAAGTTTCGTTTGTGCAGGTATTACCCCATGCACTGCAGCATGTGCTGGCGGCATTCGCGGGTATCGTCACGCCCGCCATCATTATCGCGTCGGTCTGTGGCTTTACCCCTCAAGAGGAAGCCGCTGTCATCCAGGCGTCGCTCGTCCTCTCGGCGCTCGACATTTTCCTTCAACAGTTCCCCATAAAAGGTGTCGTCGGTTCGGGCCTGCCCATCGTGATGGGCGCGAGCTTCACCTTCGTGCCGGCGCTCAAGGCGGTCGGTCTCGAGCTCGGCTTTGAGGCCGTGCTGGGCGCCCAGGCAATCGGTGGCGCGCTCGTCGTGCTCTTCGGCCTGCTGTTTAGGCGCGTGAGCTTTCTGTTCCCGGCCCCGGTGCTCGGCACCGTCATCTTTGTCATTGGCCTGTCACTATGCCCAGTGGCGGTTGCCTCCATGGCGGGCGGGGAGGGCGCGGCCGATTTTGGCAGTGTCACCAACTGGGCCGTCGCGCTCGTGACGTTTGTCGTTACCTTTATGGCCGGCAACTACGGCAAGGGCGCGCTTAGACTGGGCAGCATCCTGGCCGGTATCTGCGCGGGCTTTGTTTTGGCTGCGGTGTTGGGCATGGTCGATTTCTCGGCCATCGCGACTGCCAGCTGGTTCGCCCCGCCGGCTCTGGGCGCCCATCGCCTGGTGTTCGACCCGGCCGCGTGCGCCGTCGTGGGCGTTGTCGCCATTGTCAACGCCGTGCAGGTCATGGGCGAGTTTGCCGCCGTGTCGTCCGCTGCGCTCGATATCCCTGCGACCGATAGCCAGATCTCGGGTGGCCTGATCGCCAACGGCCTGGTCGGTATGCTGTCAGGCTTTTTGGGCGGCGTCCCCACGGCAACCTTTGGCCAGAATGTGGGCATTATCGCCGAGAACAAGGTCGTCAACCGCATGGTCTTTACGCTTGCCGCCGCCATCTTGCTCATCGCGGGCCTGCTGCCCAAGTGTGCGGCGGTACTCACGTCCATTCCGCAGCCGGTAATCGGCGGCGCCACGATCGGCGTGTTCGCGACCATCGGTATGAACGGTGTGGTCATGTTTGCCCGCCACGGCCTGCCTCAGCGCGATACCACGCTCATGGGTCTCTCTATCGCCTTTGGCACGGGCATTGAGCGCACGGCCGGCGCGCTTGCCGGCGCTGGATTCCCCGCATGGGTTGGCACCGTCTTTGGCGGATCCTCCATTGCCGTCGCCGCGCTCGTTGCTGTGATCCTCAACCTGGTCCTCCCGCGCCAAAAATAACGCCCCATATATGAGTTGCGGTGGAATAGGGACTGTTTAAGCCTTTTAAGCCATCAAACAGTCCCTATCTCACCGCAACTGCTGTTTTCCTCCGTCCCCTAGGGATCAATATGTGCGGGGGAGTTGTGGAGTTGTGCAGGCAGACGAGGTTTTTCTGGAAATACGCTCCCGATGCGCGTATAGTACCGATTGTTTTGTCGGCTCCTGCTGCGTCGAGTCCAAACCGCGAAATGCCATGAGCGGCGCGGATGCAGCCAGGAGGCACGAGGACAACCCACCGTGGCCACGCCCCGTGCTTAAAACCCCAAGAAGGAGTGAACAATGGCAGAAGAGAAGTATGTGCCGCGTCTGAAGACCAAGTACAACAACGAGGTCAAGCACCAGCTTCAGGAAAAGTTCCAGTACGAGAACGTCATGATGATCCCCAAGTTTGAGAAGATCGTCGTGAACATGGGTGTCGGCGAGGCCGCTACCGATTCCAAGGCCATCGACGGTGCCGTGCGCGACCTGCGCGCCATCACCGGCCAGCAGCCGATGATCACCCGTGCCCGCAAGTCCATCGCTACCTTCCGCCTGCGCGCTGGTATGCCGATCGGCTGCAAGGTTACCCTGCGTGGCGACCGTATGTGGGAGTTCTTCGATCGTCTGACCTCCGTCGCGATCCCCCGTATCCGCGACTTCCGCGGCATCTCCGCCAAGAGCTTCGACGGCCGTGGTAACTTCTCCATGGGCGTCACCGAGCAGCTCATCTTCCCCGAGATCGACTTCGACTCCGTCGATCACCAGCGTGGTATGGACATCACTTTCGTGACCACCGCCAACACCGATGAGGAGGCCAAGGCCCTTCTGGACGCCTTCGGTTTCCCGTTCAAGAAATAGGTTCACCTGCCCTATAAGCGCCGTTCCCACAAGGGGGCGGCGCTTGGGGCGAACAATACTCTATGTGAGGAGGATATAAGTGGCTAAGACATCGATGATCGTCAAGTGCAATCGCAAGCAGAAGTTCTCTACTCGTGAGTACACGCGCTGCCAGCGCTGCGGCCGTCCGCACTCTGTGTACCGCAAGTTCGGCCTGTGCCGTGTCTGCTTCCGTGAGCTTGCACTCAAGGGCGAGCTTCCCGGCGTTAAGAAGGCCAGCTGGTAAGTCACTACCAGCGTTTCAAGCATCCGTTTGGAACAGGGAAAACGCGCTAGTTAGGCTTTGCCGTTAAGGGCGGCGAAGAACCAAGAGCACGTGTTCATCAAGAACGAAGGAGAATCTGTATGAACCTTACAGACCCGATCGCAGATATGCTTACGCGCATCCGTAACGCTAACTCTGTGAACAAGGCCACGGTCTCCATGCCGAGCAGCAAGAAGCTCGTCGAGATCGCTCGTGTTCTGCACGAGGAGGGCTACATCGAGGGCTACGATGTCGAGGACACCGTTCCCCAGAAGACTCTGCACATCACGCTTAAGTATGGTCCCAAGAAGGCTAAGGTCATCAACGGCATCCGCCGCATTTCCAAGCCGGGCCTGCGTAAGTACACCGGCGTTGCCGACATGCCCCGCGTCCGCGGTGGCCTTGGTACCGCCATTATTTCCACCAGCCATGGCGTTATGACCGACCGCGATGCTCGCAAGCACAACGTCGGCGGCGAGATCATCGCTTACGTCTGGTAATTCGCTCGGTAGGTAGAAGGAAAGGAGATCACCGTGTCTCGTATCGGTAATAAGCCTGTCCAGATTCCCGCCGGAGTCGAAGTGGCAGTCAACGGCAACAACGTTGTCGTCAAGGGCCCCAAGGGCCAGCTCGAGCTGGATGTCTTTGAGAAGCTCGCTATCAACGTCGAGGACAACGTCCTCACCGTTTCCCGTCCCGACGACGAGCGTGAGACCCGTGCCCGCCACGGCCTCACCCGCGCTCTCATCCACAACATGGTTGTTGGCGTTTCCGAGGGCTTCGAGAAGAAGCTCGAGCTCGCCGGCGTCGGTTACCGCGTGCAGCAGAAGGGCAAGAACCTCGAGTTCTCCCTGGGCTTCTCGCACCCCGTGATCGTCGAGGCTCCCGAGGGCATCACCTTCGAGGTTCCCGACAACACCCACGTGAACGTCAAGGGTATCAACAAGCAGCAGGTCGGTCAGATCGCCGCTGAGATCCGCGGCCATCGTCCTCCCGAGCCTTACAAGGGCAAGGGTATCCACTATGTTAGCGAGCACATTCGCCGCAAGCTGGGTAAGGCCGCCAAGTAGTCGTAACCGACTCACTCGCATAAGACCAGCACCCCGTTAGGTGCTGGCAAGATCAACCTTTTTAGGAGTTTACGTATGAACAAGCATAAGGCGAAGCTGGAAGGCCTCAAGCGTCGTCAGCGTCGTGTTCGCGGCAAGGTCTCGGGTACCGCCGAGCGTCCGCGTCTTCGCGTGACCCGTACTAACGCCAACATCTATGCCCAGATCATCGACGACAGCAAGGGCTCCAGCCTGACGCTCGTCTCTGCCTCGACCCTCGAGGCCGAGTTCAAGGGCACCCACACCTCGAACAAGGAGGCTGCGGAGAAGGTCGGTCAGCTCGTTGGCAAGCGTGCCATCGAGGCCGGCATCACCAAGGTCGCTTTCGATCGTGGTGGCCGTATCTACCATGGCCGCGTCAAGGCCCTCGCCGACGGTGCTCGTGCCGCCGGTCTCGAGTTCTAGGAGGTATGTAGCACATGGCTCGTAATCAGAAGCAGCAGCGCGAGGCCTCCGAGTTCGAGGAGCGCGTCGTTTACATCAACCGCGTGTCGAAGACCGTCAAGGGTGGTCGTCGCATGAGCCTCGTCGCTCTCGTCGTCGTTGGCGACGGCAAGGGCAACGTCGGCGTTGGCATGGGCAAGTCCGCTGAGGTGCCCATGGCCATCTCCAAGGCGTCTCTCGATGCCAAGAAGAACATGTTCCACGTGCCGGTGACCGAGCAGGGCACCATTCCGCACGAGGTTCTCGGTCACTTTGGTGCCGGCCGCATCATCATCAAGCCCGCTGTCGAGGGTACCGGCGTTATCGCCGGCGGCGCTGTGCGTCCCCTCTTCGAGCTTGCTGGCATCAAGAACGTCCTGTCCAAGTCCCTCGGTACCGACAACGGCCTCAACATCATCAAGGCTGCCGTCGAGGGCCTCAAGGAGCTCTCCAGCCCTGAGGACGTCGCGGCTCGCCGTGGCCTGACGGTCTCCGAGATGTTCGTCGGTAAGGAGAACTAAGCATGGCTGACACCATCAAGATCAAGCAGGTCCGCAGCACCAATGGTTGCAAGCAGGACCAGGTCCGTACTGTCCGTGCCCTCGGTCTCCACAGGATCCGCGAGGTTCGCGAGATTGCTGACAACGAGTCCGTCCGCGGCATGATCTTCAAGGTCAAGCACCTTGTCGAGATTGTAGAGGAGTAGCAAATGCAGCTTCACGATCTTACTCCCGCGCCCGGTTCCACCAAGAACCGCAAGCGCGTCGGCCGTGGCAATTCTTCGGGTCACGGCACCACTTCTGGCCGCGGTCAGAAGGGCCAGGGTTCCCGCTCTGGCGGCACCAAGGGTGCCGGCTTCGAGGGTGGCCAGACTCCGCTGGCTATGCGCCTGCCCAAGCTTCCGGGCTTCCGCAACCCCCGTCGTATCGAGTACACCGCCGTTAACGTTGAGCGTCTCGAGCGCAAGTTCGAGGACGGCGCTGTGATCGACGGTGCCGCTCTTAAGGCCGCTCGCATCACCAAGAGCGAGTTCGAGCCCGTCAAGGTGCTCGGCAATGGTGAGCTCACCAAGAAGTTCACGGTCAAGGTCGACAAGGTCAGCGCTTCTGCGCAGGCCAAGATCGAGGCCGCCGGCGGAAAGGTCGAGCTGCCGTGCTAAATGGTCTTAAGAATGCTTTCCGCATCAAAGAATTGCGCGAAAAGATTCTTTTTACCATAGCTATGCTCGTCGTGTACCGCATTGGTGCGCACGTTCCTGTGCCCGGCATTCCCTTCCAGGGGATGCTGGGCCTTTTCTCGACCGATAACAATTCGGTCGCCGCAGGTGCTATGGCCCTCCTGAATCTTTTCTCTGGTGGCGCGTTGAGCTATGTTTCGGTGTTCTCCCTGGGCATCATGCCTTACATCACCAGCTCGATCATCCTCCAGATGCTCCAGGCCGTTGTGCCTTCCCTGCATGAGCTTGCCCGCGAGGGCGAGGTCGGTCAGACCAAGATTACGCAGTATTCGCGTTACCTCACCCTGGCTCTGGCAATCCTCAACTCCGTGGGTTACCTCTTCCTCTTTAAGAGCTTCGGCATCAGCTTTACTGGCGCCGGCGCTCCCGAGATCATCTTCGACCTCATGATCGTCGGCACGCTCACCGCGGGCGCCATGCTGATCATGTGGATTGGTGAGCTCATCACCCAGCGCGGTATCGGCAATGGCATGTCGCTGATCATCTTTGCGAACATCATGGCCGGCCTGCCGCAGGCGATCTTCTCCAGCACCGAGGGCAATGCCGGTGGCATCATCACCATGGTGATCATCTGCGCCATCATCTTGCTGGTTATCCCGCTGATTGTTTTCCTTGAGCGCGGCCAGCGCCGCATTCCGGTCTCCTACGCTAAGCGCGTCGTGGGCCGTCGCATGATGGGTGGCCAGACCACCTACCTGCCCATCAAGGTCAACACCGCGGGTGTCGTGCCGATCATCTTCGCTTCGGCGCTGCTGTACTTCCCGGCCCAGATTGCCGTGTTCTTCCCCGGCATCGGCTGGATTCAGGCAGTTGCCTCTGCGCTTTCGACCGGTTGGCTCAACTGGGTGCTTAACGTTGTCCTCATCGTGTTCTTCGCGTACTTCTACACCTCCATGGTGTTCAACCCCGATGACACGGCCGACAACCTTAAGAAGCAGGGCGGCTTTATTCCGGGCGTCCGTCCGGGTAGGGCTACCGCGGCCTACATCAAGAACGCGCTCAACAAGATCACGCTTCCCAGCGCTGTCTTTTTGGCGCTCATCGCCATCGTGCCTTCGATCATCTTCTCCTTCACGGGTAACCATCTGATCCAGGCATTTGGCGGCACGTCCATCCTCATCATGGTCGGCGTCGTGCTCGACACGGTCGATAAGCTCGAAGGCCAGATCAAGATGTATGATTACGATGGATTCTTTAAATAGGCTAGAGGAGGATTGCTCATGAACCTCGTATTGCTCGGAGCTCCGGGTGCCGGTAAGGGCACCGTCGCACAGGAGCTCGTCGCCGAGTTTGGCGTCGCTCACATTTCCACGGGCGACCTGCTGCGTGCTGCCGTCAAGGGTGGCACCGAGCTTGGTATTCAGGCTAAGAAGTACATGGACGCTGGCGAGCTCGTCCCCGACCAGCTCGTGATCGACCTTGTCAAGGAGCGCCTTGCCGCCGATGACGCCCAGCAGGGCTTCATCCTCGATGGCTTCCCGCGCAACACCGCCCAGGCTGTGACGCTCGATTCCGAGCTCTCGGCTATGGGTCGCGAGATCGACTGCGCTCTTCTGGTCGATGTGGCCCCCGAGGTCATCATCGATCGTCTGTCTTCGCGTCGTACCTGCCGCGCCTGCGGCTACACCGGCACGGCTGCCGATGCCACCTGCCCCAAGTGCGGCGGCGAGATGTATCAGCGCGACGACGACAAGCCCGAGACCATCAAGAACCGTCTCGACGTCTACGAGAAGTCCACGAGCCCGCTCGTCGACTACTATCGTGGCCAGGGTCTGCTCAAGTCGGTCAACGGTGACCAGGCTCGCGAGACCGTGTACGGGGATGTCAAAGAGGCTCTCGGTCTATGATCAAGATTAAGTCTGCAACGCAAATCGAGCAGATGAAGAAGGCAGGAGCGCTATCTAAGATGGCGCTCCGCCACGTTGGGGCCATGGTTCGCCCCGGCGTGTCGACCTTCGAACTCGATCAGCTTGCCGAGCAGATTATCCGCATGCATGGCGGCACCCCGGCCTTTAAGGGTTACGGCGGGTTCCCCGGAACCATTTGCGCATCAATTAACGATGCCGTGGTTCACGGTATTCCCAACCCTGACATGATCCTGCGCGATGGCGATATCATCTCCATCGATACGGGAGCTGTCGTTGACGGTTGGGTTGGCGATAACGCCTGGACGTTTTTCGTCGGCACCCCCACGCCCGAGGCCAAGGCCCTGTGCGAGGTTACGCGCGATTGCCTTAAGGCTGCTATTGAGCAGGCTGTTCCCGGTAACCATATCGGGGACGTTGGCTATGCCGTTCAGTCCCTCGCCGAGTCTCACGGTTACGGCGTGCTTCGCGATTACGTGGGGCATGGTATCGGTCGTGTAATGCACGAGGACCCCAACGTTCCAAATTATGGAAAGAAGGGGAGAGGCGTTCGCCTTCAGGCTGGTATGGTCATCGCTATCGAGCCGATGGTTACGATGGGTTCCAATCATGTGAGCACGGGCTCCGATGGTTGGATCGTTACGACCAACGACCATCTGCCCGCCGCGCACTACGAGAACACCGTCGCCATTACCAATGACGGTCCGGTGATTCTTACCACCGATGCGCAAGGATCCTGGTGTTCGCTCCAAGGCGGAGAAATGTAACAAGTTCCACGTAGTTGTGGAGCCATTACGAAGATATTACGATATGTGCACGCGTATTGTAGAATACTCAATCGCTGTCGTTTTCTAGAGAAAGATGATTGCTTGTGAAGAAGGAAGACGCAATTGAGCTCGAGGGTACGGTAAAGGAACCGCTGCCCAACGCCATGTTTAAGGTCGAGCTCGAGAACGGTCATTCGGTTCTGTGCAACATTTCTGGCAAGATTCGAATGAATTACATCCGCATTCTCCCCGGTGACAGGGTTGTCGTGGAGCTTTCCCCGTACGACCTGACCCGCGGTCGCATCACCTATCGCTATAAATAGCGACACGCATACACGCTCTTTTCCGACTGCAGGCTTAGCTCAACCTACGGTCGGTTTGCGTGTGAAGACCAGCCATAGTTTTAAACGCCTGCGGCTGGGCGAGTAGATAGTAGGGAAGTAGTTTGAGCGCTACCGAAAGGAAGAACGATGAAGGTACGTCCTTCGGTCAAGAAGATGTGCGATAAGTGCAAAATCATTAGGCGCCACGGCAAGGTCCTCGTCATTTGCGAGAACCCCCGTCATAAGCAGCGTCAGGGTTAAGAGAGGAGACTACGTTGGCCCGTATTAATGGTGTCGACCTCCCGCGTGAGAAGCGCGTTGAGATCGGTCTGACCTACATTTACGGCATCGGCCGCACCACTGCGACGAAGATTTGCGTCGAGTGCAACGTTAACGTGGACACGCGCGTTAAGGACCTCACCGAGGATGAGGTTAACGCCATCCGCGATTATATCGATAAGAATCAGATCATGGTTGAGGGCGACCTCCGCCGTGAGCGCAACCAGAACGTCAAGCGCCTTATGGACATCGGCTGCAACCGCGGCCTTCGTCACCGCAAGGGCCTCCCGGTCCGCGGCCAGCGCACCCACACTAACGCTCGTACCCGCAAGGGCCCGAAGCGTCAGATCGGTGCTAAGAAGAAGAAATAAGGAGCGCTAGATAGATGGCTACTGCTAAGAAGAACGTTCGCGCTGCCCGTCTGAAGCGCGCGGACCGTAAGAACATTTCCGTGGGCCAGGCTCACATTCGTTCTACGTTCAACAACACGATCGTTTCGATCACCGATCCCCAGGGCAACGTCATTTCCTGGAAGTCGGCTGGCCAGGTGGGCTTCAAGGGCTCCCGTAAGTCCACGCCGTTCGCTGCCCAGATGGCTGCCGAGGCTGCTGCCAAGCAGGCCATGGAGCACGGTATGAAGAAGGTTTCCGTCTTCGTCAAGGGCCCCGGCTCCGGTCGTGAGACCGCCATCCGCTCCCTCCAGGCTGCTGGCCTCGAGGTCTCGAGCATCCAGGACAAGACCCCCATTCCGCACAACGGCTGCCGCCCCAAGAAGCGTCGCCGCGTGTAACTGAAAGGATCGTATCAATATGGCAATCGACAGGACTCCTGTTCTTAAGCGCTGCCGTCAGCTCGGGATCGATCCCGCTGAGCTCGGTTACAGCAGCAAGAAGGAATCTATCCGTCAGCCCAAGCGCCGTCGCAAGGAATCTGAGTACGGCATGCAGCTGCGTGAGAAGCAGAAGGTCAAGTTCATCTATGGCGTTCTGGAGAAGCAGTTCCACGGCTACTTCAACAAGGCCCGTAAGATGAACGGCGTCACCGGTGAGAACCTCATGATCATCCTTGAGTCTCGCCTCGACAACGTCGTCTTCCGTCTTGGCTTCGCCCGCACCCGCAAAGAGGCTCGTCAGTCCGTCCGTCACGGTCACTTCACCGTGAACGGCAAGCGCGTGGACATCCCGTCCTACCGCGTCAAGGCCGGCGACGTCGTCGCTGTCGGCGAGAAGTTCCGTGACCTCCTCCCCATCAAGGAGGCCCTGATTTCCTCCGAGCGCTTTGAGGTCCCTGGCTGGCTCGAGGTCGATATCGAGAAGCTGTCTGGTAACGTGCTCGCTCTGCCGACGCGTGAGCAGATCAGCGGTGATATCAACGAGCAGCTCATCGTCGAGCTCTACTCTAAGTAGTCCATCCGGGCTGCTGAGGCTGGAGGTAATACATGTCAGAATTCATTAGGCCTCAGGTTCAGGTCGAAGAGATTAACGAGACCTCTGCTCGTGTCTCCGTCGAGCCGCTCGAGCGTGGCTACGGCGATACGCTGGGTAACTCGCTTCGTCGTGTTCTTCTGTCCTCGCTCGAGGGTGCCGCCGTCGAGGCCATTCAGATCGATGGTGCGCAGCACGAGTTCATGACCATCCCTAACATGGTCGAGGATGTCACCGACATCGTCCTGAATGTCAAGGGCCTTGTCTTCAGGGCTCTCGGCACGACCGACGAGGCGACCGCCACCATCTCGGTTGACGGCCCCTGCGAGGTCACCGGTGCGGACTTCTTTATTCCGTCCGAGTTTGAGCTGGTCAACCCCGAGCAGCACATTGCTACGCTCACCGAGGGTGGCCATCTCACCATGAGCATGCGCATCGGCTATGGCCGCGGCTATGTTTCTGGCGAGGCTAACAAGCGTGACAACGATCCCATCGGTGTGATCAACGTCGACTCGCTGTACTCGCCGGTGTCCCGTTGCGCCAAGCTCGTTGAGGCTTGCCGTGTCGGCCAGCATACCGACTACGACCGCCTTGTCCTCGAGATCGAGACCAACGGTTCCATCGCCCCGCGCGACGCCGTGGTCCAGGCTGCCAATATCATCAACCAGCATATGGCCGCCTTTATGAACCTTGCCGAGACCCCCGAGGTCGAGGAGGAGGCTTCGATCTTCGCTCCCGAGGTCACCAACGACAACGCCGAGCTGGACAAGCAGATCGAGGATCTGGACCTTTCCGTCCGTTCCTACAACTGCCTTAAGCGCGCCAGCATTCACTCGGTCCGTCAGCTCGTTGAGTTCTCGGAGAACGATCTGCTCAACATCCGTAACTTCGGTGTTAAGTCGATCGAGGAAGTGAAGGACAAGCTTGAGTCCATGGGCCTGAGCCTGAAGGCTTAATGCTTCGCATATTTGAGGAGAAACTAGACCATGCGTCACAACGTTAAGAAGGGCCTGAAGCTCGGCACCGATGCGAGCCACACCAAGGCCATGAAGAAGAGCCTTGCTAAGGCCCTCTTCGAGAACGACCGCATCAAGACCACCGAGACCCGCGCTAAGGCGCTGCGTTCGGTCGTCGACCCGATCATCACTTGGGCCAAGAAGGGCGACCTGCACTCTCGTCGTCTGGCTATCGCCAAGCTCGGCGATAAGCAGCTCGTTGCCGAGATCTTCGACAAGGCTGCTCAGGGCATGTGGCAGGACCGCAACGGCGGTTACACCCGCATCATGAAGCTCGGTAACCGTAAGGGTGATAACGCTCCTATCGTTATCATGGAGCTCGTCACCGAGCCTTGCACGCCTAAGGCCAAGAAGGCTGCTCCGGCCCCCAAGAAGGCCGCTGCTCCCAAGAAGGTCGAGGCTGTCGAGGAGGCTCCTGCTGAGGAGACCGCTGAGTAGACATTCTGTCTGCATAGGCTATATTCGAGGGGTACGTTCGCGTACCCCTCTTTTTTTGTCGCAATACCGTTGCTAGTTTGTTGGGAGCGCCTATGACTGCGCCGTCTGATTTCAATTCGACCCCCGAGCTTGACGCCACCCTTGTATTTCGCGTGGCCTACGATGGCTCCTCCTATAGCGGATTTGCCGAGCAGCCGGGCCAGACGACGGTCGCGGGCGAGCTGCGCCGTGCCATTGAGACGTTGCTGCGCCGCCCAATCGATCTGACGTGCGCGGGGCGTACCGATGCCGGCGTTCATGCGGTGGCCCAATACATCAGCGTGCCTGTAACGGACGCTGAGCTCGCTTTGACGCGCCGTAGGTGGCTGAGGGCTATGGATGCCCTCCTGGGCAAAGATATCGCCATAAACGAGGTCTACAAGGCCCGTAAAGGCTTTTCTGCACGTTTTGACGCGCGTTCCCGTACGTATACGTACCGTATTGCCGATCGAGATGCGCGCCCCGTGCTGTCCCGCGGTGCCGTGTGGTGGCATCGCTATCCCTTGGATGTTGAGGCTATGTCTGCTGCCTGCCCCGCACTGCTGGGCGAGCAGGACTTTAAAAGCTTTTGCAAGGTTGCCTCGGCCGTTGGCAAGCCCACGCATCGCTGCGTGATGCGTGCCGAATTTGGCCATGAGGTTGCGTTTGGCGAGGACATCCTGACGTTCACCATCGAGGGCAATGCGTTTCTGCATTCGATGGTCCGTACGATCGTGGGCACGCTTGTCGAGATTGGCATGCATCGCCGTGAACCCGAGTGGATGCGCGAGGTTATCGATGCTTGCGACCGTACCGCTGCGGGCCCCACGGCTCCTGCCTGCGGCCTTACGTTTATGGGCGTGGATTACGATCCCGCCGAGCTTGTCGTGCTCGACTAGGGGAGGGCTCGACGTGTCGTGTGTCGACACCTGTCATCTGTGGGCTGCGCGTGTGCAACATCTGTTCTTGGCGTGCAATGCAACCGGTGTCTCATTGCTTTTATTGCCGGGGTGTACCATGAACCACGGTTTGATTCATTGCTGTCGAGAGGACGGATAATTTGGTTCGACGTGGCTCGCATCCGCGACTTTCGGTGATCCTTGTGGTAGAAGGTTCGCCCAGCTATGCGATGCGTGCGCTCGAGAGTATCCAGAACCAAGACCTCTACGATTTGCAGATTGTCGTTGTCTGTCGCGATACTGCGCCCGGTGTGCGCCATTCGCTTCAAGTTGCTGCCGACAGGGACATCCATATTGATTTGATTGACGTCGAGGACGCGACGCGCGGCGCGTGTCTTCGTGCCGGTTTTGCTGCCTCGCGCGGCTCTCAAATCATCGCCATGAACGCCGATGAGTGGTTTGCTCCGCAATCCCTTTCCAAGATGGTCGATATCGCGTGCGATACTGCGGCAGACATAGCGTTCCCCACGGTGTCGCTCGACCGCTATGATGCACATCGAGAGCGCCATTCGCGCGTCTTGGATGCTGCCTCTATTGCCATAGAAGACGAGTCTTCTATGGTGACTGGGCTGCTCCAGTTGATTTTGGGCGGCCTAGTCGCTCAGACCTCTGGCGTGATGTATAGCCGTCCGCTGTTTGAGGCATGCCTGTCGCGCGGCAAGGCGTACCGTACGGTTGAGTTTATGGCTTATGCGCTTTCGCAGACACGATGCGTGTCCGGATGCGGCGACGCTTGTTTCCACGCGGCGGCGCCTAAGCTTACAGATGCCTTTGATCCCACCATGTATGCCAAGGTATCCGATGACACCCGGGCGCTCGACGAGCTTACGGACTCACTCTCGGAAGCAGATAGCGGTGGTCGGCTCAAGCTGGCAAGCCAAAAGTTCTACTTTGCCGGACTGGTCGCCTGCATCGAGAATTTGTGTCTGAGCCCGCATGGAGTGTCGTCAATCGAGCGTTCCGCCCGCATGCGTGATATGCTCGAGGCGCCTCGAACCCGTCAGATGGTCGCCGCGCTCAAGGACAACCATCGGGGACTGGGCCTGTTGTTTGGGCCGATCGCCAGCGCTAAGCCCGCGCGCTGCGTGATGTGTACGCATCTGGCAGCTTTTCTTAACCGGACGGGCGCAAAAACCGCCTAAACGGCTCATTACGAAACAAACTTGCATAGAATTGTTTCGAAATGCGTTCTTATACACAAAAGCCTTCAAATAGCGTTAAACTATTCAATCACTGATTGATTGTCTCCGCCATCTTTTGGAGAGAGGGTTTGTATGGCTAAAAAACGCAATGGGCGCCAGGATGCCATTAGAGATATTGTGCGCAATAAGGATGTCCGCACGCAGCGCGTGCTGGTTGATGAGCTCCGTGCTATGGGCTTTGATTGCACGCAGGCGACTGTCTCTCGCGATATTGCCGACATGGGGCTGCGTAAGCTCCCTGAGGGCATCTATGTTCTGGCAGAGGACTTGCACCTGCAGCGTATGGTTTCCGAGCTCGTAACGGGCGTTCTGCGTACCGATAATCTGGTTATGATCAAGGCTCAGCCTGGCACGGCTTCCGGCATCGCCGCCGCCGTTGATGCGGCAGAGTTGCCCGATGTGCTTGGCTCGCTTGCCGGCAACGATACGATTTTGGTTATTGCCCAGACGGCCGAGGACGGCGAGCGTCTCGAGGCGCTGATCAATAAGTTGAGCAATTCTCGCAAGTAGGTGTGCGGGTCGTGCGCTCGGCATTGTGTGCGCTGACATAGTGGCTTGTAAGGGGTATCGACGTTGGTCGGTACCTCTTTTTGTTTGCCGGTATAAAGACCGCCCACCAGGTCGCTTCAAACTAAAAGGCCCCGAGCAGTTCAATAAGCTGCTCGGGGCCTTGTTGGCTTTAGTCGCGTACTTCTTAGCCGACCGTATCGTCAGGCGTGGGCGAGGGGTCGGGAGTGGGCGTAGGCGTAGGCGTGCCGCCATCGCCGCCGGTCGAACCACCAGTGGAGCCGCCCGTCGAGCCACCGGTCGTACCGGTGCCGCCGGTGGTGTCGCCGCCCGTGGTCTCGGTGGTCGTGGTCGTCGTGGTAGTCGTTGTGGTGGTTTCCTCTTCCTCTTCCTCTTCGTCCTTGTCCTTGTCGTCGTTCTCCGACTTCTTGGTGTTGTTGGTGCCGTAGAACTTCCAGACGCTGTTGTTCTTGTAGGTGGGCGCCGTTCCGGTCGCAAACTCCTCGCGCTCGGTACCGGTCAGAACGGTGTTCATAAACCGCTTAAAGACAGGCAGGTTGGTGCTGTCGCCCAGCAGGTCCGTGCCGTACTTTTGGATGGGGATCTCGCCCGCGGAATAGCCGGTCCACAGGGCGCATGCCAGCTGCGGGGTATAGCCGCAGAACCACAGGTTGGTGGTGTTGTCGGTGGTGCCCGTCTTGCCGGCATAGGGCTGGTTGACACTCAGGGCGCCGGCAGCACCCGTACCGCTGCCCTTCATGACGCCGGACAGAACATCGGTGACCGCGGCGGCCTCGCCCTCGGTAAGCACCTGTGAGGGATTGTCGGTGTGCTGGTACAGCACCGAACCGGTACGAGAGTCAATCTCGGTGATGGCGATCGGCTGGCGATAGTAGCCGCCGTTGGCAAACGTCGCGTAGGCGGCGGCCATCTCGAGCGGCGAGATCGAGCCGGTGCCGAGGGTCATGACGGGAACGTCCTCGATGTTGTCCTTGGCGGGGTCGATGCCGAGCTTTTTGACGAGCGAGATGATCTTGCTGTTGCCGACGGCTTCCGCCACCTGGATGTAGCCGGTGTTGGAGGAGTATGCCGTCGCCTGCTTAAGCGTGATGTTGCCATAGCTCTGGTTGGCGTAGTTTTGTACCTCGGTTGTGGTGCCCTTGGCCTTGAGCGGCGAGTTGCAGTTGAGGGTGACGTTGGGGTTCATGCCGTTTTGGATGGCAGTTGCCAGCGTAAAGGCCTTAAAGGTGGAGCCGACGGGACGCTTGGCCGTGGCATGGTTTACGTGGTTCTCGTCGGCGTTGTAGTCGTAGCCGCCCACCATGCACTTGATGTAGCCGGTCTTGGGGTCGACGACGACCATGCCCATGTCCAGGCCGTCAAGCGAGAGCGTGTCGAGCTGCTCGCGGACGGCATTCTCTGCCACCTGCTGCATCGTGGGGTCGATGGTGGTCTTGACGGTCAGGCCGCCCTTAAAGAGCACGTCGGTCGAGAACTCCTGCTCCAGTAGCTGCTTGACGTAGGAGACAAAGTAGGGCTGCGAGTATACGTCGACGCCGCTGCCCGAGATTTCGGTCACGTTGAGGGTGATGGGCTCGGCCTGTGCGGCATCGTGCTCCTCCTGGGTGATGTGGCCCAGGCGCAGCATGTTGTCGAGAACCTTGTTGCGGCGAGACAGTGCCAGATCGGGGTTGACCGTGGGGTCGTACTGCGAAGGCGAGTTGGGAAGGCCGATGAGCAGCGCGGCCTCGCTGAGGGTGAGGTCGGCGGTGCTCTTGGACAGATAGGTCTCGGCTGCGGCCTCGATGCCGTAGGCGCCGTGGCCGTAATAGATGGTGTTGAGGTACATCATGAGGATCTCGTCTTTGGAGTACATGTCCTCCATCTTGATGGCGATGTAGGCCTCGCGCACCTTACGCTCAATGGTCGAGTTGAACTGCTCCTCCTGCAGGATGGTGTTGCGCACAAGCTGCTGGGTGATAGTCGAGGCGCCTTCGTGCCCGCCACCGAGGGTTGCCACCGCAGCACGCGCGATACCCCACAGGTCGATACCGCCGTGCTCGTAGAAGCGCTCGTCCTCGACGTCAACGGTGCCCTGCAGCACGTAGGGGGAGACCTCGTCCTTGGTGATAGACTTGCGGTTTTGCGTGTAGAAGCTCGCGATCTTGTTGCCGTTGCAGTCGACGATCTCGGTGGGCTCGCTCACCAGATACGCGTTGGCGTCGGTGTAGTCGGGCAGATCGGACAGCCAGCGGTTGACGTTGCCGACCATGCCGATGCCAAATGCCACGCCCGCAATCAGCAGAAAGCCCAAAAACGAGAGCAGGATTATGGGCAGAGCATGCGTCTTTGAACGGCTGCGTCCCTGTCGTTGGCGAGGACCCATATATTGACCTCCAGGTATGTCGTGCCGGACGGTGGATGTGCCGTCGGGGCAGGATGGACATAAGTTATTACACGATAAACCAAACGGGGCGCGCGAGGCCTCGTGTATGCTGGAAGACGGCATTTTTCAGAGTGAATGCATACCTTGGTAAGGAGTTTGTCGATGGCGATTCGGACGATGGGGCCGAGCGGACAATACGAGACTGGATTGGATGCTGCCGGTGCGGCGCTGCCCGAGCTGCTGGCGCCGGCGGGCGGACTCGACCAGATGCTTGCGGCCATCGCCGCGGGTGCCGATGCCATCTATGCGGGGTTGGGCGGCTTTAACGCCCGTGTGAGCGCCCATGGCTTTACGGATAACGAGTTTGCGCGCGGCTGCGCCGTGGCGCATGCCCATGGCGTGCGTGTGTACGTAACGCTCAACGTGTTCGTGTTTGACGATGAGTTGTCCGACGCGGTGGCGTTGGGAGCTCATGCACTGGAGCTGGGCGCCGATGCTCTGATTGTCGCCGATGCCGGGTTGGCCTGCGCGCTGCGCGCGGCGATTCCCGGGGTCGAGATTCACCTGTCCACGCAGGCGGGCGCTCATAGCGAGGGTGCCGTGCGGCTTGCCGCCGATGAGCTGGGGGTCGAGCGCGTGACGACGGCACGCGAGCTGACGGTCGACGAGATTGCGGCGCTATGTGCCACGGGCGTGCCCATCGAGGTATTCTGCCACGGTGCGATTTGCATCGGCTATTCGGGGGCGTGCGAGTTCTCGGCCTTGCGGCGTGGGCGCTCGGCGATGCGCGGCGACTGCACGCAGCCGTGCCGTCTGGCGTACGACCTAGTGGACGAGGCGGGGCAGAGTGTTGTTGCCGTCGAGGGAGACCGCCTGCTTTGTCCGCGTGACTATCTGGGTATCGCGCACCTGCCCGAGCTTGTTGCCACCGGCGTGGCATCGCTCAAGATCGAGGGACGCATGAAGAATCCCGATTACGTATTCAACGTGGTGAGGGTGTGGCGTCGGGCACTCGATATGCTGTGCGACGGCGCGTGGGACTCCGGTGCCGTGGAAGAGCTTGAACGCGAGCTGGGAAGGTCGTTTAACCGTGGGTTTACCGATGCTTACCTGCGGGGTCGTTCGGGTGCCGAGCTCATGAGCTTTGAGCGCGCGATCAACCAGGGCGTGCGCGTGGGCCACTTGGTGGCGGTGGGTCACGAAGAGGTGACGGTTGAGCTTGATGCCGCCGTGGCGGCGGGCGATACGCTCGAAATCCGATTTTACCCGGGTGCCGACGCGCGTCCCGATGTGCCCAAGCGCTGGCCACAGGTGCCTTGCCCCGTGGATGCCGCTGCGGGAGAGCGCATCGTCGTGCATTGCAAACGTAAGGTGGACGCGGGCTGCGAGGTCTATCTGATTCGCAGCGCCGGCGTGTTGGATCAGACGGCGGCGGTGTTGGAGCGCATGCGGGCCGAGGCGGATGCGATTGCGCCCGTTGCGCGTGCCGTTGAGGTGCTGCCCTTTGAGGACGCTGCGGTAGATGGCGGTGCGTCGACGGAGTTGGTGGAGTGCGCGGTTCCCACTCGCATGGTTTTTGCTTGGCAGCTGATGGATGCCGACCCGCGCGGAGAACTCGATTTGTCCGACGTCGTTGTGGTGCTTGACGAGGTGTGCCGCACGGGTGACGCTGACCGGACCTGCTCACTGATGCAGCGTGCCGGGCGCGTCGTCTGCCGCAACCTGGGACAGGTGGTGATGGCGCGTGAGCTGGGCGTGGCGTTTGACGTGGCGGCGCCGGTGTTCTGCGCGAATCGGGCCACGCTTACCTGGCTGCGCGGACTTGGTGCGGGGCGGGTGCACTTGCCGGCCGAGTTGCTCGGCAATGATGCGGAGCGTGTTGCCGAGCTTGCCGCTTGTCCCGGTGTCTTGGGGCCTGTCGATGCCGACCGTCCCGAGCTCATGGTGTGCGAGCACTGCTTGCTGACTGCCGAGGGCGCCTGCGCCACGGATGCAACGGGGCAGATCCGTTGCCGTGACTGCTCGCGCCGTCAGCGGGCGCGCTTTTTGGTCGAACGTGACGGCACGCGTTTGCCGGTCGTTATCGACGCGTGCGGCAGGACGAGGATTTTCCTGTCGTAGGTGTTCGGCCACGCCGTTTTGGTTATCATAAGAGAGTTTATGAACTTCCAGCACCGCCGTATCCGGTGAGGGTGCTATGGCAAAAGGAGGATACCCAATGCTGTCTGTTGACGAGCAAATGCGTATCATCACCTCGGGCGCCGCGAAGATCGTCCCCGAGGCCGACCTTCGCAAGAAGCTTGAGAAGGGCGAGCCCCTCAACATCAAGCTCGGCGTCGACCCCACCAGCCCCGACCTGCACCTGGGCCACGCCGTGCCCCTGCGCAAGATGCGCCAGTTCCAGGACCTGGGCCACAACGTCACCCTCATCATCGGCAACGGTACCGCGCTGATCGGCGACCCCTCGGGCAAGAACTCCACGCGTCCGCAGCTTTCGCAGGAGCAGATCGAGGCCAACGCCGAGACCTACGTGAGCCAGGCCATGAAGATCCTGGACCCCGAGAAGACCACCATCGTGCACAACGGCGACTGGATCCTTTCGATGGACCTGGCCGGTCTTTTGCAGGTGTGCTCCAAGTTCACCGTCGCTCGCATCCTTGAGCGCGACGACTTTACCAAGCGCTACCAGTCCCAGACGCCGATTGCCCTGCACGAGTTCCTGTACCCCGTGATGCAGGCCTTCGACTCCGTTCAGATCAAGGCCGACGTCGAGATGGGCGGCACCGACCAGCTCTTCAACCTGCTCGCTGGTCGCGAGCTCATGGAGAAGATGGGCATGGAGCCGCAGATTGCGCTCACCATGCCGCTGCTCGAGGGCACCGACGGCGTGCGCAAGATGTCCAAGTCCTATGGCAACTACATCGGCCTGACCGACGCTCCCAAGGATATGTTCGGCAAGACCATGTCCATCCCCGACGAGATGATCGGCAAGTACTATCGTCTGGCCAGCTCGCTCGCCCCGGCCGAGGTCGACAAGATCGACGCCGCCCTGGCCGACGGTTCCGCCGACCCCTACGAGCTCAAGCGCGCTCTGGGCCGCGACCTGTGCGATACCTACCACGGCGCCGGCGCCGGCGACGAGGCCCAGGCCGAGTTCGACCGTGTGTTCAAGGAGGGCCAGCTCGCCGACTTCCCCGAGAAGCACGTTGAGCTGACCGTCAACGACGAGGGCCAGATTTACCTCGCCGGCCTGCTCAAGGACCTGGGCCTTTCGGCCAGCGCCGGTCAGGCTCGTCGCGATATCGACGGCGGCGGCGTCAAGATCAACGGCAAGGCTGTGGCTCCCAAGAGCTACAACATCGATCCGAGCGCCCTCAAACTGGGCGACACCCTCTCCGTGGGCAAGCGCAAGGGCTTTAAGTTGGTCTAACGAGCGAGTTGACCTCACAAGTGCAATAAGGCCGCAGCCGGGAATCCCGACTGCGGCCTTTTTGGTTACGACGATCCCTTGGGGACGGAGGGATCATTTGGCGGTGCCGTTAAGCGGAAGGGGTGTTAGCGGGACTTTCTTTTGGGCATACAATGGCTATTGGTTTGCTGCGGTGAAGGCCCGTCCGCCCCGCAGTTATTTCTACGGTTAAAGGAGTATGTATGTCCGTTGAGGTCATGAGGTCTGTGATCGAGGCCGCCGAGGGGCGCGTGCCCGTCGACACGCTGTTTACCAATGCGCAGATTGTCGACGTGTACGGTCAGCGCGTGGCGCCCGGTAGCGTTGCCGTCAAGGGCGGCGTAATCGTCGGCGTGCTCTACGACGGTCGCGACGATGCCGCCGGTACCTATGAGGCTGCCGAGGTTATCGACTGCCAGGGTCGCTATCTCGCCCCCGGCTTTATCGACGGACATCTGCACATTGAGTCCTCGAACATCCGCCCCGCCGAGTATGCGCGCATGGCGGCGACGCGCGGTACTACCACCGCCATTGCCGACAGCCACGAGATCGCCAACGTGGCGGGCCTGGACGGCCTGCGCTTTATGATCGAGGATGGTCGCCGCGCACCCATCTCCATCAAGTACATGATGCCTTCGTGCGTGCCCGCGCTGCCCGACGAGCAGGCCGGTGCCGTTATTTCGGCTGCCGATATGCAGGCGTTTTTTGCCGAGCATCCAGGCGATGTCTTTGGTCTGGGCGAAATGATGAACCTGCCGGGCGTCTTTATGGCCGACCCCGAGACCTGTGCTCGCATCGATGCTGCCAACCAGACGCCGTCCAAGCAGGTTGACGGCCACGCGCCGCTCGTTGCCGGCAAGGACCTCAACGCCTATGCCGCAGCAGGTATTATCGCCGACCACGAGTCGACGATTCCCGAGGAGGCGCTCGATAAACTGTCTCGTGGCATGTACGTGATGCTGCGCGAGGGCACGTGCAGCCATGACCTGGCCAATCTGTCGCCGATGCTGCTGGAGAACCCCGCGCGCGCCCGCCGCTGCTGCTTTGCGACTGACGACCGCGCCCCTTCCGATGCGCTTGCGACTGGCATGATCGACAATGCCTGCCGCGTGGCGATTGAGGCCGGTATCGACCCCGTGGTCGCTATCTCTATGGCGTCCCTCTCCACGGCCGAGGCGTTTGGCCTGGATCACGGCTGCCGCGACCCGCACGAGTTGCGTGGTGCGATTGCCCCGGGCAAGCGTGCCGACCTGCTGGTACTCAATGACCTGACGTTTGCTACGGCTCCGCATCGCGTATATGCCGCCGGTGCTCTGGTGGCGCAGGATGGCACCTTTGTGGGCGAGATCGCACCCGAGATGGCCGAGGTTGCGGCCCTTGCCGATGAGCTGCGCGCCTCCGTTAAGCTGCCGAAGCTTTCGCTCGACGTGTTTGACTATGCCTTTAAGCCGGGCGAGGCCGTTATCGATGTCATCCCGGGTATGGCTATCACAGGTATGGCTCGCCCCGAGAGTGCCGAGGGCCTGCGCCGCATTATGCTGATCGAGCGCCACGGCCGCGGCGTGTCGCTGCAGGTCGAGGGCGCCGACGGTGACGGCCCCTCGGGTCTGGGCTTGGTTGGCAAGCATATCGGTCGCGGCTGGGTGCGCGGCTTTACCATCACGGGTGGCGCCATTGCCTCCACGATTGGCCACGACTCGCACAACGTGTGCGTGGTGGGCGACAATGCGGCGGATATGATGGCTGCCGTTGAGGCCGTGGGCCAGGGCGGCCACGTGCTGGTGCGTAACGGCGAGGTCGTGGCGCGCATTCCGCTGGCGCTCGGTGGCCTTATGAGCGAAGGCACGGCCGAGGACGTTGCCGCGCAGCACGACGACTTTATGGTCAAGGCACGCGCCATGGGTATTGAGCCGCCGCTCGACCCCATCATGGGCATCATCTTCCTGCCCCTGCCGGTTATCCCGACGCTCCGCATCCGCCCCGAGGGCATGTTCGACGTTACAACCTTCACCTACGCCGACTAGTCATCGGGGACGTTCTTAAACGACTAGTCATCGGGGTGGCGTGTCGCCTGACGCCGCGACCGTGAGACCTCTGGCATGTGTGAGCTATTTGCCAGGTCCTTGTAACGTTTACGCCCGCGGAGTCTTATTTGAGCTCCCTTTGGGTACGTTGGAATCGGATACACGTTCGATTCCAACAAGCCCGAAGGGAGCTTTTCTATGTTTAAACTGATTGCATCCGATATGGACGGCACGCTGCTTGACGAAAACGGCCAGGTGCCTCCCGAGACCTACGAACTGATTCTGGCGCTACACGAGCATGGCGTGCATTTCGCCGCATCGTCAGGTCGTCGCTACGATCGCCTGTGCGAGTTCTTTGCGCCCGTTCGCGACAAGATGGACTTTGTCGCCGCTAACGGCGCCCAAGTCTACGCCGACGGTAAGATGGTAGACCGTGAGGTGTATTCCCACCTGGCGATTCGAAGGCTCGCCCAAGCCGTCAGGACGTTTCCCAATCTGCATCTTGCGCTCTTTGACCGAACCAAGTCCTTCCTGCTCGATGACGAGTGCAAGTTCGTGCGTGAGGTCGATAAGGACCTTCCCAATGCCGAGCGTATTTGGGAGCTGCCCGATCCCAGCGTAAATATCATCAAAGCGAGTATCTTTTGCGACGACAGTGCGGTTATGGACAGTGCGTACGTGCTACAGCGCGAACTTGGTCAGCTCTTTACTTTTGCGCCTTCGGGCAACGCGTGGATCGATGCCATGCAGCCTGGTGTATCGAAGGCCTCGGGTATCGCGCAGCTCGCGGAGCATTACGGCATTGATCGCGACGAGGTCATAGCGTTTGGCGACTCTATGAACGACTACGAGATCATTCGCTTTGTCGGCACGGGCTGCGCGATGGAAAACGCGCGCCCCGCGCTTAAGGCGGTGGCCGATCGCGTGGTGGGTTGTAACCGCGACCACGCCGTCCAGCAGGAGCTCCGTCGCGTGCTGGAGAGTCTCTCCTAATCCGGCAGATGGGGACGTTCCTTTTCTGCCGACAGTGGGGGACAGTCCTTGCAGCTTTTTCGTGAAGGCTGTCCCCAACGACTGGTCATTCAAGAACGTCCCCAATGACCAGACGATGACTAGGCAAGGGCGGCCATGATGGTGTGGGCGACGCCGTCGTGGTCGTTGTCGTATCCGGTGACGGCGTCGGCGGCCTCGCGGTCTTCGGGCTCGGCGTTGATCATGGCCATGCCGTGGCCCGCTGCCTGCAGCATGGGGATGTCGTTGATGTTGTCGCCGAACGCCCAGGCGTCGACGAGACGCTCGCCCAGGTGCTCGCATAGCCACGTGAGGGCCGTTCCCTTGGTGGCGCCCTCACCCATGACCTCGATATTCATGGCGTAAGAACGTGTGACCTCAATGCCTCCGAGCGTGTCGAGCTCAGCCGCGATGGCGTCGCGATCGGCCGGGTCGTGCCAGTACATGGCGATGCGTTCGAGCGTCTCGACCCCGTCGATCTTACTGTCGATATCCATGTCGATCGGTGTTCGTGTGCGCTTGAGCGAAGCCGCGATGTGGGGGTCACCGCCGCAGAACTCATCCAGGCGCCCGTAAAGCGAGCGGGGGAGGAAGCACTGCCCATCCGCGAAGATATCGAAGGTCACATCGTGGCCGGCGGCGATGCGATGGACGCGATGGGCAATGCCGCGATCGAGCGGACGGCTCAAAATGCGCGTGGCGCGCGAGGCATCGTTGGGCACATCGTCGTCGAGCTGCCAGACGCTGGCGCCATTGGCGCAGACCGCGTAGTGCACGGCAGGATGGGCGAGGATGGGCTCAAAGACGCCCGACAGCGGACGCCCCGTGCACGGTACAAACTCAATGCTGCGACGTGCGAGCTCGTCGAGCATCGCCCAGGTGGCGTCGCCCATCTGCTTGTCGCTCGTCAGCAGTGTTCCATCCATATCGGAAAAAACAATCATTCGATGCAGCCCTTTCTACTGGCATAAAAAGCGTGGCCGAGGGCGGTGATGCCCTGGCCACGTTCGAGTTCTATAACGGTCCGCGTCCTAGCGGTCGGCGATCGGCTTGTACTCCAGCGGCTCGATCACCGGACGATAGGCCGGGCGAATAATACGGTGCGCGCAGAAGAGCTCTTCCATGCGGTGTGCCGACCAGCCGGCCATGCGGGCGACGGCGAATAACGGCGTAAAAAGCGTCTCGGGCACGCCGAGCATCTTGTAGATAAAGCCTGTGTACAGGTCGATGTTGGCGCAGATGGGCTTGGTCATGCCGTGGTCGCGCATGACCTGGGGTGCCAGGCGCTCGATGCGCTCGATGAGTGCGAACTCTTCGCCCAAGTCCTTCTTGGCTGCCAGCGAGCGCGCGTAACGACGGCAGACCTCGGCGCGCGGGTCGCTGAGCGTATAGACGGCGTGGCCCATGCCGTAGATGAGGCCCGTGCCGTCGAAGGCCTGCTTGTCGAGGATCTTGCCCAGGTAGGCCGCGACTTCGTCCTCGTCCTCCCAGTTGGAGACATGCGCGCGGATGTCCTCGTGCATGGACACGACCTTGGCATTGGCACCACCGTGGCGCGGGCCCTTGAGCGAGCCGATAGCCGCGGCGTAGGCGGAATACGGGTCGGTGGCCGAAGACGACAGCACGCGGCAAGCGAAGGTGGAGTTGTTGCCGCCGCCGTGCTCGGCATGCAGCATGAGCATAACGTCGAGCAGCATCGCCTCATCGCGGGTGAACGCCATGCCGCCGCGCAGGACCTGTAGGATGGTCTCGGCGGTGGAGAGACCGGGCGTAGGGTGCGGCACGTGAACCTCGGAGCCGCGAAGCTTGGCGACCGAGGCCATGTGTGCGAAGGCGGCGATGCGCGGGAGACGTGCGAGCATGGAAATGGCGACGTCGATTTCGTGCTCGGGCGTGATCACGTCCGGCTCGGCATCGAAGGCGTAGAGCAGCAGTACGGCGCGCTGGAGCACGTTCATGATGCTCGACGATACCGTGGTCATAGGGAACTCTTTAACGTACTCGTCGCTCAGATGTCTAAAGGCGCCCAGGCGCTCGCAAAAGCCGTCGAGCTCTTCCTTGTTGGGCAGCGAACCCGTGATAAGCAGATAGGCGACTTCCTCGTAGCCATAGCGATTCTCGGCCTGGGCATTGTTGACCAGATCCTCGATGCTGTAGCCGCGAAGCGTGAGCTTGCCCTGATCGGGCACGACCTTTCCGTCGACCTTGTTGTAGCCGTGCACATCCGAGATACGAGTGAGACCCGCGACCACGCCCGAGCCGTCGGCATTGCGTAGGCCGCGCTTGACATTGTGCTCGACAAACAGGCCCTCGTCATAAGGGTCGGTCGGCAGGCCGTGGTAGAGGCTTTCGCTCTCAGACGAAATCTGGCGGCTTGCTTCGTAATCCAGAACCAGGCGGCTCAAGTGGTCATCGAAGCGGTAATAGATTTTCTTGGCGTCGTAGGCCATGCGCGCTCCTCTCCGGGCCGCATCGGGGTGGCCTGCATGGGCATGCGCGTGTCAGGCTATCCCCAGCGGCCTGTTCGCTACAGGCGGTACATAAAGTTAAAGACGTCCTCGCGCTGGATGGACACGTTGACGCCCGAAAGCTCGCCGGCCTCGGCCAGGGCCTTCTGCAGCTCGGCAAAGTCGAGCTTGGACTCGGCGGTGTCGGCCAGCATGGTCATGGTGAAGATGTCCTCGATAATGGACTGCGTGATGTCGCGGATGTCGACGTTGGCCTCGCCCAGAACGCGGGTGACGCCGGCGACGATGCCGGGGCGGTTCTTGCCAAGGACGGTGATGACGATACGGGAGGACGAGATCTCGGCCATGGGAAACCCTTTCGCGTGATTGCGGCGCGCGCGGGGCGCTCCGCTACGGTACAGTGTTCATCATTGTACCTGTCTGGCGCAAAAAAGGCGCGCTCGCTGCGGCGTTACATGCCTGCAACATGAGCGTAAGGGGGAAGGCCGTACGGGGAAGAGCCGTCTGGCGCGTGTCCGGCTCGTGTTGGGTTGATTTCCGATCTCAGCCGAACACATTGAGCGGACAGGCCGTTCCCGCAGTCAGCCGAACGCCTCCGACGGCTGATTCCGAACTGGAAGCGGAGGGCATCCCCGCCCTTCGGTAGGGGATACCGCTCCGCGGCGCATGCCGCGGGCGGCGCCCCTATCGGACCACCGTGACCTCAGTTGGGATGGGCCCAGCACTGCCGCGTACTCGGTGAGCTAGAGCCAACTGTTCGTCTTCACGTCGCGTATGGCGATATTTCGGTCGTCCGGCTCGGTGATGCCGTAGCCGAACGCCTGGAGCGTCTCGATGGACTCCTGGATCCTCTGTTGGAACATGGGACCCGGATCGACCCTCGGCCCGAGGTGCCCGCGCCAAAGGCACGGCGTGGCGCGCAGCATGTTATGGATTTTGGAGATGGGCTCGATGTCGGCGTAGACGTTGAGCGTCGCCATGGCGTCCTTGTGGCCGAGGATCGATTGGAGCGCCTTGATATCGCCGCCTTGGCGGATCCACTGCGTTGCGAACGTGTGGCGAAGGCCGTGGAACGTGATCAGCTCGTCGTTGGTGCCCATGAGGCCGTTGGTCTCCGAGAACGTCTTGAACGCCCTGCGGATATAGCTTGTCGTCGCGAAGGTCGCGCCCGGCTCCGACAGGATGTAGCAGTCCCCGATCTCGACCGCCCCGGTAAGGCCGCGCAAGCGCAGCTTTCCGCAGTCGATCTCGTGGGTCTCCTTCAGGAAGGGGAGTAGGCCGACCGGGTCGATGGGGATACCCCTGGCGTCATGGGTCTTGGTGTCCTTGATGAACGAACCCATTCCCTTCGCGTACGCCACCGAGTGTCTGATCGAGATCAGGCCCGTCTCGAAATCCACATCGCACCACCGAAGGCCGCAGACCTCGCCGATTCGCATCCCCGTGTGCAGGGCGAGTACGACCGCCCTCTAATCCTCGGCGGACCAATCGAGTCCGAACTCCTTTCGGGCATCCTCTTCGCTCATGACTTCGAGAAGGTCTCCGGGTTGGCAACGAAGGGCGAGGCATAGCTGCTCGAGTGTGTTGAAGCGAATGCCGCGAATATGACCTTTTTTAATACGGGACAGGTTCACGGGCGTGGTTCCAATCCTTTCGGCAAGTTCGTTCGAGGAAATCTTTCGCTCGGCCATGATCTTGTCGAGGCGAACAATTACGGGCATGGCGTTTCCTTACGCAATCTCGTCGGAGTCGAGGTACAGCTCTCGGGCGTACAAGAAGAGCTGGGAAAGCATGAACAGGACGATGCCGAGAACCAGAGAGGTCCAATCGAATGATGAAGCGATCTCTTGGGCGCCGACGGCCCCCTCGCCGCCAAACATCGAAACGGAGGTTTTGAGTGAGCCGGCGTAGAGGCTGGTGGCAGCTTGAACAACGAAGAGAATGCCGAGCACCTTCAAGCATGTCGCAGACCCTTTCTTGAAGGGGTCTCCGCTCTTGATCGTCCACACGAGAACGGCGCTGAGGATGGTCGTAGCGATACCGATGACGGCAGGGACCAATGTCGAGATCGCAAGGGCTGGATACGCGGGGGAGTCTGCAATTACAGGGTTGTCGAGCACTTCGATTGCTGGCTTTAAGGAGAACGCCACTTGTGCGATGGCGGTGGCGCAAAGGGTCGCAGAGGCTATCGCACATGCGATGCGGAAGGAATGAAGCCGGGGAGTGCGATTGTCGGAACTCATAATAACCTCCGAAGAATTTAAAAAACTCAGGTTACTTTTTAACAGTTTATGTTAAATTGACTTTGCAGGCAAGTAATCACAGCATGCTGCAACCGAAACCCCTCTAGATTGGAGAGGATTATGTTCAGTACTGTTAAGTCGTGTAAGCTCTTGGTTTTCCTCGGCCTCGCTCTTTGTCTGTTGCTGCCGGGAGCCCCCGCTTTTGCGGATACCCCGATGCCTCCTTCCCAGGAGAGCAGCCAGTGTGCCCTCGTTGAGCCCCTCGGGTATACGGACGACGTCGTCGATACCTACTGGAGCTACAGCTGTCCTCGCGGCGTAGGCGGGCACAGCATCTCGATGTTCAACATCTCTTACAAGACGATCTCCTACCGAAATGGCTATCGCCGATCCGCGCATCATAGGGAATCCCGCCTCGCCGCAATGTGCTCCTGTGGTGTTCTTGGCACAACTGATAAATGGCAATTTGTCTATAGCACCTACTAGATGCGAGGAAGGGCCGAGTATTTTGTTCGGCCCCTCTGTTCCGACTGGATGAGGTTAAGGTTGGCGATGAATATGCTCAAAATCTCGAAGGCGATCTTTAGGTCGCTTCTCTCCTCCAGGTCGCTCTGTGTTGTCGTTGTTGCGTTGATGGTTCTTTGTGCTCTGCCCGTCTTCAGGAGCGCGGCTGGCATCGACGGACGGGTCGAATACCTCGAGTCGGGAATAACCCGTGTTGAGCAGGAATTGTCAGCATCCTATGCGGATGCGCTTGTGAATGCGGGGGAGGACGGTGTCTATACCTCTTCATCAAGCATGCCCGCGCTTCTGTACCCTCTTGCCGCGGGACGTCTTATCTTGGCACCGCTCTCTCCCCTACTTCCGTTTCTGCAGATATCGGATGGAGAGTACACCTATTATGACGGATCGAAGGAGTACTTGCTATGGGTCGCAACGGCCGTTGCCGTCTCGTTCCTTGCCGCGCGTCTTAACAAACGTGAAAAGCTCATCATCCAGGCACCGATGGGCGAGCTGGGTAGACTTGTTGCATCGAGCGTATGGGCGAGTGTTTTTGCAATGCTTGCCGTCCTCGCCATCAATCTTCCAGGGATAATCGCCGCGCTTGTGAAGAATGGCCCGGGCTCGCCGTTCTATCCGATAGGCTACATTCAATATGCGACTCCGGTTATCAAACCGGCTTGGCTGGTGTTCGCGCAGACGGCCATCTTGCAATTCTTGGTGGCAGCGTTCATCTCGCTTGTCGTTCACCTTGCCGTGAAGATTGCCAATAACCCTACGCTTGGAATCGTGTTCGTATGTGCCCTGATGGGGGTGACGATGGTTCCCGGGTATTACGGAAGATCCATCGCTTTACGTGAGTTCGCCCTGTTGAATCCCCTTACGTATGCGAACACTGAGTTGACCGTCGGCGCCTATAGCCCGTACCCGACAACGCAGATAGTGAATCTGCCTGGACTTTGCTTCGAGCGTGGCGCGATTGCCCTCGTATGCGCAATCGGGATCGAGGTGCTGGCAATTAGCCTGCTTTGCGTTGCTGGAAAGAGCGGCTGCGCGTGCCCGATATCCCCGATTTGTCTTGAGAGAGGTTCCTTCACTGCATCGAGAACGGCAACTCGTTCGAGCGCTTGTGCCTCCGCCGTTGCATACGTAAGAACGATGGGGAAACTGCTCCTGCGTTCTCCTACCCTCGCCGTATGCGCGATTGCAATGTCGACGACGATGCTGGCCCCGGCTCTGGTCGAGATGTTTCCTGACGCTGATAACGTTTCCGCTGTTCGGTATAGGGATGGGGAGCTCCGTTCAATAGATCGGTATTTAGAGCAGAACGCTGCGAATATGGACGTCGAGGGCAAAGCGGCCCTGGAAGACATGCGGGATGCTCTTTCGGGTTTCGTGTACGCGCCTATGCCTGCGGAGGGGTTTCGAAGCCTTGCGACGTACGAGCGCGCTCGAGGTGAGCTGGGCGCGGCAGATGCGACTCTCCTGCAATCGATAGGAATCGAGCCGGAGACTCCTTCTCGTGCGGAGGCGCGCGCCCTTCTGCTTGAGTCGATCGCGAGCTTGCCGGACCCCAAGGTTTACGAGTTAAGTACGAAGATGCCCCCATTAATCCTCCTTTCGTATCTCCAGGCAGCGCTTCCCTCCTTATTTTTGCTGTTGCCCGTGGTTGTCACATCGCTCGCGTGCACCCACCTGCAGTGTCGTTCCCTTCTGGTTCTCCAGATCCCCGCAACAGCGCATGTGCGTTTTCTGACGGCTGTTGCGCTGGCTCTCCTGCTTGGCTTGGTGCTGCTTTTGGTGTCGATGGTTCCCGCTGTCGTTGTGTCCGTGATTAAGAACGGTGCGGGTGGATCGGAGTATCCCGTCGCTCTCATTCGGGCGGGAGCTTCGACAACGTCCATGGTAGGGGAGGCGGTGTTGTGCAGTATTCCGTTGCTGGTCATGGCATACGGCGTGATTTCCGTCGTCGCTGCGTTGACAGCAGCGATTAGCCGCAACCCCGTTGTCACCGGAATGGTTTGCGCGGTTCTCTTGGTGTTGGGTTCGTTGAGCGCTCATGTTGAAAGCGTGGGCATGGGCGTCGCGCTGCTGGCTCCATTCGCCTCGTTTGATCCCGCTTCCCAGGTGGGGACGATTGGGTTCCTTGGGCGAGGGACGAACGCGATGCCTTTTGGAGAGGTCGTCGGCGCATCGGGCCCTCTGCTGGTGGTCTTGGGCGCCGTATCTCCGTTGATGGTGCGCCTGAGTGTTCCAAAGATCGAAAGGGGATGATCTCGATGATTGACCTTCAAACGCTGACGATCTCTTATGGAAAGAAGGTGCTCGTAGATTCGGTGAACGCTGAGTTTGCCCCGGGTACGGTCTACGGTCTCGTCGCTCCGAACGGGCATGGAAAGACGACGTTGCTGCGTGCGATGGCAGGTTTGCCGGGTCCTCGCGTGGACGGGAGCATCGTTCTGGATGAGGTGCAGGGTACGGGTGCGAGAGAGGTCCGTTCTATGATCTTCTATGCACCTGGTGAGGGGACGCTGCTGTATCCCGGATTGCGTGCGGAAGATCACCTCAAGATGGTTTGCGATATGTGGCCGCATGCTCGCGATATCGAAGAGATAGTGGAACAAACGCAGATAGGCGAGTTCGCGAAGATGAGGATCCGCACTCTGAGCCAGGGCATGAAGCAGCAGCTTACCCTGGCGATTGCGTATGCGACGGGCGCGCGGTACCTTCTATTAGATGAGCCCATGAACGCGCTCGACCCCAGCAGGGTGGACTTGCATTCCGAGATTCTCAGGAAGCTGGCCGATTCTGGTACGTGCATCATCATGTCATCCCACATCTTGGATTCGGTCGATAGGCTGTGCGATGAGATTCTGTTTTTGAAGGATGGGAGGCTCATTAGAAGCATTCCGCAAGATGATGCTGCGCCGAAGTCTCCTGGATCCCATTTCGCAAAGCCTGCCGGACGCGCCGAGGGTGCGCTAAGCACGTATCGGCGACTCTACGAAAAGGGCGGGTAGAAATGCAAGTTAAAAATCTATGTGGCCAATGTGATACCGTTGAACCCGCATATCGATACCGCTCAGCCATTCGCCTCGCCCCCGTCGCACGTATCTCCATTCGGTCTGTCATCATTAATCTAACGATGCCTTGAGGAACGTAGGTGCTTCCAAATGTACTGTCGACTTCTTCTCAAACTAATCCTAAGAGACAAGGCCGTATGGATCTCTACGCTCGTTCTCGCTGCAGCCTTTTCCGTCCCCATTGCGTTCAATTCACCCATCTACGGGCCCTTCTTTATGAAACAGGGCATGCAGAGCTTTGTCGACGCATTCAATACGCGCGCGCCCCAGGCCAGCGGCACAGACCTATCTCCAGAGCAGCAAAATGACGCGGAGCTTGCAAGATACGCGAACGCCGCCCTCGCCGCTCAAACCGACGCCGCCTTTCTCGATTCTGCCGAGAGCTACTACGCGCTCATGGGCGAAGGCTTCCAATCCGGGTCCATCGTGGGAGACCAAGAGACCAATGACGCAGCGCTCGCATATTGCCGCGCCCTGAGCAGCTCCGGCATCACGGATATCCCGGCCTCCGCAAACGACCTGCCATTCCTTTCCTTCCTGCCTTACGCCATTGCCACGGTGCCGTCTTTCCTTCCCTTCATCCCCTTCCTTCTCTCGTCGATACTCGTGCTCGGCGCCACAAGGCCCGGGACCCTGGCGGCAAAGGCGCCCGCGCCCAAATTCCGGCGCCTTATCCAGACCGTGTTTTCGATAATCGCCGCGGGGACCGCGATGCTCCTCGCCGGCCTCGCACCCGGGGGCATTTACGCCTTGGCCCTAAACGGCTTCGGGCAAATTGGGTACCCGATCGCCTTCTTCCATGACGGCGCGCTTACCACCACGACCGCGGGAAACGTCTTCACAGCCCTGCTTCTCGCGCTGCTTGCGGGCGGAACCTTGATATCCGTTTGCTCCGCCGTCCTATCGACCGCAACGAGGCGCGTCCTCGCGGGCCCCCTTACCTCCGCGCTGCTTGTCGCGGCCCCGGCATTCCCGTTACTGTCCGATTCGGCACTAGGGCATAATGCCGTGCTCGGGCTCCTGCCACTGCCCGTATTCTCGCCTATCGAGGCAACGGGCTACGTAGGATGCTTCCCGACAGAATTCATTGGCTCCGGTTCAGGCAGCGCATCGATGCTTGCCGTGGCCCTGGCATACGTCGCGGTCCTTTTTGCGGTCGGCGCCGTTGCGGCACGTTCGCCCAAACAGCCTGGACCCGCGAAAAAGCACCATGGGCTCGAGCTTCTAGACGCGAGCGTGGGATACGGAAGCACGACGATACTTTCAATCGGGTCGCTTTTCCTGAGCCCGGGAACGGCGGCGGGCCTCGTTGCTCCCAACGGCTCGGGGAAAACCACCCTTCTTGAAGCGCTGTCGGGCCAATTTCCCACCCGCATCCGCTCGGGAAGCCTGGCGGCAGACGGAATCTGCCAACGTCGATCAGCCGAATTTGCAGAACTCGTCTACCTGAGCTCTTCGGGCAGCGCGGATCTCTATCCCACGCTATCGGCCATCGAGCACCTTGCTTTCGTTAGGGAGGCGTGGAAACCAGCCACCGACGTCGACTCGCTCTGCGACTCCCTCGGAATCTCCCCATATCTCGACAAGCCGACCCGTAAACTCTCGACAGGAATGAAGCAGCAGGTAAAGCTTGCCATGGCGATAGCGACCGATTGCCCGTACCTCATCCTCGATGAACCGCTGAACGGCCTCGATCCGGGAAAACGGAAAACCTCCTGCGACGCGATGCGCAGCGAAGTGGCGCGGGGACGCAGCGTGCTCATTTCAAGCCATCTACTCGACGACCTGGCAGACCTTACCAACTCGTTCTACTTCATCGAAGCCGGCACGCTCGTGGAAAAGATCAAGTCGTCCTCGCAGACGCTCAAGCAGGAATACCTCGATACATACGAGAGATGAATGTGGGGGAGTGTTCGGATGAAGTTGATATTTAAGGTCCAGCTCGTGTTGTGCCGAAAAGACCGTGAACCTTTTGTGGGACACGCGGCGCCGTGGTACCATAGCCGAGTTTGTTGTCTTGGTCGGAAACCAAGACGCCTTATGCGCTGATCGGTAACCAGCGCCTGACCAATAAGGAGTCCTACCATGAAGCAGGGTATCCATCCCCAGTATGTCGAGTGCACGGTGACGTGCTCCTGCGGCAACACCTTCAAGACGCACGCAACCGTGTCCGAGATGAAGGTCGAGCTTTGCAACGAGTGCCACCCGTTCTACACCGGCCAGCAGAAGTTCGTCGACACCGGTGGGCGCGTCCAGCGCTTCGCCGACAAGTTCGGTGGCGCCGCTGCCGCCCAGCTCAAGAAGGCCGAGGAGGCCAAGGCTGCCAAGGCCGCCAAGGCTGCTGAGGCCGAGGCCGCTCGCAAGGCCGCCGCTGAGGCTAAGGCTGCCGAGAAGGCTAAGCGTGCCGCTAAGTTCGCCGAGGAGGCTGCCAAGCAGGCCGCCGAGGCTCCTGCAGAGGCTCCCGTCGAGGAGGCCGCTGCCGAGGCCGAGACCACCGAGGCTGCTGAGTAAATAGCTCGCCGCGGAATCGCTCGCATTCATGGCATGAGGGCCGTGCATCCACTTGGGTGCGCGGCCCTTTTCTTTTTATTGGTGCAAGCTAACCTGTCCCCGTGGCACCAAATGGCAGAGAGACGGCGTTTGCTCAGATAAAACTTGCCAAAATAAACCTGTCCCATTGTGGCAGGTTGGTCATAGTTATTACGTGGCGGTCGAGGTCGACCGTATAGGCCGCGCCTTGTTTGGCTAAAGTACAATCATCTGTGTTTAACTCGCCCGCAGCTGCACGGCGTGGGCGATGGCCAAAAAGGAAAACCACATGGGATTCATGTCAAAGCTGCTGTCCTTTGGATCCGATAAGGACCTTAAGCGCTACTACAAGATCGTCGACCAAATCAACGGTCTTGAGCCCCAGTTTGAGAAGATGACCGAGGAGGAACTCCGCGCCCAGACCGATAAGTTCCGCGAGCGTTACGCCAACGGCGAGTCGCTTGACGACATGCTTCCCGAGGCTTTTGCCACCGTGCGCGAGGCTTCCAAGCGCATCACGGGCATGCGTCACTTTGACGTACAGCTCATCGGCGCCATGGCGCTTCATGAGGGTCATATTGCCGAGATGAAGACCGGCGAAGGCAAGACCCTGGTCTCCACCTTGGCCGGCTACCTCAACGCTATCGCTGGCAAGGGCGTGCATGTCGTTACTGTCAACGATTACCTGGCCAAGCGCGACTCCGAGTGGATGGGCCGCATCTACAAGTACCTGGGAATGACCGTCGGTCTGCTCCAGAACAACATGCCGCTCGAGCTCAAGCGTCCGGCCTACCAGGCAGACGTCACCTACGGCACCAACTCCGAGTTCGGTTTCGACTACCTGCGCGACAACATGGTCACCCGGCCCGAGCAGCGCGTACAGCGCGGCCACAACTACGCCATCGTCGACGAGGTCGACTCCATCCTGATCGATGAGGCTCGCACCCCGCTGATTATCTCGGGCGCCGGCACCAAGTCCGCCAGCACCTATAAGGACTTCGCGCGCGCCGTGCGCGGCCTGGAGCGCGGTGAGGACGTGTCGCACGACATGCTCACCGCCACCGAGGACGTCGAGCCCACGGGCGACTACGTCATGGACGAGGCCAAGCACACCATCGCCGCCACCGAGCGCGGCCTTAAGAAGATCGAGCGCCGCCTGGGCATCGATGACATCTATGCCGACCTCTCGGGCCAGCTGGTCAACCACCTGCAGCAGGCGCTGAAGGCCCAGTACATGTTCCACCGCGACAAGCAATACGTGGTCACCAACGGCGAGGTCAAAATCGTCGACGAGTTCACCGGCCGCATCATGGAAGGCCGCCGCTACTCCGAGGGCCTGCATCAGGCCATCGAGGCCAAAGAGGGCGTGCTCGTGCGCGAGGAGAACCAGACGCTGGCTACCATCACCCTGCAGAACTACTTCCGTCTGTATGACAAGCTCTCCGGCATGACCGGTACGGCACTCACCGAGGACGCCGAGTTCCGCGAGATCTACAAGCTGCCCGTCGAGGTCATCCCCTCCAACAAGCCCGTTCAGCGTGTCGACCACGAGGACCTGGTGTACCGCACCATCCAGGCCAAGTACAACGCCGTTGCCGACGACGTCGAGCGACGTCACGCCAAGGGCCAGCCGGTCCTGGTGGGCACCGTCTCCATCGAAAGCTCCGAGAAGCTGTCGGCCGCCCTTACCAAGCGCGGTATCGCGCACGAGGTCCTCAACGCTAAGCATCACGAGCGCGAGGCTCATATCGTTGCCCAGGCCGGACGCTACGGCGCCGTGACCATCGCTACTAACATGGCCGGTCGTGGTACCGACATCCTGCTGGGTGGCAATCCCGACGAGCTGGTGCGCGAGCGCCTTGAGTACGAGGGCCTGACCATGGAGGACGTGACGCCCGAGCAGCTCGAGCAGTTTAACGCTGAGGCCAAGGAGACCTGCAAGGCCGAACGCGAGCGCGTGCTTGCCGCCGGCGGCCTGACCGTCATCGGCACCGAGCGCCATGAGTCCCGTCGTATCGACAACCAGCTGCGCGGCCGCTCCGGTCGTCAGGGCGATCCGGGCGAGACTCAGTTCTACCTGTCGCTCGAGGACGACCTCATGCGCCTGTTCGGCGGCGACAAGATGGACCGCGTTTCCAAGATGATGGTTACCGCCGACATGGGCGACGACATGCCCATCCAGCACAAGATCATCTCCAAGGCCGTCGAGAACGCCCAGCACAAGGTCGAGAGCATCAACTTCTCCATGCGCAAGAGCGTTCTTGAGTACGACGACGTCATGAACAAGCAGCGCCAGGTCATCTACGCCGAGCGCAACAAGATTCTGGACGGCAAGGACCTGACCGATCACATCACCGAGGTCATGCACGATACCGTGTACCGCTGTGTTCAGGAGTTCTGCACCAAGGACAGCCACGATGGCGAGCGCGATCTCGAGGGCCTGCGCAAGTGGGTCGTGGAGCTCACCGGGCATATCGACACGCCCAAGTTCCCCGACGAGGACTTCGAGGCCCTGGCTGCCGATGTCCTGGCCTACGTTGAGAAGTGCTACAACATGAAGGCCGAGCGCCTGGGTGAGGACCTCATGCGCGAGCTCAACACTCAGGTCATGCTGCGCGTCATCGATACCCGCTGGATGAACTACCTGCAGGAGATGGACTACCTCAAGACCGGTATCGGACTGCGCGGCTTTGGCCAGCGCGACCCGCTGGTCGAGTACAAGACTGAGGCTTATGGTGCCTTCCAGATGCTCGTTGACACCATGTACGAGGATTACCTGCGCACCGTTCTGCGCATCGAGATCAAGGCCGCCCCGCAGGCCGTGGAGCACAAGGAGGACCCCGCGCTCGAGGGTGCGCGCTTCTCCGGCCCCGCCGACGTCGATGGCGACAACGGCAGCTCGGTGCTGCGCAAGCAGGCACAGGTTCAGGCTCGTACGGCCGTCCAGGGAGGCCCGGCTGCTGTCAACAACGGCGGCAAGGTGACCACCTACCGCAAGTCCGAGAGCGATGACCCTTATGTCAACGTGGGCCGCAACGACCTTTGCCCCTGCGGCAGCGGCAAGAAGTTCAAGTACTGCCACGGCAGGAATCGTTAATGGCCGAGGCTTTAGAGGTAACGCCCGCCGAGCTGGACGCGTTTGCGGACCGGCTCGGCGAGGTCGAGTCGTATCTTCATTTGGACGAGAAGCGCACGCGCGTGACCGAGCTCGAGGCAAAAAGCGTGGCCCCCGGCTTTTGGGATGACGCCGACGCCGCTCGCGCCACCATGGAGGAGATCGCTCGCGCCAAGGAAGATATCGCTGCCGTGGATACCGCGCGCGGCGAGCTATCTGACGCCCGCGCGGCGCTGGAGCTTGCCGAGGAGATGGGCGACGACCCCGATGCCGCCGCATTGCGCGAGGAGGCTGCCGCTACGGCAGAACGCCTGGCCCGCGCTATCGACGAGCTCGAGCTTTCGAGCTGGTTTACCGGTGAGTTCGATCACGGCGACGCGATTGTGACCATCAAGCCCGGACAGGGTGGCCTGGAGGCACAGGACTGGACCTTCATGCTCTTTAAGATGTACATGAAGTACTGCCAGCGTCGCGGCTGGAAGGTCACCATTAACGACTGCCCCGCGGCTGAGGTCATCGGCATCGACCGTGCGACCTTTACCGTCGAGGGCAAGGACGCGTTTGGCATGCTGCGCGCCGAGGCCGGCGTTCACCGCCTGGTACGCATCAGCCCCACCGATGATAAGAAGCGCCGCCAGACCACGTTTGCCGGCGTCGAGGTCATTCCCGTGTTGCCTGACGATATCGACATCGAGATCAGTCCCGACGATATCCGCGTGGACGTGTATCACGCGAGCGGCCCGGGCGGCCAGGGCGTCAACACCACCGACTCTGCCGTACGCGTGACGCATTTTCCCAGCGGCATCGTTGTCACTTGCCAAAACGAGCGCAGCCAGATTCAAAACAAGGCCGCGTGCATGCAGATTCTCAAGGCCCGTCTGTACGAGATCGAGCTCGAGAAGCGCGCCGAGGCCCTGGATGAGATTCGCGGGCCCAAGACCACGATCGGTTTTGGCAACCAGATTCGCAGCTACGTGCTCTACCCGTATCAGATGGTCAAGGACCTGCGCACGGGCGTGGAGACCAGCAACGTCGAGGCCGTTCTCGACGATGGCGACCTGGACCCGTTTGTTATTGGCTACCATCGCTGGGCCACCGGTAACGCTGACGCGGAGACCCCATCTGCATAAACCGCCCGGTTTATGTGGAAATGGATTAAAACCCTCCCAGCAGGGTGGTTTTGTATCCAGAGCAAACCCTGCGCAGGGGTGGTTTTTGTCCGGCGAATCGGTAGAATCGAATACAAGAAGAAGTTCAAAGCGCATCCGATGGGGTGCGCTTTTTTGAGGGAGGCAGCATGGCATATCGTCTGGACATCAAGCGCATTCTTTCGATGAACTTCTTTCATGACTTGCCCAAGATTATGTTTGGCTGCGCCCTGGCAGCTATCGCGACAGACTTGTTTTTGATCCCCAACGGCCTTGCCGCCGGCGGCGTCACAGGCCTTGCCACCATTATTCAGGCGGTCGGCGCCTCGCATGGCATATCGCTTCCCGTCGGTATCCAGACCATCGTGATGAATGCCTTGCTGCTGCTGGTTGTTATGCGCGAGGGTGGCATGTTCTACGTGGTGCAGACGGCGACCGGTTTTGTGCTGCTGGGTTTTTTCACCGACCTGTTCGCTCCGTTTGTGGCGCCGCTGGCACATGCCGACCTGATGCTGCCCGCTATGTGGGGCGGCATTATCACGGGCATCGGGTATGGCATGGTGTTGCGCGCCGGTGCCAACACTGGCGGCTCTGACACGATCGGCCAGATCATCTCGCGCAACACATCGCTGCCGGTTGGCTCGACCGTCATGGCGATCGATGTTGCCGTGTGCGCGCTGTCGGCCCCGGTCTTTTCGGTCGAAAACGCGCTGTATGCGGGCCTTTCGATGGTCATTAGCGGCTACGTGATCGATGCCGTGGTCGACGGTGGCAACAGGCGCCGTATGGTGCTCATCATCTCGGACAAGTTTCCCGATATCGCGGCCGACATCATGTATGGCCTGGGCCGCGGCTGCACCAAGTTTAGGGCGACCGGCATGTACTCGGGTGCCGAGAAGCCGGTGATCATGGTCATTGTGAGCCGCCGCGAGCTCAACACCCTCAAAACGATCGTGCGCGAGCGCGATCCTCACGCCATTGTGACGGTCGCCGACGTTACGGAAACCTTCGGTGAGGGATTCAAGGACATTAACGCGTAGGGCCGACTGCGTTCCATCCAAAAGACGTTCACATTGATAAACCGTTTCATCAGCGGTTCTGCCTGCTCAATTGTTCAAATAATGATAAATACTCTGGTAAAGCTTCCAGTTTCCAGCATAATGAATGACGTACGTGCATCGCGGCTGTGTTGGGACTACCTTTCCGTGCCGTGCGCATCTTGTCTTAAGAGGATGAAAGGAAGGCACAATGAGCGACGAAGAGCTCAAAAAGGTTGCCAACGAGGTAAGGAAGGGCATCGTCACCGGCGTGCACGCTGCCAAGTCCGGCCATCCGGGCGGTTCGCTCGGCGCTGCCGACATCATGACCTATCTGTACTTTGAGGAAATGAACGTCGACCCGGCCGACCCCCGCAAGGCCGACCGCGATCGCTTCGTGCTTTCCAAGGGTCATTGCGCGCCTGGTCTGTACGCTGTGCTCGCCGAGCGCGGATTCTTCCCCAAGGAGGATCTCGAGACGCTGCGCCACATCGGCAGCCACCTGCAGGGTCACCCCAACATGAACGACACCCCGGGCGTCGATATGTCCACCGGTTCGCTCGGCCAGGGCATCTCCGCCGCCGTGGGCATGGCCGTTGCCGCCAAGCACTGGGGCGACGACTATCGCACCTACGCCCTGCTGGGCGACGGCGAGAGCGAGGAGGGCCAGGTTTGGGAGGCCGCCATGTTTGCCGGCAACCAGCAGCTTGACAACCTCTGCGTGATCGTCGACCACAACGGCCTGCAGATCGACGGCCCCGTCGAGGAAGTCAACGACCCCATGCCGCTCGCCGACAAGTTCCGCGCCTTCAAGTTCCACGTGGTGGAGCTTGCCGACGGCAACGATTTCGATCAGATCCGCGCCGCCTTTGCCGAGGCCCGCGCCACCAAGGGTCAGCCGACCGCCATCATCGCCGAGACCACCAAGGGCAAGGGCGTTTCCTTTATGGAGAACCAGGTGGGTTGGCACGGCAAGGCCCCCAACGATGAACAGTTTGAGCAGGCCATGGCAGAGCTCACGGCCGCCGGAGAGGAGCTCTAGGATGGCAGACGTCAAGAAAATCGCCACGCGCGTAAGCTACGGCGAGGCCCTCGTCGAGCTCGCCAACGAGCACGATGACTTTGTGGTCCTCGACGCCGACCTGGCCGCCGCCACACAGACCGGCAAGTTTAAGGCCGCCTGCCCCGACCGCTTCTTCGATGTGGGCATTGCCGAGAGCAACCTGATGGGTGTTGCCGCCGGTATCGCAACCACCGGTCGCGTTGCCTTTGCGAGCACCTTTGCCATGTTCGCCGCCGGCCGCGCCTTTGAGCAGGTCCGCAACTCCATCGGCTATCCGCACCTTAACGTTAAGATCGGTGCCACGCACGCCGGTATCTCGGTAGGCGAGGATGGCGCCACGCACCAGTGCTGCGAGGATATCGCCCTCATGCGCGTTATCCCCGGCATGACCGTGATTGTTCCCGCCGATGACGTCGAGGCCCGCGCCGTGACGCGCGCCGCCTACGAGTGCGATGGCCCCGTGTACATGCGCTTTGCCCGTCTGGCCTCGCCGGTCATCAACGACCCCGAGACCTACAAGTTCGAGGTGGGCAAGGGCATCGTCATGCGCGAGGGCGCCGACGTCACCATCATCGCTTGCGGCCTGATGGTCGGCGAGGCTCTCGAGGCCGCTGAGCAGCTTGCTGCCGAGGGCATCGATGCCGAGGTCATCAACATGCACACCATCAAGCCCATCGATGCCGACCTGATCGTCAAGAGCGCCACCAAGACCGGCCACGTCGTGACCGTCGAGGAGCACTCCGTGATCGGTGGCCTGGGCAGCGCCGTTGCCGATGTTCTGTGCGAGCAGTGCCCGACGCCGCTCAAGAAGATTGGCGTCAACGACACCTTCGGCGAGTCCGGCCCGGGTGCCGAGCTCCTGCACAAGTACGGCCTGGACGCCGCCAACATCGTGGCGACCACCAAGGAGTTCTTGGCATAAGGCAAGACGAGGCAAAGCATCGCTTCAGCAACCGTATGCAATCCAAAACGGGGGCGTTCTCAAAGAGGACGCCCCCGTTTTTTGTCGGCAACAAACAAATTAGGCCCGCACCAAGCAAGGGCTTTCTCCGGGAAACGGACCCAGACCAGCAAAGTGCAATTCAGACCCTCCCAACTTCGTGTGCTCGGCATCTCAAGCTGGTGCGTCGGCCCCCTAGTAGTCGCAGGCCGGACACGGGGTTACTTTCCAAATCTTTCCGCAGGACGGAGGAGCCCCCGCCGCACGTAGTGCGCAGCGGGGGCTCCGACATGTCCGAGGACGATTTGGAAAGTAACCCCGTGTCCGGCCGGAGGGACCCAAACACGGCCATGCTTCTTATGTGCAGCAAAGCTAATGCTGCTAAAATACAAAGCGCTCATGTAGTTTAAACGCACGACGATAAGGAGCACCAGTGGGTAACCACTTCCGTACCTCCGGTGCGGGCGATGATGCCCCCAAGACGCAGACGGGCGTCCAGGGCAGTCGTTTCGCCACTCCGGATTCAGAGGGCCAGCCTGTTGCTCAGGCCCCCACTCAGCCGGCAGATCAGGCACAGCCGGCATCCGATCCCTTTGCCTACAATCCCACCAGCGATGTCGCGCTTTCCGGCACGGCGGGTTTTGAGCCCGTTCAGGCCGTGGCCGCTCGCGTGGAGCAGCCTCAGGCTGGCGCCGCCGCGCCGCAGCCTACCATGGCCGGCATTCCCGACCCCATGGCCCCTGCGACGCCGGTTCCTCAGCCTGCGCAGTCCGGTCTCTTTGCCGCTATTCCCGATCCCACGCAGCCTGCTGCCCCGGTGGTCGAGAGCGATCAGGCAGCCGAGGTCGCAAGCCTCGATAACGCGCTCAACAACCCCGATTTTACGTCGGTGTTTGCGCCCATCGATCCGCAGGCCAGCCGCAAGAAGATGGCCAAGCAGGCCGGTGTCGAGCCCGTCATCCTTATGGAGCATGTCACCAAGATCTACCCGGCACAGCCCAACAAGCCTGCACTTGACGACATCAACATTGAGATCTATCCGGGCGAGTTCGTCTTCCTGGTCGGTCACTCCGGCTCGGGTAAGACCACGCTGCTGTCGACGCTCAACCGCGACGTCAAGCCGACGAGCGGTCGCATCCTGGTTGCCGGTCAGGACCTCATGAAGATCAAGAACCGCAAGGTTCCGTTCCTGCGCCGCCAGATTGGCGCCGTGTTCCAGGACTTTAAGCTTCTGCCGCAAAAGACCGCCTACGAAAACGTGGCGTTTGCCCTGCAGTGCATCGGCAAGCCCAAGGGCGTCATTCGCAGCCAGGTGCCCGAGGTGCTGCGTCTGGTCGGTCTGGCCGATCAGATGGACTCGCTGCCCGACCAGCTTTCCGGTGGCGAGCAGCAGCGCGTCGCCGTCGCCCGCGCTATGGTCAACCGTCCGCCGCTGCTGATCTGCGACGAGCCCACGGGTAACCTCGACCCGGCGATCTCGCTGGGCATCATGAAGCTGCTCGAGCGTATTAACCGCACCGGCACCACCGTGATCGTCGCCACGCACGACCGCGAGATGGTCGATAGCATGCACCGTCGCGTGATCGCCCTCGAGGGCGGCCACGTTATCCGCGACCAGGAGAGGGGAGGTTACGGCAACTATGGCACCAACTAACGTGGGCTACTCCTTCAAAGAGGCAATCAGTCACTTCTTCCGTAACTGGACTACCTCGCTCGGCGCCGTCATCACGATCTTCCTTTCGCTGTTTATCATCGGCCTGTTCATCATGGGCTCCGCGATGCTGAACTCCGTGATCGGCACCGTCGAGGATCAGGTTGTCATCAACGCGTTCATTAGCGATGACGCCGATCAGGCCGATGTCCAGGCTTTTGAGGCCGAGCTTAAGACGTGGAATAACGTCAAGTCCGTGACCTATAAGGACAAGGACGACGCGCTGGCCGAGTATACGAGCAAGATGTCGGGCAACGCCGACGCCACCATGAGCGCGCTCGATGGCCAGAACCCGCTGCCGGCTTCGTTTGCAATTGAGATGGACGATCCGTCCAAGGTCGAAAGCACGGCCCAGAAGCTCAAGAAGAACGCCGACTTCCAGAAGATCGCTGATGACGGCGACGTCAACGCGAGCGTGCTGTACGGCCAGGAGGAAGTGAGCCGCCTGTTCCAGGTGACCAACTACATCCGCATCGCCGCCGTGGTGCTCGTTGGCCTTCTGACCTTTATCGCATTCATCTTCATCAACAACACGATTCGCCTGTCCATCACGGCGCGTCGTCGTGAGATTGCGATTATGCGTCTGGTCGGCGCCAGCAACGGCTTCATTCGCGGCCCGTTTATCACCGAGGGCGTACTGCAGGCCATTTTGGGCTCGCTGCTTTCCATCGGCGTTCTGGAGCTGCTGCGCAATCTGATGATTCCGCGTTTGCAGGAGAGCATCGGCTGGATGTCGTTTGCCCTGCCGATGCAGTACTACCTGGTGACCTATGCTGCGCTGATTCTGGTCGGTGTGATTATCGGTCTCTTTGGTTCTGCCATAGCCATGCGCCGCTACCTGCGCGTGTAGGCATGCCTGGAATTCATCCCTTCCAACGGGTCGTCTCTTATGGGGCGGCCCGTTTTTTGATCCCAAGGGAACGGCAGGAAAGCGAATCATTTGGGTAGACTCTTTGGAGTTCGTCATCGATAGCAAGGAGGCGCCATGGGGCGCAATAACAAGCATAAGCGTGGAGCTCGCAATAAGCGCGGGCCGGTGCGCAGCGAACGCCGTCCGAGCCTGACCGGGCGCGTGCAGCTCCATGAGCATGGCGCCTATGTCATAACCGAGAGCGGCGACTACAAGGTTATGGGCCGCGGTAAGCGCGAGATCATGGATGGCGATACCGTTGCCGTGAGCATTAAGAACAGCCCGCACAGTGAGCGGCGCGCCGTGATCGAAGGCGTGGTTGAGCGCGCAGCCATAAGCGTGGTGGGTACGTACCAGACCGCTGGTCCGCTCGGTGTGATCGAGCCGCTCGATTCGCGCCTGAAGGCTGACTTCTTCATTCTGCCCGAGGATACCTCGGCGGATCGTCTGGGCGTCCACCCGGGTGATGCCATTGTCGCGCGCATTTTGACCTACCCGACGCGCCTGGAATCGGGCACCGTGACGATCGAACGCCGCATTGGCGGAGATGACGCGCCCGATTTGGGCGTTCAATATGTGATGGCGCGTTACGGTTATACCGATAGCTATCCCGAGGCCGCGCTGGACGAGGCCGAGGGGCTTTCGCTCGATGTGTCCGCGGCGCTTAAGGACCCGCTCCGCCGCGATCTGCGCGACCGCTTTGTCATCACGATCGACCCGGTCGACGCGCGCGACTTTGACGATGCCATTTCGCTTGAGCGCACGCCCGAGGGTGGCTACAAGCTGGGTGTGCATATCGCTGACGTTTCTCACTATGTGGCTTGGGACGGGCATATCGATCTTGAGGCTCGCCATCGTACGACATCGGTGTATCTGGCCGATCGCGTGCTTCCCATGCTGCCCGAACGCCTGTCCTGTGACCTGTGTTCGCTTCGCCCTGACGAGGACCGTCTTGCGTTTACCGTTGACATTGAACTCGATGCGCAGGGTCGCGTGCGGCATTACGATCCGTACCCCAGCGTGATTCGCTCGCGTGTGCGTATGGACTATGACGGCGCCGAGGCGCTGCTGGTGCGTGCCGGCGCGGTGGAGTATGGGGTGCTGGAAGGCGCCGCTGAGGATGTTGCGGCTGCTGAGGCCTCGCGCGAGGAGGCGCTTGAGCGCGGTCTTGCGTGCGAGGAAACTGCTCGCGGCTATAACGTCGACCTCGGCGATTTCCTTGTCGCCGCCAACGAACTCGCCGAACTTCGCCGTCGTATTCGTCGTGCCCGCGGCTCAGTCGATTTTGACACGGCCGAGATTCGCGCTCTATTGGATGAGGACGGAGTACCCGTGCAGATTGTGGCGCGCGAGCGTTCGTGTGCCACGTCGCTTATCGAGGAAGCCATGCTACTCGCCAACGAGTGCGTTGCAGAGTGGCTGGCAGACCGTGATATCGAGGCCTGCTATCGCGTGCATGAGGATCCGAGCCCCGATAGCCTGCACGGTGCCGCCGTTGCGCTGGCGCAGCTGGGCATCATCGACGATCGCCGTGCTGCCGGTATCGCCCTGGGGAGTCCCGATGAGCTACAGGCTGCAGTTGATGCTGCCGCCGGTACGGCCAACGCACCGCTCGTCAACACGCTGCTTCTGCGCAGCATGCAGCGCGCACTGTACAAGCCGCGCAACGAGGGCCACTTTGCGCTCGCCGCGCCGTGCTACTGTCACTTTACGAGTCCCATCCGTCGCTACCCCGATCTGGTGGTGCACCGCGTGCTCAAACTGCAGTTGGCCTATGAGCAGCTCGGCGGCAAGGACGCCCTGGTCCGTACGCCGCGGCTGATCGGCAAGGGGCGCGAGTCGCTGCCGCGCATTCTGCCGCAGATCTGCCGCGCATGCAGCGATGCCGAGCGCGCGGCAGATGCCGCTAGCCATGCGACGCAAAAGATCAAGATTGCCCAGTACTATGAGGACCGTCTGGGCGAGCGCTATGCCGGAACCGTCTCGTGGGTTAGCAGCATGGGCCTCTTTGTGCGCTTGGACCTGACGCAGGTCGAAGGCTTGGTTTCGATCAAGAGCCTGGGCAACGAGTGGTTCGAGTTCGACGAGGATGCGCTTACGCTGACGGGCGCCGACACGGGGACTCGCTATGAACTGGGCCAGCGCGTGATTATCGAGGTCTCGCGCGTCAATACCACGCGTGGGCACTTGGACTTTAAGCTTATCCATTAGCCAAATCTCGACTCATGGCGGGAGAGCGGAGGGCGGTCTTTCGGGGCCGCCCTCCGCATTTGGATCATGGCTACCTTGCCGTCTGCTCGGCCGCCCGCTTACCTGCTATTCGAGAGGTAAAACCTACCAAAATAAACCTGTCCCTTTTTGGCAGGTTTACAAGCAAGCGGGGATGAGATGGCGACGGTGTATGGTTATGCGCGGGTGAGTTCGCGCGATCAGAATCTGAATCGGCAGCTGGATGCGCTGGGCGCCTATGGCGTGGGCTCGGCGAATATTTATGCCGACCATGCGAGCGGCAAGGACTTCGATCGACCGCGCTATCGCGAGCTGCTGCACGTCCTGGGAGACGGGGACGTGCTGGTGGTGCTTTCTATCGACCGACTTGGTCGTAATTACTCCGAGATTCTTGAGGAATGGCGTCGCATTACCAAGGAGCTCGGGGTTGCCATTGTGGTGTTGGACATGCCATTGCTTGACACGCGCGCCAGGGCCAGCGGCGCGCCGGATGTGACTAATACCCTGATTGCCGATATTGTGCTGCAACTGTTGAGCTACGTGGCGCAGGTGGAGCGCGAGAATATCCATCGGCGCCAAGCGGAGGGGATTGCAGCGGCGCGGGCGCGAGGGGTCCGTTTCGGTCGACCTCGCAAGCCGTGCCCTCCTCAGTTTGAGCTGGTACGCGATAGCTATGAGGCAGGCGATATCACCCGCAGCCAGGCAGCAAAGTGCCTGGGCGTGTGCGTGGGGACGTTCGATCGCTGGATGCGCGAGGCGGGGTAGGGGTTTGCGCCGCTTTGGCGCTTCCTGTTGCGATTCAAATTTTGATACGGTGACGATGCCATTTGGGGCTACACTCGCTGATATTCAAAAAAGGAGGTAGGCCCTTGGCGCGCGTAAAACAAATAATCGGATGGACCGCGATCGTTCTGTTTACTGCAACGCTGGCGGGCATCTGGGTGCTGACGGAGCAAAATGCGGTGGAGACGTCGTTGCTGAGCGAGTCCACCGCGCGTGTGGTGGAGGGTCAAGCTACGGGCGTACAGGCTGCCGATGTCGCGGGTGAAGCTCAGACCGAGAACGGGATGACCGGGGGCACCGATTCGGCTGCTTCGAATGTCCGGTCTGGCCGACTTGCTTCCATTCGCATGTGGGTGGGCACGAACGTCCGTCGCGTTGCCCATACCGTAGAGTTTTTCTTCGTCGGATTGTTCGCCTCGGTGGTCGTGGTTTGCTTTTCCAGGCGTCCGTGGAGCGTATGCTCCCGTTGCGTGCCCGTGTTGCTCTTTTGCGCCGTCTGCTCCGTTGGCGATCAGGTACATAAGATCTTTGTTCCCGGCAGGCATTTCGACGTTATCGATTTAGGATTCGATGCTGCGGGCTATGTCACCGCCATGCTGTTGGTATTGCTGGCAGCGGTGTTGGTGCGCCATGCGACTCGGCCGATCGGCGCCCATGCGAGGCGCTAGCCGGTAACAAGCCCGTTTTTGATAATGCGATCTTGTTGAATTATTTTGTGTCGCGCGTATTTCCGAGCGGTCGGATTTGAGGGGCGAGCGGTAGAACGCTCGCCCTTTGTGCGCCACGATGCGGCACAATGTACCGTAAAAGCTGTTTATATCCGGTACGAATCGTTCGTTGGTCTTTAATTCTTCTCAACGGAGGTGTTTGAGATGGCAAACGGATTGCTTTTGCGGCTTCGCGAGCGTGAGCTCAGCGCGAGCCCGGCGGAACGCAATGTCATCGCATATGTAAGCGCTCATCCGCACGAGGTGGTCGGGCTGTCCGTCCGCGGTCTTGCCGATGCCACGTTCTCCTCGCCCTCGAGCATTTTGCGCTTTTGCAAGCGCTTGGGTTTTGCGGGCTACAAGGAGTTCCAGCGCGAACTGATTGCCGAGCTGGCGCTCTTGGGTGACAAGAAAGACGTTGCCCTCGAGGACATCTCCATGGATGACAGCGTCGAACGTATCGTGGGGAAGGTGATGAAAAGCAACGTGCGCACGATCGAAGCGACGGCGCGAACGCTCGATTACACCGTCTTGGAGCGATGTGCGGCCTATCTTAAGCGGGCACGCGCGGTCAATCTGTTCGGTATCGGTGCCTCTCGTTTGGTCGCGCACGATCTGGCGCAAAAGCTCATGCGTGTCGACAAAGAGTGCCATCTGTACGACGACTGGCATGATCAGCTCTTGTGTGCCAAGAACATGCATGAGGGCGATATGGCAATCGCCTTTAGCTACTCGGGCTTGACGCAAGAGGTGCTGGACTGCGCCGCCGAGGCCCAACGTCACAACTGTCCCGTTGTGGCCGTGACCAAAGTAGATGGATCATCCAAGCTTGCCACCATGGCCGATGCCGTGCTTGGCGTCGCTGCGAGTGAGCCCTTGGTCCGCAGCGGTGCCATGGCTTCGCGTATGGCCCAGCTTATGGTTGTCGATGCCCTGTACGCTGCTTACGTTGCCAGCGACTACGAACGGGCGACGCATGTCATTAAGCAAAACTACATCGAGAAACAGGAAAGATGAGGTGAATGAAATGCTCGATTTAACAAAATTCACGACCGAACAGCGTAATCAAAGGTCTATGGACCTCGATACGATGACATCGCTGCAAATCGTCACGACGATGAATGATGAGGATCTTCGTGCCGTCCAGTCGGTCACAAAAGTGCTGCCCCAGGTTGCCACAGCAATCGACTGGGCTGCTGAGGCACTCGAGCGCGGCGGGCGCGTCTTTTACATGGGCGCAGGCACCAGCGGTCGTCTGGGCGTACTCGACGCTTCGGAGTGTCCGCCCACGTTTGGCGTGTCACCCGATCTGATTGTCGGGCTCATTGCCGGAGGCGAGACGGCGTTTATCAAGGCTGTCGAAGGTGCCGAAGACAGCGAGGAACTTGGCGCGAGCGACCTGCGGGAGCGTGGACTCTCGGACAAGGATCTTGTCGTTGGCCTGGCGGCAAGCGGCCGTACTCCCTATGTGGTGGGCGGCCTTGTGTACGCCAAGGCAACTGGGTGCAAGACCATTGCAATTGCCTGCAACCAAGGGTCGAAGATCGGGGAGAGCGCAGATCTTGCCATTGAACCCGTGCCCGGTCCCGAGGTGCTGACCGGCTCAACGAGGCTCAAGGCGGGAACGGTTCAAAAGCTTATTCTCAACATGATTTCGACCGGTGCCATGGTCAAGATCGGCAAGGTATACCAAAACCTGATGGTCGATGTGCAGCAGACGAACGAGAAGTTGGTGGTGCGCGGCCAGAACATCGTGATGGAGGCGACCGGCTGCACGCGCGAGCGCGCTATTCAGGCGCTTGCAGATGCCGGCGGCCACGTAAAAACCGCTATTGTCTCGGTACTGCTGGACTGCGATGTCGAGCAGGCTGCGGTAGCTCTTGAGCGAGCGCGAGGCCATGTCCGTGCTGCGGTGAGTGGCCATGAGAAGAGCAATGCCGATGCCCAATAGGTGCGCGGCGTGAGCTGATATGACATCCAGACGAGATACCCAATACAAGGAGGAGTTATGACGAACAAAGAACTGGCTCAAAAGCTGCTGGACCTTTTGGGCGGTAAAGACAACGTGCTCGCAAACGCGGCGTGCATGACGCGCCTGCGCGTGACCGTCAAAGACACGGGCAGCGTCGACACGGAGGGTATTAAGGCACTCGACGGCGTGATGGGCTTGGTCGAGGACGACACGATGCAGATCGTGCTGGGGCCGGGCAAGGTGAATAAGGTGCTCGAGGAGTTCTCCAAGCTCACCGGCCTTGCGAAAGGCGTTGCCGACGAGAGCGTGGTTGACGCTGCGGCCACAAACAAGGCCGCGCAGAAGGCAAAGTACGAGTCCAAGCCGGTTCAGGCCTTCCTCAAGAAGATTTCCAATGTCTTCGTCGCCCTGCTTCCCGGCATCATTGCGGCTGGCCTCATCAACGGTATCTGCAACGTCATTAACGTCTCGACGGCAGGCGCGCTTGCAGGCGAGTGGTGGTACCAGGGCATTCGCTCCATGGGCTGGGCCCTGTTTGCCTATCTGCCCATCTTGGTGGGCTATAACGCGGCACGTGAGTTTGGCGGCTCCGCTGCGCTGGGCGGCATCGCCGGCATGATGTGTATCGCCAACAGTGCCATGCCCCTGCTTGCGCCTGGTGCGGCTGATCCTGCCGCTGCCATTCTGCTGCCGCTCACCAATGCGCAGTACAACCCCGCAGCGGGCGGCATGATCGCGGCTCTTATCGCTGGCGCATTTTTTGCCTGGATGGAGCGTCAGATTCGCAAGGTTATGCCCAACGCACTCGACACGTTCTTGTCCCCGCTGCTGGTGCTCATCATCGGCGCCTTTGCTCTGATGCTCGTCATCCAGCCGGTTGGCGCATGGCTGACGACGGCGATCTTTAGCGTTTTGACCTTTATTTTCGAGAAGCTGGGCGTCCTGGGCGGCTATATCCTGTCGGCAGGCTTCTTGCCGCTGGTTTCCGTCGGCCTGCATCAGGCGCTCACGCCGATCCATGCTATGCTCAACGATCCCGACGGCGCTACCAAGGGCATCAATTACCTGCTTCCCATCCTTATGATGGCTGGCGGCGGCCAGGTCGGTGCCGGTCTGGCGCTGTACTTTAAGACCAAGAACGCCAAGCTCAAGAAGTACGTCGCAGAGTCCATTCCCGTTGGAATCCTCGGTGTGGGCGAGCCTCTGATGTATGCCGTTACGCTGCCGCTCGTTCGTCCGTTTGTGACGGCCTGCCTGGGTGCCGGATTTGGCGGCGCGCTCGCGGCGCTGCTTCACATCGGCACGGTTTCTCAGGGCGTTTCCGGTCTGTTTGGCCTGCTGATCGTCGTTCCTGGCCAGCAGCTCGGCTACGTTGCCGCTATGCTGCTTGCCTATGCCGCCGGCTTTGTCCTGACGTGGTTCTTTGGCGTCGACGAGCAGAAGATCAACGAGTTCTTTGGCGAATAGTTTGATATCGCGAGCCGTGTTGCTCAGGGCTCGCAGCGCGCGGCAGATTTCTTGATGCTATGGTTGTGCCGGCGGGGCTAACTGCTCCGCCGGCCTTTTTTAAAGGAGCGTTGAAACGTGAAAACGGGTATTTCGATTTATCTTTCCAGCCCTCTGCAGGATATTGAGCGGACGATTGAGCGTGGTGCCGCGGCGGGTGCGCGCTACGCGTTCACCTCACTGCATATTCCCGAGGATGGGGGAGCGGCGTATGCCGATAAGGTCCGTCATGTGCTGTCGCTGCTCTCCGCCCGCGGCATTGCGCTCACTGCCGATGTGGGGCCTCGCACGTGCGATTTGCTCGGGCTTGAGCGCATCGAGGACCTGCGCGATCTGGGGTTGGAATACCTTCGTTTGGACTATGGCTTTAGCGCCCAGCGGGTCGCGGAGCTGTCCGGTGTATTTCGCATTGTGGTCAATGCATCGACGGTGAGTTCTGTTGAAATCGCATCGTGGCGTGAGGCCGGTGCCGATGTGACTCGTTTTGCCGCCTGCCACAATTTTTACCCCAAGCCTTATACCGGTTTAGCTCTGGAGGACATTGCTCGGGTGAATCTTCGTCTTGCGGCGCTTGGATTCGAAATCATGGCTTTTGTGCCGGGTGATGCCAACGTTCGCGGGCCGGTATTCGAGGGACTGCCGACGGTCGAGGCGCAGCGCGGTCGCGCGTCAAAGGTTGCTCTCAATATGCTTGAGCTTGCACATGGCGCCGATTGCGACATTGTGTTGGTCGGCGACCCCGATCTTTCCGATGCGGGCTGGACGCAGTTTGCTCATGTTTCCGCCGGATACGTGGACCTGCAATGCGAGCTTGAGCCCGGTTATGCCTATGTACGTGGGCAGATTCATCACGACCGACCCGATTCGAGCACCCTCATCTTTAGGTCTCAGGAGTCGCGTACGACGCTTAAGCCGGATTCCGTGCCGATGGATGCCGGTGCCGGCCTGTCACGAAAGACGGGGTCGATCGCTGTGAGCAATAGCGGCTATGGGCGCTACGAAGGCGAGCTTGAGATTGCGCGGGTCGATCTTCCCGGTGACGAGCGCATGAACGTTGCGGGTTATATCACGCCCGAGGCAATGGAGCTGCTGCCGTTCATCAAACGCGGATTCGGGGTACGGTTCGTTTAGCGTGTGACCCGTGGGCTACAATTGGCCCATCATACGAAGGCGCCTCGTGTGGCGTGTGCCTGCGTTGGCCGATCTATATTCGGAGGATTCCCATGACCGTACTGTTTGTTGAATATCCCAAGTGCTCGACCTGTAAGAAGGCCAAGGCATGGCTGGACGAACACGGGGCAGAGTATATCGACCGCGATATCGTTTTGGACAATCCCGCGGCTGATGAGCTTGCGACCTGGATTGCTCGTTCGGGACTGCCGGTGCGGCGCTTCTTTAATTCGTCGGGCATGAAATATCGAGAGCTGGGCCTGAAGGCACGTCTAGATGCGGGCATGACGGATCGGGAGTGCTACGAGCTGCTGGCGACCGACGGCATGCTGGTCAAGCGTCCGCTGTTGGTGGGCGACGACTTTGCGATTCCCGGCTTTAGGGAAGCAGCTTGGACCGAGGCGCTGCTGTAGCGGCTGTGGAAAGTGCGACCCGTTTTGAGTGCTCAGGGTGGGACGTGTTTTCCATCGGCGGGCTCGCTCGGCTCAATCCTCGAGCTGTGCCCATTCGTGCGGATCGTAGACCTTTACGTGCTTGTTGGGCTTGCCGCTCCAGTACTCCTCGTCCATAAAGGGCAGATATGCCTGAACACCGGGGCAGATAAAGGGAATCCGCTGCTGTTGCAGTCGCTCGCGCTGTCGCTGCTCCAGGCGCGCCTCGGATATGACAGTCGGCATACCGGACAGCTCGACGAGGCTTGACTGGATTCGCTTAAGGTCGGGAAGTCCCGCGTGCCATGACATCCGCATGATCAAAAAGGATGCACGGCGGTATTTTGCCTGCATCACCGTGATGGCGGGGCGCAGAGTGGGATGGATTTTGTCCCGTTCGGGCCAAAGGTCAGCAGTGATCTCGAGGCCCAGGGTCTCCCATAGGTAATCAAGCTCTTCGTCCATGGCGCCTCGATATCTACGCGATCATTGATACTTCGATTGTGTTGCCTGGTGCTATCGTTTTCGCGGTAGAATCTGCCAACGGTTGACGGCTACCGCTCGCGGCGTTTTACCCTTCGTGTACAGCGGTCGGCTTCACAGGTCCTTCACGGGTTGGACTAAATTAGGCCAATTTGACTGAATTTCAAAAAAGTCAAAATTGGGGCTTGCGTCACGGCGAGACTTCCCGTATATTTCTTTCTTGCGCAAAGGCACAGCCGAGCGCAGCGATGCAGTCATTGGGATGTCGTCTAATGGCAGGACAGCGGATTCTGGTTCCGTCAATGGGGGTTCGACTCCCTCCATCCCAGCCATTGCATTTGCTACATATGGCCCGTTCGTCTAGCGGTTTAGGACGCCGCCCTCTCAAGGCGGAGATCACCAGTTCGAATCTGGTACGGGCTACCAAAATTGAACGCCCGGGCCTCGTAAGAGACCCGGGTTTTGTGTATTGACCGATATTTAAGGCGCGCGTTGAGTCTGCCGCCCGGACCGAGGAGTTGTCATGGACCTGCCTATCAGCTTGGAAGACATCACGTATGCCGAGAACTATCTGGCGCAGGGCGACCTGGCTACGGCGACGCCGCTGCTTGAGCGTCTGGTGGAGCTCGCCGAGGAGTATATCGACGCTGAGTGCAAGACGGAGGAGAAGCGCCAGTACTTTAGCTTCGACAGCAAGTTTGAGCGCCTGGCCTATCGCCGCGTGGAGAAGGATCCGCGCGAGCTGGTGCAGGTCGAGGTTCCCTTTGACCGCCTGTACTCCGACATGGCGTTTGCCTACATTCGCCAGCAGGATTATGTGAGTGCTCGGAATGCCCTGATGCAGGCCGTGCGTTGGGATCCCATGAACTGCAACTATCGCTTGGACTTGGCCGAGCTGTTCCGCGCGCTCGAGGACAAGCAGGAGTGGGCATCGCTCTCGTTCTCGGTGCTGGAGCGCGCGAGCGACGGTAAGTGCGCCGCACGCGCCTACACCAATTTGGGTCAGTACTTCTTGGAGCCCGAGACCGAGAACATTTCGGCTGCCGTGGGCTGCGCGCGTCTGGCGCTGCGCCTGGCGCCCAATGATGCGCATACGACACGCCTGCTCAACAAGATCCATACTACCTATCCGGATGCCACGGACGAGAGTGACGACCATGTGATGGGTGAGCTCGCCCTGCAGGGCGTGCCGACCTCGCCTTCGGCCGAGATCGCCATCTGCCTGATCATGTGCGCGACCGACGCTGCGAGCGACGGCGACAAGCAGGAGGCTACGCGCCTGACGGTCCGTGCCCGCGACCTGGTGGGCGAAGAGGCGTGCGCGGCGATTATCAAGCTGGTGCGCGAGAGTGATGCCGAGCTTAACGCCGAGCGCAAGGCAAAGCGCGAGGCTGCGGGCTCAAACGCCGATGGCGCCAAGGAGGCCGGCGATGCCCAGTAAGCGCGAGCGCAAGCTCATTTCCAAGAATCGCTCGGCACATCACGAGTACTTTATCGATGAGACGTTTGAGTGCGGTATTGAGCTGAGCGGTACCGAGGTCAAGTCGATTCGCGAGCGCGCGTGCCAGATTACCGATACCTTTGCACTGATTCGTGGCGGGGAGTGCTGGCTCGTCGGCCTACATATCCACCCTTATAGCCATGGTGGCGTGTGGAATCGCGATCCCGACCGTCGGCGCCGTCTGCTGCTGCACCGCAAGGAGATCGACTTTCTTGACGGCAAACTTCGCAACCGTGGTTATGCGCTGGTTCCGTTGGAGCTCTACTTTAATACCGACGGTCGCGTAAAACTGCTGCTGGGCCTGGGTCGCGGCAAGAAGCTCTACGACAAGCGCGAGGACATGGCCAAGCGTGATGTCCAACGCGAGATCGACCGCGCCCTCAAGGAACGCAACCGCTAGGAGCGAGTTCACGGGAAGGTGCCCTACCGCGCCCGCCCCGTCTTCCTTGCTGTTTTGCCATATATTTCCAAAAAACGGCGTCCGTTATGGGCGCCGCTTTTTATGGGTACATACAGCCTTAAGGTTCAATCCCGGGTTAGGGGAGTACTTGTTATGGACAAAACTGCATTCTTTACCATGCCGAGCGGTCTGTATGTGGTGAGCGCCGCGGCAGACGGGCTGCGCGCCGGCTGCGTCATCAACACGGCGGTGCAGGTGACGGCAGCACCACCTCGCATCTCGGTTGCCGTAAACAAGGAAAATGTGACCGCTGGCGTGATCGAGACTGCCAAGGCCTTTGCGCTGACCGTGATCGACCAGACGGCGGATATGCTCTACATTGGCAACTTTGGATTTCGCACCAGCAGCAACTATGACAAGTTTGCCAAATACGAGACCCGCGAGACGGCTCTGGGCATGCCTTATGTGTCCGAGCACGCGGCGGCTCTGTTTAGCTGCCGTTTGATCGACACTGTGGATGTGGGTACGCATCTACTGTTTATCGGCGAGGTCGAGGACGCCGAGCGCCTGAGCGACGAGACGCCGTTGACCTACGACTACTACCATAAGGTCCTGAAGGGCAAGACGCCTCCGAAGGCGTCCTCGTATCAAGGCTAGAAATGTTTTAAAAACACTTGCATTATATTATTGAGAACATATACTAATAAGCGAAGTACATCACCAGTCACGTTCGAGAGGAGAACATCATGGCTGAGGAGAAGAAGACGTATAAGTTCGTGTGCGTCGTTTGCGGTTACGAGGTTGAGGTCGATACGCCCGAGCTGCCCGAGGATTATGTGTGCCCGGTGTGCGGCGTCGGTCCCGATCAGTTTGAGCTCGTCGAGGAGTAGCTCGCAGGCACACGGCGATTAGCCATACAGAGCTCTGTCCAAGGGCCCCGGTCGAATTCTCGGCCGGGGCCCTTTTCCTCCGTCCCCAAGGGATCACGGCTGCTGTTAGCCGATCCTGTCTGACGTGAGTCCGGCCGACCGTTTGTCTCAATCTGTAACAAGTGGCGGCTCAAAACGGGCCTATCTGTTACAGATTGAGATAAAAGGTTGGAGCTGAAGAAATGTCTCGATCTGTAACATCTAGAAGCGGAAATTGGGTCCACTTGTTACAGATTGAGACAAACGGAGCTGTCCCTCGGAATGATCTTGATCTGTAACATCTAACGGCTCAAAACGGGTCTAGATGTTACAGATCAAGACGTTTGCCTGGGTAGGTGCCCTGCTCCATTACATCCCTGTCAACAACACGACATCGAGAATCGTCACGATGGCACCGATCCCTACGAGCAGCGCGTTGAGCGGGCGCGAGTTGGCGTATTTGCCCATGACGCGGCGTGAGCTGGTGAGCCGTATGAGTACAAAGACCGTAATCGGCAGCTGAAGCGACAGCAGCGCCTGACTCCAGATGAGACCTTCAAAAGGATTTGGGACGACCAGGCACGCCGCCACTGAGCCGACGAAACAGGCCGCCACCCCGATCGAGGAATGTCGGTCGTGGATGTCGTATTCCTCGTCGAACATGCCCGCGGTGATGGTGCCCGCCGCCATGCCCGCCGTCACACTACTCGAGAGGCCCGCAAACAGCAGCGCCACGGCAAAGATGGTCGAGCTTGCCGGGCCCAGAATGGGGGAGAGCGTGGCCGCTGCGACGGCGAGGTCGTCTACGACAATGCCGTGCGCAAAGAAGGTCGTTGCGGCCAGGATGACCATGGCCGAGTTGATCGCCCAGCCCACGCCCATCGAAAAGAGCGTGTCGAAGAGCTCGTAGTGCAGACGCTCTTCGATAACCTGCTCGCCTTGGCCTTCGAAGTGCATGGATTGGATGACCTCGGAGTGCAGGAAGAGATTGTGTGGCATAACGACCGCACCCAGGACACTCACGATGATCGCGGCAGAGCCAGTGGGCATACTGGGCGTGATCCAGCTTGCGGTTGCTTGCGGCCAGTCGACTTTGACCAGCGCGAGCTCTGCTAAAAACGAGAGTCCTACCACACCCACGAAGGCGATGATCCAGCGTTCGGCGCGCTTGTAGGAGCTCGTCATGAGCATCGCCATCGATACTGCCGCCACGATGACGCAACCCGCGCGCACGGGCAGCCCAAAGAGCATTTGAAGGGCAATCGCGCCACCCAGGACTTCGGCCATGGCGGTGGCGACAGTCGCGAGATAGGCACTGGCGAGTACCGTGCGTCCAACGAAGCGGGGGAGGTAACGTGTCGTGGCCTCGGCAAGGCAGGTGCCCGTGGCGATACCCAGGTGCGCCGCGTTGTGCTGCAGCACAATGAGCATAATCGTGGACAGCGTGACGATCCACAGCAGCGCGTAGCCAAACTGCGAGCCCGCGGCCATATTGGAGGCCCAGTTGCCCGGGTCGATAAAGCCGACGGTCACGAGCAGCCCGGGGCCGATATGCCGCGCGATGTCTAGACCTCCGTGACCGCCGGTGCGTCGGGAACCAAAGTGTTGTTTGAGATGGTTGAGCATGGTGCGCTCCTGTGTATGGGCCGCGTGACGTCGCATCTGGGCCGTGCGGCGCCACGCGTCGGATTTGGGTTGGGGCTACTTGTGCGCTTTGCCCTGATTGGCCACGTCGTCGATCTTGGCGGCGATGGTCGCCGGGTCGCCGATGTAGCGCTTGTCGAGGACGTTGAAATCTGTGTCGAAGGTGTAAACGAGCGGCACGCCGGTGGGGATGTTGACCTTGAGGATCTCCTCGGGCGTGAGGTGCTCGAGCTTCATGACGAGTGAGCGCAGGGAGTTGCCGTGTGCGGCGATGAGTACGCGCTTGCCGGCGAGCATCTGGGGGCGAATTTCGTCTTCGAAATAAGGCCAGGCGCGGGCGATCGTGTCCTTGAGGCACTCGGTATAGGGCAGCTGATCGGGTGCGACGTCGCGGTATTGCTCCTGGGTGTGGGGATCGCGCGCGTCGTTCGGCTCGAGTGCCGGCGGGCAGATATCGAAGGAGCGGCGCCAGATGAGCACCTGTTCGTCGCCGTGCTCCGCGGCGGCATCGGCCTTGTTGAGACCCTGCAACGCACCGTAGTGGCGCTCGTTGAGCTTCCAGGATTTGATGACGGGCAACCACTCGCGATCCATTTGGCCGAGCACGATGTCGAGGGTGTGAATTGCGCGCTTGAGACGCGAGGTGTAGCAGACGCCGAAGTCGAAGCCCGCTTCTTTGAGGGCTCGACCGCCTGCTGCGGCTTCTTCGCGGCCCGTGTCGGTGAGTTCTACGTCGGTCCAGCCGGTGAACAGGTTGAGTTTGTTCCACTCGGATTCTCCGTGACGGATAAGGACAAGTTGCATCGTCTGCTGGTCTGCTTGGTGCGCCATAGGGGCCTCCTTGATCTGGCACGGTGTGCGTGCCGTTTGCTTGACGCCGCAAAGGATACCCGTTTTAAGCTTAAAAGTTAACCAAGACTAACAAAATTGTTGTATTTGAATGGGATGGTGAAAGGGGGCTGCCGAAATGTCTCGATCTGTAACAGTTTGCCGCCAAAACCGACCCTTCGTGTTACAGATCGAGACAAACCAAAACCGTCCCGCAGAAAATCTCAATCTGTAACATCTAGGCGCCAAAATCGGTTCCTCCTGTTACAGATTGAGATGTTTGAAGCGGTGAGCTTACAAGCCGAACTTGGGCGCCTTGTTGCCGCCCTTGAGGCCTGCTGTGTCGAGCCCCATCATGCAAAAGTCCGCATGGCCCTTGTTTCCAGAATGATTCAAAGGGGCCAGATGCATATGTGCCGGCTGTCCCTGCACTAAAACGTGTACGTCAGCCTCCAAAGATGTCAAATTTCGACATGTTTGGGGGCTGACGTACACGTTTGATGGCAAGACGTTGATGGCCGGCGTGCGTTACGCGATTGTTTCGAAACGGGCGGGAAACACAACGGGCCGGCGATGCTCCTAGTATGCCTATTCAACTGACTGTCTAAATATCTAGGGGAGGATCGCGATGCAGGCAGATTCCGCTCAGCAGCAGGGCCTTTATCGCCCCGAATTCGACCACGATGCATGTGGCATCGGCGCGCTTGCCGATATCAACGGCGAGCGCCATCACCAGATTCTGGACGACGCGCTGTCCATTCTGGTCAACTTGGAGCACCGCGGCGGCACGGGACTCGAGAAGAACACCGGCGACGGTGCCGGTATCCTGTTCCAGGTTCCGCATCACTTTTTTCGCAAAGAGGCTCAAAAGTGCGGCCAGATTCTGCCGGCAGAGGGCGACTATGGCGTGGCCATGCTGTTCTTTCCGCAGGACGACAAGGGCGTAGAGGATGCCCGTCGCGTGTTTGAGGAGGGCTGCGCCGAGGCCGGCGTGCCGCTGCTCTTTTGGCGCGAGGTGCCGGTCGACCCGCACGACCTGGGCGAGACAGCCCGCGCCTGCATGCCCACCATCTTGCAGGCTTTCCTGGGCCGTCCGGACGACACGCCCGCCGGCGACGCCTTCGAGCGCCGCCTGTACGTGTGCCGCCGCACCATCGAGAAGAAGGCTGACGCCGAGTTTGCCCTGCGCGACAAGATCTTCTATGTGTGCTCCATGAGCTCGCGCACCATCGTGTACAAGGGCATGCTGGTCGCCACACAGATGCGCCGCTTCTTCATCGACCTCAACGACGCCGCCGTCAAGACGGCCGTGGCGCTCGTACACTCGCGCTACTCCACCAACACCACGCCCAGTTGGGAGCGTGCGCACCCCAACCGCTTTATCATCCACAACGGCGAGATCAACACCCTCAAGGGCAACGTCAACTGGATTCGTGCCCGCGAGCCCAACCTGTACAGCCCCGTGTTGCAGCATGATCTTGAGCGCGTGATGCCCATCATCAACCGTGAGGGCTCCGACTCCGCGATTCTGGACAATGTGCTTGAGTTTTTGGTCATGAACGGTCGCCCGCTTACACGTGCCGCGTCCATGCTGCTGCCCGAGCCGTGGGACCACAACGACAATCTGAGCGAGGAACGCCGCGCCTACGACGCCTACCAGTCCATGCTCATGGAGCCGTGGGATGGCCCGGCGGCCATCGCCTTTACCGACGGTCGCACGCTGGGTGCCGCCCTCGACCGTAACGGCCTGCGTCCCGCCCGCTACTATGTGACGCGCGACGGTCGCTTTATGCTGGCAAGCGAGGTGGGCACCATCGAGGTGAGCCCCGAGAACATCCTGACGAGCGGCTGTCTGGGACCGGGCCAGATGCTCGAGGTCGATTTTGCCCGCGGCCGCGTCATCTACAACGACGAGCTACGCGCCCGTTACGCCAAGGAAAAGCCCTATCGCGACTGGATCGCCGAGGAGACGCTGACCGTCGACGCGCTCGACAAGCCCGTCGCGCCCGCGCCCGCCGAGGACGCCGAGGTGCCCGCCGCCGTGCGCATGGCCAAGCTCGGGTATCACTGGGATGATGTTGACGAAGTCGTGCGTCCCATGGCTCAGCAGGGCAAGGCGCCGCTCGCCTCGATGGGTATCGATGCGCCGCTGGCCTGCCTGTCCAAGAAGACGCGCTCGTTCTTTGACTACTTCTATCAGCTGTTCGCCCAGGTCACGAACCCGCCCATCGACGCCCTTCGCGAGCATATGGTCACCTCGACCACGCTCTACCTGGGCAACCACGGCAACCTGCTCGAGGACTCCCGTACGGCCTGCCAGCTGGTGCGCCTGGAGCGCCCACTGCTGAGCGAGGAGGAGTTCGAGCGTATCTGCGCCATCGACCGCGTGGGCTTTAAGACCCGCCGTTTCCGTGCCGTGTACCGCCGCGACGCGGGTGAGGGCGCGCTGCAGGCTGCACTCAAGCAGCTTGCCGAAGACGTCGAGGCCGCGGTTCGCGATGGCGTGAACATCGTGGTGCTGAGCGACCGTGCTGCGGCGGGCGAGGTCCCTGTGCCGTCGCTGCTCGCCGTGGGCTGCGTGCACAACCACCTGATCCGCGCCGGCGTGCGTACCCTTGCCGACATCGTGGTGGAGTGCGGCGACGCCGTGTCCCCGCACGACTTTGCGGCACTGGTGGGCTACTCCGCGAGCGGCATCTATCCGTACAACGCGCACGCGTGCATTCGCGACTTGGCGGTGCACGGCGATCTGGACGTGACAGCCGAGCAGGGCATCGCTAACTACAACAAGGCTGCGACCGCCGGCATCGTTTCCATCATGTCCAAGATGGGCATCTCCACGGTGCAGAGCTACCACTCCGCGCAGATCTTCGAGGCCGTGGGCTTCACTCCGGAGTTCGTCAACGCGTACTTCGCCGGCACGGTGAGCCGTGTGGGCGGTATGGGTGTCGAGGACGTCGAGCGCGAGCAAAACGAGCGCTACGACACTGCGCTCGCTATCCTTAAGAGCCCGGCTCCCGATCAGCTGCCCACGCTGGGTCTGACCAAGTGGCGCCCGCTCGGCGGCGAGGATCACCTTATCGACCCGCAGACCGTCTACCTGCTGCAGACCGCCTGCCGCGAGGACAGCTACGACACCTTTAAGGAGTACAGCGCCCGCCTGCACCGCACCGGCCGTGCCGTGCGCCTGCGTGACCTGCTGGACTTTAATGCCAACGGTCGCACGCCGGTTTCGCTCGACGAGGTGGAGCCCGCGCTCAACATCGTCCGCCGCTTTAACACCGGCGCCATGTCGTACGGTTCCATCAGCAAGGAAGCACACGAGTGCATGGCCATCGCCATGAACCGCCTGCACGGCCGTTCCAACTCGGGCGAGGGCGGCGAGGATCCGCGTCGCGAGACCCCGCTGGCCAACGGTGACTCCAAGAATTCCGCCATCAAGCAGGTGGCAAGCGCGCGCTTTGGCGTGACGAGCCGCTACCTGTGCAGCGCCTTCGAGATTCAGATCAAGATGGCCCAGGGCGCCAAGCCCGGCGAGGGCGGCCACCTGCCCGGCAAGAAGGTCTACCCCTGGATCGCCGAGGTCCGTCAGTCCACGCCCGGCATCGGCCTGATCTCGCCCCCGCCGCACCACGATATTTACTCTATCGAGGACCTGGCAGAGCTGATCTTTGACCTTAAGAACGCCAACCCCGGCGCACGCGTGTCGGTCAAGCTGGTCAGCGAGGCCGGCGTCGGCACCATCGCCACCGGTGTGGCCAAGGGTGCCGCCGACAAGATTTTGATCAGCGGCCACAACGGCGGCTCCGGTGCCGCGGCGCGCGATTCGATCTGGCACGCCGGTCTGCCGCTAGAGCTCGGTCTTGCCGAGGCCCAGCAGACGCTGCTGCAAAACGGCCTGCGCTCGCGCGTGGTACTCGAAGCCGATGGCAAGCTCATGGACGGCACCGATGTCGCCGTCGCCTGCCTGCTGGGTGCCGAGGAGTTTGGCTTTGCGACCATGCCGCTCATCTCCATGGGCTGCCTCATGCAGCGCGACTGCCAGCAGGATACCTGCCCGGCCGGCATCGCCACGCAAAACTGCCGCCTGCGTCGCGGCTTCCGCGGCAAGCCCGAGCACGTCGAACACTTTATGCTCTTTGTTGCCGAGCAGCTGCGCGAGGTTATGGCGAGCCTGGGCTTCCGCACCGTCGACGAGATGGTCGGCCATCCCGAGTGCCTGCGCCAGATCGAGGTCCCGGGCAACCGCAAGGCCAACCTGCTCGATCTGTCGCCCGTGCTGGCAAGCGCGACCTGTGAGTTTGGTGCCCACATCCCGGGCGCCGACGGCCGTCACTTCCTGCCCCAGATGGCTGCGGACAGCGAGCTCGACAAGACGCTCGACTCCACGCTGTTTGTGCCCTATACGGCCGATGCCCGTGCGCACCTGCGCCCGATTCGCTTCCGCGCCGACATCGCCAACGTCAACCGTTGCGTGGGCACCATCTTGGGCAACGCGGTGACCAAGGCGCATCCCGAGGGCCTGCCCGCCGGCTCCATCACCATCGATTGCGATGGTTCGGCCGGTCAGAGCTTTGGCGCTTTCCTGCCGCGCGGCATTACGCTCAACGTGTGCGGCGACGCCAACGACTACTTTGGCAAGGGCCTTTCGGGCGGCGAGGTGTCGGTGCGCCCCAACCCGCATGCGACCTACAAGTTCGACGAGAACATCATCGTGGGCAACGTTGCGTTCTTTGGCGCCACGAGCGGTCGCGGCTTCATTAACGGCCTGGCCGGCCAGCGCTTTGGCGTACGCAACTCCGGTGCCACGGTGGTGGTCGAGGGCTGCGGCAACCATGGCTGCGAGTACATGACGGGCGGTCTGGCGCTCATCCTGGGCGAGGTCGGGCAGAACTTCGCCGCCGGCATGACGGGCGGCGTGGCTTACGTCTTTGACCAGTACGGCACGCTCGATGCCCGTGTGAACCACGAGAGCGTTGAGCTCAAGGCCCCGACGGCCGGCGAGCTGGCGCAGATTCGTGCGCTCATCCAGGAGCACGTGGACGCGACGCAGAGCCCGCGCGGTATTAAGCTGCTCTACAGCTTTGAGACGATGGGCAAGCACTTTGTGAAGGTCATTCCGACCGAGTACGAGCGCGTGTTGGCGATTGTCGCTGCCGCCGAGGCCATCGGTAAGACGCATGCGCAGGCCGAGGAGCTGGCGTTTGACATTGTGACCGGTCGCGCCGACGCCGCCGATGTCGCTCGCTTTGATGTGGCGGGTGGTGTCGCTGGCGCTGCGCCCACCACCGCCAGCTCTGTTGCTTCGACCAAAAAGGAGGCGTAAGTGCCATGGGTAAGCCCGGTGCTTTTCTTGATATCGATCGCGTGACCCACGAGCTGCGCCCCGTGGAGGAGCGCAGCCGCGATTTCGATCCGCTGTACGTGGAGCTCGACGACGATGCGCGCCGTGCCCAGGCGAGCCGCTGCATGATGTGTGGTGTGGCGTTTTGCCAGATGGGCGCGAGCTTTGGCAAGGCGCGTCCGAGTGGCTGCCCGCTGCACAATCTGATTCCCGAGTGGAACGAGCTAGTGTATTGCGGCCGCTGGGACGAGGCTGCCGAGCGTCTGTCACTCACCTCGCCTATGCCCGAGTTCACGAGCCGCGTGTGCCCGGCGCTGTGCGAGGCCGCGTGTAACCTGGGCTCGGTCGACGGCCAGCCCACGACGATTCACGACAACGAGCGCGCGATCAGCGACCATGAGTGGGCAAATGGCGGTCCGCGCCGCTTTGAGCCGGCAGGGGAGGGCGCGCCCACGGTTGCCGTGGTGGGTTCCGGCCCGGCTGGCCTGGTGGCAGCATGGGAGCTTGCGCGTCGCGGTGCCCGCGTGACGGTGTTTGAGCGTGACGACCGCCCGGGCGGCCTGCTCATGTACGGCATTCCCAACATGAAGCTCGAGAAGTCCGTGGTCGAGCGTCGCGTGGCACTTATGCGCGAGCTGGGTATCGTCTTTGAGCTGGGCGCTGACGTTACGAACCCTGCGGTGGCGGCCAAGCTCGATGGCTTTGACGCCGTCGTGGTGGCTGCCGGCGCCCGCGCCCCGCGTGGGCTTTCTGCTGCGAACATCGATGCGCCCGGCGTGGTGTATGCCGTGGACTACCTGACGGCTTCGACCATCTCGGTGCTCGATGGTGGTGAGCCCGCGGTGAACGCGCGTGGCCTGGACGTTGTGGTCATTGGCGGCGGCGATACCGGCAACGACTGCGTGGGCACCGCGGTGCGCCAGGGTGCGCGCAGTGTGCGCCAGTTTGAGTTCTTGCCGGCCGCGCCCGATAAGCGTGCGGCGAGCAACCCTTGGCCGCAGTGGCCCAACGTTAAGAAGACCGACTACGGTCAGCAGGAGGCTATCGCTGCCATGGGCGGCGAGATGCGTGCCTGGGGCGTGGATACGCTCGAGGTGCTGCTGGACAAGAAGGGCGCGGCAGCGGGCCTGCGCGTGGTCGATCTGGATTGGTCGGCTGGCAAGCCCGAACGCATCGCGGGCTCCGAGCACGAGGTGCCGGCCCAGCTGGTGCTCATCGCCTGTGGCTTTACGGGTCCGGAGCATGGCGTGTTCGATGCGGTAGGCGTGCCTGTTGCCACCGCTGGTCGTCCGCTGCCTGTGATGGCTGCTGAGGGCTCGCACCTCGCGGCACGTGCTGACAACGTTGCCGCGGACGCCACGCCGGTATACGTGGCCGGTGACGCTCGTAACGGCAGCTCGCTCGTGGTGAACGCTATGGCCGACGCCCTGGCCTGCGCTGCCGAAGTCGCCGACGCGCTGGAGCTGTAAGGCGGCTGTTCACAGCTGAATCGTCAAGGGCTGTTCCCAACGGCCGGCCCAAAAGGAACGTCCCCAAGTGCCGGCAACTGGGGACGTTCCTTATGTGCCGGCATTCGGGGACACTCCTTGCGGGTTTGCGAGCGATTTGCTCATTTGTCGACGTACGGGTGTTCATTTGTCGACTTCTTGGGCTGTGGTCACCTGTTGTTTCTGTGGCGGCTGTGGACGCTTGGCTCGAAAAGGCGGGTTGGCTGTCTATGCCTGCCTGCGGTTTTGTTGCGGTGCGCATTTTCGGTCAAGTTTCGTCAAGTGTTTGGTCAGCATCTGGTTTGCAGCCGGAGGCCTATTTTGCCCGCGCTGGTCGTGGCCGACCACCCTCCTCGTAAGCTCAAATTGAGGTCTATCAGTTTGAGGAGGATGCCATGACTGACCACGTTTTAGACCGAGCGCATCTGGCCGAAGCCGTCGGCAACGATATTGCCGACATGGCCCATTTTTGGATGCTGCGGAAGTTTCAGTTTTTGGAGCCGGCGCGCGAGCAGTTCGAGATCATTGTCGACCCGTGGCTCGGCTATTGCACCGAGCCTTCTCAAAACGAAATCATGGCCTACAACATGGCATTTACCGATTGGCTGCTCTTCGAGCGCCCCTATCGCCATGGCAAGACGCTGCTCGAGCTGTATGTTGATGAGCCGCCGGCATCGCTTTCGCCTGCCTCGCTCAAGCGGCTCGAGCAGGTGCGCGACACACAGTATTTCTCGCGCTTTGGCATTTTGGACAAGGATCCTGCGAACGGCATGGTTGCGCTGAAGGATACGCGCACCGACCGTCGCTTTGATGTCTACGACCCGCATATCGTGCAAAAGGAGCATTGGAGCGACGGCGCGATTGCGGTGCGCCTCGCCTGCGTCGACGATGTCTGGCTGACGGCGGGACAACTCTATCTGTATGACATCGCACGCCTGAGTGACACGGCGGTCGATGGGCCTGGTGCGGTGCATCCGGAGGACCTGCAGGATGGCTTTGACACCTCGTGCATCAGTTTCTTCTTGCGTCTGGTCCGCGACATCATGGGCGCCCAGGGGCGGTACGTAAAGTCGCTCAACATCTACGAGCAGGAGTGGGAGTAGGGGATGTTACTGGTGTCGCTCTGCTGCCCTGACTTTGTCTCAATCTGTAACGTTTGGCGGCTGTTTGGGCCCGTAACTGTTACAGATCGAGACATTTCCCTGGTGTCGCTGGGGTGGGACTGCAACGTATTCCGTCCCCCACATCCCCTCTTCCCTCCGTTAACCGATATGCTCGACTTTAGGTCGCTGCATTAGGTGATAATGGACAAATGTTCAAGTTGCTCGTGAGGGAGGAGCTCGATATGGCGTCTGCCGATCGTTCTACGTTGTTTATCAATGCGACCATTCTGGATGGCTCGGAGCATATGGAGCCGCAACCCGATATGGCCGTGGCCGTTGAGCGCGGTGTCATCACGTGGGTGGGGCCGAGTGCTGTGGCGCAGGCGCCTGCAGGTGCCGAGGTCATCGACCTGGCCGGCGCGTACCTCATGCCCGGCCTCATCAATATGCATGTGCACCTGTGCGGCTCGGGCAAGCCTGTCTCGGCCGGCGATGCGGGCGCACTTATGAAGAAGCTCGATAATCCCGTGGGCCGCGCCATCGTCCGCCACATCCTCAAAGGCAGCGCCCAGCAGCAGTTGGCAAGCGGCGTGACCACGGTGCGCGGTGCGGGTGACCCGCTGTTTGCCGATATCGCCGTGCGCAACGCTATCGACGCCGGCAAGTATCAGGGTCCGCGTCTGGTGGCGCCGGGAACGGGTGTCACGGTGCCGGGCGGTCACGGTGCGGGGCTGTTCGCGCAGGTCGCCGATACCCCCGATGAGGCGGCCGAACAAGTGCGTGACTTGTATGCGCGCGGTGCCGACGTCATCAAGCTGTTCGTGACGGGCGGCGTGTTCGACGCGACCGAAGTAGGTGAGCCGGGCGTGCTGCGCATGCCGGTCGAGGTTGCCGCGGCGGCGTGCAAGGCTGCGCACGAGGTGGGCCTGCCGGTTATGGCTCATGTCGAGAGCACCGAGGGCGTGAAGGCCGCGCTTGAGGCCGGCGTCGATACGATCGAGCACGGTGCCCCGATGACTCCCGAGATCTTGGAACTGTACCGCGGCGCCGCGGGCACGCAGCTTGAGGGGCGTGCGCCCAGCGTTACCTGCACTATCAGCCCCGCGCTGCCGTTTGTGCTGCTCGATCCGGAGAAGACCCATTCGACCGACACGCAAAAGAAGAACGGCGACATTGTGTGTTCGGGCATCATCGAGAGCGCCCGTGCGGCGCTGGAAGCTGGCGTTAAGGTGGGCCTGGGCACGGACTCGAGCTGCCCGTTCGTGACGCAGTATGACATGTGGCGCGAGGTAGCCTATTTTGCCAAGTACGTGGGCGTGAGCAATGCCTTTGCGCTGCATACGGCCACGCAGGTCAATGCCGAGCTGCTGGGGCTGGGCGGCGAGACCGGTACGATCGAGTGCGGCAAGGCTGCCGATATCTTGGTAACGCGCAAGAACCCGCTCGATGATCTGTGCGCACTGCGTGAGCCGACGTACGTGACGTGCCGTGGTGATCTGGTGCGCAAACTCAAGGTGAAGCGTATTCCCGAGGTGGACGCCGAGCTCGACGCGATTATGGCCATGCCTGCCGAGGCGTTGGCCGAGGAGCTTGCCCGCGACGGTGTGGCGTAGATGTGACAAAGGGACAACCCCGTTGCCGCATACAAAAGCCGAGGTCTCAACACGAGGCCTCGGCTTTTGTATCGAACAAATACTTAAGATTTGGGACAAACAAACCTGATTAATTTGTCCCGCGTGCGGGCGCTAGGAGCGGGTTTCCATCTTGGCGTGGCACTTGGGGCAGGTGACGCGGATCTTGCCTTTGCCCTTGGGGACGGAGAGCATCTGGCCGCAGTTAGGGCACTTGAGGTATGCCGTGGTCTTGCGGCCCTTCCACATCTTCTTGGCCGTGCGCCTGGCACGCTCAAAGTCTTCCTTGCTCGTTCCGGCTGCGCGCGAGGCGTTGGCCGCCGCAGCGCCGCCGCCCAAACTGGCGACGAATTTGCCCAAGCCGGGGACGTTCGCGGTCGCGGCGACAAAGGCTGCGTTCTCCTTGCGACGCGCTTCGATGTTCTTGGACAGGCCGCGCAGCACGCCGATCACGATGATGGCGATGGCGATCCAGCTGAGCCACTGGATGCGAGCGAGCGATCCGATCATTGCGATGACGATGCCGGCAAAGCCCATCACGATGGTGAGCTCGTCGGCGCCGTTGCGGCCCTTCATAAAGTCATTCATGCGAATTGCCTTTCGTTCGATATACCGCACGCCTTTATACCCGATTTAGAGCAAGGGGGACAGGTTAATCTGCACCAATGTGGTGTAAACATGCCTGTCCCCGGAACACCAAGACGGTGCAAAGAAGTCTGTCCCCAATGCCCCAATTACTTGGAGAGCTTGTCGACGACGCGTTCGATCTCGGCGAGCTTGGCGGCTTTGAGGTCTTCGTCGCCCGATTCGATTGCCGAAGTCACGCAGCCCTCGATATGCGCCTTGAGCACATCGGCGTTGATGCGCGCGATGAGCGCCTGCGTGGCCATGAGCTGCGTGGAGATGTCGACGCAGTAGCGGTCCTCATCGACCATCCGCAGGATGCCGTCGATCTGACCGCGTGCCGTCTTGAGCATGCGGGTCACCGATTTATGGTCTGCCATCATGGCGGGTTCTCGTTTCTGGTCGGGGGGGGGTACGTGCGGGTCGTTACGCGGCGGTCACAGACAGGGCGTGGAACTTCTCGCCGGCGCCCTCGACGGCGGCGGCGAGCTGCTTGGCGGTCACGGTGTCGGCGCACTCCACCTGGACGGTCTGAGTCTCGTGATCGGCGTCGGCGTCGGTCACGCCTGCCACGTTGAGCAGTGCCGTCTCGACAGTGGCGTCGCAGTGGCCGCACATAAGGCCGGAAGTCTTGATTGTGTATCGCATGGGTATTCCTCTCTGTTGTGTCGGCTTTCCCAGGCACCCGACCTTGACCTTCAAGCCGTCGCTCACGTACCAAAGTACGCGTCGCTCCTCTTTCAGGTCAATCTCGGGCACCTGGAAAACCCGTTCTAAATGGAGTTAATGGTGAGCCTATTTTGCCACTTTCGGCTTAAAGGTTCGCAGACGCAGGGCATTGCTTACGACGCAGACACTCGACAGGCTCATGGCCGCAGCGCCAAACATCGGCGAGAGCTGCCACCCGGTGAGCGGGAAGAACACGCCCGCGGCGAGCGGAATGCCGATGCCGTTGTAGAACAGCGCCCAGAACAGGTCCTGCTTGATGTTGCGGATCGTGGCGCGCGAAAGCTCGATGGCACGCGCAACATCCATAAGGTCGCTGCGCATGAGCACCACGTCGGCGCCTTCCTTGGCGATGTCGGCACCGGTGCCGATGGCAAGGCCCACGCCGGCGCGCGCCAGGGCGGGAGAGTCGTTGATGCCGTCGCCCACCATGGCCACCATGCTGCCTGCGTCCTGCAACTCGCGCACATGGCGCTCTTTGTCGGCGGGAAGGACGTCGGCGATGACCTGCGCACGGTCGAGTCCCACACGGCGGGCGATTGCTTCGGCAGTGACGCGGTTGTCGCCGGTGAGCATGCGCACGTCGACGCCGAGCTTGCGGAGCGCAGCGATGGCCTCGGCGCTCGTCTCTTTGACCTCGTCAGCCACGGCGATGGTGCCGACAAGCTCGCCGTTCTTGGCAAAGAACAGCGGCGTCTTGCCTTCGGCGGCAAATTGCTCGGCAAGACCCGCGGGCACGGTAACGCCCAACTCGTCCATCAGGCGCACGTTGCCGGCTGCGATGACATTCTGCCCCTCGCGTGCCGTAACGCCTCGTCCGGGCACGGCGGCAAAGTCCTCGACCATGCGCGCGACAATTCCGCGCGCCTCGCACTCGGCCATAATCGCCTCTGCCAGCGGGTGCTCGCTCGAGCGCTCCAGCGCGGCGGCCAGCTTGAGCAGCGCCTTTTCGCTCATGGCGGGCGAGCCGTCAGCGCGCGTGGCTACCACGATATCGGTCACGGCAGGCTTGCCGCGGGTGACGGTGCCCGTCTTATCGAGCACCACGGTGCCCACGCTGCGCAGGTTCTCCAGCGCCTCGGCGCTCTTGAACAGAATGCCCATCTCGGCGCCCTTGCCGGTGCCAACCATAATGGCGACGGGCGTGGCCAGGCCCAGCGCGCACGGGCAGCTGATCACCAGCACGGCGACGGCGGAGGTAAGCGCTTCGTTGATGCTTCCGGTCAGTGCCATCCACACCACGAAGGTCGCGGCCGAGATCACGAACACCACGGGCACAAACACGCCGGCGACTTTGTCGGCCATGCGGGCGATGGGCGCCTTGGTGGTGTTGGCGTCCTCGACGAGCTGGATAATCTTGGCGAGCGACGTGTCGGCGCCCACACGCGTGGCGCGGAAGGTAAACGAGCCCGTGCGGTTGACCGTGGCCGCGTTGACGGTGGCACCGGCGGTCTTTTCCACGGGGATGGACTCGCCGGTGAGCGCACTCTCGTCCACGGCCGAGCTGCCCTCGAGCACCACGCCATCGACGGGGATGGACTCTCCGGGGCGTACGCGCAGGACCTGGCCGGGAAGGATGCTGTCGACGTCGACGGTGGTCTCGGTGCCGTCCTCTGCCACGACGGTCGCGCTCTTGGGCGCCAGGTCGATGAGCGCCTCGATGGCGCCGCCGGTCTTGGATTTGCTGCGTGTCTCGAGGTATTTGCCCACGGTGACGAGCGACAGGATCGTGCCCGCACTCTCAAAATACAGGTTGCCCATGCTCGTCATCATGGCCTCGTGGATTTGCCCGGCGGCCAGCTGGTCGGCCATGATAAACATGGCATAGAACGACCAGGCGACGGAAGCGGTGGCGCCCACGGCAATAAGGGCGTCCATGGTGGGCGCGCCGTGCGCGAGCGATTTAAACCCGTTGATAAAGTACGCGTCGTTGACATAGACGATGGGGATAAGCAGGACGAGCTCGGTGAGGGCGAGCGTCATGCTGTGGGTATGGTCGGTGAAAATGCCGGGCAGCGGCCAGCCAAGCATGTGCCCCATGCCTATGTAGAACAGTGGGATGAGGAATACGATCGAGACGATGAGACGAGTGCGCATGGCAGAGGCGGCGGCCTCCAGTTTTTTGGTGGGCGACTCCATATGGGCGGCGCCGGACCTGGCTTGCGTACTGCCGCTTTGGGCGGCGTCGGTGCCCGTGCTGACGGGTGAGGCCGAGTAGCCAGCGCGATCGACGGCGGTGCAGATGTCGTCGGGGGTGACCTGCGCGGGGTCGTAGTCCACCAGCATAGAGCCGGCGAGCAGATTGACCGCGACGCTCTCGACGCCGTCGAGCTTGCTCACGGCACGATCCACGTGCGCCTGGCAGGCGGCGCATGTCATGCCACCCACGTCGAACTTATCTTGAGCCATGGCTTCTCCTTTCTGTGGTTCGCTGTTGGAATTGTTAACCTGCTGATACTATACACCCATACCCCCTGGGGGTGTCCAGTAATGGTTGGAATGTATGACTTTTCATTACAGATGAGGGTGGCTGCTCAATCGGTGGCCGTCCCAACCAATCATCTCAATCTGTAACATCTAGAGAAGTTTTAACCCCTTACTGTTACAGATTGAGATGTTGTCTCGCGGGGTTGGGGTTTTGTCTCGTTCCGTAACATCTAGACCTGTATCTGCCGAGCTAGTGTTACAGATCGAGACATTTGCCGGGGAGGGGTCCCGTCATGGCAAGACGCCCGCCGCCTAGATACAGAATCCGGGGATCACACAGGTTAGCTTGTTTGGCTTTTCCGCAGGCGTTGCGTACGTAAAGACGTCGCCGTCGTGCCCCACGCGGTTCATATAGAGCGTGCCTTCGCTCTCCGATGTGTCGGGGCTCACCGTGCGCTCCCACCAACAGGTGTCCTTGCCCTTCCACTGGCGGACCATCGTCTCGTTCGTGGAATACGGGCTCACCTTGAGCTCGCGGAAGAGCTGATACTCCTTGCCTTCGCCGTTGTAGATGTCTGCCAGGTAGTGATAGCCCTCGGTAAACGAATCGGGCGGTTGCGTACCGCACAGCTCGACCATGGCGGGCAGCCAAAGGGTTGCGGGCAACTCGCTCAGGCACGATGCGCTGTTGGCGGCGCCCACATTGTTCGAGACCTTCTTGACCCCTTTAATGAGTGCGCGCAGCTCGTTGGGCAGCAGCTTAAGGCCGTCGCTATCGAGCCATTCCCGCAGCTCGCAATCTGCCCAGCCGGTGCTCAACGGTTGGGCCGTGGCATCGCGCTCGGCAATGCCGGCATCGAACATAAACGTCAGTCCGGCCTTGCCCGTCCCGTCCAGAAGCTCGTCGTGGCGGATGCCCACGAGTTGCGCGCCAACCTGCAGCCCGTTGGTGAGCGTGACGCGCTTGGTGCATGGATAGGGGATATGCCCGTTGTCATCGAGCAGATGATAGCGCTTGGCAATCTCGCGTGCCTCGCTACGGGTCTCGGCGGCCTTAATCTTGAGCGAAATCTCCTGAAGCTGATCCCAGGTGTAGTCGTCAAGTGAACCGCGGATGCCGTCCAGGTAGTCGGGGATGCCAAAGCCATGGGTTGCCGCCCCGATAACGCCAAGCCCCGCAACGGCTGCGACAACGCCACCGATAATAAAGCGGCGACGGGTCATGGCATCGTGCCGGGCCTGCTCCAGGATCTCTCGCGCACGCTCGCCGGCGACGTCGACCTTAAGGTGCGTAACGGAGTCGATGTCAATTGCGGCGTCACTGCCCGCGCCCTCGCGGCCCTCGGATTCGGCATCGGTGAGGTATGCCGAGAGCACCTCGAGCATCTGCTGCTCGGTGGGACGATCACACTGCTCGACTGAGATGCCTTTCATGATGATTTGGACGAGCGCCTCGTCGTCACTGCATCGCGGCTCGAGCGGTGCCGGCTTGGTCTTGGTCTTTATGAGGTAGAACGAGCCGGTTGCCGCGGCACCCGTCGACTCGACATCGAACGGTTTACGACCGCTGTAGAGCTGGTACAGAATGCTCGATAGCGCGTAGACGTCGATGGCAGGCGAGCGGCGAAGGGCCGCGATGCCTTCGATATCCTGCGTGAGCATCTCGGGCGCGGCGTATGCGGGCGTGGCAAAGCGCCAGATGTCGGCGCGCCGGGTGATTGTGTCGTCGCCGAGGGCCATGGTCGCGGAGCCCATGTCGATGAGGCAGGGGTCAAAGGAGCAATCGGCAATCTGTTGCTCGAGCGTTCGACTGGTGGTGCGGAACATGATATTGGCAGGCGACAAGTCGCGATGGACGACCGGATTCACGAGGCCTTGGGTCATCAAGAGCGCGCGAAGCACGGCGTTTCCGACGGCGGCGACCATCTGGGTGGTCAGCCCGCCCGAGGCGTCGTGCGGAAGCAAGGGCAGCGCCTGCTTGAGCGAGGTGCCCTCGACCCACTCCATGAGGATGAGCGGGTCGTCCTCGCACGATCCATAGCCATAGACGCGCGGAAATCCGCGCAGGTGCGAGACGGTGCACAGATGACGGTACTCCTCGAACAGCGCGGCGGTGTTGGCCAGGTGCGCGGCCGCTTGCTCGGCAGAGCGATCGGGCGTCTTGCCGGAAAGGATGGCGTTGTCCTTGAGCAACTTGACGGCAAAGACCTCGCCGCTTGTGTTGGTCGCGCGAAGCACGTGTCCGATATTGCCGTCGTCGCGGTGGGCCGTCTGAAGAATAAGCGTCATAAACCGGCGCTTGGCGTCGTCCTCGGCGCTGGGGTCGACCGCCACGGCGGTGTCGAACGTGTCAAGACGGATGAGTTTGTCGCCATAGGCGCTATCGGTAGTATCCATGGCGTTCCTTTGTCTGACATGGGTTGCCGCGCGTATACGTGAGCAGTGCGGATATCGGTAAAGTACCATGATAACCGCACTGTCCACGTATACCGCTGAGTATTGTCGTTTACGACGCAGAAGGTAGAAGACAAAAGACGGACGGCGACCGTCTTTCGATCGCCGTCTGCGCTAGTCCACAATGACAAGGAATGTCGTGTAGAGACCCAGATGGAGCCTGTCGCTGTTTTCGATTTCTACCGGGGGATAGATCTTGCCGGGCTCGCGTTGGTCGCGCGGCGGCTCAATCACAATATCGCCGTCGCCTGCACCCGATTCGAGCACCGTGCCGTTGGTCGATCCAAGGCCCTGGGCGTACCAGTGCCCACCCTCGAGCCAAATGCGGAGATGCTCACGCGATGCATCGGCGCCCACATCGGTGATGCTGGGCGAGGTTTTGGGCAAAGAACCAATCACGGTGCCGCGCGGATCGCGTGTGAGGGGATGGATTTGCATGTCGACGCAGTCGTCGGCATGTGTCCTGAGCAGACCGAGGTTGGGGGCGACGGCGCGCGGCTGCTCCAGGCTGCCCATAAAGCCACGTCCGACGGTGGTCTCGGTGGTGCCAAAATGCCCGCCAGTTTTACTATCGCAAAAGCGCTCAACGGTCGCCACGCCCTGGGCGGGATCGGCGAGTGCGCCCGTTGCCACAAAGAGCATCAGGAAGAGCGTGCTCTTTTCGCGCACGGTATTGCCATCAAAGTTGTCGATGTGATTGAGGGCATTTGCATATAGGCGGCTGTCCAGCTTGTAGCTGGCGAGAGCTGACATCATTTCGTTGGCTGCCGGACCGCAATAGTGCTCGGCGATTGCCTGATAGGCGGACTCGCCGCCGCCGAGCTTGCTGCAGATTGCCGCGGAAAGATTGAGCGTGGTGACGGCAAAGTCGCTGTAGATGGCGGGCGCGCACTGGTCAGGCTCGCGATGGACGATGTAACGGGTGAGATACGAGCGGTTGGAAGAGCATTTCTCGAGCAGGGTACTGCCGAGATAAGAGTTTCCATTGATGAGCATTCGGGCGATCTCGAGATGTTTAAGACCGCCGAACGAGCGAATATCGTTATAGAGGACCGAGCAAGGCGTCTCTGCTGCCACGGATACCTCCTTTGATTGCTTCCTAGCCAATATGGCGATAGGAATTAATGCCCCCCGGTGGGCGACGTATTAAATGGCTGCGCAATATATAGCGTAACCAAAGCAACATTATAGGCCACATGTTCGAAATTGCAGGAAGACTGAGAGATTTGGTTTGGACTGGACGGAAATTTCCCTCTGTCTTGATCTGTAACAATTGGGGCCGGTTTTGCTCCGTAACTGTTACAGATTGAGACGTTTGTGGGCCGTGTCGACCGTTTGTCTCGATCTGTAACACGTAGAGGAAGATTTGCCCTGTAGATGTTACAGATTGAGACAATCAGCCGGGCCCGCCGCGTCCGCCTCGTCATCTGTGGTTTACGTGGGGGCATGCGAAGCACGGGTATACTAACCCGCGGCGAATCTGCTCCATCGTTTAGTGCTGCTGCGTCTGGACGGCGCGTGATAGGGCTGCCAAAGCGATCGCCAGCGTGCTGAGCAACGTCCTCTCTGTGCGCACCCGTTTTTGTATGTATTAGCGCACTACCAAGCACGCCCGCGCGGCCGCATGCCGTGCCCATTGCGCGTGCAGATAAGGAACAACAACATATGCGTAATTCTGTATCCGACGTCACCGACGCCGAGATTCTGGACGAGACCCGCGAGGCCATGACCCAGGCTGCCTTCGATGCTGCCGATGAGGCCAATGCTGCCCAGGCCGTCGAGTCCGCTACCGAGAGCCTGCCCGCCTTTGACGAGCTGGGCCTTTCCGACGAGATGCTTCGTGCTATCGAGAACCTGGGCTACACGGCGCCGACGCCCGTGCAGGCCGGTTCGATTCCTGTGGTGCTCGAAGGCCGCGACCTGCTTGCCGCCGCTCAGACCGGCACCGGCAAGACGGCTGCCTTTTTGCTGCCGACCATGAACAACCTGGAGCACATCGCTCCTCCCAAACCCGTACGCGAGCGCGGCGGCCGCAACCGTCGTCGCGGCGCCAAGAAGCCCGAGGGCAACGGCCGCGGTCCCGTGATGCTCGTCATCACTCCCACGCGCGAGCTTGCCCAGCAGATCGACGAGGTTGCGAGCAAGATCGCCGACGTCACCGGCCACGTTGCCGTGACCGTCGTGGGTGGCGTGAGCTACAAGCCGCAGACCGCTGCCCTCAAGTACGGCTGCGACATCCTGGTCGCAACGCCAGGCCGTCTGGTCGACTTGATCGAGCAGGGAGCCTGCCATCTGAACGAGGTCAAGGTGCTGGTGCTCGACGAGGCCGATCGCATGCTCGACATGGGCTTTTTGCCCGCCGTCCGCCGCATTGTGCGCGAGACGCCGGCCGAGCGCCAGACGCTGCTGTTCTCGGCGACCCTCGACGAGGAGGCCGTGGGCGAGATCACCGACCTGGTGAGCGACCCGGCCCGCGTGGAGATCGCGCCGGCCACGTCGACCGCCGACACCGTCGACCAGTTTGTGTTCCCGGTGTCCATCGAGGCAAAGAACAACCTGCTGCCTGAGTTCCTCAAAAAGGAGGGCCCGGAGCGCACCATCGTCTTTATGCGCACCAAGCACCGCGCCGACAGCTGCTGCCGTCGCCTTGAGCGCAAAGGCATCAAGGCCGCCGCGATTCACGGCAACCGCAGCCAGGCCCAGCGCGAGCGCGCGCTTTCTGCCTTCCGCGACGGCACCGTCGACGTGCTGGTGGCAACCGATGTTCTCGCCCGCGGCATCGACATTAGCGACGTGCGCTACGTCGTGAACTTCGACGTGCCGGCCGAGCCGACCGACTATATCCACCGCATTGGCCGTACGGGCCGCGCCGGCGAGCTGGGCTGGGCCATTACGTTTGTGACCGAGCAGGACGTCGACGAGTTCTACGAGATTGAGAAGCTCATGGACAAGACGGCCGACATCTACGAAGCCGGCGAACTGCATGTGGGTCCCAACCCGCCCGCCGTCGATCCCGAGCGCGATCCTGCCGCCTTTAAGGTGAAGAAGAAGACCAAGCGCGGCAAGTCCAAGAGCAAGAAGAAGCTTGAGCAGGCGCGTCGCGACGGCAAGCGTAACGGCGACGATTACGGCGACGTGGCTGGTCGTTCCAACCGCGGTCGCGACGAGCGTCGTGGCGACGGCGAGCGCCCGAGCCGTCCCAAGCGCGGCGGCAAGACCCGCGTGCGCGAGGGCGTTCAGGCTCGCGTGGACGAGGCTGTTGAGAGCGTGGCTCGCGAGGCGGCTGCCGAGGAGCGCGCTGGTGCTGTTGAGCAGGGCCCGCGCGGCAACCGTGCCGAGCGTCGTGCCAAGCAGTTCCAGGGCGAGGCACATCGTCGTCGCCGCGAGGACGAGGACCGCGGCGGTCGTCGCCGTGTTGAGCGCGAGGACGAGGGCCGTGGTTCGCGCGGCGGCAAGCGCGGTGCGGGCGACCGCCGTCGTTCCGGTCGTGATGATGAGCGCAGTGGCCGTGATGAGCGTCGCGGCGGCGAGGGTCGCGGTGAGCGAGGTGCCCGTGGCGGTGAGTCCCGTGGCGGCAAGCGCTTTGAAGAGCGCGGTAGCCGCGGCGGCGAGCGTTGCGAGGGTGCTCGCGGCAATGGCGGCCGCGGCGGCGCTGGTCGTTCTAACGAGTCGCGCGATCGTCGTGACCCGCGTGCCAGCCGTGATCGTCGCGATGACTGGCGCAACTACGACGATACCCGCGAAGAGCGTCGCGGCGGCTATCGTGGTGGTCGTGGCGGCAACCAGGCCGGCTCCCGTGGCGGCCGTGCCGGCGGTCGCGATAACCGTGGCAGCTACGGCAACAGCCGTGGCGGCAAGCGCGGTGGCAGCTCCCGTCGCCCCGGCGACGGCGGCGGCAAGCGCAAGTAAGATGCGCATCGCGCGCTAGCGTGAGACAAGCTAAGGGCCCGAGCAAATAACGCTCGGGCCCTTTTGTTTGCCGTGTCCATCGCTAATTCAAACGTGATGTTCTCGGGAATGCATCTGGGGGATGCTGAGGACCTATTTTCCGCCATGCAGCAATGGGTCCTATGGGGTGCGCCGTGCATTTTTTGGAGTATTCTGCAGTTCGAGTTGTCTGCATATGATTCGACGTCGCCAACGGTGGCCTTCGGATATCCCTAGCGAGCGTTCCGAGTCAGATTTCGCCGTTTTCCGGAGCAGGGGCGCGTCATTCTCGCCATGTCGGGACTTAAAATGATACGGCGCCCTACAGTTTTGCCCACCCGCGGCGGTGCTGGCGCGGTCACGTTGCAGAATACTCCGTTTTTTGCACGGGCCAGGATGGGGTACCTCAGGAGAACGCGGCGGTATCCAGTAAATATATGCAATCTGTACCGGGAATTATGCAAACCGAAAAGGCGGGCAGTATGGGTTGGTGTATCGGGCTGCCTAGCGCACCAAAACGGGGAGCTCCCCCCCCATGCGCCGTATACTCTGTCTGAATGTGAAAGCGGCTTGACGCGTTGCCAGGCGTAGGGGAGGGTGTCTCGATGAGCGTATTCGAAATTGTGTTTAGTCCGACGGGTGGAACGCGGAAGGTGTCTGGCCTTGTGGCCGGGGCACTGGGCAAGAATACCGTTACCGTCGATCTGACCGATAGCGGGCTAGATTTCAGCGCTGTCTCGATGGCTGAGGACGACGTGGCCGTAATCTCTGTGCCGGCGTATGCCGGTAGAATCCCGGCTGTGGTGGCTGACCGGTTGGGCATGGTGCGCGGCAACGGGGCTCGGGCTGTTTTGGTTTGTGTATACGGAAACCGCGCGTTTGAGGACACGCTCGTAGAGCTGGAGGACGTTGCGAAGCATGCGGGATTCCGGGTGATCGCGGCAGTTGCGGCCATTGCAGAACATTCCATTGCGCGACAGTTTGCTGCCGGTCGTCCGGATGCGCAGGATGCGGCGCAGCTCGTAGAGTTTGCGCAGCAAATTCAGCAAAAGCTGTTGGCTGAGGATGCGTCCGAGCCCTCTATCCCCGGCAATCGCCCTTATAAACAAGCTGGAGGTCGCCGTATGGCACCCGAGGCAACAGAGGAATGCGTCTCCTGCGGTGCATGCGCCGCGGCGTGTCCCGTTTGTGCTATCGACAAGGGCGACCCCAAGCGAGCAGCTGACGAGGCGTGCATCTCCTGCATGCGCTGCATCGCCGTATGCCCGCGAGGCGCTCGCAAGCTTGATCCCAACAAGCTATCCGCTGTTTCCCAGATGCTGAGCAAGGTTTGCGTCGTGCGGAAGGAATGCGAGCTCTTCATCTAGCGCATACGAAATTGGTGCAATGGGGCCAGGTTAATCTGCGCCAACCTGGTGCAAACAAACCTGTCCCCAATGCACCAGAGTGAGGAGTGTCCCCGAGTGCCGGCAGAAAAGGAACGTCCCTAAGTGCCGCTTAAATACCGTTTATCGAAGAAAAAATACCGTTCGCCGGTCATAATGATTGTTCCGGCTTTGGGCTTGTCTACAATAACCTCAGTGAAAAGAAATGCGGAAGGTTACCGAGTCCCTTGGACGTGGGCCTAACCAAAGTCTTTGATCGCGTGCGTCTCAAGGGGCGCATTCGATTGATTTTGGTTGGGCTATATTTATGAAGGGACATGCCACCATGGGTTTCTTTTCTCGCCTGATGGGCGGTTCGGATGAGCAGACGACTGCGGCTTCCGAGTTCGAAATCCTCGCTCCCGTTTCCGGCGAGCTTGTTCATCTGGAAAATACCAATGACCCTGCTTTTAGCAGCCGTGCCGTGGGCGATGGCGTTGCCGTGGTTCCCCAAGAGGGAACGGTGTGCGCTCCTGTTTCCGGCACCGTCGCGGCGCTGTTTCCGACTGAGCACGCGCTGGGCATCATGTCCGACGACAGCTCTGCTCAGGTGATGCTGCATATCGGAATCGATACTGTTAAGCTTGAGGGCAAGGGCTTCCACGCGCTTGTTGCCCAGGGTGACCATGTCGACGCGGGCCAGCCCCTCGTCGAGGTCGATTTCGACGCGGTCCGCGCCGCCGACTTCGATCCCACGGTCTTCGTTATCGTGTGCGAGCGCTCGGAGAACTCGACTCTTCGTGAGCATGCTTCCGGCCCTGTTGCTGCTAAAGAGCCTGTCATCTGGCTTTCCGAGTAATTTTTTGTGGTGGGTACCGTGGTTATCAAGCGAGTTTTTAACAACAACGTCGCAATGGTCACTTCGGACGATGGCTCCGAGCTCATCGTCATCGGTCGAGGCCTCTGCTTTGGCCGTCATGCCGGCGATGCCATCGACGAGGCGTCGATCGAAAAGACCTACGCGTTGCAGGAGGGAACTTCTCAGGACTCGCGTACGATTGACCGCATGGCACATCTTTTGGAGTCCATCCCCACCGTCAACCTCGTGATTGCCGAGGACATTGTTCAGATGCTCCGTCGAGAGCTCAATGTTGATATCAACGACAAGATTCTCATTGCTCTCGCAGACCATATCAGCCTTGCTTTGGAGCGCGAGCGCAAGGGCGCCTCCTGTGAGAATCCGTTGCTGCTCGAGATCCAGCAGTTCTATCGCAAGGAGTATGCACTTGCGGGCCGTGCGCTGCAGATTATCAAGGAGTATATGGGCATCCAGATGAGCGAAGAAGAGCAGGGTTTCATTACCTTGCATATCGTCAACGTCACCATGCCGCAACGCTCCGACCGTTTGATTGTTTCGGTCCAGCTTGTTCGCGACGTGCTCGCGATTGTTTCCGAGCGCTATGCTACGACCCTCGATGACACCTCGTTGCCCTATGAGCGTTTCGTCCGCCACCTGCAGTTTTTCGCACAGCGGGCGCTTGACCCCACGGCCGGGCAAATCAATGGCGACGCGCTGTTCCGAATCGATGAAACGGCGTATCCGTGCGCATTCTCGTGCGCGGACGCCATAGCCGCCCACTTGTCGTCTACCTATAACGTTGTCGTTACCGATGCCGAGAAGAGCTATCTCGCATATCACATTGTTAACCTGCTTGGAGAACCTGGTCTCTAGGCATAACGTGCCCACACATCGATTGATATAAGGCAAGGCTCACGGTCTTGTCCAGGGCACATCTGTCTTAATTTGCGGAAAAGGAAGGGGAGTACCGCTATGACCGCAAAAAAGAAGTTCAATTTCAAAGCGCCGTTGGAGGTGTTCGCGAAGTCGATCGTCCAGCCGATGATGTATCTCTCGGTTGCCGGCATCCTGCTCATTGTGGGCATCATTCTGACCAACAAGACCATTTGCGCTTTGGTCCCCGTACTGGGCTCCGGTCCGTTCCAGCTTGTGGGCGCCGTTGTCTACCAGTCGCTGATGTTTATCATCAACAACCTCTCGATTCTGTTCTGCGTGGGCATCGCCGGCGCCATGGCAAAGAAGAACAAGGGCCATGCTTCGCTGATCGCCCTGATGTCGTTCTTCCTGTTCCTGCAGGCTAACAACATCGTGCTCAACGCCACCGGCTCTCTTGCCGATGCGAGCGGCATGCTCGGCCTTACCGGAACCGGCCAGGCCACCGTTATGGGCATCCAGGTGCTCGATACCGGCGTGTTCGGCGGCATCATCCTGGGTTGCATCACCGGCGCCGTGTTCAACAAGTACTCGAACAAGCAGTTCCCCATTGCCCTTTCGATGTTCTCGGGCGTTCGCTTTCCGTTCCTGATCATGATCATCATCTCCTGGATCATGGGCGCTGGCTTCTGCATCGTTTGGCCTCCGGTTCAGGGTGCCATCTCCTCCGTTGCCGGCATCATTAAGGAGTCGGGCAACATCGGTCTGTTTATCTACGGCATGCTCAACAAGCTGCTCGTTCCCACCGGTCTGCACCACCTCATCTACACCCCGTTCCAGTTCTCCGATGTGGGTGGCACCCTTACGCTGGGTGGTCAGGTTATCGCCGGCGCCTATCCCATCCGTGTTGCCGAGATGGCAATGACGGGTCAGCCCTTCTCCGATAGCACCTACTTCAACAGCTACACCTTCAACAATCTGTGGCCCTACATCGGCATCGGCCTCGCCTTTATCGTCACCGCCTACAAGGGGAACAAGGATAAGACCAAGGCCGTTATCATCCCGCTGATCATCACCGCCGTGCTCTCCTGCGTGACCGAGCCCATGGACTTCCTCTTTGTCTTTGCCGCTCCCGTGCTCTTTGTCGTTCACTCGGTTCTTTCCGGCATCTTCCTGGTCCTGCTCAAGGTCCTCTCCGTGCCCGCTTCGACTGCAGGCGGCATCATCAACATCGTGGTCTCCAACCTGGTCCTGGGCGTCGATAAGACCAACTGGCCGGTTATGCTGGTGCTTGGAGTCGTCAACGCCGCGCTGTACTTCTTCCTCTTCACCTTCCTTATCAAGAAGCTCAACCTCCACACGCCTGGCCGCGAGGAGGAGTCCGAGCTCGCCGAGTCCGTTGCCGAGGGCGAGGCCGCCGCGTCTGTCGCAGTGAAGCAGGGCGCCGTTGCCGCGGCTCCCGCAGAGGGCGTCGATGCAGGTATTGCCGACCTGGTCGCAGGTCTTGGCGGCAAGGACAACATCGAGGAGCTCGAGAACTGCTTTACGCGTCTCCGCGTGAACGTTAAGAACCCGGACCTCATCAATGAGGACCTCATCAACCACGTGCCCAACAGCGGCATCAACCGCAACGGCAATAATATCCAGATCATCTTTGGCATGAAGGTCGCCGAGATGCGCGACAAGGTCGAAAACGCAATTGAGAAGGAGCAGTAAACAATGATCATTACTCTGTGTGGTGGCGGATCCACCTTTACCCCCGGCATCGTCAAGTCCATCGCCCTGCGCAAGGACGAGCTCGACGTTGACGAGATTCGTCTGTACGACATCAACGAGGAGCGCCAGCGCAAGGTCGGCGTGCTCGTGGACTGGATTTTGCACGAGGACCTCGGCCTGGACATCAAGCTCACGGTGACCACCGACAAAAAGACGGCTTTTACCGACGCGAGCTTCGTGTTTGCCCAGATGCGCGTGGGCGGCTACGCCATGCGCGAGCAGGACGAGAAGATTCCGCTGCGTCACGGCTGCGTGGGCCAGGAGACTTGCGGTTGCGGCGGCCTTGCCTACGGCATGCGCACCATCTTCCCCATGGTCGAGCTGATCGATGACGTTGAGAAGTACGCCAAGAAGGATTACTGGATTCTCAACTACTCCAACCCTGCTGCCATCGTCTCCGAGGGCTGCCGTGTGCTGCGTCCCAACGCTCGTATCATCAACATCTGCGACATGCCGATTGCGATCATCGACGTGGTTTGCGCCGCACTCGATATCGACAAGAAGGATGTCGAGTACGATTACTTTGGCCTCAACCACTTTGGTTGGTTCACCTCGATCCGCCACAAGGGCGAGGAGGTGCTCCCGCAGCTGCGCGAGTACATCAAGGAGCATGAGATTCTGCTGCCCGACTCCTACCTCAAGGGCATGGGCTCGCTCATGGCAAAGAAGCCCGAGGAGACCGCCGACGAGCACCCCGAGCAGAACCGCCACACCAAGGGCAGCTGGTACTACGTCTGGAAGGGCGAGTACGAGATCATGGAGTGCTTCCCGGAGTACCTGCCCAACACGTATCTGAACTACTACCTGCAGCAGAAGGAATTCGTCGAGCACTCAAACCCCGAGCGCACCCGTGCGAACGAGGTTGAGGAGACGCGCGAGAAGAACCTCTTCGACGGCATCGACCACTACGAGAAGACGGGCGAGATCGACGAGAGCACGTTCTATGCGGGCAGCCACGGCGACTGGATCGCCGATCTGGCCATCGCTCTGAAGAACGACACCAAGCAGCGCTTCCTGGTCATTTGCGAGAACAAGGGCGCCATCCCCAACATGCCCTACGACGCTATGGTCGAGCTGCCTGCCTACATTGGCAAGAACGGCCCCGAGGTCATCAGCCGCGACAACATTCCGCTGTTCCAGCAGGGTCTCATGATGCAGCAGCTGAACTCCGAGAAGCTCGTGGTCGAGGCTACGATCGAGGGTTCGTACGAGAAGGCGCTCAAGGCCTTTACGCTCAACAAGACCGTGCCGTCGATGAAGGTCGCCAAGGAGGTTCTCGACGACATGATCGAGGCCAACAAGGGTTACTGGCCCGAGCTTAAGTAAAAGCAACAGGGTCGCTGACCGCATACCTGGAGCAATGCCCCGTCCACGTGATTGCGTGGGCGGGGCATTGCCGTTTGGTGCAAAGTAACCTGGCCCCTTTGCACCAAAAATAATCCGTTTCCTCCGTCTCCATGGGGCCGGGTGTGGTATTCTATCTGCGGGGTAATACTTAGGAATACCAAGTAATACCAAAGCCGCAGAAACAACTCCGGATGCGGGCCAATCGGGTTGCCTTCACAGTCCGTCGCCCAGCCGCGTGGCCCGCATCTATCCGCACTACCGTCGTTTCAAAAAGGAAGCGCCATGGCAGAACACATGACCCCCGTAGTCGCGAAGGTCTTGCCCGAGGAGAAGGCAGCCTTCGCGGCGGCAACCCAGCTCGTGGGCACCACGCCGTCCAACGCCATCCGCATGTTTATCGCTGCGTTCAATCGCTGCGGCACCTTCCCGTTCGACATCTCGCCCAGCGGGACCTTTGGCACTGCGCCTGATTCTCATCAATAAGTGATCCGTTTTCCTCTGTCCTCAAGAGGTCAGTGTTTTGCCAGTTTGTGGTAGAACTAGGGAACGGTTTTGAGGAGGTTGGCATGCTCAACGCGTTGGTGTGGACACTTGCTTGCTTAGGCGTTGTCGCGGCAGATATTGTCCTGAGCGTGGTTTTGTTTTCCGCTCTGGGTGTCGCGTCGGTGTTCATGGGTTTTTCGATTGACGACCTCGATATTCAATTGCTTCAGGCTGCCGCGCAGATGGCGTCGTTTTTGATGGCACTGCTGTGGTGGCGTTATCTGTGGCCGCGCTCGTTTATGGCGCGCTGGCAGGGCGAGCGCTCGCTTGGCGGGGGAGCAGGCAAAGCGTGGAGGCGCATCGCCTGCGTTATCGTGATCGGCCTTGCCCTGCAGGTGGTCGTTGGCTACGTGACCGACGCTGTGCTGTCGCTGTTGCCCGAGGCGGCGGCCGATTACAGCGAACTTGTCGAGGAGACGGGCATGGGTGACACGAGCTATCTGGCCGTCCTGACCACGGTGCTCGGCGCTCCGTTTTGCGAGGAGCTGCTGGTGCGCGGTATCATTTTTGAGTTTTCGCTCCGAGCATTTAACCCGCAGTGCCGTCCGCTCTGGAAGCGCCGGCGTCGCGCGCGGGCGCAAGACGTCGCCATGGTGCCCTGGGCGGCGCCGGACAAGCGAGGCATCGCCGCGGCGATTGTGCTGCAGGCGGCCATTTTTGGCTTTATGCATATGAACTGGGTACAGGGCTGCTACGCCGGCGCCGCCGGCCTCATCTTTGGCTGGGTACTCGTGACCACCGGAAAGCTCCGCTACACGATCCTGCTGCATTTTGCCTTTAACGCCGGGTCGTATCTCATGACGTTGCTCTGGTTTGTGAACACGCCGTTCGACGTGGCAATTACGGTCGCTATCGCCGGCGTCATCCTCGTTGAGGCAATGCGCTCACTGCGCCAAGCGTGCCAGCAGAGCGCTGCGACCACATCTACCGCATTCCCGCGCTAATTGCGGCGTCCGCCTCCGTTGGCGCCCTGACGCCCCTGGGCCGCGCGGTTGCGGCCTGCGGTGTTTTGCGCACGCGACATGCCGCCGTGGCCCTTGCTACCCTTGGGTCCCTTGCCGGCGGCGCCACCGTGGGCCTTGCCGCCCTTCTTGCCGGTCCCATGTCCGCCGCCAGCAGACGTCTCGCCCGGGCGCGGCGGTACGGGACGGATCAGGCAATGCTTGGTGTAGCCGATCAGGTCACGACGCCCGGCCTTTTCCAATGCTTCGCGCACGAGCTTGTAGTTCTCGGGCTTGCGGTACTGAATGAGCGCGCGCTGCATGGCCTTTTCGTGCGGGTCGCGCGCCACGTAGATCGGCTGCATAGTACGCGGATCCACGCCGGTGTAGTACATACAGGTCGACATGGTGGACGGGGTGGGGTAGAAGTCCTGCACTTGCTCGGGCATATAGCCCATGTCGCGCACGGCTTCGGCAAGGTCCACGGCTTCCTTCATCGTCGATCCGGGGTGGCTCGAGATCAGATACGGCACCACGTACTGCTTAAGGCCGTATTCACGGTTCAAGCGCTCAAATTTGCGACAGAATGCATCGTAGACGGCGCGGCTCGGCTTGCCCATTACGGAGAGCACCGCGTCGCTCACGTGCTCGGGTGCCACGCGTAGCTGGCCCGAGACATGATGTTCCAGCAGCTCGCGCAAAAACTCGTCCGAGGCATCGGCCATGGTGTAGTCAAAGCGGATGCCGCTGCGGACGAAGACCTTCTTGACGCCCGGCAGTTGGCGCAGGTCGCGCAGCAACTGCGTGTAGCCGCTCTCGTCGACCACCATGTTCTTGCACACGCTCGGCCACAGACAGCGTTTGTTCTTGCACACGCCGTGCTTGAGCTGCTTGTCGCAGGCCGGGCGGCTAAAGTTTGCCGTCGGTCCGCCCACGTCGTTGATATAGCCCTTAAACTCGGGGTCGTGCGTGAGCAGCTCGGCTTCGCGCATGATCGAGTCGTGGCTGCGCATCTGCAGCACGCGACCCTGGTGGAAGGTGAGCGCGCAAAACGAGCACTCGCCAAAACAGCCGCGGTTGGAGCTAATGGAAAACTTGATCTCGGCAAAGGCCGGCACGCCGCCCGCCGCGTCGTAGTCGGGATGCCAATCGCGTGCGTAGGGGAGCTCGGCCACCTCGTCCATCTCGTCGGTCGTCAACGTCGCCGATGGCGGGTTCTGCACCACATAGACGTTGTTGGGGTAGGGCTCTACCAGGCGGTGTCCGGTGATGGGGTCCATGTTTTGCTGCTGCACGTTAAAGCTGCGTGCGTAGTTGAGCTTGTCGGCGGCAAGGTCGTCCCAGCTGGGCAGCAAATCGTAGTCGTAGACCTCGTCGAGTGAGCCCGTGCGGTAGACGGTGCCGTTGATATAGGTAATCTGGTCGACGGGCAGTCCCGCGTCGAGCGCGTCGGCGATCTCGACGATTGCGTGCTCTCCCATGCCGTAGATGAGGATGTCGGCGCCCGAGTCGAGCAGCACCGAGCGCTTGAGCTTGTCCTGCCAGTAGTCGTAGTGGGCCAGGCGGCGCAGGCTTGCCTCGATGCCGCCGATGATGATGGGGGCGTCCTTGAACGTCTGGCGGATGAGGTTGCCGTAGACCGTGACAGCTCGGTTGGGACGGTGCCCCTCCTCGCCACCGGGAGTGTAGGCGTCGGTGTGGCGGCGGTGCTTGGTCACCGAATAGTGGTTGACCATGGAGTCCATGTTGCCGGCACTGACGAGAAAGCCCAGGCGCGGCTCGCCGAGCACGGTGATGCTGGCGGGGTCGGTCCAATCGGGCTGGCAGATGATGCCCACCTTGTAGCCGTGTGCGTCGAGTACGCGGCTGACGATGGCCATACCAAAGCTGGGATGGTCCACGTAGGCGTCGCCGCAGATGTAGACAAAGTCGCACTGGTCCCAGCCGCGTGCATCCATGTCGGCTCGACTGACGGGGAGGAATTTATCGCGGCCCGGGCGCCAGGGGCGGGCGGGCGTCGCTTGGGAATGCTTGGTGCGGGCGACCGTGGCCTGCGCCTTGCCGCCGCGCTTTTGCTGCTGGCCCTGTTTGCCCTGCTGACTGCGCTGGTTGTTCTGAGCGTGCTGAGGCTTTTTTGCCACGATCCCTCCCGGTGTCTGTATGCTGCACGTAATTGTAACCAGTCTTTTTGGGACGGAGCTAAAAAGACTGGGGGAGTACACGAGGCGTCGGGTGTCGGCGCCGCGCCCGCTGTTTGTTTCCAGGCTGTGTATCTGCGCGCTGGGGAACCCGTCTCGCGCGCACGCCATGTTGTCAATGGGTTACAGTATGAACGGCGGCTATGTTTCCGCCAACGCACGAGAGAGTCGTCAACAAGGAGGATGCACGACGATGCAGCGTGCCAAACAGATATCGGAGTCTATTGAGCTGGGCATCATCTTGGCGCTCGCCGGTGGCTTTATGGACGTGTATTCGTACATTGGGCGCGACCATGTTTTCGCCAACGCGCAGACGGGCAACATCTTGCTGGTGGGCGTGAGCATCTCGGAGGGCAACTGGGCGCTGGCGGGGCGCTATTTCTTCCCCGTGGTGTCGTTTGCCGTGGGCATTATGCTTGCCGACCTGGTGCACGAGCGGTTTGGCAGCGTGATCCACTGGCGTCAGGTGACGGTGTTCTTTGAAGCCGTCATCTTGCTGGGCGTGAGCTTTATCCCCGGTGGCGGTTACAACCTGCTCGCCAACTGCCTTACCTCGTTTGCCTGCGGCATGCAGGTCGAGAGCTTCCGCAAGATCCACGGTCACGGCATCGCTACGACCATGTGCATCGGCAACTTGCGCAACGCGCTGCAAAACGTGGACGATTACATCATCACCCACAGGCGCGGCTTTTTGGAAAACGGCCTGCTGTACTTTGGCGTGATCTTTACCTTTGTGTTTGGCGCCGTGTTGGGCAACTGGTGTATTGAGCGCATGGGCCTGCACGCCATCGTCGTGGCGAGCTTGCTGCTGTTTGTCGCGTTTGCCATCATGTTCATCGACCGCGAGCGCGACTTGCGCTTACGCTGGAAGGTTGCGGCCGAGGCTTGGAAAGAGGGCTGCCGAAAGTAACCGAATGCGGCAAAGGGGCTGTCCCTTTGTCGCAATATTTTTCATCGTCTGTTGAAACGCTTTAAATAGTTTGACGTTCTCACGCGTTTTTTGTTTCAAAAGCGTTAGGATGGGACTCATAGCGTGGGGCGTAATGGATGCCCCGCACACGATGGGAGGCTATCAATGGCTAATCGTTTCGTTCTCAATACCATCTCTTATCATGGTTCCGGCGCCATCAAGGAGATCCCCGGCGAGCTCCAGCGTCGCGGCTACAAGAAGATCTTCGTCTGCTCCGACCCCGATCTGGTCAAGTTTGGCGTTACCGCTAAGGTGACCGACGAGCTCGACGCCGCCGGCATCGCTTGGAGCCTCTACTCCGAGATCAAGCCCAACCCCACGATTCAGAACGTCAAGGACGGCGTCGAGGCCTTCAAGGCCGCCGAGGCTGACGCTATCGTGACCATCGGTGGCGGCTCCTCCATGGACACCGCCAAGGCCATCGGCATCATCATCAACAACCCCGAGTTCGCCGATGTCCGCAGCCTCGAGGGCGTTGCTCCCACTAAGAACCACGCCGTGTTCACCATCGCCGTGCCGACGACCGCCGGTACCGCTGCCGAGGTGACCATCAACTACGTCATCACCGACCCCGAGAAGGTCCGCAAGTTCGTGTGCGTCGACACCAACGACGCCCCCGAGGTCGCCGTCGTCGATCCTGACATGATGGCTTCCATGCCCGCCGGCCTGACCGCTTCCACTGGTATGGACGCTCTGACCCATGCCATCGAGGGCTATACCACCAAGGGCGCTTGGGAGCTCTCCGACATGTTCCACTTTGAGGCCATCAAGCTGATCAGCGAGAACCTACGCGACTCCGTTGCCGAGGCCAAGTCCGGCCAGCCCGGCTCCGGCCGCGAGGGCATGGCCCTTGGCCAGTATGTCGCCGGCATGGGCTTCTCCAATGTTGGCCTGGGCATCGACCACGCCATGGCTCACACCCTGTCCGCTCACTACGACACCCCGCACGGCGTCGCTTGCGCCATGCTGCTGCCGATCGCCATGGAGTTCAACAAGCCGGTTTGCGCCGAGCGTCTGGCCAAGGTTGCCGCCGCCATGGGCGTTGACACCACGGGCATGAGCACCGACGAGGCTGCCGACGCCGCTATCGCCGCCGTCAAGCAGCTTTCCGCCGACGTGAATATCCCGCACGTCTGCGAGGCCATGAAGGCTGACGAGATCGAGGTCCTGGCCAAGGACGCCATGGCCGACGCTTGTTTCCCGGGTAACCCGCGCGAGGCAACGCTCGACGACGTCATCGAGCTCTTCAAGAAGATCTGCCCGGCTGCCTAGCCCAGTTTGGTGGTCCTTCGCCCGTAGGTGTATGGTCTTTTGACGTGCCGCTGGCCCCGCCGTGCTACGCACGGCGGGGCTTTTTGTGCTGCGTCGATGCCCTGAGACGGACAAAACCAAGGCGTACTGCCCGCTGCGGATAGGTGGTGCACTTCCCTGCGTGCATTTTTGGGAGTATTCAACAAGCTCTTAAAAATGCATAACGTTGTGAATGGGCGGTAGTGATCCGCAGGCGCCCATCGACAGCCATTGTGGGCGGGCTATCGATGAGTGGAGGGGGTTGTTACTGAGTTTCTGCTTTGCGACGACCTGCAACACTGCTGTAACCGCGTCGTTTTGTCGTTCGTGATGGGGCCGTTGGGGCCCACGGTGCTGAATACTCCGTTTTTTGCACGGTCCAAGGTGGGGCACCCTGAGACGAAGCAAAAAGATGCCTCATTTCTATGCAAATACCAATAGGATTTATGCAAGATTGAGATTGTAAACCGTGCACGTGCACAAAACCGGTGCGGGGACGTCTGGAGGCGGCTCGGCTCCTGGGGCATTGCACGTGCAGAACGGTTAAAATCGGGACTCGGTCTTAGTTTTACTTGGAAGGATGCATATGACTTCTAATATTGATGCTTCTCTAGAGGAGACGCTCTCCTATATCGCAGGACAGCTTAAGACGCTGACTTCTATTGCCTCCCCTACCGGCTATACCCGTGCGGCGACTGATTATCTGATGGAGACCCTGCGCGATATGGGGTTTGGGCCTGAGCGTTCTAATAAGGGTAACGTGCTCGTTGAGCTTGGCGGCGAGGGCGAGCCGCTCGTACTGGCGAGCCATGTCGATACCCTAGGCGCCATGGTGCGTTCCATTAAGGACAATGGCCGCCTGCGCCCCACGACGCTCGGTGGGCATCAGTGGTCTACGGCCGATGGCGAGAACTGCACCGTCTACACGCGCGACGGCAATGTCTACACGGGCGTGGTTCTTAACACCGAGCCTTCGGCGCACGTGGCCGACGAGCCGGTCAAGACTATCGAGAAGAACATGGAGATCTTGCTCGACGAGAACGTCGACAGCAAGGACGATGTGCTCGAGCTGGGTATTCAGACCGGCGACATCATCGCTATGGATCCTCGCACGACGGTGACGGAGAGCGGCTACATTAAGAGCCGCTTCCTGGATGACAAGCTATCGGCCGCCATTTTGTTGGGCTTGGCGCGTGCCGTCGCCGCTGGCGAGGTGACGCTTTCGCGTAAGGTTTCGCTGCTCTTTACCGTGTACGAGGAGGTGGGCCACGGCGGCGCCTTCGTGCCGGCCGACACGCGCGAGATGATCAGCGTTGACATGGGCTGCGTGGGCGACGACCTAGGCTGCACCGAGCACATGGTGTCGATCTGCGCCAAGGATTCGGGCGGTCCGTACAACTACGACCTGGTGACGGCGCTGTCCAATATCGCGCGCGAGCTTGAGCTCGATTACGCTATCGACGTGTATCCGCATTACGGTTCGGACGTCGAAGCCACGCTCTCTGCCGGCTACGACATTCGCCATGGTCTGATCGGCCCCGGCGTGTATGCGAGCCACAACTACGAGCGTAGCCACATGGACGGCGCGCGCAACACCTTCGAGCTCGTCCGCGCCTACGTACAGCGCTAGCGATGCAGCGGCCTCGGCTGATACGGCAGTACCGACCGAGGCCGTCCTCTCTAAGTTGCGGTGAAATAGGGACTGTTTGGCGGTTTTAAACGCTTAAACAGTCCCTATTTCACCGCAATTTATGAAGGGGATGGGGCTACTTGATGGCTGTCGTAACGGTGCCGCCGCCCAGGACGATGTCGCCGCGGTAGACTACAACGGCTTGGCCGGGGGCGATGGCGCGCTGCGGGTCGTCAAAAGTTAGCAGCATTTGCCCGTCTTCGCCGCGCGCAAGGGTCGCTGCCTGGTCTTTCTGACGATAGCGGTACTTGGCACCTACGCGAATGCCACCGGACGTGAGCTCTGCCTTCATGCGGTCGGCAGGGGCACTCCAGATCCAGTCGTTGGCCGTGAGCGCTGTGGCCGTTAGGTCCTCGGCCTCGCCCAGATGCACGGTGCTGCTGTCGGCGTCGACGCCCGTTACGTACACGGGATGCGCCATCGCGACGCCCAGGCCCTTGCGCTGACCGATGGTGTAGCGCAGCGCACCGTTGTGGCGCCCGACCACGCTGCCGTCGCGCCACACAATGTCGCCCGGTGCAGCGGGATGTCCGCAGCGGCGCTCGATATAGCCCGCGTAGTCACCGTCTGGAATAAAGCAGATGTCCTCGCTTTCGGCCTTCTTGGCGTTGGTAAAGCCCTGCTCGGCGGCAATGCGGCGCACGTCGCGCTCTTTGTCCAGCCCAGCCAGCGGAAAGATCGTGTGCGCCAGGCGTTCCTGCGTAAGCGAATACAAAAAGTAACTCTGGTCCTTTTTGGGGTCCTCGCCGCGGTACAGCTGCCAGGTGCCGTCGGCCGCTTGGCTCGTTTTGGCGTAGTGACCTGTGGCGATGTAGTCGCAGCCCATATTGAGTGCCGCATCGAGCAGTGCCCCAAACTTAATATGGCGGTTGCAGATGATGCACGGGTTGGGCGTCAGTCCCTCCTGATAGGCAGTCACGAAGCGCTCGATAACGTTACGGTCGAAGGTCTGCTGCAGGTCGAGCACATGGTGGGGTATCCCCAGGCGCTCGGCGACGGCCTTTGCATCGGCGATGTCGCGGTCGACCTTATTCATGCCCGTGACGGGATCGGGCGCGGGACAGGTGAGGCGCATGGTGGCGCCGACGCATTCGTAGCCCTGGCTTTTGAGCAGGTACGCAGTCACGCTGGAATCGACGCCGCCGCTCATGGCGACGAGCACGCGCTTGTTGTGCATGGGGAGGTTCTCCTTGGTGGCATGTGGCCAAAAAAGAAAAGCGGCGCGGGAGGCTGGTTCCGCGCCGCAGACATTGTAACAAGTTCGGACGTCTCGTGGGACACCCTGATGGGATGGGCTCAGACTGCCGGGAGAGAGGAGACCGGTTCGCCCTGGGCTCAACCTATGGGCGACGGGCCCTAGTCCTGGAAGAGCGCCGTGGACAGGTAGCGCTCGCCGGTGTCGGCGAGCAGCGCCACGATGGTCTTGCCCTCGTTCTCGGGGCGCTTGGCCAGCTGCAGCGCAGCCCACACGGCGGCGCCGGACGAAATGCCCACGAGCACGCCCTCCTTGTGGCCCACGGCGCGGCCGGTGGAAAAGGCGTCGTCGTTCTCGACGGGGATGATCTCGTCGTAGACCTGGGTGTCGAGGACGTCGGGCACAAAGCCGGCGCCGATACCCTGGATCTTGTGCGGGCCGGCCTGGCCCTTGGAGAGCACCGGGGAGGTGGCGGGCTCGACGGCGACGACCTGAATCTCGGGGTTCTGCTCCTTGAGGAACTCGCCCACGCCGGTCACGGTGCCGCCGGTGCCAACGCCAGCGACGAAGATATCGACCTCGCCGTCGGTGTCATCCCAGATCTCGGGGCCGGTCGTGGCCTTGTGGATGGCGGGGTTGGCGGGGTTCACAAACTGGCCGGCGATAATGCTGTTGGGCGTCTCCTTCTGCAGCTCCTCGGCCTTGGCGATGGCACCCTTCATGCCCTTGGAGCCGTCGGTGAGCACGAGCTGTGCGCCGTATGCCTGCATAAGTTTGCGGCGCTCGACGGACATGGTCTCGGGCATGGTGATGATCACCTTGTAGCCGCGAGCCGCCGCCACTGAGGCGATGCCGACGCCGGTGTTGCCGCTCGTGGGCTCGATGATGGTGTAGTCGCCGCCGCGCACGAGCTTGCCGGCCTTCTCGGCCTCGTCGATCATGTTCTTGGCGACGCGGTCTTTGACGGAGCCGGCGGGGTTGAAGTATTCCAGCTTGACGAGTACGCGGGCCTTGAGGTCCTCATCGGCCTCAAAGTGAGTGAGCTCCAGAAGCGGGGTGTGGCCGATAAGCTGATCGATGGACGTGTAAACATTGCTCATGGTGAACCTCCAAAGTGTTCAAATGACTGGATACCGTGTGGTTTTACGGTGTGTGTAACAGCGAAACCCACAAACCTTATAGGTTGTTCGTTTTGCTGTTGGCAAGCATAGTAGACAGTAAAGCCTAGTAACGCAATAGGAAATAGAAGATTATTACGAGTCGATTAACCAGCTTGACGGGAATAGGTATTTTCAAAACCAATTTTTCGGCTAGAATTTCTACGAATTAAAAGACCGAAAGGCAGCAATATATATGTTGGTTTCCACAAAGGGCAGATATGCCCTGCGCGTTATGGTCGACCTGGCCGAGCACCAGGCGGCTGGCCGCATTCCCCTCAAAGAGATCGCCGCGCGCCAGGGGATTTCGGAGAAATATCTGGAGAACATTTTGGCCACGCTCGTGCGTGCCAATATGCTCTCGGGCATGCGCGGCAAGGGCGGTGGTTACGTGCTCACGCGCCCGCCCGAGCAGTACACGGTGGGTGAGATCTTGCGCCTGACCGAGGGCAGCCTGGCGCCGGTCGCATGCCTGGACGGCGACTGCAAGGGCTGTTCGCGTTCGGATGAGTGTCCCACGCTCGACGTGTGGAAGAACCTGGACAAGCTCATCAACGACTACCTCGACGGCGTGACGCTCGATGCGCTCGTCGCCCCCAACGAGGGCTACGACTACGTCATCTAGTCCCACCTGCCATTTGGGGACGGGGTAGAAATGGTAGATTTTCTTGCCCTCTGAGGCTTGACAAATGACAAGGCCGCCCATCGTTGCGATGGACGGCCTTCTTTTGGCGTGTTGCGGCGGTCCGTATCCGGTCGCTTTAGTTCCTGGCGATGCTGTCGAGAATGCTGCGCATGATGGATACCAGGATGCTGCCCATAAAGGCTGATCCAAAGCCGGCAATGGAGATGCCCGCGCCCAGCAGATTGACCGACAGGTAGCTGGCCAGCTCGAGCATAAAGCTGTTGACTACGAGCTGAAAAATACCAAGCGTGATAATAGTGAGCGGCAGCGAGATGACCGTCAGGAACGGCTTGACGAGCGAGTCGACGATGTTGAGGAACAGTCCCACGAAGGCAAAGCAGACCCAGGCGTCGGCCATGCCGAAGGGCTGAATGCCGGGGACGAGAAACGTTGCTATCGCGATGGCGATTGAGGTCAAAAGCCAGTTGAGCAAAAAGCGCATGGTGGGAATCCTTTCTTGCGCATGGCGTGGTGAGGGGGCGTGAGGGGCACATACCTTTGCAACTCGGATAGATGCGCGGGCTCGGCCCTGTTCGGCCGCCCATTGTCTCAGATATTCGTGGAGCTTGCGTGCGCATTCGGTTTCAAAACGGCGTTCGTCCTAAAAAACGTGCCGCTGGCAGAGAGTCTTGTCGCTTTAGTTTGGTGGTGTGCTAAACTGCTACGGGCAAAAGCCACAGGCGTTGCCCTATTGCATATTACGGGTGAACGATGCCCGATGTCAGTATCAACTTCGATGCCTTTTGGCGGGTTTGGCGGTGATCGATGAATATCGAGAACATGTTTGACAAGCCTGATGTCAAGCAGCTGGTCCACGCATTTAGCCTTTTGGACGACGAGAAAGATATCCAAGCGTTTTTGACCGATATCTGCACGCCGCGTGAGATTTGCGATCTATCGCAGCGTCTGCAAGTCGCGCGTTACCTGGACGAGGGCGAGCCCTATGTCGAGGTTCAGGCGCGTACCGGCGCTTCGTCCACCACGGTGAGCCGTGTATCCAAGGCGCTCAACGGCGAGTACGGTGGCTACCGCAAGATCCTCATTAAACTGGAGGATGGCGAGTAGGCCAGCGACAACATTGAATTACGAAGAGCCGTCCCTCCGGGGGCGGTTTTTTGATCCCTTGGGGACGGAGGAAAACGGATCACCGGGTTAAACTGACCTTCTCGGTGATCCGTTTTCCTCCGTCCCCAAGGGATCAAATCTGTTGGCGTGGGGCAAATCTGTCCGCGTGGGCGGGTAGGATGGATACATTGATTATTGCGAACAGTTTGAGCGGAGGACCATGCCTGTTCGAATCTATACCACCAATGCCGGCACGGATTTGAGCGATGCCGAGTCGTCGTTGCTTGCCGACCTTATTGCCCGCCACGGGCGTGCCGTGTTGCTGGCACCTACGTTTGCCGAGCTCGACCTGTGCCGTCATGATGCGGCGGAAGCCGGCGTTTCGCTGGGTATCGACTACAAGACGCCTACATCGTGGCTTCGCTCGCTTTGGGAGCTTTTGGGCGACGGGCGCGGTTTCGTCGACAACCTGCAGCGCCAGATGCTGTTCTCGGACATGGTCACGCGTCTCGACGATGCCGACCTGCAGCCACTTTCGCGCAGCCAGGGCACGGTGCGCATGCTCGCGCGCATGGCCCGCGACGTGCTGCCGGGTGTGGCGGGGACGGGTGCCGAGCGATGCCGTGGCAACAATTGCCAGCCTGAGCCAAAAAGCGATGCCGAGGCTCGCGTGTTCGAGCTTTTGCGCGCCTACGCGGGCGGTTTGGATCGTCGAGATATGGTCGAGCCCTGCGAGGCGGCCGACATTATGGCCGGTGCCCTGGCCGATAACCTGCCGGCGTGCACCCGCGCCGTATGCGTGCGCGGTATCACGTCGTTTACGCACGGCCTGCTCGAGCTGCTGTCTGCCGTGGCGACCAATGGGGGAGAGGTCGTCGTGCTGCTTGCCCGCGAGCAGGCGGCGATGCGCGAGGAGCTTGCCGCGGCATTTGATGCCCGCGGTGTGCTGTTTGAGATTGCGCCGCTGGGGGAGGACGCCGTCGCGTCTGATGTCGCTTGCGGGACTGCCGCTCAGCCTGTCTTTATTGAGGTCGCCGGTCCCCATGCCCGTGCTCATGTCTATGCGGACGCCGTCGATAAGTTGGTGAAAGCGCACAAGGAGTCCAAGGCCGATAAAGCTACTGCAATGCCCACCGACCCCGTGCGCGTGCTCGTCGTTTCTGCCCGGGCACCCCAGCTGTTCGGTGAGCTCGCCTCTCGTCTGGCGGCTCGCCATATCGCTGCCGAGACAACTGAGTTCACGGCGTTTTCCCAATCCATTGCGGGCAGGCAGTTTGCGGCGCTTGCCGGCCTGATCGAGCGCATGAAGACCGCCGATGAGGGCACGGCGTCAAAGACCGAGTGGTGGCCCGCGCCGGAGCTTACCGACTGGATCTACAGTCCGCTTTCGGGCGCTGATGCCGTCAATGCCCGTGCCTTCGATAAGAATATGCGTCTCTCGCGTAGCAAGACTACCGCGAGCGTTAAGAGCCTGCTGCAGAGTGTCCAAGGCCAGGTGAGGGGCGCGCGCAAGGCGGCGAGCGACGACAACTGGTTTAAGAACGTACCGTGTGTGGTTTCGGACGTGTTCCAGGCGCTGTGGCGTGACAAGCCCGTGACGGCGCTCAAGGCCATGCTTGCCGTTGCCGAGGCGTTGCCCGATCGCGCCCTTGGAGGCCTTGACGGTCAGGCTCGTCGCCAGGCGGAGGTGGCCTTGCTGCGCCACGCCATCGACATCCTTATGAATGGCGCCCGCGTGCTCGACGTGTCGCAGGCCGCGACCGTGCCCGTGCTCGATGGCATTCGCACCAAGGTGGACAAGCGTAGCACCGCCTACGATTACGAGACCTACGAGGTTGACCGTGCGCCACGTGCTCAGGTTCGTTTTGCTTCGCTTGCCGATGCGGCAGCTCTGCGCCCCGGCAGCTACGATGCCGTACTGTTTGCCGATGTCGATCTGGACAGCTATCCGCTCTCGCACGAGGAGGGGCCGCTGGCCACGCTGACGGCGAGCCTTGGTCGCGAGGGCGTGACGCTTGAGCCCGCGGCCTTGCTGCGCGCGCGCTTTGGCCACGCGATGCAGGCGTCACGCGGCCCGGTTACGCTCGCCCGTGTGACCCACGATCGCCAGGCGCGCGAGTGCTATCCGGCTGCCGTGTGGACCGAGTTGCGGGCGCATGCCGAGGCTGACGGCGCTAAGATCGCTGACGACGCTAAGACCGCTGGTGACGCTAAAGCCGCTGGCGCCGACAAGGCGAAGTGCGTGGGTGAGGGTGATATCGTAAGGGACTTCGATCCCGCGGCAGGCGAAGGTCTCAAGCGCGAGCGCGTGACCTGTGAAGCCCCTCAGCATCTGAGTGCCGAGGCCGTGCCGTATTTGGTCCTGCGTCGTCGCGATGGCGAGGGCGAGGACGCGCCGCTCGTGCCGCGCCTGACGTCCGCCTCGCAGATCGAGGCCTATTCCACCTGCCCGCTGTGCTGGTTCGTCTCGTATCGCGTCAAACCTCAGTCCATCGATGCGGGCTTTGGCAACATGGAGAAGGGCAACTTTGTCCATGACGTGCTGGAGCACTTGCATGCACGTCTTCCGCAGGAGGGCATGGAGCGCGTGACGCCCATGAATCTGCCGCGCGCGAAGGAGCTGCTGCACGAGGTCTTTGCCGAGACCCTGGCCGAGCACGCCGGCAAGCGCGGTACCGAGGGCCCGCTGGTGCCGCTCTCTCCAGTGGAGGAGCGCCAGGCGGCCGAGATCTTGCCGCAACTGGAGGGCGTGCTCGCCTACGAGTCCGAGGCGCTCGCGCCCTTCGCGCCGCGCTACCTGGAGTTTGCGTTCAACGAGCTCCAGGTCGAGTATGCCGGCTGGCCGCTCGGCGGGCGCATCGACCGCGTGGATGTGGACGCCGAGAACCGCGCTGTGGTGATTGACTACAAGCATCGTTCGGGTGTCGAGGAGTTTAAGCTCGCCGACCCCACGGTGCGCGACGAGGAGTCGGGCGAGGCCCCCATCGACGATCCGCGCTGGCTGCCGCCCCATACCCAGACACTCATCTACGCGCAGGCCATGCGCCGGGCGCTGGGTCTAGATGCCCGTGCGGCGCTCTATTTTTCGACCAAGGGCGGCAAGCCCGCACTGCGTGGTGCCGCAAGTGCCGAGTTGCTCGAGGAAGAGCGCGGCGACGGCCGCATTCCGGGCCTCAAGAAGGGCTTTCCGGGCGAGGGCGGCAACATGGACTTCGATGCGCTGCTCGACCGCGTGGAGACCGGCATTGCCGAGCGCCTGCGCGAGCTCGAGGCGGGCAACGTTGCCGCTGTCGACCCAACGTCGGCTCAGGCCGCGCATGCGCGCTGCTCGTATAACCACGAAGGAACGTTTGTAAGGAGGGACGTGTAGACCATGGATCTTTCGACCTTGATGCCGCAACAGCTGCAAGTCGTCAAAACGCTCGACCGCCCGCTGTTTGTCTCGGCGGGTGCCGGCTCGGGCAAGACCTTTACCCTCACGCGCCGCATCGTCTATGCGCTCTCGCCCGAATCCGGTCCGTTTGTCGAGCATCTGGACCAGGTGCTCGCCATTACCTTTACCAAAGACGCCGCGGCCGAGATTCGCGACCGCGTGCGCTGTGCGCTTATCGAAGAGGGCATGGACGAGGAGGCCCTGACGGTCGACGACGCTTGGATCTCGACCATCCACGGCATGTGCTCGCGTATCCTGCGCGCGCACGCGCTGGAGCTGGGCATCGATCCTGAGTTCACGGTGCTCACCGATACCGATGAGCTTATGGATCAGGCTGTCGAGCATGTGCTGGGGCGCGCGACGGCGCCCGATGCCGCGCCCGAGCTTGCCGCCTCGCTTAAGGCCCTCTACGCTTGGTATCCCATGGCGGGCGAGGGCGGGCCGTTTGGCGCCGGTACCACCATCAAAGGCCTGGTGCGCGACCTGTTGGAGCTATCGAGCCAGCTGCCGGGCGGCATGGACGATGTGTGCGTGGCGCGCGGCCAGGCCGACACCTCGGCGCTTGCCGATGCCTATCGTGCGGCGCTGGGCGCAAGCAAGGCCACGACCGAGAAAGCGCAGGCGGCACTCGACGCCATCGACGCGTTTGAGGCGAGCGGCAAAACCATGGAGGATGCGGCGCGACTCATGATGTCGTGCAGCATGCCGCGCGCGAGCAAGGCGTTTCCTAAGGAGCAGGTGGAGCTACTCAAGGCCGAGGCGGCTGATGCGTTTATCAATATCGTGCTTGCCTGCGGCGGCCCGGCGCTCGATGCGCTGGTGGGGCTTGCCCGTGCCGTAGAGGCGGAGTACCGTGCGCTCAAGGCCGACCAGTCCGCGCTCGATAACAATGACCTGCTGCGCATGGCGTACGAGGCGCTGCGCGACTACCCGGCTATTCGAGCTGCCTATGAGGGCCGCTTTAAGATGGTCATGATCGACGAGTTCCAAGATACCGACCAGATGCAGGTCGATCTGATTCGCTATTTGACGGGTGCGGGCGAGCGCGCGCTGTGCACGGTGGGCGATGCGCAGCAGTCGATCTATCGCTTCCGTGGTGCCGAGGTCGAGGTGTTTCGCCGCCAGGAGCGCAAGGTGGGTTCGACGACGGCGTCCGAGACGGTCACCACGTCCGATGCTCCCGCCGGCGAGCTCGTCAAACTCGTGCGCAACTTCCGCAGCCACGACGAGGTGCTGCGCTATGTGGCGCGCGTCTTTGACGGCGACACCGGTGGTTTGATGCAGGGGTTCTTGGATCTTGAACCGAGCGACAAACGCAAGGACATGCTCAAGGCAAAGGCTTCGCGCCGCCAGGCGCTGTTCGTTGCCGGCGGCAGTATGCAGGAGCGCACGCAGGCCAAGGCCCGTGCGATCGCCGAGCGATTCCATGCGCTTGCCGATGCCGGCCAGCCCCAGGGCGGCATGGTGCTGCTGCTGGGTCGCATGACCAATGCCGACGTCTACGCGCAGGCCTTCCGCGACCAAGGACTCGACTGCGTCATCGCAGGCGGCTCGGTCTTTGCCCAGGCGGCCGAGGTGCAGACGGTGCGTGCCCTGGTCTGCGCGCTCGCCAATCCGGCCGATACGGCCCAAGGCCTTATGCCGTTGCTGGCCTCGCCGATGTTTGCACTCGGCGCCCAGGAGTTCCTGGCGCTGGCGACCAAGCTCGACGAGCAGACGGGCGAGACGTCGCGCCGCAATATCGATGCGGGCATCATGAGCGATTCCGATGTGCCGGGTTTGCAGAACCTGCCGCTCGTAACGCGCGCCCGCGAGGTGCTGCGCTACGCACTGCGTCGCGTGGGGCGTGATTCGTTCGCTGCCATCGCGCGCGACGTGGTCAACGCCTCCGGCTGGTTCGTGCGTCTGGCGCAGCGCGGCCCCGAGGGCAAGGCCATTGCCGCCAACGTGCTCAAGGCGCTCGACGCCGTGGCCGAGGCAGAGGCCGAGCTCGGCAATTCTCCGCGCTCCATCGCGCTCGCCTTCGACCGCTTCTTGGCGGGCAAGGAGGCCCCGGGCGCCCTCAACGAGGAGGGCGACGGCGCGGTGCGCATCATGACCGTGCATGCGTCCAAGGGCCTGGAGTATCCGGTCGTGGCGGTTGCCGAGTGTTTTGGCGTGCGCAAATCGTCCGGTGCGGCACAGATGGGTCGCGTCGAGGGCGGAGCGCAAGTCGTGGCGCTGCCGGCGCGCTTCGATGGCGTTAAGCTTGCCGACGGAACCTTCGTGAAGGGCGATGACGTCAAAAAGCAGTTTGAACACGCGTTTAAGGGCAAGGGTACGTCGCTGTGGCTGCCGCCGGAGCTCATGGAGGACGTCTGTGCGACGGGTTCTCCCGCCGAGGCATTTGCTCGCCTGCGCAACGACGACCTGCAGCTTTCGCTCGAGGAGCGGGCCCGCTTGCTCTATGTTGCCATGACGCGAGCGGGCGAGCTGGTGATCTTGGCGATGGATGCCGGTGTGAGCCGCGGCAAGGTGATGGCGCCGACCTTCGATGTCGAGACGGATCTGACCTACGACGTGCTGCGCCGCATCCTGCCGACCGATAGTCTGGACATGCCGCAGCTCGATAGCGACCGTCTGGTGTTCGACAACTCCCAGCCGGGCGACTACGAGCTCATCTCGCTGGCGGACTTTACGTTTGGTGAGCAGGCGTTTGAGGCTAACGCTTCGCTGGATGCCGAGGGCAGGCTCGTTCGCGGCGATGTCGATGTCGCTGATAATGCTGCGCGCTCAACTGTGCCCGGTCCTGCCGACCCCAAGCCCGATGCGTTTGAGCTCGTGTATCCCCAGGCAGTGGGCGTGCGCATGGGCATCTGTCCGTTCCCGGTGCGTGACTCGTATAGCTACTCGTCAATTGCCGCGGCGCTTCATGCCGAGACGGAAGATCGTGCCGCCGAGGCACACGTGCCCATGGACGAGGCCGGCGATGATGCGGAGTCGGATGGCTCGGAGATGACGGATGCAGACGTGGCCGCCGTTGAGCCCGCCGGCAACCCCATGGCGCTGGGCTCGGCCTTCCACGCCGCTTGCCAGTGGCTCATCGAGATGGGTGCCGATGCGCTGCCCGTTGAGCGTGCCGACGCCCTGGCTCGCTTGTGGCGCCTGACGCCGGAACAGCGCGAGCGCTTCGATGTCGCTCTGGATCGCTGGCTCAAGTCGTCGGTTCGTGCCGAGCTGCTCGCGTGGCCGTGCATCCGTGCCGAGGTGCCGTTCTTCTCGCTGGGCTGCGAGGACGAGGATATCGCCCGCTACGGCGCCTATGCCGAGGGCGCCATCGATGCCTTGGCAACCGACCCGGCGGATCCGTCGCGCGCACTGGTCATCGACTACAAGACGGGCGGCACGCCGGATGAGACGCCGGAGCAGCTGCTCGAGAAACACGCCTTGCAGGCGCGCGTTTACGCCGACGTTCTGCACAAGGCGGGCTTTGAGGTCGTGACCGTCAAGTTCGTTCGCGTGGAGCGGGCGAATCCAACCATCTTCGTCAATCCCGCCGAACCTCAAGTGGTCACCTACAACCTCTAGTCCTCAGATAACTTGCGGTGGAATACGGACTGTTTTGGTCAAAAAAGCCGCCAAACAGTCCGCATTTCACCGCAACTCAATAGGAGCCGTGTGGGTTTGGGCTAGGTTCGGGTGCCGTCCGCGCTGTGCGGTAGAATCGTAACCCTAAGATCACGAACCCGCATCGGAGCTCATTACATGGCATTCGTCCATCTGCACAATCACACTGTTTTCTCCATGCTCGACGGCGCAACCCGTATCCAGGATATGGTCAACCGTGCCGTTGAGCTGGGCATGCCCGCCGTCGCCATTACCGACCACGGCTACATGTATGGCGTGCCCGACCTGGCGCTGGCCTGCGACGCCGTTAACCACAACACGCCCGAGTACAAAACCTGGAGTCACGACAAGGCCTTCTTGGAAAAGGACCGCCGCGACGAGCTGGTGGAGCCCGATCCCGAGGAAAGCCCGCGCGAGCATGCCCAGTATGTGAAGGACATGGCCATGTGGGACGAGAAGGGCAACATCGACGAGCTCAAGCCGCCCCTGGTCATCAAACCCATCTTTGGCTGCGAGGTCTACTTTACGCCGGACGAGACGCTCGCCCGCGACCATAAGCCCGAGCTCTACCACATGATTCTTCTGGCCAAGGACCAGGAGGGCTACGTCAACCTGATGCAGACGGTCTCCGAGGCCGCTGTGCAGGGCTTTTACTACAAGCCGCGCGTGACGCTCGACAACCTGCGTCGCCATGCCAAGGGCATGATCTGCACGAGCGCCTGCATCGCGGGCATCATTCCCAAATACATCGACCGCGGTGACATGGAGGGCGCCATCAAGTGGGCCGAGACCTTCCGCGACACCTTCGACCCTGGCGACTTTTACATCGAGATCCAGGAACACGGTATTACCACCGACAACGGCCTGACCGACGAGCAGATGGACCGCACGCTCATCGACATTGCCAAACAGGTGGGTGTCAAGGTCATCGCCACCAACGACTTCCACTACCTGCGCCGCGAGGACGCGCCCGTACAGGACGTCATCATGTGCATCGGCATGAACGCCAAGGTCGACGACCCCAACCGCATGCGCATGACCGGCTCGGAGTTTTACATGAAGACCGAGGAGGAGATGCGGGCGATGTTCCCGTATTGCCCCGAGGCCTGCGACAACACGCTCGAGATCGCCGACAAGTGCTACGTGGAGCTGGACTGGGATTCCATCATCCTGCCGCGCTTCCCGCTGCTCGACCCCGGCGAGACGCACGAGAGCCAGTTCCGCCGCGAGTGCGAGAAGGGCCTGCGCCAACACTATGGCGATGACTGGGCCACACGCGAAATCGGTGGCGTCAACATCAAAGAGCGCTTTGAGTACGAATACAAGGTCATTTGCGACAAGGGCTTTGCCGCCTACTTCCTCATCGTTGCCGAGTACGTGCAATGGGCCAAGGACAACGGCATCGGCGTCGGCCCCGGCCGTGGCTCGGCCGCCGGCGCTATCGTCGCCTACGCCATGAACATCACCGCGTTCGATCCGCTCGAGAACGGCCTGATGTTCGAGAGGTTCTTGTCTCCGCAGCGTACCGAGATGCCCGATATCGATATGGACTTCGACGATGAGCGGCGCCTCGAGGTCGTGGAGCACGTTCGCCAGCTCTACGGCCCCGAGAAGGTCACCCACGTCATCACCTACTCGACCATTAAGGCCAAGCAGGCCATCAACGACGCCGCGCGCGTCCTGGACTACCCGGTCTACATGGGCCAGCGCCTGTCCAAGATGGTCTCGAGCGACCCCAAGGTCAAGCTCAAGCAGGTGCTCGAAAAACAACCCGGCAAAGAGGATCTGTTTAACCCCGACTTTGCCGAGGCCTATAAAAAGGACGACGACGCCCGCCGCATCATCGACACGGCGCTCTCGATCGAGGGCCTTACCCGTGGCGAGGGCGTGCACGCGTGCGCCGTTCTGATTTGCCGCGACCCCGTCAACGAGCACGTGCCCACCAAGCTCGATACCAAGGGCGGCGTCGAGATTACCCAGTACGAGGGCCATACCGTTGCCGACATGGGCCTGCTCAAGATGGACTTCCTGGGCCTGCGTACGCTGACGGTTATCTCCAAGGCCAAGGCCAACATCAAAAAGAACTTCGGCATCGACATCAAAGAGGAAGAGATCCCCTTTGACGATCCCGAGATCTTTAAGCTCATGGGCTCCGGCCACACCGCCGGCGTCTTCCAGGTCGAGTCCGCCGGCATGACGGCCACGATCAAGAACATGAAGCCCACCGAGTACAAACACGTCGTAGCATTGATCGCCCTGTACCGCCCGGGCCCGTTGGGCGCCGGCATGGTCTCGTCCTACATCAACCGTATGAATGGTAAGGAGCCGGCGGTCTCCTACGACGACCGCCTGGACGACATCCTGGGCGAAACCTACGGCACCATGGTCTACCAGGAGCAGGTTATGCTCATCTCCGTCGAGATGTGCGGCTTCTCCAAGGGCGAATCGGACTCGCGTATCCGTAAGCCCGTGGCTAAAAAGAAGATCAAACTGCTCACGTCAACGGTGCTCCACTGGGAGGATGGCTCGGACGAGACCACCTACGACCACTGGATGAACGGCGCTATCAAGAACAACTACACGCGCGAGGTCGCCCAGAAGATTTGGGACGATGTTCTCGAGTTCGCGTCCTACGCCTTTAACAAGTCGCACTCCGCCGGCTACGCCATCTTGGTTATGCAGACAGCGTGGCTCAAGGCGCACTATCCGCACGAGTACATGGCGGCCGTTTTGACGTCCTACACGGGCAAGACCGACAAGATCGTTCACTACGTCTCGGCGTGCCGTCACGACGGCATCCCCGTGCTGTCGCCAGATGTCAACGAGTCCGGTACTGAGTTCACGGCTACCAAGGAGGGCGTGCGCTTTGGTCTGGCCGGCATCCGCGGCGTGGGCACCGGCGTGGCGCAGGCGATTATCGCCGAGCGCGAGGCGGGTGGTCCGTTTAAGACGCTGCACGACTTTGTCGAGCGCGTGGACTCGAGCCAGGCCAACCGCCGTGTGATCGAATCGCTCATCAAGGCAGGCGCCTTCGACTCCACGGGGTATCCGCGTCGCCAGATGATGCACTTTGTGGATAAGAACAACCCCGAGAACATCATCGATGCCGCTGTGAAGCGCCAGAAGGATCGTGCGAGCGGTCAGACGTCGTTCTTCGATATGTTTGGCGACGTTGAGGGCTCGGGCTTTGAGGTGAGCGTGCCCGATCCGGATGGCCAGGAGTGGGACCGCCACCTTAAGCTGAGCCAGGAGAAGGAGGTTCTGGGCATCTATGTCTCGGACCACCCGCTGCGCCCGTTTGAGTATGCGCTAGCCAAGGCACGCGACTTCTCGTTCTCGCAGATCGATACCGGCTACGAGGTGCAAAACCCCACGGGCGGTACCATCAACCAGGAGATTCCCGAGGGCAAGGCGCTGTGGTGGGCCGGCATGGTCTCGAGCGTGTCCAAGCGCGTGACCAAAAACGGCGACCCCATGGGCATCGTGCAGCTCGAGGACATGGAAGGCGAGGCCACGGTCGTGGTGTTCCCCAAGACCTACAAGGAGGCCGAGGGGTACCTGTACGGCGAGGTCGATCCCGAGACCGGCGCGCAGCTGTCCGATGCGTTTGTGCGCATTAAGGGCAAGCTCGAGCGCTCGGACCGCGGCGACCAGATCATCGCGCAGGAGATCGTGCCGCTGGAGCTCAACGAGGAGAACAACAAGCCCAAGGTGTTTGAGGTCATGGTGCCCAACAGCCGCTTTAGCCAGGGCAATATGGCGCGTCTTGCCACGGTGCTTACCGCCAACCCGGGCGGCGACCGCGTGGAGATCTTTATCGAGCAGGTGGACGGGCGTGTGCTGCGTGCCGAGGTGCCGGCCAAGGTCAACGCACGCTCGATTCCGCTGTTGGCAGAGGCAAAGGCCATCGTCGGCAACCAAGGCCGCGTGACGGTGATCTAGGGACGGCGTTGCTGGTCCGCGCGAGATTGGAGGAAGTGATGGAGCAGGGGACGTTTGCGCAGGCGCTTCGTAAGGAGGCGGCGCTCAGCAGTACCTTTATGAAGGGGCGCTCGCTCATGCTCAACGGCGCCGTGCTGTCGTTTGAGGACTCCGGCTCGCGCTTCTCCAAAAATGTGACTATTGAGGGCACGGTGCGCGGCTCGCGCGGCGACCTGTACAAGACGCACGTGGCGCTCGACATGGACGAGCACGAGGTTGTCGACTACGACTGCGATTGCCCCGCCGCCTTCCGCTATTCCGGCATGTGCAAGCACGCTATCGCCACGGCGCTGGCGTATCTGGATGCCAGTGGCGCCGAGCCCGTCGAGGGCTTGCGTACGCCGGTCCGCACGTTTACGGCACCGCCCGCACAGTCAAAGCAGCCCACACACCCCGCGCCCACCGCATCTGCGGTCAACCCCAACTTTCCCTTCCCGGCACCCGTCCCCACGAGCCCGAGCCTTGTGGCGGCGCTTTCCGATCTTTCGGACGCGCGCATGGACGAGCTCGTGGCCATGCGTCGCAAGCTCGCCGGCACCATCGACCCCGATGCGCCCAAAGCGGTGCTGGAGCCCTCGCTGGTGCCGTACTACAATCCGCTGTTTGCCGATCGCTTTAACTGGGCACTCGAGTTTCGCATTCGCTGCGGTTCGGTGTCCTACGTGGTTAAGGATATCGACGGCATGGCCGATGCCTATGTGCGCGGCGGTACGTTCTCTTATGGCAAGAAGCTTACGTTTGTCCATGTGCCCGAGGCTTTCGATGACGTGTCGACAAAGCTGCTCGACTTTATCGCAATGACGGTCGCCTACCTAGGCGATATTACGAGCTCGCGCTCGGCATCGTATGACTTTGCCCGCAGCGGCTTTGTCGCCGAGCGTCAGTTGCCGGTATCCGAGTATTCCGTCGTGTCCGTGCTGGACCTGCTGCGCGGCAGGACCATGTCCTTTGAGCCCGCTTGGTCGCGGGGGACGACGACGCATCGCTCCTACGAGGTGGCCGTCGAGTCGTCGCCGCAGGGGGAGAGCGAAGTCCCGGCTAAGCGCCCGCCGCTTCTTGCCGCCAAGATTGCACCGGCGGCGGGAGGCAGCTACGACTTGCGCCTTCCGGCCGATACGCATTGCTTTGTCGCGAGCGACGCAGCCTATCTGGTCGATACGCGCCGCGCGCGCCGTACCGACACGGCGTTTGCCCAACATGCGGCGTCGTTCCTTTCGCACTTGTTGCCCTGCCGCACGCCGGTCCATATCGCCGCCGACCAGGTGGGCGAGTTCTGCCGCATGGCGCTGCCTATCTTGCGCGACTATACCGACCTGACCGCTCCCGCCGCGCTCGACGCCGTGGCACCCGAGCCGAGTTTTGCCATGGCGATTGGCGTCGACGATGGTCTTGTGACCTGCAAGATTACGGTGACCTACGGTGATTGGTCGGCAGATCTCTTTAGTCTTGGTGCTCCGGGCAGTCCTTTCGAAGAGCAACGCCCCGGCGTTCCGCCCCGCGATACGGTGGCGGAGTTTCGCGTTATGGACACGGCGGCCCTGTACTTCGATTTCTACGAGGGCGGCCTGGCGTTTGAGGAGCGCGACGACGCCCGCCTGTTCCACTTGCTGACCGAGGGCCTGTCTGCCCTGTCCGAGCTGGGCGAGGTCATGCTCAGCGACCGCCTGCGCCAGATCTCGGTCCGTCCTGCGCCCAAGCTTTCGGTGCGTGCGACCGTTAAGAGCAATCTGCTCGATGTCGAGCTGGGCGCGAGCGGGCTTTCGGCCGCGGACCTTGCCGTCTATCTCGATTCGTACAAGCGCCATCAAACGTTTGCGCGCCTTACGTCCGGCGACATCATTCGCCTGGACGAGGGGGCGCGCGCCGCGTTTGGCCTTGCCGAGGACTTGGGTGTCGATGCCGTCGACCTGCTCGACGGCGTGTCGCTTCCCACGTCGAGCACCCTGTTCGTCGACAGCATGCTCGCACGCACGCCGGCGCTCGAGGCCGATCGCGACGCTGCGTTCCGCCGTACCGTCGAGCGCCTGGACACGCTCGGCAAGATGGACTTTACGGTGCCGGCATCGCTCAAGGCAACGATGCGCGGCTACCAGGTCGACGGATACCAGTGGCTCGGCTCGCTCGAACACCTGGGCCTTGGCGGCATCTTGGCCGACGACATGGGCCTGGGCAAAACGCTCCAGATGATTGCGCATATTCTGGCGCGCGTGGAGGCGGGGGACACCAAGCCCACGCTCGTGGTATGCCCGGCCTCACTCGTGTACAACTGGACTGCCGAGCTGGAGCGCTTTGCCCCGTCGCTCGATGTGTGCGCCATTGTGGGCGCCAAGGCTCAACGCCGCGTGCAGATCGCCGGCGTGGCCGAGCATAGCGTGGTCGTGACGTCGTATGACCTTATGCGGCGCGATATCGACGAGTACGTCGAGCAGGATTTTGCCCGCGTGGTGCTCGATGAGGCACAGTACATTAAAAATCCGCTCACGCAGGTGGCGCGCGCCGCCAAGCGCCTGCCTGCCGGCGTGCGCTTTGCCCTGACGGGCACGCCCATCGAAAACCGCCTGTCCGAGCTCTGGAGCATCTTCGACTTTTTGATGCCGGGCCTTTTGGGGACACGCGAGTCGTTTGCCAAGCGCTTTGAGAGCCCCGTCGAGCATGCCGAGGGCGATAGCGCCGCTCGCCTGCAGGCGCTCGTGTCGCCGTTTGTGCTGCGCCGTGTTAAGGAAGACGTGGTGGCCGACCTGCCCGAGAAGATCGAAGACACCGTCATGGCGCAGCTTACCGGCGAGCAGCGCAAGCTCTACCTGGCCAACCAGGACCGCATCGCCCAGCAGGTGCAGCACCGCGAGGCTGGGGAGTTTAAGAAGGACAAACTCAAGGTGCTCGCTGAGCTCACCAAGCTGCGCCAGATCTGCTGCGACCCGCGTCTACACTACGAGGATTACAAGGCGGGGAGCGCCAAGCTCGATACGTGTATGGAGCTCGTGCACGGCGCACTCGACGGCGGGCATCGCATCCTGTTGTTCAGCCAGTTTACGGGTATGCTCGATATCATCGGTAAGCGCTTGGCCAAGGAGGACATCGCCTTCCTTAAGCTCACGGGCGCTTCGTCTAAGGAGAGCCGCGCCAAGATGGTCGCGCAGTTCCAAGCGGGCGAGGTTCCGGTCTTTTTGATTTCGCTCAAGGCGGGCGGCGTGGGCCTTAACCTGACGGCGGCCGACGTGGTCATCCACTACGACCCGTGGTGGAACGTGGCAGCGCAGGACCAGGCGACCGACCGCGCGCACCGTATTGGCCAGCAACATACCGTGACCGTGTACAAGCTCATCGCCAAGGACACGATCGAGGAGCGCATTATGCAGATGCAGGAGTCCAAGCGCGACCTGGTCAACAGCGTGCTCGGCGGCGACGGCATCTCGTCGGCGCTGTTTACCCGCGAAGATGTTCTGGCGCTGCTGGGCGGCGACGGGCGCTAACCCGCTCGGGTGGGGCCGCCAGGGCGGATAGCGCACGCTGCCCCATCGTCCCCGCCCGTTATGTGTTCATTTGCAATGCCGTGGATGGTTTGTCTGCCTTTGGGCATAAGAACCATCAAGAACATTGGCACGTCAGCAAAGGAGAACATCATGGCGAAATTCTTTAAGGACCCCGACGGTAAGCTCATTGCCGCCCTTGGCAACGACGTTGCAACCCCTGCCGGTTGCACGGAACTGACCGCAAACACTGAGGACGCGGCGCACGAGAAGCACGTGCCTGTTGTCGAGACCGAGCGCGACGGTCACGTGATTCGCGCACGCGTTGGCTCGGTCGAGCACCCCAGCCTGCCCGAGCACTATATTGAGTGGATCGCCCTTGAGGCCGAGGGCCGCTTAGAGGTCCATTACCTTGAGCCCGGCATGAAGCCCGCGACGTTTTTTGCCGGCGGTTCCAAGACCGGTACCGTCTATGCCTACTGCAACCTGCACGGGCTGTGGTCCGCGACGTTCTAGGAGCGCGCCCCCGCTCGGGGTATCATAGCTAGCATATGCACATGCGAGCGCCGACTGCATCATGCGGCCGGCGCTTTTACTACGATTTCGATGGTTTACGACGGAAAGGGCTGAGCCATGAAGCTCGCGCTTGCACAGATCGATATGCGCCTGGGTGATATTGAGGGCATTTGCGGCCGCATCGAGGACCAGGCTCGTCTGGCCCACGAGCGCGGGGCGCGCGTGCTGTGCGTTCCGGCTCCGCTCTTTATGGGCGCCATGCCCGGTGGCCTGGTGGGCGCTGCCGACTTTGAGCACGACATGCTTGCCGGCTTGACTGGTGTCGCCGAGCGCATCCAGGAGCTTGACATGATCTGCATCGTGCCCGCGGCGGTTTCGTTTGAGGGTCAGCCGCTGCTCGACTACATGATGCTCAAGGACGGTCATGTGGTGCCGGCGCGTTCGAGCATTGCCCTGCAGCGTGGCGAGAACAACGACACGCGTTGGGCGCCGCCGGTGTTCGACGTGGACGGCGTGCGCATCGCCGTGATTTTTGACTTGGACCGCGAACTCGAGATGTTGCCGACCGGTGTTGACCTCATTGCGTATTTCCAATTCAATGCGTTTGACATGACCGACCGCGAGACTGCCGCCATTGCCGCCGTTCGCAGCGGCGCCTACCGCAAGATCGCATCCAAGCGCAGCGTGTGGTTTGCCTGTATGGCGCCGGTCGGTGCCTATGACGAGTCGGTGTATACCGGCGGTTCGTTTGTGCTCGACGACTGCGGTCGCGTGGTGGCCCAAGCGCCGTGTTTTGAGGAGAGCCTGCTGGTTCAGGAGATTCAGCGCGGCGTGATGCTCGATGCCCTGGAAGATCACGAACTGCCCGAGTTCCGTTCCGAGGAGTGGCTGTGGCAGGCGCTGGTGCTCGCCGTGCGCGACAACGCCCGGGCCCACGGTGCGTCGCGCGCCGTGGTGGCACTCGAGGGCGACTTGCCGTCGTCCCTGCTGGCGGCGCTGGCCGTCGACGCTCTGGGCCCACGTAATGTGATTGGCCTGGTGCTGGGGCGCAACCGCATCTTTACGCCGGCGCAGGAGGAGGCCGAGGCTGCTCGCTGTGCCGCCGTTCGCGCCATTGCCGAGCGCCTGCATATTCGCACGGTTGAGCGCGATGCGCCGGATGCCGCGCGCGTGCTCGACCGCGATGTGTCGGCGGGCGACGCCGAGCGCCTGCGCTCTCGCACGCTGGGCCTCATGCTGGAGGACACGGCGCTCGAGCTGGGTGCGATGGCGTTGAGTCCGCTGTCCAAAACCGAGTACGCGCTGGCGGCGCCGGCGCTTTGCGGCGGCTACCAGGGTGATTACGCGCCCTTTGGCGATGTGTACCTGTCGACGCTTGAGTTTGTGGCGCGCGTGCGCAACCGCACGTCTGCCGTGGTGCCCCAAGAGCTCGTGACGCTCAACGCGGTGGAAGATTGTATGGAGCGAGTGCTGGCGCAGGCGCTCTCGACGCTCGACGGTCCGGTCGATATGCTCGACCGCGCGGCACAGCTGCTCGGCGGGCTTGAGCCGGGTGAGGTCGATGGCGCGCTCGAGGCGCACGTGGACCGCAATCGATCTTTCGACGACATCCCGATGGCCGCTGGCAAGCCAGAGGCCTGCTCGCTGCTGCTGATGCTCGTGCGTCAGGGCGAGGCCGCCCGCCGCATGCTGCCGACGGCGTCGATCGTTTCGTCCCGTTCGTTTGTCGAGCGCGCCTGGCCGTACATGCTCGCGTGGTCCGGCCTGGGGCTTAACGGCAAGGAGCGTATGACGGTCGATTCGCTGGCGCGCGCCGAGGTGCGCCGTTTTGCTGACGAGGATACGAGCGAGCGCATGCGAAACGAGATGATGGGCGTGCTGGGCGAGCTGCTGGGTATTTCGCCCGAGCAGATGGAGGAGCTGCGCTCTGAGGACGGTCAACGTCGTTTGCACGAGGGAATGAAAAAGTTCGAGGGCGAGGTTCAGGACGCCATCGATAAGATGATGGGCGGCCAGGGTGGCCCGCAGGGTGGACCCCAGGGCACGCCGATGCCGCATCCGCCGGTGGATCCGAGGCAGTTCCCGTTCTTTAGCCAGAACTAAAAAGGTTACGCGGTTTTGCCAAACCGCGTAACGAGTCGACGCTGCGCGCCCGCCAGAGCGGCAATCTGCCTTTCAATCGTCGGGCATGACCACCAGGTCAATGCCCTCCTCTTTCAAGGCACCTTGCTCGCTCTGGCGGGCGCTCGCTTGCGTATGCTCAACCTACAATTCGATCTCGGCTGACTTATAGGGCTAGCGTTGTGTTATTCTAGAACAGACGTTCGTGAATGATGCGCGGGGCCTTGTCTTGCGCTGTGCTTGTGGCGAGGGGAGGTCGGCTTGGTTATCTTGGGCATTGACCCCGGTTTGGCTCATACGGGTTGGGGGATTATCGAGGAGCGGCGCGGCGAGGTTCGCTGCCGTGCCTATGGCTGCATCGAGACCAGTGCCGGAAGTCCGCTCGCGGTGCGCCTGTCGCATATCGCCCGTGACCTTAAGGATGTCGTCGAGCGTTATCGACCCGACACGGCTGCTGTCGAGAGTATCTACTTTGGCGCCAACGTTCGTTCGGCCATCCCCACGGCGCATGCCCGCGGTGCTGCACTCGTAGCGCTTTCGGAATGCGCGCTCGAGATTGGCGAGTACACGCCCATGCAGATCAAACAGGCTGTGGTGGGCACCGGCGCCGCGGACAAGCGGCAGGTCGCCTACATGGTACGCACTCTAACACAGCTCGACCACGACCCGCATCCCGACCATGCCGCCGATGCCCTGGCCTGCGCCATCTGCCACGTAAACCTCAGCCGCACCCGCGCCCTCACCGGTGGCGAGTTCTATCAACAGAGAGGAACCGGATACTGATGATTTCCCAGCTCCACGGAACGCTTGTCGAGTCCACGATGAGCTCTGCTGTCGTCGATGTGTCGGGCGTGGGCTTTGAGCTCGGCATCTCGGGCAGCACTGCGGCCACGTTGCCGACGCCCGGCGGCGAGGTCCGCCTCTACACGCGTATGCAGGTGCGCGAGGACGCCATGACACTTTTCGGTTTTTCCTCAAAGGATGAGCGCACGATGTTCGACCGGCTCGTGTCCGTCTCGGGCGTTGGCCCGCGCTTGGCGCTCGCCGTGCTTTCCACCTATACCGTGGGGCAGCTGTATTCGCTGGTGATGGCTGAGGACGACAAGGGCATGGCCAAGGTGCCCGGTGTGGGCAAAAAGACAGCTCAGCGTCTGATCCTGGAACTCAAGAGCACCTTTGCCAAGGATAAGGGCTTTGTGCCGGTCGACGTGATTCCCGGCCAGGTTGCGATGCCGGTTCCCGCCGCCGCTCCTTCGGCGATCGATGACGCCCGTGCGGCGCTCCTTTCCATGGGCTTTAGCCCGCAGGAGACCGATGTTGCCCTGAGCGGGTATGATGGGCAGAATATGCGTGTCGAGGATCTGCTCGGCGCGGCGCTTAAGCGACTTGGAATGGATGCGTGATGTGGGAAGCCGATGACTCTCAGGACCTGTGGGCGACGCCCGGCAACTCGCCGGCGGCATCCATGGCGCACGGCGAGCGCATGGTGGGCTCGGAGCTGACGGCCGAGGACCTCGATGTCGACCGCACTTTGCGCCCCCAGCGCCTGGACGACTACTGCGGCCAGGAGCACATCAAGCAGAGCCTGCGCGTGTTGATCGAAGCGGCGCAGAGCCGTGGCGAGACGCTCGACCACGTGATTTTCTCGGGTCCTCCGGGCCTGGGCAAGACCACGCTGGCCACCGTTATCGCCAACGAGCTGGGCGCTCAGATCAAGACGACGAGCGGTCCGGCCATCGCGCGTACCGGCGACCTGGCTGCCATCCTTACCAACCTGCAGCCGGGTGACGTGCTGTTTATCGACGAGATCCACCGCCTTAACCGATCGGTCGAGGAGGTCCTGTACCCCGCGATGGAGGACTTTGCGCTCGATATCGTGATCGGCAAGGGTCCTGCGGCGCGTTCGATTCGCCTGGATATTCCCAAGTTTACGCTGGTGGCGGCCACGACCCGTTCGGGCATGCTGACCGGCCCGCTGCGTGATCGCTTTGGCATTTCGTATCGCTTGGATTACTACACGGTCGAGGAGCTTGCCCAGATTGTGACACGCTCGGCGACCATTCTGGGCGTGACAATCGACCATCCCAGCGCGCTCGAGATCGGCTCGCGCTCGCGTGGCACGCCGCGTCTTGCCAACCGTCTGCTCAAACGCGTGCGCGATTACGCGCAGGTGCGCGGCAACGGGCCTATTGAGCTCGATATCTGCCGTCAGGCGCTCGAGTTTTTTGAGATCGACGAGCTTGGCTTGGACTGGATGGATATTCGCATTTTGGAGACACTCGCCAAGACGTTCTCCGGTCGTGCCGTGGGCCTGACGACGCTTGCCAGCGCGGTGGGCGAGGACCCGGGAACGCTCGAGGATGTCTATGAGCCTTATCTGCTGCAGTGCGGCTTGATGATTCGCACGCCCCAGGGCCGCCAGGCAACGCTTCGCACCTTTGAGCATTTGGGAATTGAGCCAGCCGTTTAGAGACGGGTTTGTTTTGGCTAGTCTGTAGGCTATCGCTGAGCATTGGATAATCATATCGCCATTCATCGGTTACGGGTGTTTTACTATTGCGCGCCCGTGCTATGCTGAATTGGTCTTTTTCTCATTCGGTAACGAAAGGACCGCCCATGCCTACTGACATCGAAATCGCACGTTCTGTCACGCCGCTGCCTATTACCGAGGTGGCCAAGAACGCCGGCGTCGACGTTAAGCACCTTATTCCGTACGGCTTCGACAAGGCTAAGGTCGACTATTCACTGCTCAACGAGCCGACTGATCACCAGGCCAAGCTCGTTCTCGTGACCGCTATCAACCCAACGCCTGCGGGCGAGGGCAAGACCACCACGACCATCGGTCTGGCCGACGGCCTGCGCCGTCGCGGCGTCAAGAGTGCCGTGGCCCTGCGCGAGCCTTCGCTCGGCCCCGTCTTTGGCGTTAAGGGCGGTGCTGCCGGCGGCGGCTGGGCTCAGGTCATCCCCATGGAGGATATCAACCTGCACTTTACCGGCGACTTCCATGCCATCGGTGCTGCCAACAACCTGCTGGCCGCCATGCTTGATAACCATATTCAGCAGGGCAATCAGCTTGGCATCGACGTTAAGCGCATCACTTGGAAGCGCGTCGTCGATATGAACGACCGTCAGCTGCGCCACGTCATCGACGGTATTGGCGGTAAGGCCCAGGGCGTGCCGCGCGAGGACGGCTTCGACATCACCGTCGCCTCCGAGGTCATGGCAATCCTGTGCCTGTCTACGAGCATTAACGACCTCAAGGAGCGCCTGGGCGAGATCGTCGTCGGCTACAGCTTTGCCGGTGAGCCCGTCCGTGCCCGTGACCTTAAGGCCCAGGGTGCCATGGCCGCGTTGCTTAAGGATGCGCTCAAGCCCAACCTGGTGCAAACGCTCGAGGGCACGCCCGCGTTTGTCCACGGCGGCCCCTTCGCCAACATTGCCCACGGCTGCAACTCTATCATGGCCACGCGTATGGCGATGCGCTTTGGCGATGTCGCTATTACCGAGGCCGGCTTCGGTGCCGATCTGGGTGCCGAGAAGTTCCTCGACATTAAGTGCCGCATGACGGGCGTTCGCCCCAGCGCTGTTGTGGTCGTCGCCACTGCCCGCGCGCTTAAGTACAACGGCGGTGTTGCCAAGGCCGACCTCAATGAGGAGAACCTCGAGGCACTCAAGGCTGGCATGCCCAACCTGCTGCGTCACGTGGACAACATCCAGAACGTTTATGGTCTGCCCTGCGTGGTCGCCATCAACCGTTTCCCGACGGACACAGAGGCTGAGCTTGCTCTCATCGAGTCCGAGTGCCAGAAGCTCGGCGTCAACGTTAAGCTTTCCGAGGTCTGGGCCAAGGGCGGCGAGGGCGCGCTCGACCTGGCCGATGAAGTCATGCGTCTGATTGAGCAGCCGAGCGAGCTCAAGTTTGCCTACGAGGACGGCGCCGATGTTGCCGATGCCCTCGAGGCCGTCGCCACCAAGGTTTACCGCGCCGACGGCGTCGACTTTACGCCGGCTGCCAAGCGCCAGCTCGCCGAGCTGCGCGAGAACGGCTTTGGCAACCTGCCGGTGTGCGTCGCCAAGACGCAGTACAGCTTTAGCGATAACGCCAAGGCGCTGGGCGCGCCCGAGAACTTCCGCATCACCGTGCGCGAACTCAAGGTTTCCGCCGGTGCCCACTTTGTGGTCGCGCTGACCGGTAGCGTTCTGACCATGCCGGGCCTGCCCAAAGTTCCCGCGGCCGAGAACATCGACGTCGATAACGACGGCAACATCACCGGTCTGTTCTAAGCCTGTTGCCCATAGCTGCTTGCCCGCCCCGTCGCGCCTACCAAGGCCCGGCGGGGCTTTTGTTTTCTAGCCGCGCTGGAGGCCGAAGAGTTTGGCGTTGCGCTCGGCGACCATCATGTTGATATCGGCGATTTCCATCTCGCCGTCAATGTAGGGCTGGTAGGTGCCATATGGATCGCCGGCTCCCAAGCTGCAGCTTCCGCAGTTATCGCAGCTGCCGTTGCCGCAGCCGGCGAGTGCCAACTTGATGATTTCCTCGCGCTCGGCACGCGTCGTGTCTTTGATGAGCTTGCTTTTTGCCATAACGTTCCTCGATTCGCTTGTTGCCACCTGTCGCGCATGTCTTGTAGATACCGACGGGCTTTGCCCATCATAGGCTTTTGCGCGGGTAGAATGCATGGATAACTTGATGCTTACAGGCGACGGAAAGGAATCGTTGCATGGATCAGGACAAGACAACCGTGATGAGCGGCTACGGTTCCGCGCAGGCTGGCGATAGCGCCGATGCGACCCGCGTTGTTCCCAACCCCGGTTATACCGACCCCGCGGCGACGCAGCCTTCTGCTGAGCCCACCCGGGTTATGGGCTATGGCGACACGGCGCAGGATTCTTACGCTGCATCTTCGCAAGGCTCCTATGGCAACGCAGCTCCGGACCCGTTTGATTGCGCGCCGCAGGATTCTTATGCCGCCTCGACGCCGAATCCCTATGATGACCTGTCGCAGAATCCCATCCCGCAGCCTCAGCAGACGACGTATATGCCTCGCACGGCGCAGCCTCGCTATGAGTCGCGCGAGGCGTATCGCGAGTACCCCAAGTCGATTCCGCAATATGGCGCGGACGAGGAGAAGAAGCCGTCGCGTTCGTCGAGCGTGATCAAGAAGATCCTCATCGTGCTGGCGATCTTCTTTGCGCTGTCGGTTGTGTTTGCCATTGTGTCGGGCATGCTCAACAAGCGAGGGAGTTCAACGGCTGATACCGCTGCCGAGCAAACCGAGTCCGCCTCGTCTAGCACCGTCGATCTGAGCGATATCCCGGGGCAGTACTGGTCCAACGCCAAGAAACTTCTCAAGTCGCGCGGCGCCAATCTTTCGAATGCCGTGGTCCTGACTGATGATGGCTCAACGCCCGTCATCGATGCCAACTGGGTCGTTACTTCTGCTTACTATAACGACAGCGGCAACCTCGAAATTCAACTCACGCACAAGAATAGCTCGGGCAACTCGCCCGACGGCCAAAGCGGTACCGACAGCTCGAGTTCCAATACGCTGGAGGACTTGAGCAACAAGGCACAGGAGTTGGGAGACAAGGCGCAAGAGCTGGGCGATACGGCACAAAACCTGGGCGACACCGCGCAGAACTTGGGCGACATGGCGACGGGTGCCTGGAATGCACTGCAAAACGGCATCTCGGGCGCGCAGGGAAACTAGCTGTTAAGCGGGCTACAGCTGTTCAGCCGGACGGTCGGGCGAGCTAAAGCCCGAGTCAAACGTAACGACGCATGAGGCATTGGGTCGGCGCTCGTGCACGATGCGCGTGACGAGCTCCAGCAGCTCCTCGTCGGATATGTCAAAGCCGTCGGGGCGCACCAGGTCAAACGAAACGAACCCGTCGTGCTCGTGCAGGTCGTGGATGGAGAGCGCGGGGTCGATCTGCATAACGCCGCGCTTGACCCAGCCGCGCAAATCATCGCCGGTTGTCGCGATGGGGTCGCAGTGCAGCGTGATGCCAATGCCCATCTGGCGCTTGATGTCGTGCTCGATGGTGTCCAGGATCTCGTGGTGCTCAAATGCGTCGCCCTCGCCGGGCATCTCCACGTGAGCGCTGGCAAACTGACGACCGGGGCCGTAGTCGTGCACCATCAGGTCGTGTGTGCCCAAGACCTGCGGATAGGACATGATCTTGTCGCGGATTGCCTGGACGAGCTTGGGGTCGGGCGCTTGCCCCAGCAACGGGCTGATGGCGTCGCGCACTAGGCCCATGCCGCTGATGCAGATGAAGATGCCCACACCCAGGCCTGCCCAGCCATCGAGGTCAAAGCCGGTCGTCTGCGAAATAAGCGCCGCCACCAAGACCGAGCCCGAGGTGATGACGTCGTTTTTGGAGTCCTGTGCTGTGGCAATGAGTGTTTCGGAATCGATACGGTTGCCCAGCGCGCGGTTGAATGCGGCCATCCAGAGCTTAACGAGCATGGATGTAGCCAGTGCCGCAAGGGAAACGAGCGTGTAAGCGGTGGGGGAAGGCTTGATGATCTTGGTGACCGACTCGAGGATCAGGTTGATGCCGACGGCGCAAACCAGGACGGCGACAAACAAGCCGGCGAGGTACTCGTAGCGGCCGTGGCCATAGGGGTGGCCTTCGTCTGCCGGGCGGCTGGCGAGGCGGAACCCGAGCAGGCTCACGATGTTGCTCGAGGCATCGGAGAGGTTGTTGAAAGCGTCGGCGATGAGGGAGACGGAGCCAGCGAGCAGGCCCGCGATGCCCTTGGCCAGGCACAAGGTGATGTTGAGGCCAATGCAGATGAGGCTTGCGGCGAAGCCCGCGTTGGTGCGGCGGGAGGTATCGACCGGCTCGCCCTCGCTGCCGGGAACAAGCGTATGTACCAGCCGATTTACAAATAGCATAGCGGTCGTCCTCACAATCATGTTTAAGGGGATAGTGTAGCTCGCGCGGGGGCGCCGTGCACCGATGCTCAGAAAATGCAGCAATAGTCTGCCGGTGCTAACGAGCGAGCCTTCTCGTCTGCCTGGGTGCTCGATTTTGGGCCACATGGGTATGGGCACGTGCTTACCTGCCCGACATACTTAATGTCGACAGCCCCAGTGCAAAGGAGGACGTATTCATGGACGAGATGTTTGCCATTAAATGCCAAAACTGCGGCGGCCCTATGTACTCACACCAGGCTAAACGCAGCTTTGAGTGCGCCTATTGCGGCACGGTCGTTCCGTGGCAGGCCGATGCGGGGGAGCCCAAGAGCGCCCTGGGCATTCGCCATACGCCACTGACGGTTGTCGATGGGCTGCTTAAGCTCACGCATGTGTCGCAGCTCGAGCGCCCGGTGGACCCCGACTGGTATTTCTTTAATGAGCACTGGCGCAATCAGTCGGTTCTGGAGCATCTGCTGTGGGAAGACCGCGGCACGGCCCAGGAGTTCCAAGAGGCCACGCACGTGAGCATCCCCTGTCCCTTCTGCGGAGCGTCCTTTGAGGGCGAGTCGACCCAGCGCGTGTTTGAGTGCCCGTCCTGCGGCAATAAGATCGGTGTCGCCGACCTGCTCAAGCCGGGGACGTTTAGCAAGCGCCTGACCATGGGCGTTGGTGCGGAATATGTGCCCGAGCAGGGTATTCCCTGCGAGATAACGCCGCAGCAGGCGCGCGCCAATGCGCTTGAGCTGGTGCGCCGATATCCAGACGCCTTTGCCGGTCACGATGTGGAAGACGCGATTCAAAACGACATGATGCTCTTCTACTTCCCCATGGCGCTCGCGGACCTGCGCATGATGGCGTCCTTCCCGGGCAAGGGCCTGAGCAAGGAGACCCTGGTGTACTACGAGGTGCTCGACTGGGCATATCCCAGGGCAAACTACCTGGACGTTCGCCTTATGGGCATTCTGGAGCCATGGGACTTTGCCAAGGTTGGGTCGTTCGACCCGGCCATGCAGGAAGGCGACTTCCGCGTTGTCTCCGTCGATGCGTCCACCAAGGACCAGGTGGTCATTGACAAGCTGGCGCTCGACATTGTTGGCAACGATGCCGAGACTTTCCTGGGGCTCAATAAAAAGAGCATCCGCACCTGGGCGCGCAAGGCCCGCAAGCACAAGGACGGCCTGGTTATGGTGCCGGTCTACTTTGTCGATCGTCCCGCGTCAGATGGACGTAATGGCGAGCAGGTGCGCATTGCCGTGAACGGCCAGACGGGCCGTGCGGCGGCGGTGGTGTTTAGCGACAAGCGCGAGACGCATATTGTGGCGCCGCTCAATCCGAGCCTGCATCTGTCCGGCGAAAGCACCGTTCACGCCACGCCCGTCGAGGTCAAATACATCAAATCGCCATTCCTGTACCAAATTGTGCGCCGTGGAGGCGACGAGCAGCCACGTCAGGTGGCAGCGGCTGCCGAGGGTTCCTACCGAGAAGAAAAACCCAAGCGCAAGGGATTGTTCGCTGCGATCTTTGGGAAGTAGGGAAGCGGAGCCGGGGCGTCGGGCTGCATCGCAAGGTCATGAGACGAATTTAAGACTGCTGGGAACGTGCTACCATTGCCGATAGCCTTAATCTTGTAAGAAGCGGAGGCCAGATTATGGGTTTTGCGGATCAGCAGCTTCAGCTTCAGGTACCGTATTCTCCTGACGACACGTTTAATGCCTTGAAGGCAGCTATGGAAAAGCTGCCTAAAGTAAAAGTTGATAGTGCATCGCCCACAACAAGAACAGTTGCAGCCGAGATTGGTATGAGCCTTTGGTCTTGGGGCGAAAATATCAGTATTTCGGTTGTTCCAGTTGAAGGCGGATCTGGCGTTACTGTCAAGTCGTCATCTAAGGTCAGGGCAAACGTATTAAACGGGGGCAAAAATGCAAAGAATATTGCCGAGATGGTCGATGCCCTATCGAAGGAGCTTGAGCGGTATCCGCAGGTTTCACAGACTATTGAGACGCTGGCGGATAGTGATTGATGTAGTTGCAAGGCTTGAGAGGCTTGCAACGCTGCGTGATAGTGGAGTGCTTACCGAGGAAGAGTTTGCTGCAGAAAAGGCAAAAATCTTTTTGTAATCAGACACGGTGGTTGGATTTGCATTCTATTATTGAACTTGGTTATACCAGGCTGAAAATATCGTGTGTAATAAAGGTGCGTAGTAGTCTCGTCTTGATTGGCAGATGTAAATAAACGGTGGAACGGCTGTAAAAGAGCCTTGCCACTGGGTAAAATCAGGATGTGCCGCGGAACCCGCTCCTCAGTCGGTCAACTTTGGAAGCGCGGGCAACGCAGGTGCTATCGTCTTAAAGGGTCGGCTGCAACCGACCCTTTTCTATGACTCCCTTCGCTATCCGTTACTGCTTATATTCCCGCCAGATCGAGTAGAGGTTCCGGGCAATGCCGGTCACATACATCGAGAGGCGCAGGATTTCAAGAAACAAGTTCATAGGCTTCACCCCAATCGGAGATCGGAGCGTTGCCCGCAGGCGGATTCCGCGGCGGTCAAGATTTTACCTCACAGGCCGCGGTGGGAGACATCCTATCCACCCCCTGGTTTGGAGCAGTGTCGATCTGACGGGCAATCAAGCCTTTAGCTCTCTTTGAATTGAGCAAGCATCTGCCCGAAGAAGCTGAGCCCGGATGGCTCATAAATGAGTGAGCCGCCATCTTCGGTCCGGTAGACCCCGCAGGGGAGGTAGCGCCCGTCGGGAAGGACGTAAAGGTTTTCTTCCTCCATCAGTCCCGTTGGGAGTATCGGGGTCTCGTTTTCGCCCATTTGGAACTCATCGATATTCGCGATCTTCCTCTCCATGATGCCTCCTACCTTATTTCTTGAATGGCGCCCTAAAACAAGCAGCTCTCAATCAACTCTTTACCGCGCAGGGTGTCGATCCATTTCTGCGGAATTGCGTCCATGCCGTATGCTGCGCCGGCGAGGGCGCCTGCGACGGCTGCGGTGGTGTCGGTGTCGTCGCCCAGGTTGACGGCGGCAAGCACACAATCATCGTAGCTGTTAGTGTTGACGAAGCACCAAGTGGCTGCCTTAAGCGTGTCGCGCACGAAGCCGCCGGATCTGATTTCGTGCTCGGGTGCATCTTTCAGACAGAGTGTCCATTCGGGGAGCGTGCCGTCCATCTCGGACCTCAACAGTTCGATGAACTTGACACATGACTCGGTCGATGTTCTATGAGCGTGGGTGATTGCAGAGACCTCACGGATCTCTTTGTCTGTTGCATCGGCAAACGCCAGGGGTGCGATGCGCATGAGCGAGCCGTTGCCGTTGTCGCGCTCGCCGGAGCCACCCTTGCCGGAGCGAAGGGCGCGGGCGGTCGTTCCTCCGTAGTCGAAGACGCCATCAATCGTGTACTCGTCGTTGGCGATCCAGCTCACGAATTTGTCGCGCATGTCCTCGGTGTCAATGCGGCCGAGCTCTCTGATGGAGTCGCAGGTGGCGAGCGTCATAGATGTGTCGTCGCTCCAGGTGCCGGCGGTCTGCTCGTGCGTGCCGTAGCCGATCATGTCGGTGCATTCGAACGTGCCACGAGGTCTGAACTCGTAGGGAACGCCCAGCGCGTCACCGACGGCAAGCCCATAGATGCAGTCGCGCAGTGTTGTTTTCGGTCTGTGTGTCATGGAAAGCTCCTCTTTTCCCGGGTGATGTGGAGCGCCGTCGGGGGTATCGGTCGCAACGTGCTGCTATCCTTGCACTTCGCCATTAGTCGCTTCGTTGATGGCGCGGTACTCGGCACTCAGCTCGCGCGCCAGCTCTTCCTTGCTTGGAAGATACGGCAGGTATTTGGCGGTAAACACTTGGTCGTTGTCTTCGGGCAGCGTGTACTCGACAATCGAATCGCTTTTGTCCGCGCAGAGCACGATGCCTATGGGCGGATTGTCGCCTTCGTTCATGAGCTCGCGCGTGTAGTAGTTCACATACATTTGCATCTGGCCCAGGTCCTGATGCGTAAGGTCGTCCGTCTTAAGGTCGATGAGCACGAAGCAGCGCATCAGATAGTTGTAAAAAACAAGGTCAATATAGAAATGGCGCCCATCAAAGGTGATGCGCTTTTGGCGCGCCTCGAAAGCGAAACCACGGCCAAGCTCCAGCAGGAACTTCTGAAGATGCGTGATGAGCGCCTGCTCTAGATCGCTCTCGCGAAACGCAGTATCGTCCGAGAAACCTAAAAACTCCAGTACATATGGGTCGCGGATGATATCCTCGGGGCGACGAGCCGGGGCGCTCTTTTGGATTTCCTGGGTGACGGCCTCCTTGTCCTTGCTGGCAAGTAGGCGCTCGCGGAACATGGTGTTGATCTGGCGTTCGAGCTGACGCGTGCTCCAACGAGAATCGGCGCATTCGTTCATGTACCATGTTCGAGCATCAGGGTCGGTTATACGCGATAACCTGCGGTAATGTGTCCAATTCAATTCGGAACGCAGCGCGTTCCGGATTGGGAACGCAAGATAAAACTGACGCATGTATCTTAAGCTTCTGGCGTTGAAGCCTCTGCCAAAATCCTTAGTCAATCTAACGGCAAGTTCGTCGATCAGTGCATCGCCATACTTGGCGCGCCCCTCTCCGCCCTGTTCATCAACAATACTCTTGCCGATCTCCCAATATGCCTCAACCATCGCAAAGTTAACGGCGGTATAGGCCTTGTCGCGAGCGGCGTTGAGAATCGAGGAGACCTGCTTGTAAAAACCTTCGGGCACGATTGCCGATTCTCCACGGTTTACCAGTTCGCCCATCACTGTCGCCCCACTTTCCTTTTGTGGAATGCGTCTTTATCGCATTTAGTTTAAAGCCTCGCGCGGACACGAATTGCTGTGCTGTCTGACATCTTCGCATGGGGCCTTGCGGTGACTAAAATGTGACCATAGAGGCAGTTTTAGCGAATCCCACGGGAGTGACGCGTATGGACAATAACACGCTGCTATTCCAGGACAAAGGTTCGGGTAGGTATAAAGACGTCAAGATCTACCCCAACCGTATTGAGGTGCTCAAGAAGGGCACTTTTGGTGGCAAGCACACCGAGATTGTCTATCTTAAGGACATTACGGGGGTCAACAGGATCAAGGGCCGCGATGTTTTTCTGCGTAACAGGCTGTTGACTGCTTGTGTTTTTAGCCTGAGCAGCCGTGCGAAGGCCCAGGAGTTTGTTAACGCGCTGAACATGGTGATGTAGCCTATGGCGGCGTTTGGGCCAAGGTAAAAATCGGGGGCACAGAACGGTGTCCTGCGCCCCCCCATTGAGTCGATGTGTCTAAAAGGCCGGCTTGCCTATTCGCTACCGTCCCCAGCGTTTTCGCGGTCGTTGGCAAGCATTGCCGCGCCGGCGACCGTTGTCGCTACGGCGGCGGCAGCGAGCCCGGCGGCAATGCCGGAGCCGTCGCCCGTGTCGGCGAGTTTTCCGCCCGAGTTCTTGCCCTTGTTGCCCTTACCGTTCTTATCAGCGCTGCCTGCGTTGGAACCCGTGCCACCGTCGGTGTCGGTGCCGCCTGCACTGCTCGAGGCCGCTACGGTAAAGCTCGCGGCTCCGTCATTAGCAAGCTTGTAGTTTTGCGCCGCGTCGCCCAAAAGACCGTTCGCGCGCACCCAGTACGTTCCCGCGGTAAATGCCTCGCCCTCGACCATTGCCGTGCCCGGAGCGCCGTCCGCGTCGTGCACAAACTCGAGCTGAGCCGTGCAGGCATCGTTTTCGAGTTTGCCCTCGAGCAGCGCCGCGACCTTTGTGCGCACATCCTCGCCGGCCTTAAGGCCTTCGAGCCCCTCAAAGTGGGGTGTCAGTGCGCGCGGATCGATATCGATGGGCACGGATCCCTGCAGCCCCGTAACGGTCTCGTTGCCCAAGGCGTCGACATCCACGTATTCGATGGTAAACGCATGGCCCGAAGCCGCCACGTTGAGTACGTTGCTGCTGTCGACAAGGCGGAAATGGCCCTCGCCAACGGTCTTGCCATCCTGGAGCGAGGCATCGCTCAGCGAGTCGCCGTACGTCATGCGCATGCGGGTCGGGAGGCAGCACGAAGCCGACTGCGTGTGCTTCGTATCGTAATTGTAATTGCGCTGGTAGATGCTCCGGGCCAGCGCCGCATCAACAAAGTCGGATGCGATGATGCCAATGTGCTTGAGGTAATCTGACTTTGTATCCTCGATGCCGCTGGGATTGATGTACGGGCTCTTATACAGATGCTCGTTGACTACTCGTGCCGAGGTAAAAGGATTGCCTCCGTGCGACAAGCCCGTGCAGCTGGTGTAGTTGATAGACCAGCAACGCTCCAGGACTTTCTCCTTGGCCCCGTTATCGTCCTCGACATCTACCTCGTTGCGCGTGCGCCCGGTCGTTTCCTTCAGCGCATTATCGACCCAGCTGAGCTTGTCGGTTCCCGTGAGTTTGTACTTGTCCTGGGCGTATACCTTGGTGCAATAGGGCTCTTTGTCGCCTGTTTCCCCCGCGGCTTCAAAGCCCCGCGCGTCTTGGACGAGACACATGGAACTGCTGTCGGTGTGCACTGCGATTTTGTTATCCCATTCGGTGAGGTCGAGTCCCCACGTGTGGCCGCTTACGCTGTCGCCGTCGAGTCCAAATCGACGTAGCAGGACGATCTTTCCGCGCACCTCGCCCAGTGTGGGAACGCGGCTCGACGTATAGAACAGTTTGGGGTTGTCGTCCAAAACCTTGGCGAAAGCCGTCGTAACACTTTCGTCGGTAGCCTCGTCGTTGCCTCGTGATACAAGCATGATGAGCGCTTCTGTCGGGTTTTCGTTCAAAAACGTTTTGAAGTAGCCTATGACATCGGAGAGATGCAGATAGTTCCCGTCTTTTTTGAGTAGGTAGAAAATCCCGTGGTCGATGCCGGGGTCATCGCCCTTTCCGAGCCGGATATCGAAATAGCGAATGCCTTCGAGCAACTGCGTGGGAATGTAATCCTGCTGGCATTTTACTTGCGAGGATTGGGGCTCAGTGTCGTTGTCCACGCTGCAGGTGCCCGAATCGTGCGTACCCGGGATGCTCAGCTCGTCGAGGAACTTGTTGTCGTCGACGTATTTCATCCAACATGGTCCGTCGACGTAGCTGCTGTACGTGATCCAGTCGAGGCTGCTAACCGTGGCATCGTTCTTTTTCATGTCGTAACCGATAAGTTCGAGCTCCCACGGAATGCTCTTACTCTTATGGCAGATCTTATTGTTGTCCTGGTCTTTGCCGTTCGATTCTATTGCCAGGTACTTAATGTCTTTTTTCTCGGTTTCTTTCTCGACCGTGCGGTCTCGGATGATGTAGGTTCCGTTTGATTGACGCTCGAACGCAAAAGCGCGGCTGGGCTTGTTGTCATACTCGCCGCCCCATACGTGGATGACCTTTCCATCTTTGTCCGAGTCGTCGTCGACCGACCAAATGCTGTAGCCCGTCTTTTTATGCTCTTCGAAATTGAGCAAGGTGCGGATGGCGTACCAGTTTGTATCGTCATTCTTGGTCGTTACGTTCTCAAGGATGAGCTTGCTGGACGTGCCGTCGTTAAACAGGTGACAGACGTTGCCGCGAACGTTGCCGTCTTGGTTGACGCTCGCGGTGCGAAAATAGCCCGCGGGGCGAAGGCGAATGACGAAATTGTGGAGGCTGTCCGACGGTGCGGGTGTGTTGTCTGCAAATGCCGCTCGCAGGGGAATGCCCGGCGCTGCGGTTTCGGGCAGGCTTGCAAGTGGTGACAACGCCGCAAGCCCTAGGCCCAGCGTAAACGCTCGGCGGCTGATGGCATGGTGTTCGGTCATAACTTCTCCATTCGCAGAGTGCGGTTATGCGATAGTTTTGGTCACTATACTGCCCAGATGTTTAAAGATGCTGGTTTAATTGTCTGCGCGGCGCAATAAATCGGTGGGCGGACGTGTTGGGGTGTTTGTCGTTTTCGTACTGTTGCCACATTTGGGGCGGTTCCGGCGTCCGGCATCCTCGCGTTCGTCGGCTACAGGCATAAGAAAGGGAGGGTCGGTTTACCGGCCCTCCCTGGGTACGAAGCGCTGGGGTACCGTCGCTTGTTTGCACTGCGACCGTGTTTCCCGTTGCGCTCGCCAGTCGCTTAGCGCTTGATCTCGATATCGTCGAGCTTGACGTCCATGGCCTCGGTCTTGGCCTCGGCGATGTCGTCGGCAAATTCCAGAGACTTCATCATGGTCTCGACGGCGTCCTTGTGCTCCTCGACGTTGTCGATACGCACATACACACTGCCGCCGTCAACGTCGGTGAAGTATTCGGTCGTTACGCCGCCCGAGTGTGTATAGGAAGCGTTGCGCCAAGTCTTGCCGTTGTACTTGACGGGGTCATTCTCGGTCCACTCAAAGCTGGCATTCCACTTTGCCTCGTAGTCGAACAGTTCATCGGCGTTCTTGTCAGAGTCGAAGACGGGGATGAAGCAATCGCTGGCGTGCTCGCTCTCGGTGAACTTAAACTGGGCCCTGTCGGCGGTGTCGCCTGCGACGTCGGTGATCTCGACGCCCTCGGGGACCTCGACCTTAAACCAAATGAAGTCGGTCCTCATATCCACGGCTGGCTTTTCTGCTCCGCCGCCACCTCCACTGCCGGTAGCGCCGCCGCTGCCACCGCAGCCCACCAGGGCAACCGCGGCAAAGAGACTGATGCAGAGGGTGAGAATCGCAAAGGCCTTCTTTTTCATGGTCGTGTCCTCCTCGATCTGTAACCGCCCATGGATTACCTGCCTTTACTGTACGCGTGGACGGCTCGCTAGGGTGGGCCATGTGTCCCATTCTGAGGGCCGGATTTGCGCCGTTAAGTGGCAATATGTGCGGTCGCAAAAGAGGGGAGGGCCGATGCTGTCGGCCCTCCCCGGGGTGAGGTGCCCGTTGATTTAATGGGGCGCGCGTGCGTGGGCGTTGCCCCAACAGGTTCCTTGTTTATAGATATGCCTCAGTTTTTGACGTCCGGAAGTCTCGAAAGGTGGGCCATGTGTCCTATGTTTGCGGTGCCGACGCCTATCGTTCGTCATAGAAATCCGCGATGGCCAGGTGCGCTGACGCTCATGTACTTATGGGCTAGACTTAGCACCATTATGTGATTGATGCGGTCGGTCGGCGGTTGCCACCCGACCGATGTATATGACTTGAAGGTGCGTGCGTATGAGCCAAGAGATGATGGATAAAACATGTCGAGAGTTTGCCGAGGCGCTTGCCGCACGCGAGCCGGTTCCCGGCGGCGGTAGCGCGAGCGCCTTTGTGGGCGCGCTGGGCGCCTCGCTGTGCGGAATGGTTGCCCGCTACGGTGCGACCAATCCCGCGCTTGCTGATCGTGCGGATGACCTGGCGCGCGCGTTTGCTCAGGCTGATGAGCTGTCCCAGGAGCTTGTCGAGTTGGTTGCCGAGGACGTTCGTGCCTACGGGCAGGTGTCCGCGGCGTACGGTATTCCGCGTGACGATCCGGCTCGAGCGACCGCGATTCAGGATGCGCTGCATGTGGCCGCTATGCCGCCGTATCGCATTATGGATGCCTGCGGGCGTGCGCTGGCGCTGCTCGAGGACATGGCCGACAAGGGTTCGCGTCAACTGCTGTCCGATGTGGCGTGCGGCGCCGTGTTCTGCCGTGCCGCTATGCAGGGCGCGAGTTTGACGCTCTTTGCGAACACCACGTCTATGAAGGATTGCGCTCGTGCTGAGGAGCTCGAGACGGCGTGTGATGAGTTGCTCGACACATGGTTGCCGCGCGCCGATGCGCTGGCGCGCCGCGCCTCCGACGCTGCAAGGAAGAGAGGATAGTCATGGCTGAACTGCTGAAGGGTGCTCCCGTTGCTCGCGCTTTGACCGTGGAACTTGCTGCTCGCTGCGCAGCCCTGCGCGAGCGGGGCGTTGTTCCGACGTTGGCTATCGTGCGTGTAGGTGAACGCGAGGACGACCTATCCTACGAGCGCGGTGCGCTCAAGCGCTGTGAAAAAGTGGGGATTGAGGCTCGTCGCGTTTTGCTTTCTGCCGATGTTTCGCAGGACGAGCTGTTGACGGCTATCGAGGACATCAATGCCGATTCGGCTGTTCATGGCTGTCTGATGTTCCGCCCGCTGCCCGCCGGCCTTGACGAGGACGCGGTTGCCGCGGCACTCGATCCTGCCAAGGACGTTGACTCCATGACGCCGGCTTCGCTGCTCACCACGCTTTCGGGGCGCGGCGAGGGTTTTGCCCCCTGCACAGCCGAAGCCGTGCTTGCTTTGCTGGATCATTACGGCGTTGAGCTGGATGGGGCCAAGGTCGCGGTCGTTGGTCGGTCGCTGGTGATTGGCCGTCCCGTTGCCGCCATGCTTACGGCTCGCAATGCCACAGTGACGACGTGCCATACGCATACGCACGACCTTGCTGCCGAGTGCCGTGCTGCCGACATTGTGGTTGCCGCCGTTGGACGCGCGCGTACGATTGGCGTGGATGCGGTTCGAGAGGGCCAGACGATCATTGATGTTGGCATTAATTGGGACGAGGCCGCTGGCAAGCTGGTGGGTGACGTCGATTCTGATGCTGCGGAGCCGGTCGTTAACGCCATCACGCCCGTGCCGGGCGGCGTGGGCGCTGTGACGACGGCGATCCTCGCCAAACACGTGATCGAGGCGGCCGAGCGCGCATCGAAATGGGCTTTTGACCACAAGGGCTGCCGAGGCCGTGGTTTCGCCCTTTCTGCGCCGAAGCGATACACTGTTGCCGTTTGATTTCTTCGCTCAAGGAGGATGCGCATGCCGTGCACAACGATTCTGGTCGGTAAGAACGCAAGCTACGACGGGTCGACCCTGGTCGCCCGCAACGAGGACTCGTCCAACGGGGTATTTGAGCCCAAACGTATGCGCGTTGTGCATCCCGACGATCAGCCGCGCGTCTACACGAGCGTCCTGAGCCACCTGACCATTGAGCTGCCCGACAACCCCATGCGCTACACGAGCGTTCCCGACGTCATTCCCGGCCACGGCATCTGGGCCGAGGCCGGTTTCAACGAGCTCAACGTTGGCATGTCCGCAACCGAGACGCTCACCACCAACGAGCGCGTTCGCAGCGCCGATCCGCTTGTGGACTACGTGCCCGCCAAGGGCAACGAGGGTGAGGACGGCTATGTGCCGGCGCAGCCCGGTGGCTTGGGCGAGGAGGACATGGTGACCCTGGTGCTGCCGTATGCCAAGTCCGCCCGCGACGGCGTGCGTATTCTGGGCGAGCTGCTCGAGCGCTACGGCACCTACGAGAACAACGGCATCGCCTTTAGCGACGTGGACGAGATCTGGTGGCTCGAGACCATCGGCGGTCACCACTGGATCGCCAAGCGCGTGCCTGACGACGCCTATGTGACCATGCCCAACCAGCTGGGCATCGACAGCTTTGACCTGGATGACGCCGAGGGCGCCCAGGCCGACCATATGTGCTCCGCCGACCTGCGCGCCTGGATGGCCGAGTGGCATCTGGACCTGACGCTGGGCGTCGAGAGCGACGGCCCGGCTGCCGTCTTTAACCCGCGCGAGGCCTTTGGCTCGCACAGCGACAGCGACCATGTCTACAACACGCCGCGCGCCTGGTACATGCAGCGCTGCCTCAACCCCAGCGACGTGTGGGATGGCCCCGACGCCGACTACACGCCCGAGAGCGACGATATCCCCTGGAGCCGCGTGCCCGAGCGCAAGGTGACCATCGAGGACATCAAGTACGTGCTCTCGAGCCACTACCAGGGCACGGAGTACGACTGCTACGGCAGCAAGGGCACGCCCGCTACGCGTGGTGCCTATCGCCCCATCGGCATCAACCGCAACAGCCAGCTTGCCGTGTTGCAGCTGCGCCCCTATGCGCAGCCGGCCTACCGCGCCGTGCAGTGGATGGCCTTTGGTTCCAACTCGTTTAACGCGCTGGTTCCGCTGTACGCCAACGTCGAGACTATGCCCGAGTACTATGCCGACACGCAGGCTCGCGTGACGTCCGAAAACTTCTACTGGGCCAACCGCCTGATCGGCGCGCTGGCTGACGTCCGCTTCCATGAGTGCGGCCGCGCGGTCGAGGATTATCAGGAGAAGATCGGTGGCATGGGCCACAAGCAGATCCATGACGTCGACGCTGCCGTAGCCGCTCTGCCCGAGGTCGAGGTGCCTGCCGAGCTTGCACGCGCCAACGAGGCCTTTGCCGAGCGTGTTCGCGTGGAGACCGATGCCCTGCTGGGCAAGGTGCTTTACACCACGAGCTGCGCCATGAAGAACTCTTTCGCGATGAATGACAACGTGAGGTAGGGATTTCCCGTCGATCGAATAGCGCTAAAACGCTTTGTCGCTTTCGCTCAATCTTGGGTACAAGAACGCCAATGCAGTTGTTTGTGATTGGAGATAACCATGGTTATGAAACTCGATCAGCTTGTTAACGGCGCCATTAACGTGGGCTTTGGCGCTGCCGCCGTTGCTGTCGAAGGCGGCAAGAAGGTCCTCGACGACCTTAACACCAAGGGCGAGCAGGTCCGCAAGGACACCGCCACCCCCGATATCGCCCGCAGTGTGTCCGACATGTTCGAGCAGGCCGGTGGCACCATCTCCGATCTGACCGAGCGCTTGGGCATGCAGGGCGAGACCGCGGCCCAGCGCGTGCTCGACGAGCTCATCCTTGCCCGCGTCCGCGTTATGACCGCTCCCGAGCGCACGGCCTTCCTGGCCCATGTGCGCGACATCGTCGATTCGGTCGAGGACAACGTGACCTCGGTGCCCGTCGAGTCCGTTGAGCCCGACGATGCGAAGGATACCGAAGAGGTCGAGTAGCAGCGCAGATGGCAGATTCCACCACCGATTACAACAATCTAGATCCCTTGGGTGACGAGGCGGCGGTTGTCGATGAGGTCGACGCCGCCGTCTCGGGCGCTCGCAAGAAGCCGCGCGCTGTCGATATGGTCCCCGAGGAGCCCGAGGCGATGGCGCCGGATGAGGAATACCAGCTCACGCCGGCGGGTCGCCGCGAGCGCATCGGGCAGATTGTTCGCCTGGTCAAAAAGTACCGCGTGTGGGATAACCTCACGCCGGTTCGTTTGCGCCGCCTGCTCGAGGAACTCGGCCCCATGTTCGTTAAGATGGGGCAGATTCTGGCTAACCGGTCCGAGATTCTGCCGCAACGCTTTTGCGACGAGCTGCGTCGTCTGCGGTCCGACGTGGAGCCGGTGCCGTACGAGGTCGTACTCAGTTGTCTGGAAGAAGAATACGGCCTGCGCCTGGGGGAGATGTTCGATGCGATCGACCCCAATCCGCTTGGTAGCGCATCACTCGCGCAGGTGCACCGCGCTCGTCTGGTGACGGGCGAGGACGTGGCCGTCAAGGTGCAGCGCCCCGGTGCGCAGCAGGTTATGGCACAGGACATCGATATCATCCGCTCGGTGGTGCGTATCGTTTCCAAGTTCGTCAACACCGATCAATTCGTTGATCTGCACGGCGTAGTCGAGGAGTTGTGGACTTCGTTTCGCGAGGAGACCAACTTTTTGGCCGAGGCCAAAAACCTCAACGACTTCTACGAGTTCCATAAGAGCGTTCATGGCGTGACGTGCCCTAAATCCTATCTGGACCTGTGCACCGAGCACGTGGTGGTTATGGACTACGTCGACGGCATTTCGATCGCCGATCCTGAACGCTTGGTGGCCGAGGGCTATGACTTGGAAAAGATCGGTGCCGCGATTGTCGAGGACTACTCGACGCAGGTGCTCGACGACGGCTTTTTCCATGCCGACCCGCATGCGGGAAACATTATTCTCAAGGACGGCATCGTTTACTTTATCGACTTGGGCATGGTCGGACGCATGTCGAGTCACGATCGCGGTATCGTCAAGGACATGATTTTCGCCGTGGCCGAGGGTGACGTGCCCAAGCTCAAGGATTCGCTCATGCGCTTCGCCGTGACGCGTGGCGACTCGGCTGAGCTCGATCATTCGGCCTTTTTGTCCGATCTTGACTTTATCGTGGCTGACTTTGCGGGCCTTGACCTGAAGGATTTGGACATCGGCGAGTTTTTGACCTCGCTGTTAAACCTGGCGCGCAAAAACGACGTTGAGCTGCCGAGTGTGGTGACGATGTTCGCCCGCGGCATGGTGACGCTCGAGGGCCTGTTGACCGAGTACATGCCCAACGTCAACATGATCCAGATTATCCAGACGCATATCAAAAACGAAAAAAGCACCTATGCGCGCGTGCGTGATATGGGACGCGATCTTGCCGCGAGCAGCTATCGCGCGGCCAAGGGTTCGCTCGAGGCGGCCGAGTATCTGGGCTTGGCTTCGCGTATGCTCACGCGCGGCCAGCTTAAGGTGAACACGCAGATTATGAGCAGCGATAAGGCGCTGCGACAGCTGGGCGGAATTATCGACCGCATGTCGATGGCAATTGTGATCGCCGGCCTGTTTATCGGTTCGTCGGTGGTGTACTACGCACGCATCGAGCCGGTTGTGTTTGGTATCCCGGTCATTGGCTTTATGGGCTACGTGAGCGCGCTGGTGCTGGCGCTTATGCTGGGTCGCAATATCTGGCTCAACAGCCACGGCGGCAAGCACTAGAGGCTGCGGCCGTCACCGCATTCTCCTATCGCAAACAATAGCTTTTACCTTGGGCTTCGCCTGCGTGCGAGGCCCTTTTGCGTGATACCATACTGACGGTAATAATCGATGGCCTAGATGGTGGTGCGGAGACGCACGAATGCGCGGTTTTCCTGCGCGTTTGGGAGAATCGGGGTGCAAGTCCCCGGCTGTACCAGTAACCGTAATTCCTCTTGGCCCGGGATGGTCGCGTTGCAGATCGGACGGCGCGCCCGGGTCGGTAAGGTTAAGTCGGATCGCCTCCCATCTTGCATGCGGCTGCGGCGTATGCCGCCGGTGTGCATAGGGCTCTGGAGGGAAGGGGGACCCCGATGGGGGAACTCGAGCGTAACATGCGCGATGACGTGGGGCAGCCGCTGGGCAATGCTCCAAGTACAGACAATGGGGGACAAATGGATATGTTTGAGGACGAGCGCGAGCGCGCCTCGCTGCATCGCCGTGGCGCAATTGCGCGCGGCGTAGCCAAGCGCGGCCTGGTGGCATTCCTGGCCTTCGCGATGGCCCTTGGCACCACACCGGCTCAGCTGTGGGCCGAGGGCGCCGAGGGCATTGCCGAGGCTGTGGCTCAGGCTGCGACGCCGGGCGAGGACGCAGCGCTTGCGGGCGGTGCCGCTGAGCAGAGCGGCGCCGAGTTTTCGGATTCTGGGAGCGCGTCTACAACTAGTGCCGCCACAACTGAGGCGGCAACTGGCGACGAAGGCTCGGCGACAGGGGAGAGCCCTGCCACGAGCGAGCAGTCTTCGACGGCATCCGCTGGCCAAGCAGGATCTGCCGCCGCGGCTGCCGTCCAGACAGAGAACCCGACAGAAACCGGCGATGTCGCCAAGAAGCAAGTCGAGGTCTCGTTCTCGATTATCGGCACCGATGCCGACGGCAAGGCTCAGACCTGGGTGGCACCTACGCAACTCAAGCTCGACGAGGGCGCGACGGCTGCGGATGCCTTCGTTAAGCTGCAGCAGAAGACGGGCTTCAAGGCGGATTACGATCCGAACACGGCATACGGTTTCTACCTCAAAAGCATCACATCCCCGAGCGATGGCCGTACGCTTGCCTTCGATCCGGCGACTTATGCCTACTGGCAGCTGTTCGTCGACGGCGCGTCTTCCTCGGTTGGCGCGAGCAGCGTCAAGCTCACCCAAGGGCAGAAGATTGAGTTTGCCTATACGGCTGGTAGCGCGTCCCCTGTCGTTAAGGACCAGGTTGCCGCAAATGTGACCGTCATTGGTCGCGATGCCCAGGGCAAGACTCAGACTTGGGTCGATAACGCGCAGTATGTGGTGACGTCCGGTTCGAGCGCGCTTGACCTTACGAAGGCCGCGCTCGAGGCGAATGATATTGACGCCGTTGCTGCGGGCTCCTTCATTCTGAGCCTTAAGTACAACGGTGTTGAGCTGGGTACGCCCCAAGATTATTCGACCTATTGGCAACTGTTCATCAACGGCAAGTCGAGTGACTATACGGCGGACAATGTCACCATCCATGCCGGCGATACCGTTACGTGGTTCTACGGTGGCTGGGGCGACCAGCTGCCCTCCGATTCTGTCCATGCTTCTGTTCAGGTTCTCGGTAAGGACAAGGACGGCAAGCAGCAGGTTTGGGCTTCGACGGGCCAGACGAGTCTCAAGGCAGGCTCCACTGCTAAGGATCTCCTTGAGCAGACCGGCCTTAAGCTCGATGCTAGCGAATCGTCTTGGGGCTGGTTCCTCAACGGCATTTATTCGCCGTTCGATGGTAAGTCCTATGGCTGGGATGCTGCGACCAGTAGCTATTGGCGCTTCTACGTAAATGGCAAGTTCGCCGACGTTGGCGCCGGTGCCTACGAGCTCCATGAGGGCGATGCCATCACCTTTATGTATGGTGCTGACGCCGATGCCCTTCCTGGCCAGGTGCTTGGGTCTGTCGATGTTATCGGTCCCGATGTCAACGGCAACAATACTCGCTGGGGCTCGGCAAGCAGTGTTTCTTTGCCTGAAGGCTCTACTGCCCAGAACCTTATTGAGACGGTCCTGAAGGCCAAGGGCGTTACGTACAACGGCTCCCAGAGTGGTGAGTACTGGTTCCTGAATTCCATTACTTCGCCGTTTGATCACAAGTCGTATGGTTGGGATGCTGCGACCAATAAATATTGGCATCTGTATATCAACGGAGAGTCCTCCTTACTCTGCGCCAATCAGATTACGCTCAAGAGCGGCGATAAGGTTACGCTTGCCTATACCACCGACGATTCGGCCATGCCCGATCCCGACAAGATTGTCGTGGACCCGGGTGCGACGACTCCTGATTGGGATGCCGAGTGGGCCGGCTACGGCAACAGTGGCAACGGTTCGACCGTAACGGATGCCAAGACGCCTGCGCAGGCCGCCGGTCTTAAGTGGGCCTTCGATTGGAAGGCCGAGTCTGGTCAGCAGTATGCCAACTGCAGCGAACCTGTCATCGCCAACGGCTTTGTGTACATCGCGACCGAGAACGAGCTCATCAAGATCGATTCGTCCACGGGCAAAAAGGTTGCCTCTGCGCCGCTTGCCTCCAAGGTGAGCTATACCTCTCGTCCGATCTATACCAATGGCCTTATCATCGTTCCGCTCAACGGCGGTGCGGTCCAGGCGATTACTGCAGACAAGCTGATCTGCAAGTGGCTGACGCCTGGTTTGACGGACTTGACGCAGAGCTCCTGCACCGTCGTTTCGGACGGCGAGTACGTCTATGTAGGCTCGGTCGATATTTCGTATGACGAGAATTACAACGCGACCTACGGCAACGGCTCCTTTGCGCGCATTAAGATTGCCACGGGCGAAGTTTCTTGGCAGAACATCGACCCTGCCGAGGGCTATTACTGGACTGGTGCGGCTTTGACGGATAAGTATGCCATCGTTCCTACGAGCGCGGGTACGCTTAAGTGCATTGATAAGACGACGGGCGATGTCGTTTCGACCATGAAGCTCGGCGCTGTCGCAAATGCCGATTGCATTGCCGATCCGTCCAATGGTTCGACCTTCTATCAGATGACGCACGACGGAAAGCTCCATGTGATTTCGCTTTCGGCGAAGGGCGTGCTGAGTGAACAGAAGACGGTTGATCTGGGCCTTACGAATAATCTGAGCGCCCCTGCGGTGTCTGGTGACAATCTGATTGTCGGCGGACAGACGGCTACTGGCTCTGCTCTGGTTCTCTATAACCTGAAGACGGGTAAGACCACGATGGTCGCTGCTGCCGACGGCAAGGCGCTGCCGGCTGGCCTCAACGGTATTGCTGCTACTCCGCTGGTGAGTGTTCAGGGCGGCAAGACCTATGTGTACTTCACCGTTAACAGCGCGGATAGCAAGGATTACGTCAACTACTCTGCTGGTGGTGGCGTGTATCGCTATACGCTCGGCGATGCAGAGGCGACGCAGATTTATGATGCGGCTGGTCATTACCAGTACTGTGACTCTCCGGTCATTGCCGATGCTTCTGGCAATCTCTACTACATTAATGATTCGGGCACGCTGTTTAAACTTGGAGCTGTCGAGTCTTGGACGGTTGCCTTTAACTCCAACGGCGGGTCTGCTTGCGACACTAAGTTTGTTGCTACGGCCGATGGCAAGCTGGTCAAGCCGGCCGATCCGACGCGCGATGGCTACACTTTCGGCGGTTGGTATACCGATGAGGCTTGTACGCAGGCGTATGACTTTAGCACGCCGGTGACGGCCGATCTGACGCTGTATGCCAAGTGGACCAAGAATGCCGTTAACCCTGGCGGTGATGGCGGCGCTGGTTCGAATGGCGGCGGCGGTTCTGGTACCGGTACTGGTTCCGGCACTGGCGCTGGCGCGGGTTCTGGCTCCGGCTCGAAGGGCGGCGCTATTGCCCCGGGCAAGAAGCCGGTGACCAAGACGACGGTGTCGACCAAGACCGAGACCAAGGACAACAAGTCCGACAAGAAGGACTCCGATAAGTCCGATAAGAAGGACGAGAAGAAGTCTGACAAGAAGGACAGCAAGTCCGACAAGAAGTCCGACAAGAAGTCCGATTCCAAGTCCGATACGGGTGCTGCTTCTACGACCACTGCTAAGAAGTCCTCTAGTGCTTCCGAGCAGGAGACTGGCACCAACCCGCTCGCCATTGTTGGCGTTGCCGCCGGCGTCATCGGTCTCGCCATCGTCGGCGTGTTCGTGTTCACCAAACGTCGGTAGGTGAGGGTTGTGTCCAATAAATCCAAGGACGCTGACCCCAAGCAACCAGATTCCTCGTTCATTCAGTTCGACGATGCAAAGCAACAGGGCGCCGCTTCGGCGGCGTCCGCCTCTCGTCGCAAGGCGCTCCTTGGCGTTCTTGCTGCCGCGTGCACCATTCTGATCGTCGTCTCGCTGGGCTTCGTCCATCCTTCCGAGAGCGGCGCCTGGTCCATTGACTGGATCGTTCAGACCGTGACGGGGGAGAGCGTCGTCGCCAAGGACACCAAGGGGTTTGGCTCGACTACGACTACGACTTCGGGCGAGGCCAGTTCCAAGGATTCCGAGTCATCGAATGACGCAAAAGATGGGTCCAAGTCCAAGGACGATTCCGAGTCTTCAAACAAGGAATCGGATAAAAGCTCGGATAGCAAGAAGTCCGATGGTCGGGACGGCAAGAAGTCTGGAGATAAATCCGCTGCCCAGAATACGGGAGCCGGCGATACTTCCAATGTGTCTGGCGGTGCTTCTTCGGGCGGCGGTCAGTCGTCTGATGGAGCCTCCAGCTCTAATGGCGGAAGCGCTCCCTCGGGCGGACAGGGCGGCTCGCAGGAGCCCAACTACGTAACGGTGACGGTTTCGGTCACATCGAGCGCCGTGGGCAATCCTGTGTCTTCTGGCGGCACCTTTACCTTTAACGAAGGCGCCACCGTTTACGATGCCCTGTGCGCGCTGGGCCTTTCTGTCAACGCACACGGCTCATCGTACGGCACGTATGTTTCTGCGATTGGTGGTTTGGCCGAGAAACAGTACGGCGGCACGAGCGGCTGGATGTACTCCGTCAACGGCACAACGCCTATGACGGCCTGCAGCAACTACGTTCTCTCCAACGGCGACAACGTGGTCTGGTATTACGTTACAGGCTAGAGACCTCGACATAGCGCGCCAGACGGGCGGTTCGGATAAACATCCGGGCTGCCCGTTTTTCATGCGTAGAGGACTGGGTCGCCGGGGACCTCGACAAATAAAAAACCGGCTGGAACGAGAATTCCAACCGGCTATACATTCAAGCAAATGTCGAATCGACTACGAGCGAGCGCCTTCGAGGAAGAAGCGACGGCTAAAGTAGTTGTACCAGGTGACCAAGAACGTGGCGATGGCCTTCATGGCCTGGTAGCCGATACTCAAAAACGTGACACCCACAAACATGTACAGGTCGTTGAGCCCCAGACCGATCACCGACAGGATGGTGAAGATCGTGAACTCGCGCTTGCGGCTCATGCCCTCGCGATGGTCGAACACGTACTTCATGCTGAGCCAGTAGTTGACCACGACGGACGTGATGAACGAGACCGTGGTGCTCATCAAAAAGTCGAGGTGGAACAGCTCGACGAGCGCAATGAGCATACCCCAGTCGATGCCAAAGGAGATAAGACCCACGACAGCGAACTTGAGGAACTGCTTAGTATGAGGTTGTGCCAGTGCCTTGCGCACGTAATCACATCCAATGCGTTGATGAATCGAGCAGAGGATACTTTAGAGCTTTTACAAGGGAAACGTAAGGTCTTTGCCAATAACTATATGAACTCGCCAAATTTTCAAGAGCTAATCCGCAAACGTAAAATATTTGCCCGTAAACGAGCGACACCCACGGACGATACTGCGCTGAGTGCGCGTCGTCCGTGGGCGCCGTAATGCTGCAGGGGTTTCGAGCTATTTTGTCTCGTCGCCCTCCAGGAAGATTTTTCGAGTCACAAAGTTGTAGGCCATGACAAGCGCGGTGGCGCAGATCTTGGCGATATTGGCCTCGAGTCCCAGGCCGGCGTTGAGCGCCAGCACGATACCGTCGTTGAGCACCAAACCGATCACGGACAGCACGACAAAGATGATGAACTCGCGGCGGCGGCTCATGCCTTCCTTGTGCGCAAACACGTACTTCATGCTTGCGAGGTAGTTAAAGATGAGTGAGATGATAAAGCCGCTGGTGTTGGCGATTAGGATGTTGAGGCCCAGACCGTAGTGGAGCAGATTCATAATGCCAAAGTCGATAACCGTGGCAATGACACCGACGACGCCAAATTTCATGATCTGCGCAAGGAGCTTTTGCATGGTACCTGCCTTAAGCTGGCGCCGAAGCGCCGCGGGGATGACAAACTCAGCAAGTTTAGCCAATCCCCGCGGGTGGTGCTAGGCGCGCTCCTCGATAGCACCGTTTCTATATGCATCGAGCAGCTGACGCAGGTCTTGGATTTGGCTGCGGATCTTGGCGCCAGTATCGGTGTCGCTCACCATGCGGCGACGGTCCGCTTGGTCAAAACGGTTGGTCTCGCTTTCGATGTCCACGTTGCGCGTGAGTGCCTCGGCAACCGTCGTAAAGGCCCGGTGCGACTTGAGGCGGCAGCCGCGCGAGCTCGAGATGAGCGTATAGCCGGCGATGCCCGTCTTGGGATGGTAAGCGCGGCAGAAGCCGCCATCGATGACCAGCAGCTTGCCCTCGGCGCGGATGGGCTGCTCGCCCTTGGTGGTTTTAACGGGCGTGTGGCCGTTGATGATGTGGCCGGTCGGCGAGCATGCCATGGGCGCGACGCCAAACTCGCGCATGATATCATCGCAGACCGAGGGCGACTTGGTAAGCGTAAAGTACGGGTCCATCGGCTCGACCCAGGTGCTCTTATCGGCGATATAGGCGCGCTCAAAGGTACGCACCAGGCGTCCGCTGGCGGGTGAATTGAAGCCAATCCACAGGTACCACATCCAGTCGAGGGCATCGCGGTCGCCCACGCGCCACGCGCGGCGGGCGATGTGGTCGCAAAAATCGAGATAATCGCGGCCAGCGTGCCAGGTGCCCAGGCAGTTCATGCTGCTAAAGGTGCCGTCTTCGTTGAGCGGAACGCAGCCGTGGAAGAGCAGGTTGCCGTTGGCGACCTTGTAAATCGAGCCGTGGGAATAGAGGAAATCGATATGGCGATGCAGGTGATCGGCGGTGACAAACTCTGACACGAGCTTGTCGATGATGTGCTGCTCCTGAGACGTGAGCGTGTAGGGGTCCGCCGGGTCGACGGTGGGGAAGTCGTTGGTCGTGAGCGGCCACACGCTGTCGTCGGCGAGCGTGACCGTGCCGGTGTCGTGGTCGATCTTGTCGAGTAACAGGCGGTCGGTCATATCGAACTCGGGGTGGCGCTGGATAATCTGGCCCTCGAGCTTAAAGAGCAGCACGTTGATGGCCTTGATCAGCGGGGTGATGGACTCACCGGCGGTGTAGGTGGCATCGGCAAAGGCGACAAGCTCACGCAGCGAGATGCCGTAGTCGTTCTCCAGGATCTCGTAGTTGTCGTAGCGTAGGTTGTTGCGCAACACCGTGGCGATGCAGGCGGGCTCACCGGCCGCAGCGCCCATCCACAGCAAGTCGTGGTTGCCCCACTGGATGTCGAGTGAATGGTAGGTGAGCAGACGGTCCATAATCTTGGCCGCGCCGCCGCCGCGGTCGAAGATGTCGCCCACCAGGTGCAGGTGGTCGACGGCCAGGCGCTTGATGAGCGAGGCGAGCGACTCGATAAAGTCGTCGGCGCTGGCGGTCTCCAGGATGGACTCCACGATGCGCTCGTGATAGCGCACGCGATAGTTGTTCTCGTCCGGGTGCGTGTGCAACAACTCGTCGATGATGTAGGCGTAGTCGCGCGGGATGGCCTTACGCACCTTGGAGCGCGTGTAGCGGCTTGAAAGTGAGCGAGCGACCATGATGAGCTGGTCAAGCATCGTCTTGTACCAGGTTGGCGAGTCCTCGCGCCGGCTGCGGACCAGGTCGATCTTCTCGCGCGGGTAGTAGATGAGCGTACACAGCTCGCCCTTTTCGTCAAAGGAGAGCGTGTCGCCAAAGATCTCGTCGACATGTTCGCGCACGACGCCCGAGCAGTTGTTGAGGATGTGCATAAAGGCTTCGTACTCACCATGCACGTCGCTCATAAAATGCTCGGTGCCTTTGGGCAGGTTGAGGATGGCCGAGAGATTGATGATCTCGGTAAACGCGGATTGTTCGGTGGGGAACTGTCTCGAAAGCAGGCGCAGATACTTGAAGTCTTGCGGGTTGCGATCGAATGCGACCATGAAACACCTTCCGATGGGGCTGGTAAAACTGATAAACAGCGTCAAACGTTTACCAGTATGCGCCGCTTTTGTTTCGATTTTGCGCCAGCGGCTGAATTGTCGGCTGAACGGTTTGGTAAATCGATTTAGTTGAGGTAGATATGGCGGTTGGGTGGAGACGACAGAGGGTGTTTTCTCAGATATTTATGCGTGGGGCCGGTGGAGACGATGGTGGTAAAGATGTTCACTATATTTGTTTCGATTTGGTAAATAGTGGACATATGTACCGCATGTAGGCTCACTGTGCGATAATTTGCGCAGCAATGAGTAAGGAGCCTCATATGAGTGATTTTGTCCTGACCTGTGAATCCGCCGCCGACCGAACCCGTGAGTTCTTTGAATCGCGCAATATTCCCGTCGCGTATTTTCATTACGAGATCGACGATGTTGTCTATACGGACGATCTGTATCAGTCGATTACGCCGGACGAGTTTTTTGCCCAGATTGCCGCGGGCGCCATGCCCAAGACGTCTCAGGTGAGCGTGGGCGAGTACGAGGAGTTTTGGGAGCCGTTTGTTGCCGAGGGTAAAGACGTGCTGCACCTGACGTTGTCGTCGGGTATTTCGGGCACGTATGGATCGGCCTGCGTCGCGGCGCAGATGCTCGCGGATCGCTATCCCCAGGGCGGCAAGGTGCGCGTCATCGATTCGCTGGGGGCGTCTTCGGGCTTTGGTCTGTTGCTGGAATATGCCGCCGACGTGCGCGATAGCGGGGCTTCACTCGACGAGACGGCCGCTTGGATTGAGGAGCATAAACTCAACCTGCACCACTGGTTCTTCTCGACCGATCTGTCGAGCTACCTGCGCGGCGGTCGCATTTCGGCCGCGAGCGCGATCATCGGCACGGCGCTCGAGATTTGCCCGCTTATGACGGTCGATTGCGAAGGTAAGCTGTCGCCACGTGAGAAGATTCGCACTAAGAAGCGCGCGATTTCCGAGATGGCTAAGACCATGATGGCACACGTACAGGACGGTGCAGATTATTCGGGTAAGTGCATCATGTCGCAGTCGGCGTGCCGCGAGGATGCCGAGGCGGTCGCGGCGCTGATTGAGGAACAGGTTCCGCAGCTTAAAGGCAAGATTGAGATCAATGACATCGGTACTCTGATTGGCTCGCATACCGGACCTGGTACGGTGGCGCTCTTCTTTATGGGCGACAAGCGCGTGGATTAATTTGCCCCATCACGTCGCTGCATGATTGCTCAAACGAAAACGGCCCGCCTCACGTTTGTGGGGCGGGCCAAGATGTTTTGCTAGCGTTTCTTTCCGCGGAAGAAAAAGCCGTGCAGTGACGGCTTGAGGCCGCGGTTGGCGCGATGCTCCTCGACGCGCTCGTGGATCGAAGCGACGCGCTCGATGACTTCGTCGGGAATCGGCACATCGGGATTCATGTTCTCGACTTGGCTGACCTCGGCGGCGGCGACCTGGTCGATAATGGGCACGTCGTCGCGCGAGATGACAGGTGTGGCGTCTTCCTTCATCTTGCGATAACGCTGCATCATGTCGGTCTGTAGCTGCTGGGCCGAAGGCGGTGTCCAGATGATGGCGTTGGCGCCGGCGGCGATGGTCTCGCGAATGCTCTCGGGCGTCTTGCCGCCCGGCGCGATAAGCGGCAGGTTGGGATAGTGCTCGCGCAGCTCGCGTAGGACCTGGGGCGTGTTCTTGCCGGCGGCGATGTTGAGAATCTTGGCTCCAGCGCGCACCTTGGCGTGGGCATCGTCGTCGCAGCGAACGACCGTGGCGATGACGGGGATGTCGGCGATGTTGGTGATGTGCTCGACCATCTCGGCAGTAGCGGGGGAGTTGACCACGCAGCCCGCCGCGCCCTGCATCTCGGAGACGGCTGCCATCTGCACGGAGCGCTTACCGGTCGTAGTTCCGCCACCCACGCCTACAAAGACCGGGCACTCGGCGACGGTCAGCAGCGCTTGCGTAATGGCGGGCTGCGGCGTGAAAGGGTAGACCGCAAAGACGGCGTCGGCGTTGGAGTTGCGGATAACCGCGACATCGGTGGTGTAAATGAGCGACTTGATGCGTCGGCCAAAGAGCGTGAAGCCGCTGGCCTCCTCGATCTCGTCGGGCATGCGAAGGGCAGCCTTGCGCAGGCGTCCGTCGATGGGCAGGGGCTCCATAGGGAGCAGGCCGTTGGGCGTGACGGCTATTTGGGGCTCGGTGAACTCGTCTGCAAGCTCGACCTCGGAAAAATCGACCGAGGCGACGATGTCCTCGTGCACCTCGGCGGGCACATCGATGGGAGCTTGGTCGTTTGCCGCCGCAGGCGTGTCGAAGGAGCTGGTGCCGACGAAGGCGTCGACGCGCTCATTTAGATCGTTGAGGGTATCCATGGAGGCTCGATTCTATGTGATGATGGCCGGCGCGATGCAGCCGGAATTGCGAATGCTAAATCGTTTGACGAGTTGATTTTTCCCCGCCGCGCCATCCGTTAGACCGAAGGGCCGGCGAACGTGAAGGAGCTGTGGTGGCGGGTATCGAGGTGCTATCTTGAAAGCCCCGTTTAAAAGAGAGGTGACGCGGTATGGAATTGACAGCAATGTTTGGCTCGATCGGCCTGTGTGTGGCCGCAATCGTTGCCGCCGCGGTCATCTACTTTGTGGTCACGGCCATTAAGGGCAAAAGGGCCGAACGCAAGGAGCGCGCGATGCTTAAACAGCATCGCGACCAGCAGGGCAAACGCGCACAGAGATAGCTTGTTGAGTTTTGGATCCGTGCGCTAGCTGCGTTTTCGGATCAGGGCAATGTAGAAGCCCTCAAAGTCGCGGCTAGGCGGAATGGTCAGCGTGCCGGGCAGGCCGTTGGCGACGGCCGATACCTGACCCGCGGCGATGGCCTCGGTGAGAGCGTTGCTCTCGATATGCGGCTCCTCGCCGGCGTCCTGGGCGCGACGCGCTTCGCTTTCGCTCGGCGTGCCGTCGAGGGGGATAAGCTCGCAGTCCATATGCTTGTCGAGCGCCTCTTGCAGGGCGTCCTCGTTTTCCTGCGGCAAGATCGAACAAGTCGAATAGACGAGCGTGCCGCCCGGTTTAAGGGCTCCCGTGGCGCGGTCCAGAAGTGCTCGCTGCGAGCGGGCACACTTGCTCAGCAGCTGCTCGGTCAGGCCGCGCAGGCTTTTCTCGTTGCCGCTGATGACGGTGCCCGTGCCGGTGCAGGGAGCGTCGAGCAGGATGCGGTCAAAGCGGAAGAACTCGTCGAGCTCGCGTGCGTCGATGCGCATGACGGGCACGTTTTTGGCACCTTGGCGGTGGAGGTTGGCTTCGAGCTTCTCGGCGCGGGGAATGCTCATCTCGCAGGCGGTGAGGTGTGCCTGGCCCTGGGTGAGGGCGGCGATCTGCGTCGTCTTGCCGCCAGGGGCTGCGCACATGTCCAGGATGTCCTCGCCGGCCTGAGCACCCAACACCAAAGGCGGCATCATGGACGACAGGCTCTGCAGATAGATCTTGCCGTCGCGGTAGATGTCGAGATCCCACAGATCGGAAACCTGGGCCTCGGGCAGGATAAAGGCGTCCGGATACCAGGTAACGGTTTGGTGCGCGATGCCGGCGGCATCGAGCGCCGCAGCGATGTCCTCGGCGGTTGCCTTGAGCGTGTTGGCGCGCAGCGTGACCGGGCGTGTGGCCGCGGCGCCGAAGCCCTCGATCATGAGCTCGGCATCGGTGGGGGCATAGGCGCCGGCGACCGTGTCGACCATAAAGCGCGGCAGGTCGGCGGCGCAGGGAAGGGCGGCAAGCTGGTCGGAAAGCTCGGTGGCGGCAAATTGCCTGAGCTTGAGCTCGGGCTTGACCTGCTTTTTCTGCTTACGACGACGCGGCTTGGACATCCGTCTTTCCTTCCCATTCCATTAAAAGTAGTCAATTTGGGACGGGGCTATTTTAGCTGCCCGTCCGTTTCGGCAGGCGTTGCAGTTAAATTTGGGACGGGGTAGCTAAAATAGCCCCGTCCCAAATTGACTACTCTGCCTTGGTGTTGGCTTAGTACTGGCTCTCGTGCTTGCTGAAGAAGTCGAAGCGCGGGGGCAGTGGCTTCACGCGGTGCTCGCCGGGCTTCTCGCCCAGGCTCTCCACGAACTCGTCCGTGGAGGCAAAGATGTTATCCCAGCTAAAGAAGGCGACCGGGTCAACGTCGAAGTACTCGCAGATGAGCTCGCAGCCGGCCGGCACGATGCCGTGCATCAGGACGGTGGCCACGCGCAGCTCGGTAAAGGCGTCGACGAGGGCCTGCGTCATGGCGGCGTTGGCCGGCTCGCCCTCGAGCTTGTTGGCGGCCTTGGAGGCATCGCTCCAGCGCTTGTTGGCGGCGCGCAGGTAGTCGTCGCACACAGCGAGCGCTCGGTGCGTCTCGAACTTGTACATGGCCTGCTCAAAGGCGAGGGCTGCCTGCTGGGCGGCTTCGACCACGGTGTCAGAAGCGGCACCGGCGGGGATGCAACCGTTGCGATAGGGACTCTCGTCGCCCTCCTTGACGGCGACGCCGTAGAAGCAGCTGCGGGCCAGGCGGTTGAACACGCCGGTCAGCAGCGCGCTCTCCTTAAGGGCGGGGTCGATAACGCGCTTGTCGTCGCAGGCGCGCACCTCGTTGCCGTCCTTGTCCTTGCCGGTCACGCGCGTGTCGTATGCCTTGGGGCTAAAGCTCACCGGCTTCTCGGACAGGCCGAGCGACAGCCAATGCGCGCGCATCTGCTCGCAGGTGTAGTGGTTGAGCAGGTCGTCTGCCGGCGGGGGAGGAGTCTGCGAGGACGAGCTTGCCTTTTTGCCCATGTAGAGCAGGTGGTAGCAGGCGCTGACGGTGCTCTGCGTGAGGTTCCAACCCAGGGCCTCCCACATGGCGGTCTGCGCGATGCAATAGAAGTAGATGTTGTCCTGGCCAATGAACTGGTAGATCTGTGCGTCATCCGAGCACCACCAGTCGCGCCAGTCGAGCGAGCTGTGCTGGTAGGTGGGCGCGGGGACCTGCGTGGAATCGGCGGCGGGCTCGCCCATGAGGGCGGCATCCTGGGCGGCGACGCCCTCGGTCACGCCGGCGGCCTTGGCATCGCGTGCGAGCACGGTGCGCGTATAGCTGATGGGAGCCCACAGGCTCTCGGGCCAGCACCAGCAGGTGACGTCGGAGACGCCATCGACCTCGGGCACCGGAACGCCCCAGTCGATGTTGCCGGTGATGCGGAAGGGTACGAGCGCCTTGCCGCTGCGGAAGCGCACGCCGCCGTTGGCGAGCACCGCGTGGGCATCGTCGCGCTCCTTCCAGCTGGGGAAGGTGACGGTAAAGCTGCTCTTGTTGCCCTCGGGCTCCAGCACGGTGTGCTCGGGAAGCTGATCCTCGACGGCATCGAAGGCCTCGCGGAACTTGTTCTGGATGTAGAGCTGGGCCGGCAGCAGCCACTCTTCCATGGTCTTGGAGACCACGGAGCGAACCTGCGGGTTCTGGGCGAGCTTGGCGGTATAGGTTTTCATAAAGTCGAGGTAGGCCGGCAGGTCGAAGTAGAGGTTGTCGACCGGGCGCAGCTCGGGCACCTCGCCGGTGAGCTGGCTTTTGGGCGCGATGAGCTCCTCGGGCTCAAACTGGTGACCCAGGTCGCACTCGTCGGCATAAGCCTTCTCGGACTTGCAGCCCTGGATGGGGCAGCGGCCGATCACCTGGCGGCCGTTGAGGAACGTGCCGGCCTTGGCGTCGTAGAACTGCAGCGTGGAGCGCTTGGAGATGGTGCCCTGTTCGTGCAGACGCTCGATAATCTCGGCGGTCACCTCGTTGTGAATCTGCGCAGCCGGCTCAAGGCCCGAGCCGCCGTAGATATCGCAGCTGATGTTGTAGTTGTTGAGGGTCGCGGCCTGGCGGGAGTGATTGGACTCGACATACTCGGCGATGGACTTGTCGTAGCCCTCGTTCTCCTTGAGCTTGCGGTAGCTCTCCATGATGGGCGAGCCGTAGCAGTCGGTGCCCGAGGTGAAGATGACGTTCTCGCGGCCCAGACGGTCGCGCAGGAAGCGGGCGAAGAAGTCGGCCGGGACAAAGACGCCGCCGACGTGGCCAAAGTGAAGGCCCTTGTTGCCGTAGGGCTCGCCGGCGGTAACGATGGCGCGGCGAGGCCAGCTGGGACGGTCGTTCATGGAGTATTTGGATGCCATGGGACTCCTTCGCATATGGTGAGAGCGCAGCCGGGCGCAAGGCCTGGCGACGCGGTGGTCAATTCGTGCATATCGTTCGACATTATCGCACATGCGGACGGGTACGTGGCAGGGGCGCTATCCTAAGATGCTATGAATGAGATTTCCAACATACATGCGTTTGAAGACGAGGATTTTCTGCACGCCTGCTTTGTGTGGGGGATGGCCGTGCTCGGCGCATTTGCTGTGTGCTTGGTGCCGGTGTTTATGCTGATGGGCGGGCCTGCGGACTTGGATGCGGCTGACGCGGGCGGCTGGACCACGGTCTTGGGCTGGATAGTCGGCTTAGCTGCGGTTTCGGCGGCGTCATTTGCCGTGCACGAGCTGGTGCACGGTGTGTTTTTTAAGCTGCTGGCGCCTGCGGGCGCGCAGGTGACCTTTGGGGCGAATCGCGAGACGGCGATGATCTATGCCTGCGCCGAGGGCGTGGTGTATTCGCGCCGGCGGTACGTGGCAGTTTGCCTGGCGCCGACGGTTGTTGTGACGACAGCGTTTGCCCTGGGGTTTGCGTTCTCGGGCTATCCGCTGCTGTGCTACCTGGCGGCCGGCTTGCATTTGTCGGGCTGTGTGGGCGACTGGTACTACGTGCGAACCATTCTGCGCGATCGCCGCATTGTTGCCTGCGAGGACACGTCCTTTGGCGTGCGCTTTTTCGCAAAGTAGTCTTTTTGGAATGATTTTTCTGGGACGGGGATTAAAAAATCATTGCGGGAGAGGAGATGTTGATGAAGCCGTTGTTGTTGCACGCTTGCTGCGCACCGTGCTCGCTTGAGCCGGTCCGCCTGCTGCGCGAGGAGGGGTTTGAGCCCACAATCTGCTGGACCAACCCCAATATTCAGCCGCACGATGAATGGCAGCGTCGCCTGGACGAGCTGCGCCGGTGGTGTGCCGAAGGCGGCATCGAGCTCGTCGAGGCGGGGGAGGACCGGGAGCGCTGGGAGGCCGGCGTGGCCCCGCTGGGCGCCGATCGAGCCCGTCGCTGTCGCGCATGCTATGCCCTGCGTCTGGCCGAGGCGTGCCGTGTGGCCCAGGAGCGCGGGTTTGAGTTTGTGGGCACGACGCTCGCCGTCTCGCCGTACCAGTTGTTCGAAACCTGCAATGATGTGTTGGAGCGTCTGGCTGCTGCCCGCGGTCTCACTCCGGTGATTCGCGATTTTCGCCCGTATTATCCCGAGGCTACGCGCCGTTCGCGCGAGCTGGGCATGTATCGGCAGAACTACTGCGGCTGCCGATTCTCGGCCGTCGAGGCGGCCATGGATCGCGCCCGCATCCGCGACGAGCGTAAAGCCGCCAAAAAGTAGTTCATTTGGGACGTCAGCCTGCTAGGATGTAGAGCGGACTTTAGCTATATAAGGAGTATCCGACGTGTCTATGCGTACCGATGATTTTGACTACAACCTTCCCGAGGAACTGATTGCCCAGGCTCCTGCCGAGCCGCGCGATTCCTGCCGATTGCTGGTGGTGGATCGCAAGGGCTCTCAGGCGGGAACGCCGCTGGAGCACGGCGGTACCGTTGAGCACCGCATCTTCCGCGACATCATCGACTATATCGAGCCGGGCGACGTGCTCGTCATCAACAAGACGCGCGTGATGCCGGCCCGTCTTATCGGTCGCAAGGCGGGCTCGGGTGGCGTGGTCGAGACACTGCTGCTCAAGCGCCGCGAGGATGTGGATCCGCTGGGCCATGTCTGGGAGTGCCTGGTCAAGCCGGGTAAGCGCCTGAAGCCCGGTGCTCAGATTGAGTATCGTGCGGGCGGCGCCCATGCGCCCGAGGGCGCGCCCGTGGTGCTGACGGCCGAGGTCGTCGACTTTGTTACCGATAGCCGCGGTGGCCGTCTGGTGCGCTTTGAGCCGGCCGGTTGCAATGCCGCCGGCGACCCGCGCACGCTCAACGAGGCCATCCACGCTGCCGGCCACGTGCCGCTGCCGCCCTACATTACCGATTACGAGGGCGATCCCGAGAAGTACCAGACCGTCTACGCCATGAAGGAGGAGCACTCGGCTGCCGCTCCTACGGCGGGTCTGCACTTTACTCCCGAGCTCATGGCCGCTATCGAGGCCAAGGGCGCGAAGTTTGCCGCCGTCGAGCTCGAGGTGGGTATCGATACCTTCCGTCTGGTGGAGGAGGACGACCCTACACAGCACGTGATGCACACCGAGCGCTACCACGTGTCGCAGGAGGTTGTCGACGCTGTGCATAAGGCGAAGGCCGAGGGCCATCGTGTGATCGCCGTCGGCACTACCGCAGTGCGCTCGCTCGAGAGCGCGTTTGACGCGGACGCGCCGGTGTCCGATCCGGCTGTGACGGCGCGCTATTTTGAGGGCCGCGAGGACGGGGCCGACACGCTCGGCCGCGGCGACATCGTGGTGCGCGAGAACGCGACAACGCAGCTCTACCTTATGCCCGGCTCGACCTATCACGTGGTCGACGCGCTGATCACGAACTTCCACGTGCCGCGCTCCACGCTCATGATGCTCGTAAGCGCACTTGCCACCCGCGACCAGATCATGGATGCCTACGCCGCTGCTATCGAAGAACGCTACCGCTTCTTCAGCTTTGGTGACGCCATGCTCATTTTGTAAGTTACGCGGTTCTACGAACCGCGTAACGGCTCGACGCTGCAAACGCCCCTAAGCGGCAATCTGACGTTCAATCGTCGGGCATGACCAAAAGGTCAATGCCCTCCTCTTTCACGTCACCTTGCTCGCTTAGGGGCGTTTTCGCTGTCCGCGCCAAAACATCGGCGTTGCCGTGGTTGTTGCTGTAGTCATTGGGGACGTTCTTAAATGACTAGTCGTTTAAGAACGTCCTCAATAACTACCTTGCACCACTAAAAAAGTTGCGGTGAGATAGTTCTTGAATTGGCCTTTTTTAGGGCTAAACAGGAACTATCTCACCGCAACTGCGTTGGGCGTTTTTGGCAGCTGGCTTACTTGTTTGCGAACAGCCAGATTGCGATGATCACCAGGATTGCGGCGACGATGCAGACGATGGCGCCGGTGAATTTGATGCGTGAGTCGCGGGTACGCTCGCGCACCGCGTCCTCGGTGGCTTCGAGCTGGGTAACCTCTCGCTCGGTCTCGGCGTGTTCGGCTTTGTCTCGGGCCAAGGATCCTGCAAGCGACTCAGTGATCTCTGGGTGGTCGTGCACCTCGGTCGCCTGTTCGATAATCGACTGCGCATGCGCGGCATCTGCTTGGGCGTTGGCTATGCTCTGCTCTTGGTCGCGGCGTGCCTTGTCCTCGGCAGCGATCTTCTCGCGCAGTTCGCGCTGGCGCGTTGCAGCGGCGGTTTTTGCGGTCTGCAGCTCGTCGCGCGCGGCATCGGCCTCCGCCGTCACGGCCTGATGGGCTCGCTTGGCGTCGGCGATGGGGGCTTGCGCCTGCTCGACGGCCTGCTCGGCTGCGGCAAGCGAGTGTTCAAGGTCGGCGGTGATGCGCGGGACATCTTCTTCGGCTTTACGCAGGGCATCTGCCGTGTCGGAGATCTGCATCGAGAGCTCGCTGGTGCGCACCGTATAGTTGGCGGGATTTGCCGAGGGATTGCGTTGCAGCTCGGCATACTCATGACGCAGCGTCTCGAGCTGGGCGCGCGTGGCGTCGACGGTTTGTTGTGCGGCGGCAATGCCGGCGTCTCGCTCGGCCTTTACCTTGTCGCGGATGCGCTTGGAATCCTCAAGACGTCGAATGAGGCGGTTGCCGGTCTCGCGCGAGCTCGCCTCGCGGGCCTCCACGGCATCGAGCGCGGCCTTCAGGCGGAGCTCAGTCGCGTCATCCTCTGTCTTCATTTGTTCGAACTGACCCTTGAGCTCTGTCGCTTTGGCGGCGTGGGCATCACGGTCAATCTCGGCGGCCGCTGCAGTCTTTTGGGCCGTGGCAATCGCCTGGCGCTGGTCGGCGACGATCTGGTCGTAGCGGCCTGCGATATCCTGGCGCGTCTCGAGTTCCTCGGCCTGATCGGCAATGCGCTGCTCAAGTTCGGCCAGGTGGGCGCGGGCATCGGCAAGTGCCTTTTTCGCGGCATTCATCTCGCGCATGGCCGAGGCACCCTGGGCGATAAAGGCGCCCACGGCGTTCGCTGTGTTCGAGACAGCGGTCCCCAGATCGCGGCTCGCGGCGGGGGAGTGCGGGGCGGTCGGGCGAGCGGTGTCGGCGGCGTCCGCATCGGCAGCCTGCGGCGCGGCGATATTGCCGGTACCGCCCTCGACCACAGAAAAGCCTGCTGTGTGCGGATCGACCGCATCGGCGCCAATCGTGGGGTGCTCGAGCTGCAGAAACGAGGGCATGGTGCTGCCCTGGTCGGCAACCGGAGTCTCGCCGGGCACAAAGGTCGAGGCCGCCTCGGCGGCCTCCTCTTCCTCGGCATCAATATCGGAATCGGCGACGGCGTCTTTCATCGCTTTGACAGCATCCATCATGGAGTCCATGACGGCATCGAGCTCTTCTTCCGAAGACACCTCGATGGGGCCCGCTGCTTGCGGGGCGTCGTCCTGTACAGGGGCGTCGTCCTGAGCGGGCGCATCGTCGTTTTGCTCATCGGCGTTTTCTGTTTCGGGGGTTTCCGCCGTAGCGCTTTCGTCCAAGATGGGGTCGTCGATGTCGATACCATCGCAGGTCACAGCGTCAGTATCTGCGGTGACGTCTGCGGGATCATCAATATGCTGTTGAGTCTGGGGGTCCAGCTCGTCTGTCATAGGCATGTGCTCCTCATCGTTGTTTGTCACCCTATGATAAAGTCTCGCGCCGACATCCCGCGCGCCGCAGCAAAGTTTCAAAACGTGTTCGATGGCTCGTTTGGCTGACAAAAATTCGGCCTCTTTATCCAGTTCGTGCTTGACATTCCCTTCGCCGAATGACGTTGTGCCGTTCGCCTGCTGCGGTCTTTATTTTTCACTTGAACCCGCTAAAGTTGCATTTCAGCTTTTGGCGCGTGAAGTTGGATGCGCGCAGTCGGCGGGTGGGCCCGTCGCGATTTGAAAGGACTTTGTATGGGACTTTTCACTGGTAAGACCGTGATCGTCACCGGCGGCGGCAAGGCCACGCTTAAGGACGGTTCCGCTGGCTCCATCGGCTACGGCATCGATATCGCATTTGCCAAGGAGGGCGCGAACCTCGTCATCACCGGCCGCAACGTCGCCAAGCTCGAGGCCGCCAAGGAGTCTCTCGAGGCCGAGTACGGTGTCAAGGTTCTGCCTGTTCAGGCCGATGTCTCGGCTGGTCAGGACAATGAGGCTGTCGTCCAGAACGTCATCGACAAGGCCATTGAGGAGTTCGGCCGCATCGACGCCGTCGTCAACAATGCTCAGGCCAGCGCCTCGGGCGTGACCATTGCCGATCACACTATGGACCAGTTTAACCTTGCCATTTACTCTGGCCTGTATGCCACTTACCTGTACATGCAGAAGGCCTATCCGCACCTGAAGGAGACCAAGGGCTCCGTGGTCAACTTTGCCTCGGGTGCCGGCCTGTTTGGCAACTATGGCCAGTGCAGCTATGCTGCCGCCAAGGAGGGCATCCGCGGCCTGACCCGCGTTGCCGCCAACGAGTGGGGCAAGGACGGCATCAACGTCAATATCGTTTGCCCGCTTGCTTGGACCGCTGCGCTCGAGAACTTCCAGGATGCCTATCCCGAGGCGTTTAAGGCCAACGTCCACATGCCGCCGGCTGGTCACTACGGCGACGTCGAGAAGGAGATCGGCCGCGTGGTCGTTCAGCTTTGCGGCCCCGACTTTAAGTATATGAACGGCGAGACCGTCACCCTCGAGGGCGGCATGGGCCAGCGGCCGTAGGGGGTTACGTCTCAGGTTCCGCCGTTCTAACGAACGGCGGACCAGCCGACGCTGCGCGGTCACCAGAGCGACAACTTGTCATTCAAAGAGGACGGCATGACCAGAAGGTCTATGCCGTCCTCTTTTCATGCCAATTTGTTCGCTCTGGCGACCGCTCGCTGACGTTGTCAGAGCATCGGCGTTGCCTTGGCCGTTGGAAATAATCCCAGATGTAGTCGTTGGGGACGTTCTTAAATGACTAGTCGAAAGGGACGCTCTTGCCGGCACCTGGGGACGGTCCCTAAGTGCCGGCAGATTGGGACACTTCTTTGCAAGATGGCGCTGAAGATTGTCCCCGACGACTAGTCGTTTAATGCATCAGTTTCTGTCGAGTCGGTGCTCCTTGCGGGTTGCCCGTATAATGGTTTGCGTATGAACCGCAACCAAGGAGTTCCAGTTTATGGACCAGAGCCTTTTTAAATTCGACCTGATCGCCGAGGACCCGACGACGCACGCGCGCGCTGGCGTGCTGCACACCCCGCACGGCGACATCGAGACGCCGATCTTTATGCCCGTGGGCACCAAGGCAAACGTCAAGGGTATTCCTACCGAGACCGTCAAGCAGCTCGGCGCCCAGATCGTGCTTGCCAATACCTACCACCTGTCCATGCGTCCCGGCGAGGACACCATCGCCGAGCTGGGCGGACTGCACAAGTTTATGAACTGGCACGGCCCCATCCTCACCGATTCGGGCGGTTTCCAGGTCTTCAGCCACAACGACGCCGTCAAGCTCACTGACGAGGGCGTGCGCTTTATCGTCAACGACTACGACGGCCGCCACGTGTTCTGGACGCCCGAGGACAACATGGAAATCGCCATGAAGCTCGGCTCCGACATCTGCATGCAGCTCGATCAGTGCCCCGGCTATCCTGCCACGCGCGCCTACGTCGAGCGCGCCGTGGAGCTGTCAAGCATGTGGGCCGAGCGCTGCTACAAGGCTCACACCCGCGATGACCAGGCACTCTTTGGCATCGTCCAGGGCGGCATGCATCTGGACCTGCGCCTTCGATCGCTGCGCCACCTGGAGGAGTGCGGCGACTTCCCCGGCTACGGCATCGGCGGCTACTCGGTGGGCGAGGACCACGAGACCATGTTCGAGACTCTGGCACCGCTGGTTTCCGAGTACATGCCTAAGCACAAGCCGCGCTACCTCATGGGCGTCGGCAACCCTACCACGCTCGTGCGCGGCGTTGGCGTGGGCATCGACATGTTCGACTGCGTGCTGCCGACGCGCACCGGCCGCATGGGTACGGCGTTCTCCAGTGAAGGTCGCCTTAACTTCCGCAACGCGCGCTTTGCGCACGACGACGGCCCCATCGACCCCACCTGCACCTGCCCGGTGTGCACGGGCGGCTACAGCCGCGCGCTCATCCGTCACATGGTCACGCAGAAGGAGATGCTCGGCGGTATTCTGCTGTCGATGCACAACATCTACTACCTGCTCAACCTTATGCAGCGTGCCCGCCAGGCCATTATCGAGGGCCGTTACGGTGCGTTCGTGAGCGACTGGATGAACAGTCCTGCGGCGGTGGACTACTAAGAGCGGCGCGGGCGCTTGCGGAGCGTGGGCAACGGCAAGGGGCGAGCGCTGGCCGGTCATCACGTTTGCTAACACCGTCTGCGCGACCGCTGACCGATGCCTTGCAAGTGCTTGATGCATCGTGGGTACCATACCGAATAGTTGATGTTCGGGCGGGTGTTTGGCGCATGGCGTCGACCCCGCCCGTTTTTCTTTTTCTCGATAGGAGCACCCATGATTAAGAACGAGAATGTCGAGGGCGAGCTTGCCTACGACGAGACGTACCGCCGTGGTCCCGTGGTCATGCGCGGCCCCATGATTCCTAAGGACAACACCTACGCCAACCTGCTGGCGCCCGAGGAGTCGACCGACTGGCTGCATGCCGATCCGTGGCGCGTGCTGCGCATCCAGGCCGAGTTTGTCGATGGCTTTGGCGCACTTGCCGAGTTAGGGCCTGCGGTGACCATCTTCGGTAGTGCCCGCACGCCCAAGACGGACCCGGCCTACAAGGCGGCGCGCATGGTCGGCCGTAAGATTGCCCAGCGCGGCGTGGCGGTTATCACCGGTGGCGGCCCCGGCATCATGGAAGCGGCCAACAAGGGGGCGGCGAGCGTCAACGGCAAGTCAGTTGGTTTGGGCATTGAACTGCCGCACGAGCAGGGGCTCAACAAATACGTGAACCTCGGTATGGACTTCCGCTACTTCTTTGTGCGCAAGACCATGTTCGTCAAATACAGTTCGGGCGCTATTGTGTTTCCCGGCGGGTTTGGCACGCTCGACGAGATGTTCGAGGTGCTCACGCTGGTGCAGACGCATAAGGTCAAGCGCATGCCGCTTGTACTGGTAGGCAGCGAGTACTGGCAGGGCCTATTCGACTGGCTTAACGGCCCGGTGATGGACGCCGGTATGATCAGCCCGCTCGATCCGGAGCTGGTGCACATCACCGACGACCTCAACGAAGCCGTCGACATCGCCCTGAGCGGGCTGATGTAGGGCGCTGTGACTGTTGTTATAGTAATGTGAACGGCATACTGATGCTATTTAACATCAGTATGCCATCAAAACGGGGTATACTGATGCAAAAGACGAGGCGAGGAGGTCGCGTATGTCTACTGCAACGGTTAAGCCTACGACGGTTCGCATCGAAGAGGGGCTCAAGGAACAGGCGACTGAGTTCTTGGATTCGGTCGGCCTCAGCCTCAATTCCTATCTCAATCTTGCCGTTCGGCAGCTTGTAAATCAGCGAAAGATTCCTTTTGAGATTGTAGGAAGGGCGGAGGTGCCCAACGAGGCGACGAGGCGTGCCATGGTGATCGCCGAGGCTCATGAGTTGGGGATTTTGCCGGACGATAGCCCGTCATTCAACAACGCTGATGAGCTTATGTCATTCCTCGATGAGGAATAGCGATGTTCGAGATTAAAGTCGAGGCTCAATTTAGGGCGGACTACAAACGAACGATGCGCATGCATCCGCAGCTAAAGAGTGAGTTTAAGGCGGCAGTCGCAGAGCTTGCAGCTCACGGCTCGCTTCCCGCGGAATATGGCGCCCATGAGCTTTCAAACCCGGGCGGAAACTACAACGGCCACATCGATTTCCACCTATCCGATGGCTTGGTCGACGTGGTCGTTCTCTACTTACCGCATAAGACTAATCCTGTGATCCGGCTGGTCAGAATGGGCTCGCATGAGGAGCTGTTCCAGGGCCCGCAGGGCTGATTGCCGATTTCTAAGTTGCGGTGGAATAGGGATTGATTGACGGCTAATAAGTCAAAAACAGTCCCTATTTCACCGCAACTGCTGGGGGTACCCCGTTCGTCGCCGCGGCCTCCGGTTCCACTTTTCGCTGAATTTCGCTCAAAAGCTCGGCTGCGACTTCGCTGCTTTTGAAACGAATGCTGCAGTCTTCTTTCTTTGGGAAAGCCAGCAACGGAATAGCTCCGTACCAGACAGTTTCCTCGTCAATCACTGATGCGCACAGGCGTCCTTCGGCTTTGATGAGATAGTTGACGTTCATCTCGGCAAAAATCGCTTTCACGTCATCGCGTGGAGTTGAAGCAATAGAAATCTCAAGGGCAATTCCACGGGTAGCGGCATCCGCGAGTGCAGCGGCGAGCTTTTCAAGGCATGCGGCGGACGCGTAGGGTGCGGCAATAAAAATGCTTTTCGATGCGTTCTCGATGTCATTCACTAAAGCCTCCACGGCTCTTGCCGACCTAACGAGGATGTTTCGATCGTCCTGTCTGTTGTCGTTTGCCGCAAAGACTTCATACCCCAGCTTGGCGTAGGTCTTGAGCCTCTTTTGGTACATGCGCGCGAACATGGGTATCGACAGGTCAACATAGTCGAATATCTCAACCCGCTGTTTGCCCTCGTGGCTTCTGTGTAGCCTACCTGCCTGCTGCGTTATGCTGCCGTCCCAAGATATTGGAGTGGCAATGAGCAAAGTGTCAAGGTAAGACAGGTCGAAGCCCTCGCCCAGAAGACTTTCAGTTGCGACGATGATTCGATGATCATGCTCAAAGCTGGGAAGACTCTTCAGTATTGCTTTTCTTTCTTTGGCGTCGATTTCTCCGGTTAAGAGTATGGGTTCGTGTCCACGGCTTTGAAGTAGCCTGCATAGCTCTTCGGCATGCTTTTTTCTTTTAGATAGCACAAGCGGATGCCGGCCGTTTGATGCGGCCTCGAGGGCGTCCTCGATAATTGCTTCGTTTCTCGCGGCGTGTACACACAGGAGATCGAGAATTTGGTTAAAGGATGCTCCTGGTCCGTAGGTGGGTAATCGAATTCCGGTGAAACGCGGTCTAACAATGCGCTGAATCCCCTGTTGGATTGCTTGCGTTTTTGGATCGACGACATAGCGAACCGGGCCGCAGAGCATCGAGAGTGCCCGCGTGAGTCCGTCCGAACGCTCGGGCGTTGCGGAAAGGCCATATACATATTTGGCAGGAGCGGACTTGAGGACAAGCTCAAGCTGTGGCGCGGCCGCATGGTGGCATTCGTCACAGATGATGAGACTGTAATCGCGAACGAACTCCTTGGCTAATGACTCGCCGGTTTGGGGATCCTTGCCGGATAGCGACTGGAATGAAGCAATGTCGATGAGACGGCTTATGGCGGTCTTGCCTCCTCCGATTTGCCCAATGAGCGGAGGCTGTCTTTTGCTGATTCGTCCCTTTGGGGTTCGGACGGGCTCTCTGTTGTCCGTGATGTCGAGAAATCGTTCGAGTTGGGATTTCCATTGGGCAATGAGCGCAGTTTTAGGAACGATGACGAGCGTTGGAAGACCAATGGCAGCAATAAGATAAGCTCCGATGACGGTTTTGCCGAACCCCGTCGGTGCGGACATGATCCCGTCTTCATAGCTGAGCATCTGTTCAGCGACAATTTGCTGTTCAGGGCGAAGAGTCCCTTTAAATGCCATCGCAATTGGATGGCTCGACTTGCGTTTGTCTGAATAGTGGGCAGAAACGCCGGCTTCTTGAAGCAGCCGCTCAAGTTGAACCTTGCAGCCTCTGGGAATCGCGACGTAGCCATCTCTAAGTTCGCTGAGGTCTATGAACCGCGGTTTGCCGAATACCGATTGATGCATAGATTGTGCGCGGAAGAATTCTGGGTTGGCAAATGTTGCAAGCCTGCGGACTTCCATTTGAGCTGCGGGACTCAGAGATTTTTCGGGGATATAGAGCATATCGGTCTGCGTGACGGACAGCGATGACGGGAAGTCCCGCGGTGTGAGCGGAAGCCGCTTTCGCAGTCTCTGGGAATGTGGCACACCGGTGTTTGCCGCCGCAACAGCTGCTATTCCATGTGACCTATTTTCGATGCTCTCGATCAGATTTTGCACCGTCACGCGCGGGATTAACTGGATTTGCGAAAGGTAAAGCCATTGATCGGGAAAGGGCTCAAATTGCTCGTCAACAAATACGCTGTTCCCTTTTCGCTGCGCTTTTCCTTGAAAAGGCAGCGCTATGAGATTTCCAAAGCCGCCCTCAGGAATGGTGGACTGCGCGGGCAGCATTCGGTCAAATGCTTTGAAGGTGATTGTCTTGTTCAGTATCGCCGCTTCGGTGATAAGGCTGCTTCCAAAATCTCGTGCGGTCTTTGCGCTGACGAGCTCTAGGAAGAAAAACCAGACATGTGCGCCGTCGCCCGATCTCGATCGCTCAACTGCGACATCGATTCCGTGGCTTTTTGCGACATGTCGAATGGCTTTCGTCGCTTCTTTCCAATCGGCTCCGTCAAAATCGATGACCAGGACTTTCGTGTTACTGTCTTTATCGAGCACATATTGGCCTATAACGTCTCGAAGCCTATCGTCATTGCCTCTGAAATGGGCGATGATCGCGGCATCGCTCAACTCGGGGAAGACGCGGCTGCTGCATTCCGTGCATTTGACTCTCTGGTGGCTTGCTTTGGGGCAAATGCCTGACTTCCACTCATTTGCGCAGGCGGGCGTATAGCCAATTCCTCCGTCTTTTCTGCGGTACCCATGAGCGTAGACATCTTTGCGACCAGTAAAGAGATTGCGGAAGAGCTCGAGTTTGTCGCGCGCTGGGCTTGCGCTGGTGACGATATCTTCGATCTGCGCCCGTCTATCGAAAGAATCGCCAGCTTTCTCCCATTCTTCCAGCGTTGTATAACGGATGTCTGGACCGCTGCTGCAGATAACGATTTGCTTGCGCGGATCCGAAGCGTGGACGACCGTTTTATTGAATTTGAATAGGGCGCTCCCGAAAAGGGCGTATTGATGCGTGCCGTTGCTCATTTGAAAGCCATTCTTATCAGCGTTCATTGGGATGAGGGTACGTCATTTCAGCTTTATGAGATACGCGACTTCGATTTTGGTTCGGTAATAGTGGGGTACCGATCCGTGAGTGGCAATCAGCCGGTGCCAAAACGTGCGGCGGCTGTTGTTAAAGGTTTTTGACGGCTATGGGGCGGGTTGGCGGCGTGGGGAGGGGTTTTCGAATGACCCCGTGGTCAAATAACGTCAAATGTGAGTACTGCTGTTAATGTAGTCTCATAATATTTGGCAAGAATAGAATACCAATTCGACATTATTCTATATATCTAACCCACCAAATACGGCATTTTGAGCCTTGGCAAGGCGTGAAATTAATCGAAACGATCGATTCCGGCGAGATTTTGCTGCTACTAATTTGGTGGCAGTACTCATATTTGCCATTTTTGTCCAGTGGGTACCGCGAGGGGGTCTGTTCGACTGGCCCAACGGCCCGGTGATGAGCGCCGGTATGATCAGCCCGCTCGATCCGGATCTGGTACACATTACTGACGACCTCAACGAGGCCGTCGACATCGCCCTGAGCGGGCTGATGTAGAGTAGCTAAAATGGGACGGGGCTAAAAAGACTGGTCTGAAACGTTTGATACCAGTCTTTTTAGCCCCGTCCCAAACGAACTGCTTCTAAGTTGCGGTGGAATAGGGATTGATTGGCGGCTAATAAGCCAAAAACAGTCCCTATTCCACCGCAAGAGGTAAAGGTGCCCCTAGTGGATGGGCTGGTAGCGGGGGCAGTAGCTGATGGCGATGGCATCGACGCCCACGTGGGTGGCGATGGTGCAGCCGATGGGGCCGGTGCCGGCGTCTACGTAGTCCTGGCCCGCGAGTGCCTCGTTGACAAGCTCCTGCTCCTCGGCGGCGCCGGTCGTGAGCACGCGCACGCTGGAGCCCGGATACTCGGCCAAAAATGCGAGGCAATCGGCCATGGTGTTGGTAACGATGCGCTTGGCACCGCGGCCCTTTTTTATGGCCTTGATCTCGCCCGATTTCCACTCCGGCGAAACGGCCAGGCGAATGTTGAGCATTTGCGTGAGCTGGCCGGCGAGCTTGGGCGCGCGGCCGTTCTTAACGAGATTCTCGAGCGTGCGGGGAATCAGCAGCAGGTGGGCGTCGGGCAGCGTCGCGCGGATCTGCGCCTCGGTCTCGTCCAGGCTGCGGCCGTCCTCGCGCATGGCGAGCGCGTACTCCACCAGCAGGCCCTCGGCACCCGAGCCGGTGCGCGAATCGATGCAGCGCACGTCGAGCTCGTGGGTCTCGGCGACCAGGCATGCATTGGAATAGCAGGCGGACCACTCGCTGCACAGCGAGATAAAGATCGCGCTGTCGTGGCCATCGGCGCGCACGCGGTCAAACAGCGCCTTGAACTCGCCGGCACTCGGCTGCGAGGTATGCGGCAGCTGCTCGGAGCCGGCCATGCGGGCGACGTACTCCTGGGCGGTGATCTGTACCTGGTCGAGCAGGTCCTCGCCTTCGATAATCACATGCAGCGGAATGACGTAAATGCCGAGCTCTTGGGCGCGGGCGGGGGAGATGTCCGACGTGGAGTCGGTTATGATGGCAAAAGACATAATTGCACCTTTCGTTGGGGCGCGGCAGCGCCGCCTTCTGAGAGCAAAGTGCGACAAGTATAGTGGAGTCGTTCCACATTTATAGGTTCAATTGTTGAATAGTCAACAGTTTGAAGTGTCGGTGTGGAAATCGTCAACTGGGGAAGAGGGATGCCGATGGAGGCGCTGGAGATATGCAAGCGGCCGGTCGTGCTGTTCGATTTTGACGGCACGGTGGCAGATACGGGCCGGGCGGTGATGACCTCGACGCGCAAGACGCTTTCCGCGCGCGGGTTTTCGGAAGCGCAGATGGGTGATCTGCGCCGCATGATCGGGCCGCCCCTGTGGAAGAGCTTTCACGACTTTTACGGCTTTTCCCGCGAGGAGTCGCTTGTGGTGGCCGATGAGTACCGCGCCTTTTTTGATGAACTGGGACCGGAGGAGTATCCCGTGTTCAATGGGGTCCCCGAGCTGCTGGATGGGTTGGTCGCCCAAGGCAAACGTATGGCCGTGGCGACGTCGCGCATGGAGGCCAAGTGCATCGACATGGTGCGTGAGCTCGGGCTCTCTCAGTTTGAGGCGGTGATTGGCATGAATCCGCCGCAGGGACGCGAGACCAAGGCCGATTCGGTCCGCGATGCCCTGGCGGCGCTCGGCGCGACGGCCGACGATGCCGTGATGATCGGCGATCGCTTTAACGATGTGGAGGGCGCGCACGCAATGGGCGTGCCGTGCATCGGCATCTATTCGGGCGCGGCGGCGCCGGGCGAGCACGAGGCGGCGGGTGCCGATGCGGTGGTGCACTCGGTGGCCGAGCTTGCTAAACTTTTCGCTATCTAATGACGTAATGTGAGGGGCGAGCGCGCTCGCCGCTCATTGGTAAGGAGGTCGTCCATGAATCAGGTGGAGCAGAGCGTTGCCGAATATGTCGACGAGGTCTGGGAGGATGTCGTCGCCGATATCGAGCAGCTGGTGAGCTATCCGTCTGTGGCCGTTGCTGCCGATGCGGAGCCCGGTGCGCCGTTTGGCCGCCCGGTCCGTGATGCGCTCGATTGCGCGCTCGGCATTGCGCAAAAGCTCGGCTACCAGACGAGCGATGACGAGGGCTTTGTGGGCATCGCCGATATTCCGGGTCGCGGCGATAAGCAGCTCGCGACTATCTGCCATGTGGACGTGGTGCCTGCCGGCCCCGGCTGGAATACCGACCCATTTGCGATGGAGCGTCGCGAGGGCTGGCTGCTCGGCCGCGGCGTGATCGACGACAAGGGCCCGGCGGTGCTGTCGCTCTACGCTGGCGCTTATCTGCTCAAACACGGCATTGTGCCGCGCTATACCTTCCGCGCGCTGCTGGGCTGCGATGAGGAAGTGGGCATGTCCGACGTTCACCATTATCTGGAGAACCACGCAGACCCCGACTTTCTGTTTACGCCCGATGCCGAGTTCCCGGTCTGCAATGCCGAGAAGGGCCAGTTTGGGGCGACATTTGTGAGCTCCAAGATCGACGGCGGTCGTATTGTGTCCTGGAGCGGTGCCGAGGCGAGCAACGCCATTCCGTCGCAGTCTATCTGCGAGCTTGCGATTGACGCCGATGAGCTGCCGGCACCGGTCGAGAACGCCGACCGCCTGGAGATCACAGCACTCGACAACGGACATGCCCAGATTTTCGCCCACGGCATTGGCGGTCATGCCTCGATGCCCGAGGGAACGATCAATGCCGTCGGCCTCATCGTGGCGTATCTGCGCGAGGCCGAGGATGCGTTTGGTGCGCGCGACGAGCGCCTGCTGAGACCTGCCGAGCACGAGTTCGTCAAGTTCCTGGCTTTTGTGCATGCGGACGCCTATGGCCGCGGCCTAGGTATCGATGCGACGAGTCCGGCGTTTGGCCCGCTTACCTGCAACGCTGGCGTCACCCGCGTGGCGGATGGCCATATTGAGCAGGTCATCGACGTGCGCTTCCCCGACAGCACGAGTGCCGATACCATCCGCGAGCAGCTCGATCCGCTCGTGGGCCGTTTTGGCGTGACGTGCCGTGTGGGTCGTGCGAAGGTGCCGTTCTCGGTCTCTGCCGACGATCCGGCCGTGAAGGCGCTTATTGATACCTATAACGAGTTCACCGGCAAGCATGCCGAACCCTTTGCCATGGGCGGTGGCACGTACGCACGCAACTTTGCCCGCGCCGTCTCGTTTGGCCCCGAAGAGACCGGCCTTGAGTTGCCCGAGTGGGGCGGCCAGATGCACGGTCCCAACGAGTGCGCCAACGAAGAGCAGCTCAAGCAAGCACTCAAGATTTACATCGTGGCAATCCTGCGTCTCAACGAACTCGAACTATAGTTACGCGGTTTTACCAAACCGCGTAACCAGTCGACGCTGCAAGCCCGCCAGAGCGGCAATCTGCCTTTCAACTTCGGCGGCATGACCAGAAGGTCAATGCCGCCTTGTTTCAAGGCACCTTGCTCGCTCTGGCGGGCTTTCGCTGTCGTCGCCAAAACATCGGCGTTGCTGGGGTAGTCATTGGGGACGTTCTAAAATGACTAGTCAAACAAGAACGTCCCCAATGACTACTTTGCTCTGGTGTAAAAGGTGCGCCATGTTCGGCGCTGGATTGTTATCCGTTTGTAAAGGCTGGGCAGAGCTTGCGGTAAGGGTCTATCAATAGCCCGTAAGAAACCGCAGATAACGCGGTCGTCGCCCGATCGGGGCCGTATCTTTCCAAACAGCAAAGCGGGCAGGGTGCCCGCGAGTCGCATGTATGAAAGGAAGATCATGCTCGATCAGGCTTATTCTCGTCGTCAGTTCCTCGGCCTCGCTGGTGGTCTTGCCAGCATCGTCGGTCTCGGTCTCGTTGGTTGCGGCGGCTCCGGCGCATCCGACGCCGCCGACAAGGGTAGCGCTGCTGCCGAGTCCGTCTCCGGCGAGGTGACCTACGACGGCGCCTCTTCGTTCCAAGCTCTCGTCGAGGCTGCTGCCGAGAAGTTCATGGACGCCAACCCCGACGTCTCCATTTCCGGTTCGGGTAACGGTTCGGGCAAGGGTCTGACCGCCGTCGCCGCTGGCACCGTTACCATCGGTAACTCCGACGTCTTCGCCGAGACCAAGCTCGAGGCCGACCAGGTCAAGAACCTCGTCGACCACGAGGTTGCCGTCGTGGGCATGGGCCCCGTCGTCTCCAAGAACGTGACGGTCGACGATCTGTCCCTCGAGCAGCTCAAGGGCATCTTCTCCGGCCAAATCACCAACTGGAAGGAGGTCGGCGGCGACGACGCTACCATCGTCGTGCTCAATCGCAAGGCCGGCTCCGGTACCCGCGCCACCTTCGAGGCTGCCGTCTTTGGCGACGAGGCCGTCGACTTTAAGGGCGACGCCGAGCTCGACAAATCAGGCGACGTCCAGACTCAGATGGGCAGCACCGACAACGCCATCTCCTACCTCGATTTCTCACACTTTGATGACTCCAAGTTCAACGCCATCAAGGTCGAGGGTGTCGAGCCCAAGAGCAAGAATGTCACCGACGACTCCTTCAAGATCTGGGCTACCGAGCACATGTACTGCGCAAAGGACGCCGACGAGGCCACCAAGGCCTTCCTGGAGTTCATGCTCTCCGACGACGTCCAGGGCAAGCTCGTCGAGGAGCAGGGCTTCATCCCCGTCTCTGCCATGAAGGTCGTCAAGGACGCCAGCGGCAAGGTCTCTGCTAAATAAATAATCGCCCCGGAAAGGTTTGCAATGGCAAAACAGCTGCCAAAGCGCGATCTTGAGAACGTGGGCCTGGGCGTCACGGGCGCGTGCGTAGCGCTCGTGACGCTTGTCGTTGCCGCGCTCATCTTTATGGTCGCCCAAAAGGGCCTCTCGGCTTTTATCAAGGACGGCGTCTCGGTCGTCGAGTTCTTCACCGGCACCAAGTGGGACCTGGCCAACACGGCCAAAAACGGCCTGCCCTACACCGGCGCCCTGCCCCTGATCGTCACCTCGTTTGCGGTCATGGTGCTCTCCACGCTCATCGCGCTGCCCATCGCCATCGGCTCTGCCATCTTTGCGGTCGAGATTAGCCCTAAGTTTGGTTCCAAGATCTTTCAGCCGCTTATTGAGCTTTTGACCGGTATTCCCTCGGTCGTCTTTGGCCTTATTGGCTTTCACGTGGTCGTCGGCCTTATGAAGAGCGTTTTCCATGTGAGCACGGGTCTGGGCATCTTGCCCGGCGCCATCGTGCTGGCCGTCATGATCCTGCCGACGATGACCACGCTTTCGGTCGATGGCCTGCGTGCCGTGCCCGACAGCTACCGTCAGGGCTCGCTCGCGCTGGGCTACACCCGCTGGCAGACCATCTGGCACGTGGTGCTCAAGTCTGCCATGCCGTCGCTCATGACTGCGGTCATCCTGGGTATGACCCGCGCCTTTGGCGAGACGCTCGCCGTGCGCATGGTAATCGGCGGCATCGAGGCCATGCCGACGTCGCTGCTGTCGCCGGCGTCCACCATCACCACCACGCTCACCACGTCCATGGCGGTCTACGCCGAGGGCTCGGCCCAGGACGACGTCCTGTGGGCACTCGGTCTGCTGCTGATGGGCATGAGCCTCATCTTCATCCTGATCATCCATCTCATTGGCCGCAAGGGGGCGAAGGCTCGTGGCTAGCACGCGCATCCACATCGACGAGGCGAGGCTCGGGCGTGTCCAAAAGCAGGATCGCATCGCCACGGGCGTGCTGACGGCGATCGTCGCCATCGTCATGCTCATCGTCATCTCCATGGTGGCCTATATCCTGTTCGAGGGCATCTCGACGCTGTTCCAGCCGGGCTTTCTCACAGAGCCGTCGCGCGCCAACGGAACGCAGGGCGGCGTGCTCTACCAGCTGTTCGACTCGTTCTACCTGCTGCTGATCACTCTGATCATCTCGGTGCCCATCAGCCTAGGCGGAGCGGTCTTCCTGGTTGAGTACGCGCCGAACGGCCCTATCCGCGACATCGCCTCTACCGCCATCGAGACGCTGTCCTCGCTGCCTTCCATCGTCGTCGGCATGTTCGGCTTTCTGGTGTTCTCGGTGCAGCTGGGCTGGAAGTACTCCATCATCTCCGGCGCCGTCGCGCTCACCATGTTCAACATCCCCATCCTGGTGCGCGTGATCCAGCAGGCGCTCGAGGACGTGCCGCAGGCCCAGCGCGATGCGTGCCTGGCCATGGGCCTCACTCGCTGGGAGGCCACGCTGCACATCCTGATCCCCGAGGCCATGCCCGCTATCGTGACCGGCATCGTGCTTTCGGCCGGCCGTGTGTTTGGCGAGGCCGCAGCACTGCTCTTTACCTCGGGCATGAGCTCGCCGGTTCGCCTGAACTTCTTGAGCTTTAACCTGTCGAGCCCCACCTGCGCCTGGAACGTGTTCCGCCCCGGCGAGTCGCTCGCCGTGCACATCTACAAGATCTATGGCGAAGGCAGCCCCGAGGCCCAGCAGATCGTCTGGGGCACCGCGGCGCTGCTGATGATTTGCGTGCTGCTGTTTAACGTAATCGCCCGCATTGTGGGCAAGCAACTGGCAAGGAAGATGACGGCCGAATGAGCGAGATAAATGCAACGCCCGCAACCGAAGCGGCCGCGTCCGACACCCAGGACTTTCTATCGAGTGTGGGGGAGAGCGAGAAGCGCGTGCGCGTGAGCGGCAAGGCCGTGAGCGACGAGGTCGTGCTCTCCACCAAGGACGTCAACGTGTACTATGGCGACCACCATGCCCTGCACGACACGTCGCTCGACTTTCACAAGGGCGAGATCACGGCGCTCATCGGGCCTTCGGGCTGCGGTAAGTCGACCTTCTTGCGTAGCCTCAACCTTATGAATCGCGAGATTCGCGGCTGCCGCGTGGAGGGCGAGATCAACTATCGCGGGCGCAACGTGAACACCAAGACCGAGAACACCTACGAGTTGCGTCGCTCCATTGGCATGGTGTTCCAGCAGCCCAACCCGTTTCGCAAGTCCATTCGCGACAACATCACGTTTGCGCCTAGGCGCCACGGCATCACCGACCGCGACGAACTCGACCGCATGGTCGAGGAGAGCCTGCGCGGCGCGGCGCTGTGGGACGAGGTCAAGGACAAGCTCGACAAGAGCGCCTATGCGCTTTCGGGCGGTCAGCAGCAGCGCCTGTGCATCGCGCGCACGCTGGCGCTCAACCCCGACGTGATCTTGTTCGACGAGCCCTGCTCGGCGCTCGATCCCATCTCGACGCTGGCGATCGAGGACCTGATGTCATCGATCGTTGCCGACCGCGCCATCGTCATCGTGACGCACAACATGGAGCAGGCGTCGCGTGTGTCCAACCGCACGGCGTTCTTCTACATGGGCGATATGGTCGAGTACGACGAGACTGACGAGATTTTCCAACGGCCCAAGGATAAGCGGCTGAATGATTACCTCACCGGCATGTTCTCCTAGTCCGGGACATGCTTGAGGCCCGCGGCGGCCACGGTTGCCACGGGACTGATTGGAGAGGCGGGTCATCTCTTTTGGGAGATGGTCCGCCTTTTTGTGTCGTGTGCGGCCCGCCTTTTCGCTGCTATTATGGACAACGTTGAATTTCTACGAAGGAGCAGGGCATATGGCGATTCTTTTGGGATGCGATTCCGTCAGCCTAGAGTTTCCCACCAAGCATATTTTCGATAGCGTGACGCTCGGCGTGGGCGAGGGCGACCGTATTGGTATTGTCGGTAAAAACGGCGACGGCAAGTCGACGCTGCTGAGCGTGCTCGCCGGCACGCTGGAGCCCGACGACGGCCGCGTGACGCATCGTCGCGGCACCACGATCGGCCTGCTCGGCCAAAAGGACCAGCTTGTCGACACCGACACCGTGCACCATGCCGTCGTGGGCGACACGCCCGAGTATGAGTGGGCGTCGAGCCCCCGCACGCGCCAGATCCTCGCCGGTCTCATTAGCGATGTGCCCTGGGAGGGCACGGTGGGCGAGCTTTCGGGTGGCCAGCGCCGCCGCGTGGACCTCGCGCGCCTGTTGATCGGCGACTACGACGTGCTCATGCTCGACGAGCCCACTAACCATCTGGACATGCGCACCATCAACTGGCTTGCACGCCATCTTAAGGCTCGCTGGCAGCGCGGTCAGGGCGCAATGCTCGTGGTCACGCACGATCGCTGGTTCTTGGACGAGGTCTGCACCAGCATGTGGGAGGTCCACGACGGCCAGGTCGATCCCTTCGAGGGCGGCTACTCCGCATATATCCTGCAGCGCGTGGAGCGCGACCGCATGGCCGCGGTTACCGAGGAACGCCGTCGCAACATGGCGCGCAAGGAGCTCGCGTGGCTGAGCCGCGGCGCCCAGGCGCGTTCCACCAAGCCCAAGTTTCGCGTTGATGCCGCTCGCGAGCTGATCGCCGACGTGCCGCCCGTGCGTGACGAGCTGGAGCTCAAGCGCCTCGCCGTGAGCCGCCTGGGCAAGCAGGTTATCGATGTGGTCGACGTGGACGCCGGCTATGCGGATACCGATGGCGCGCCCAAGCAGGTGCTCTCTGACGTGACCTGGCTCATTGGTGCGGGCGACCGCTATGGCCTGCTGGGCGAGAACGGTGCCGGCAAGTCGACGCTGCTCGACGTGATCCAGGGCAAGATTGAACCCACGCGCGGCCGCGTGAAGATTGGCCAGACAGTGCGCTTTGGCGTGCTGTCGCAGCAGCTCGAGGAGCTCGAACCCTACATGGGCGACATGATCCGCGAGGTGCTCGGCAACTATAAGAAGTACTACGTCATCGACGGCAAGGAGACTTCGCCCGAGAAGCTCTGCGAGCGTCTGGGCTTTACGACGCAGCAGCTCTGGAGCCGCATCGGCGATCTTTCGGGCGGCCAGCGCCGTCGCCTGTCGCTGTTGCTGACGATTCTGGACGAGCCCAACGTGCTCATCCTGGACGAGCCGGGCAACGACCTGGATACCGACATGCTCGCGATTGTCGAGGACCTGCTGGACGGCTGGCCCGGCACGCTGATCCTGGTGACACACGATCGCTTTTTGATGGAGCGCGTGACCGACCAACAGTGGGCACTGCTCGATGGCCATCTGACGCATATGCCCGGCGGCGTGGACCAGTACCTGCGCCTGTGCAACGCTACCGCCGAGGGCGAGCCCGTGGGCGCGCCGAGCGCTAAGACCGGCACGTTCGACACCGGTGCGGCGGCTGCTGCCGACAAGCCCAAGTCGAGCGGTCAGCCCAACGGCCTTTCCAACGCCGAGCGTCAGAAGCTCCGCCGCGAGGTGAGCTCGCTCGAGCGCAAGATGGAGACGCAGCGCGCCCGCGTGGAGGAGGCCGAGGCCGCCATGGCCCAGGTCGATCCCACCAACTACACGGCGCTCGGCGAGCAGCAGGCAAAGATCGACGAGGCTCACGCCGCCATGGACGAGCTGGAGATGGCGTGGCTCGAGGCGAGCGAAAAGCTCGAGGGCGAGGAGTAGGCGAGAATGATCAAAGCCGCGTTTTTCGATATCGACGGTACGCTGCTGAGCTTTAAGACCCACCGGATTCCGGCGTCGGCGCAGCAGGTGCTCGACAGCTTTCGCGAGCAGGGGATTGCGTGCGTGATCGCCACGGGCCGTCCGACCTACCAGATGCCGGACTGGCTGTTCGACCTGGGCTGGGATGCGTACATTACGCTTTCGGGCCAGCACTGTTTTGATGCCAAGGGCGTCTACCGCAGCTGCCCGATCGATCCGGACGACGTTGCGGTGATTGTGGACCAGGTGGCGCAGGGGCGCTACGACTCACTGTGCATGCAGGGCGAGAACTCGTTTGTGAACCGCCTGTCCGAGCGCGTGGTGACGGCTGGCAGCAACGCGGGAATCGTCTACCACGAGGAGCCGTTTGAGCATGCCTTTGACGCGCCGGTCTATCAGTTCTGTGCCTTTGTTGACCCAGTTGACGAGCATATCGTGACCGATGCCGTGTCGCATTCGCTCACCACGCGCTGGTGCGACCTGTTCTGCGACATTATTCCGGCCAACGGCGGCAAGGACCTGGGTGTGGCGGCGACGCTGGAGCGCCTGGGCATCGACGCGAGTGAAGCGATTGCCTTTGGCGACGGCGAGAACGACCTGTCGATGTTCTCGGCCGTGGGCACAAGTGTGGCCATGGGCAACGCGCAGGACACGGTGAAAGCTGCGGCGACCTACGTGACGACCGCCGTGGACGACGATGGGATCTACAACGCCGCAAAGCACTTTGGCCTGTTATAGCTGCGGCTCGGCACTTTGGGACGCTCCTTTTCTGCCGGCACCTGGGGACACTCCTTGCGGGGCGTCCCCATTTTGTTTTCGTCCCGCACGTTTTGTGAAACACGGCTAACTTTTAGGCAAAGTAGTAAGACATGGGCAACTTTTGCGGTAAAGTAAGCTGTGAAAAGTATCCAAAAGCTAACTAGCAATCATCGCGAAAGGCGGCCCATGGCCCTACGTGAATCCGGAGAAGACTATCTCGAATCGATCTACGTTCTGTCGGAACGTCAGGGCATCGTGCGCTCGATTGATGTTGCAGAGTACCTTGGCGTAACTAAGGCAAGCGTTTCAAAAGCTATGGCGACGTTGGAGAACAACGGCTACGTCGAAATGGGCAAGCGAGATGTTCATCTGACGGAGCGTGGTCTGGAGGTCGCTCGTCAAATGTGGGAGCGTCACTGCTTTTTCGTGGGGCTGCTGGAGGATGCGGGCGTTTCGGCTGAGGTCGCGTCGCAAGAGGGCTGCCACATGGAGCACTGCCTGAGCGAGGAGAGCTTTGAGAAGCTACGGGCGATGTTGGGTCGGGAAGATGCAGCGGGTCCAACAACAGAAGCCTAACTGTCCCACAGTAGCGCGGAGTTCACGCAAAGCGCGAACCAGCGACTGGGACCAGCGGCCCTTTCGGCCAAGTCCATTTCAGCAAAGGAGCCCTGCCAGCAAGCGATGCCCAAGAACCACCAGCAACGTCACCGTAGGCCGGGGTCGGGCTTGGTTTTGAAAACACTCCGCAGCGCGAGGCCCGTCTTTCCGTTGCTCCGCAGGAGCAGGAAAGGCGGGCCTCATGCGTGAGGACGTTTTCAAAACCAAGCCCGGCCCCGGCCGGAGGGACCACGAGTGCTACAGGTTCTTGACACCCATCGCGCGCATGGCGTTCAGGATGGCGATGATCGCCACGCCCACGTCGCCGAACACAGCAAGCCACATGTTGGCGATGCCGAGCGCCGCAAGCACCAAAATCAGCAGCTTAATACCCAGCGCAAAGATGATGTTCTGCCAAACAATCGCCATGGTCTTGCGTGCCACACGGATCGCGCGGGAAATGTTGGACGGCTTGTCGTCCATGAGCACGACATCGGCGGCCTCGATCGCAGCGTCAGAACCCATAGCGCCCATGGCAATGCCCACATCGGCGCGCGTAAGCACGGGCGCATCGTTGATGCCGTCGCCCACAAAGGCGAGCTTGCCCTTGCCACTCTCGGTTGCAAGCAGCGCCTCGACGCGCTCGACCTTATCGCCCGGCAGCAGTTGCGCGTGGAACTCGTCGAGACTGAGTTGCTTGGCCACAGACGCCGCAACCTCCTCGTGGTCGCCCGTGAGCATGACGGTGCGCTTGACACCGGCGGCGTGCAGGTCGCGAATCGTTTGCTCAGCATCGGCCTTGACGGTGTCTGCAATCACGATGTGGCCGGCGTACACGCCGTCAACGAGCACATGCAGAATCGTTCCGACGACCTCGCAATCGGGCGCTTCGACTCCGGCCGCGGCGAGCATCTTTGCGTTGCCAACGACGACGTGCTTGCCGTCGATGGTTGCCGTCACGCCATGGCCCGCGTCGTTGGTGGAGTCGCTTACGCGCTTGGGGTCGACCTCGCCCTGGTAGGCGACACGTACGGACTGCGCGATGGGGTGATCGGAGAACGACTCAGCAAGGGCTGCGACTTCGAGCAACGACTGCTCGGTATAGCCGGCCTTGGGGTGTACCGCGACCACCGAGAACGTGCCGTTGGTGAGGGTGCCCGTCTTGTCAAAGACGACGGTGTCCACGTCGGCGAGCGTCTCGAGGTAGTTAGAACCCTTGATGAGAACGCCCAGCTTGGATGCGCCGCCGATGCCGCCAAAGAAACTGAGCGGCACACTGATCACCAACGCGCACGGGCAGCTGACGACCAAGAAGGTCAGGCCGCGCAGAATCCAGTCGGACCAGGCACCGGTGACCAGGCCACCGCCGAGCGCGAGCACCGCGGCAGCGCCGGTGACGGCGGGCGTGTAGATGCGGGCAAAGCGCGTGATGAAGTTCTCGGTGCGTGCCTTCTTTTCGCTGGCATTCTCCATGAGCTCCAGGACGCGTGCGACGGTGGACTCGCCAAAGGGCTTGGTGGTGCGCACGTGGATGAGCCCCGTCATGTTGATGCAGCCGCTGATGATATCGTCTCCGGTTTTGGCCGGGCGGGGGACCGACTCACCGGTAAGGGCGGCGGTGTCGAGCTGGGTTTCGCCCTCGACGATGACGCCGTCGATAGGCACGCGCTCGCCGGGCTTGACCACGATCACGGTGCCGACCGCGATGTCATCGGGGAAGACCTGTTCGAGTGAGCCGTCGGGTTGCTCGACGTTGGCGTAGTCGGGTGCGATGTCCATCATGGCGCTGATCGATTTACGGCTCTTGCCCACGGCGTATGCCTGGAACAGCTCGCCGACCTGGTAGAACAGCATGACGGCGGCGCCTTCGGCCATGTGCGGGTCGGTATCGGGGAAGAGCACCATGGCAAACGCGCCGATGGTCGCGACGGCCATGAGGAAGCTCTCGTCGAACGCCTTGCCGCGGCGGATGTTGTTGTATGCCTTTTGGAGCACGTCGTAGCCGGCAATCAAAAACGGCACGAGGAACAGTGCGAAGCTGGCGTAGATGTCGCCCGGGGTATCGAATGCGGCGGTGAGGGTGCCGAACTCATCGAGGGCGTACACTACGGCAAAAATGCCCAGCGCTACCAGGATGCGGTTGCGCTTATGCTCGAGTGACTCTTTCTTCTTGCGCTTCTTCTTTTTCTTCTTGGGGTCGGCGGTGGCCATGACTCGTATCCTCCCATTTGAATGTATGAACACTCGCTCATATAATTTCGCGAGCAAAGGTCGCGGCAATCGCGGCCTTGCAGGTTGGCGTAAACCTGGGCTAGAGAATGATCTCGCAGTCCGGCTCGGCGTCGGCCGTAAACTCTACAACGCGGTTGAGCACCTCGTCGAACTCAGCATCATCGGCCTCGAGCGTCAGTTTCTGGGTCATAAAGTTGACGGACACGGATTTGACGCCCTCGAGCTTGGCCAGCTCGTCCTGAAGCTCACGCGCGCAGTTGGCGCAGTCGATCTCGTCGAGTTTAAACTGCTTTTTCATGGTGGATTCCTTTCCCCGTATTTGCGGCTTGGGTGCAGGCCGCGCTGGTACCGTGGTTGGTTGCTATTCACAGATGTGGCTCATGCCCTGGTTGAGCATGGTGTAGACATGGTCATCGGCGAGCGAGTAGAGGATATTGCGCCCGTCGCGTCGGAATTTAACCAGGTGCGACTGCTTGAGCGTGCGCAGCTGGTGCGATACTGCCGACTGCGAGGTTGCGGTCGCCTCGGCGATGTCGGCCACGCAGAGCTCGCGGCCCATGAGGGCATAGAGAATCTTGATGCGCGTGGTGTCGCTGAAGACCTTGAACAGGTCGGCGAGGTCGTAGAGAAGCTCCTCGTCGGGAAGGTCCTCGGGTGAGCAGGTGGTGGGGATCACGGGCTCGGTGGCCTCGGTGTCGGGTTTCGTTTCATCAACGCGGATGCTCATTGCAATATCCTTTCATATGAACATGCGCTCATATAACTTGCTTCCGATTATATGAGTGTATGTTCATATGTCAATGACGTTCAGGTAATTCGTTGCACAAAATGATGGGGAATAGTGGACGAGATTCCGGACTGAGCGGTTTTGATAGCCGATGCCGGGGTGGGTGCCCCTGAGCCGTGCAAAAATTGGAGTATTCTGCAACGATAGGGGGTCTGGTAATTTATTGCAGGCCATATAATGCAGTTCAAGAGTTATCTTAGGGTGTTAATCCGATGAGTTCTTCCTCAAATGCTGCCTAACGCTCTCACGCAAGAGTGATTTCGCTTCACATTTGGATCCACTCGAGGGTGATAGACACCCGGCTCTGCTGAATACTCGCAATTTTGCACGTCGCTGGGGTACCCACCTTGTTAGCCGGCCTAGTTTCCGGCACCGAAGATCCTGCCCTCGGGCGCGAGGCTGCTTGTTTGGGCAAATGATGGGCTGTCGGATTCGACTGTCTGCATGTCATCGATTGCCGGAACTTCATTAATTGTCGGGTCATCCAGCGTGATGCCTTCGAGTGTTGCTTTTTCGAGGTCGATTCGTTGACGATCTTCGGAATCCTGGCGGAGCTGCTTCTGAATTCGCTTTTTCTCTTCTATAAGCCTTCTGAGTACAAACTGTCTCAGGTCCTCTTGCATGATTTGAAAGTCTTTTGGCAGACGCGAGGGGCGTACGCCCTCTTTCCGCTGGATTGCTTCCATGACCCTAACAAAAGCGCTGGCATGCATAAAGGAATAACGACTGACGGTGATGATTCCGTATCCCATGGACGCAAGCGCATTCTTGCGCTCCTCATCGATGGCGCGGTCTTCTTCCGCGTCATGATAAAAACCGTTGTATTCAATGTCTGTGCGAGATTTCTTTAGATATGCATCCATAAAGAACTTTTTGCGTCTCGTGAGATTCTTTGCGGCAGCGGTGACCTGCACCTCGTAATCGGTCTCAATTCCCTTAATACCAAGTCCTCCTTCGCTTTTAGGCAGCGTTAGCATCATGACAAAGGCCGTTTCCATAGGAGACCGGCATCCATCGCGTACACATTGGATCGCCTTTCGGGCAAGGGCCAAACCGTCGCATCTGGTAATGGAATTAAAGAACTGCTTTAACCTTTCGGTCGAGGTGAGCGCGAAACGCTCGGTATAGGAGGTGGAAGAGTCGGTTCCAAGGGAATAAGCGCCGCACAGTTCAAAGTAGTACTCCACTAGTTCGCGAAAAGAAAGATAGGTGGCGGCCTGAAGTGCGCAAAGCTCAACGCCAACAATGAAGATGCCATCTTTGAGCTCTATAAAGCGTGAGTTCGAGAATCGTTTTGAAGAAACGTGGCACTGACAGTTCATTGCATAGCGCGCATTCCTGCGATCAAACACCATCACCTCGAGGGAATCATTTGCGTCGAGGGAAACATCATTTTTGGTGAGCCATTCTGTGGCTGCGTCAAGGAGCGTTCCGGTGGGACATGATCCGTAAATCGCGGCAGGACTACAGGATTCGATGCCTTTCGCAGACACCGAATGCGCGGCCTGGTAGACCGCTTTTGCAGTGGTATGTGACAATACGATACTCATGGTATATATCGTGTCAGCTAATGTCGTGTTGATGGCGCTGAGTGGAAAAGCCGTTTTAGAGGTCTAACCAAATGCTGTCCAAAAGCTTGACGCAATTATGGGCTGGTATGCCCTAAATAAAAGTTTTCGCAGCTTAGCTATAGCATATAAATACTCAACTGCCGCACATTTGATAGTGATGCATCACCATCCGACAACGAATTACGCGTCGGGAATTGGCCGAAATCGTTCAAAATGAGGGTTCAGAATTTGTGATGGCAAATCTATCTGTGGAACGTAGGGTGGCCCCGCTGCGGGGTTTCCCGCTGCGGGGCCGCTCGTGATCTACGCCGTGTTTGTCGTAGACGTTTCTACTTGGCAAATAGGTTCTTGAGGTTGAACTCGGCTTGGACGGTGCGGAGCATGAGGTCGGTGTCGTCCAGGCCCAGATGCTGCTCGTAGGCGTCGGCGGCGAGGGTTCCACGGCGGCGCGCCCAGTTCTCGAGCGCGGCGGGGGCGGATTCGCGGGGGAGCGAGCGGACGTCGGCATCCAGGCTGCGGCAGATCTGGCGCGAGTCGATGACGATAATCTTGCCGGCACGACGCGCCTCGGCGTAACCGTCCAGGTGAATCTTGAACCAGCTGTCCTCGAACGCGGCGTTATGCGCCATGTACGGGTACTTCTTCATAAGCTTGAGCAGCTGCTTCTGCAGTCCCTTGTTCTCACGGAAGGGCGTTTTGCCGTCGATGTCGTCCCAAGTGATGTGGTGGATATTCGACAGCGGCACGTCCTCGCCGCGATAGATGTCGGGCAGGCCGCAGTAGTGTGCTTCGGCGTCATGCGGCACGGCGTCGCTGGTGAGCTCCATGATTTCCCAGCCCACGTTGATGATGTAGCCGCGCTCGGGCGCGCGACCGGTGGTTTCGATGTCGATGCCCAGCACCGTGCCTTGGATGGGCTTGCGGGCGTAGGCCACGCCGAGCGCGTCGCGGTCGCCGCGGATTTCGCGCATGACGGACGCGGCGGTGCGCTTTTGCATCTTGCCGATGGCAGCGCAGGTGTCGGCATCGGACAGGCCGCGCGAAAGCGTCGCGGGCGTCACGTTGCGCAGGCGCGCCTCGCCAATCTGGTCGCACAGGTCGCGGTTGCGGTCAGCCAGGCCGCGCACGGTGGCAAAGTCGAAGCTGGGGTCGCCCTCGGCGGTAAAGTACTCGGTTTCGAGCACCTTAAGGGCCTCCTCGCCCTTCTGGCGCTCGGACTCCATGGCGCCGTGATCGCCATAGATAAACATGGGGATAAACGGCTGGCGCTCGTATTCGAGTGCTTGTGAAACGTTCATATAACTGCTCCTTGGACGGGCCGTGTCGCGCGGCTCGGTGGCATTGAGTTATGGCGAGATGATAGTTTACCATGGGCAACTATTGGCATCGCGCCTAGGACAACTACAATACCCTAGTTGACCGCTAGGACTTTTACAATGCTGCCGAAAGACATGAAAGGTTCCATCCGTCATGGATTTGCTGATTGATATTCTGCTCGACGCCGGCAAGGACACGCTCTCGCTGGTGCCGTTTTTGTTGGTGACGTATCTGGCCCTCGAGACACTTGAGCACGTTGCGGGCGACCGCGTCAACGGCGCTATCAAGCGCGCCGGCGCTGCGGGTCCCGTGGCTGGCTCGCTGCTGGGCATTGTGCCGCAGTGCGGATTTTCGGCCATGGCAGCAACGCTGTACGCCGGCCGTGTCGTGACGCTGGGCACGCTGGTCGCCGTGTTCCTCTCGACCTCCGATGAGATGCTGCCGCTGTTGCTCGCCGAGCAGGTGCCCGTGCAGACCATGGCGATGCTTTTGGCTTCGAAGGCACTGATCGCGCTGGTCACGGGCTTTATCGTGGACGCGGCTATCCGCGGCCTTCGTCGTAATGCCCGCGCGCATGCGGCGATTCGCCGTACCGTGCTGGGGACCGCTGCCAATCCGGCTCATGTGAACTGCGCGCACGACGACCATACCGGGGGCGACATCATTGATGAAGTGGCCGAGGCGGGCGTGAGCGCCGACCACATCCACGAGTTGTGCGAGCGCGACCATTGCGGTTGCGATGATGATGAAGATGAACACGAGCGCGACCACGGACACAGCCATGACCACGGTCACGCAGGCGAGCATGAGCACCACCACGGCCATGGGCACGACCACGGTCACTCCCACGAAGGTGCGCCCGTCCTGTCGATTATCCGCAGCGCGATCTCGCACACCGTGCAGGTTTCGGTTTTTATTTTCCTGGTGACGCTGATTCTAGTTGCCGTGCTCGAGACCTTCGGAGAGTCCGCGATCGAGCAGTTCCTGCGTGGCAACGAGACGCTCGCCGTCTTGGGCTCGGCACTCGTCGGCCTGATCCCCAACTGCTCGGCCAGCGTGGTCATTACGCAGCTGTACCTGGAGGGCGCGCTACAGCTGGCGCCGATGCTCGCCGGCACGCTCATTTCCGCCGGCGTGGGCTATCTTGTCCTGTTCCGCACCAACCGCAGCGCTCGTGAAAACGCCGTGTTCCTGGTCATGATGTACGTCATCGGCGCCGGCTGGGGCCTTATCCTATCCGCCTTCGGCCTCTAAGTAGGCCTAAAAAAATGGGCTTCAAATAGCCATGCTCGGCGCCTGCGCAATGCGGCGACGCATGGCATTTTGAAGCCCGTTTTTTGTTGAGCCATGGATTCCGAGCGCTCACACCGCGCAAAACAAAAAGGTAGATTTCCGGGCATGTCCCGAAAATCTACCTTGGTTAGCGCAGCAGCTCGGTGAGGTTGCGCTTAAAGCGGGCCCGGTCTTCGCTGGTAAATGCCGCCGGACCGCGAGTGCGACCGCCGGCGCGGCGCACCTTCTTTTCCTCGTGGCGAATAAACAGTTGCATGTCGATGGTCGCCTTATCGTAGACGCGCCCGCGCACGCCGATGGCGGCGGCATCGCGCCCGAGCACCATGCTCGCCAAGCCAATGTCCTGCGTCACGACTACATTGCCCGCCTGCAGGCGTTCGACAATGGCAAAGTCGGCGCTGTCGGCGCCCATGCTCACATCGAGCGTCGTGACCCAAAATCCGCGTCGCGCATGCTCGACGTCGCGCGGATCGTCGCGGCGAATGTGGCGTTCCAGGTTCTGTGTGCTGTTGCCGGCGATAACGACGGCGACGCCCGCCCGCCGCGCGCAGTCAATCGACTCGCGCGTGACCGGGCAGGCGTCTGCATCAATAAAGAGCGTTCGCGGCATCTAGTGCACCAGTTTGCCAAATTGAATAGCGCGAACAATCAGCGTTACGCCAAACACCAGCAGTGCGGCGCCGCTAAAGATGACGAGCATCTTGGCCGACCACAGCGGATAGATAAACACGAACATGCCGGCGATGATGGAGAGCGCGCCGCTCAGGATGGCGAGGGCACGGTTGGACGAAAGCTCGGACTCCAGAATGGACATGACACCTTCGACGATCCAGCCAAAGCCGGCCACGATAACCACCATCGTGGTGAGCGTCGCGGTCGAGAAGGCCTGGTTGCGCAGGATTATGACGCCGCCCAAGATAATGAGTAGGTTGGAGATGATGCTCGTCACGCGCCAGCCGGTGGGCAGCAGTGGCTCGAAAACAGCGGTAAACAGCCTGATCGCGGCCGTGATCACAAAGTAGAAGCCCAAGACGGTCGTTAGGAAGACGAGGGACTTGGCGGGCGCAAACAGCAGTGCGATGCCGGCGACGAGCGCCAAGACGCCCGTGATGGCGTAAATCCAGCGCACGGCCTTGACGGCCTTGCCTGCCATGCTTTTCTCGTCAAATCCAAACTGGCTCGATTTTTGGTCATCGTTCTTAAAGATGCCCATAATGTCTCCTTTCCGTGCGGCGTAAGCCTTGATCGTTACAACCAGTATCGCCTAAAGGCGCTGGCGTATGGGTCGGGGAGGGCGAAACGTAACCCAAAGGGCCCCGAATTGTTTCCGTTGTTCCCCACGTCGCGATTTTCTATTCAACAGGTGTAGAACATTGCAGCCCTGTTCGTTATTGCCTACGTTTTAGGTTAGATTTTCCTAAGAACAATTGCCCGAAATTGGGGGTCCCTATGAACGAAGCAGTTCCCGCAGCGCCGGTAAGCGCTGAGTCGATGGCAAAGCAGGGTTGCGAAAAGCTCGGCTTGGACGCGTTTGATGCGTTGGTTCGCTGCGCCCGCACGTGCCGTCGCTTTGACGAGTCCATGCGCGTGCCGCGTGAGCTTTTGCTTGAGCTGGCGGAGCTGGCGCACCTGACTCCCTGTGGTGCCAATGCTCAGCGTCTGCGTTTTCATGTGGTAAGCGGTGCAGAGGACTGCGCGCGTGTATTTGACGAGCTTGCATGGGCCGGTGCGCTCAAGGATTGGCCGGGTCCCGATGAGGGCGAGCGCCCGACCGGCTACATCGCGATTCTTGCCGAGCGCGCCGTTCCGGGTAAGCCCGCCGCTCCTATTACTGAGGTCGACACGGGCATTGCCGCGCAGACGATGATGCTCGCCGCCCGCAGCGCCACGCCCGAGGTGGCTGCCTGCATGTTCAAGGCCTTTACGCCCCACGCGATCGATGCCATGGGGCTCGATAGCGACAAGTATGAGCTCAAGCTGATCATGGCGTTTGGCGTTCCGGCCGAGACGCAGGTGATCGATGCGATCGATTCCAACCCCGACGGCTCAATTAATTACTGGCGCGACGAGGCGCAGGTGCACCACGTACCCAAGCGCCCGCTTGTCGACGTACTGGTGTAGCTGAGCGTCACCGCGGTGTGATCCGGCGGTAAACCACCACAAAGGTACCTGTCCCCTTTGCGGTGGTGCGAGGGGAGGACGTGTGGCAGATTTGTATTTGGTGCGGCATGGGCAGACTGAGCTCAATGTGCAGAACATTTTGCAGGGTGGGCACGATTCGCCGCTTACGGCGCGCGGGCGCGAGCAGGCGCTGGCGACGCGCGCGGCGTTTGAGGCGCGTGGCGTGACCTTTGACCGTGTGTATTCCTCGCCGTTGGGCCGGGCGCGGCATACGGCTGAGCTAATTGCTGGTGAGGGCCGCTCGATAGAGCTGGTCGATGACCTGCGCGAGTGGCATTTGGGCTCGCTGGAGGGTACATCAAATCGCGAGATGCCGCCGCAGCCCTGGGGTGATTATCCGGTGGCCTTTGGTGGCGAGTCTGAAGGCGAGCTCCAGTCGCGCATGGTCGCGGCGCTGTCCCACATCATGGCCAGGCCGCAGCACGACTGTGTGCTGGCAGTCTCCCACGGCTCTTCCTGCCAGGAGTTTCTTGAGTATGTGACTGGCAGGGGAGAGCTACCCGACAACGGTGCCGTGCTTCATTTTGGCTATTGCGACGGTGCGTTTTCGCTCCTTGATTGGTAACGAACGAAAGGACCCCTATGAATAAAGACCTGTATCTGGTTCGTCATGGGCAGACAATATTCAACCTTAAGCGCATTATTCAGGGTTGGAGTGACTCGCCGCTTACGCAGTTGGGTTGCGACCAGGCGGCGCGTGCCGGCATGTTCTTACGTGCGCGCGGCATTGAACCCGATCATGCCTACACCTCCACACTTCATCGCACCGAGCAGACTATCGCCAACCTGTGGCCGGGCTTGGCGTACGAGCGCCTGGACGGTCTGCGTGAGTGGTTCTTTGGCGACTTTGAGGCCGAGCGCGTGATGCTTATGCCCGAGCGCCCGTGGCGAGATTTCTATCGTCAGTTTGGCGGCGAGGGCCAGATGCAGGTGCGCGAGCGCATGGCGGCGACGATAACCGATCTTATGCGACGTCCGGACCACGAGTGCGTGCTCGCGGTGAGCCACGGTTCGGCTATCAAGGAGTTTTTGGACCACGTGCGGGGCGCGGCGGCCGACGAGCGCGAACGCGTGCCGGGCAACTGCTCAGTGCTGCATTTTGCGTTTGACGATGCGGCCGATACGTTTGAACTGGTCGAAGTCTTTACGCAGGAAGACTACGCGCGCGAGCTGGGGCTTGAACCGCTCGTGGCTACTGCGGGTCCGCAGCGCGGATAACGCGAGCGCGGCGGCACGGGTCGTCGGCATAACTTCTCGACGCAAAAGGGGCGGAGATGCATGTACCTGCTGCATCTCCGCCCCCTGTTTGTTGGGCTGCCGATTTTTGTGCTGGACGGTCTGGTCTTGCTAGAACCGCGCGACCTGGTGCGTGAGCAGACCCGTCGGAACCTGCGCCGCGCCGCCGCTGACCTGCGCGGCGGGGAAGAGCGCAGCTACGGCAAAGTTGAACGGCTCTTTGCCCGTGTAGGTGCCGGCGGCACGTGCATCGTCGGCCAGGAGCTGTGATGCCTCGACTAGTGCGACAGCGTAGGCAGGGTCGTCGGCCAGTGCCGGCTCCGGCGCCTGGTCGAGCATGGCGCGGATGGCCCCGACGGCGTCCTCGCGCTTGACCTCCCACACGCGGTGCGTAATGCCGGCGGGGTCGGTGACGGCATAGAGTGAAGCGCCCTCTTTTGCGGCGCCGAGGATGATATCCATGACGGGAGAGGCTTCGTAGACAAGCGTTACGGGACGGGGCTGTACCTTGAGGTCGGCGATTGCGCGCGCAGCGGCGGTCGTATCGGCGGCAACCGCGTCGCCGCCCGCCAGCGCACCAACCGGGCAGATCGCCACGACACCCGTCACACGTCCCGGCTCGCCCGAGCATTCGTACACGTAATACGCCGCACCCGGGTCCTTGAGCATCAGACCATCGGCAAGGGCTCCGCGCAGAGCATCGTTGCCGCTCAGGATGCTGCCCATTGCAGGCAGCGCCTCGAGCACGCGGTCCTGAGCCGGGCGGATGCAGGGAAACGGAAGTGCTTTCATGGGCGGTCCTAACGCACGAGTCGGTTTGTTCGCGGCTTATTATGCCCCAACTTGGCCGCTCGCGTCCCAGAGCACGTTATCGGCGAGCGCGATTAGCACCTGCTGACAACGAACGATATCGGCGTGGGGCACATATTCGTTGGGCTTGTGCGCGAGCGCGAGCGACCCGGGACCGTAGCTCATGCAATTGCGGTTACCTGTCTTGCCGGCAATGACGGCGGTGTCGGTGTAGCCGGTAAAGAAGCCGACGGTCGTGTCCGCGTCCGTCACGTCATCGGCGGCACGCTTGAGCACTGCTAGAAGGGGAGAGTTCGGGTCGCGCTCGATGGCGGGGCGGTCGCCCGTTACGGTGTAGCTGCCATGGCAACCGGGAACGGCGGCTTCGGCGACGGCGATGGCCTGCTCTACCATGCGCGTCGCGGCGGCCGTATCGGTCGGCGGGGTCAGGCGCATGTCGACCCAGACTTTGGCGCGGTCGGGTACGACGTAGGGGCGATATCCGCCCTCGATTTGGCCAAACGTGATGGTCGAAGGCCCCAGCTCATCGTGCGCGGGCAGCGCCATAAACGCGCGACGGAGCGAACACACGACCTCGGCCATGGCAGCGACGGCATCCGCGCCCTTCCAGGGCTGGCTCGCATGCGCCGTCACGCCAGTCATTTCAATCTCGAACCACGTACGCCCCTTGTGCGCCACCTGGATCTGTCCGTCGGTGGGCTCGGTGTCCAGCACCCATTCACGCGAGCCGACCCAGCCAGCATCGATCGTGGCCTCTGAGCCGCGCATAAAGTCCTCCTCGTCGACCGAGCAAATGAGTGAGAAGCCACGGCGGGGCAGCTTGCCTTCTGCCGCCACGCGCTCGAGCGTATGGACCAGTGCGGCAATGGCGCAGGCCAGGCCACCCTTCATATCGCAGGCACCGCGGCCATAGAGTTTATCGTTGCGCACGATCGCTCCGAGCGGCGGAATGTCCGCGTCCCAGCCATCGCCCAGTGTAACGGTATCCATATGGCAGATATAGACGAGCCGTGGCTCGTCGCTCAGTCCCGGCACGGTGACCATAAGGTTGCGGCGCCCGGGCAGCACCTCGAGTTCCTCAACCTGCACGGCATCGAGTACCGGATGGCTCAGCTGCGCCAACCGTTCCTCAACCAACGCTTTGATATAGCGTTCAATCTCGCCCTCATACGCACCTGGGTCGGAACTGTCGATCCGCACGAGCCCTTGCGTAAGCCGCCAGGCAAAATCTGTATCAACCATAGGCACCTCACAGATAGTTAGGTCAACATACAGATTGTATGCCAAGAAGCGGCTCGGTGCATTTAATGGAGCGCTCACAAAAACGGGGGCGCCTCTCGTGCGAAAGGCACCCCCGCGGGCATTCAATGTCAGTGACGGGCAGGCCACATGGGGAGCTGCCCGTCAGGTCAGTCGGCGCTACTTGATCACGCGCACGCGATACATCGACGGAATCTGCTTGAGCGCCTCGATGGTGCTGCTGTCCAGGTGCTCATCGGTGTCGAACATGGTGTAGGCGTTCTCGCCGGCGGACTCGTTGGTCATACGCTGCACGTTGGCGTTGTCTTTGGCCAGGATTGCCGTGATCTGGCCGATCATGTTGGGCACGTTGGCGTGCAGGCAGGCGATGCGGCTTGCGGCGCGCGCCTTGCCCATGCTGCAGGCAGGATAGTTGACGCTGTGCGCGATATTGCCGTTCTCCAGGTAATCCTTGAGCTCGCTGATGGCCATGTCGGCGCAGTTGGCCTCGGCTTCGCCGGTGCCGGCGCCCGAGTGCGTGGTGATAAACGTATTGGGCATCTTGACCGTCTTGGGCGTGGCGAAGTCGCAGCTAAACCAGCTGAGCTTGCCCTCGCGCAGGGCGGCGTCGACGGCGTCCTCGTCAATGATGGTTTCGCGTGCGTAGTTGATGAGCACGGCGTCGGGTGCCAGCAGGTTAATCTGCTCGGTGCTGATCATGCCGATGGTGTCGGCCTTGCTGGGCACGTGCACCGTGAGGTAATCGCAGCCGCGGCAGAGATCCTCGAGCGTGCCCACGCGCTGCACCTCGCGGCTCAGCACCCACGCGTGCTCGACGGAAATGAACGGATCGTAGCCGTAGACGTCCATGCCCAGGTCGACGCAGGCGTTGGCGACCTTGGAGCCTACGTTGCCCAGACCGATGACGCCGATGCGCTTGCCCTTGAGCTCGCGGCCCACAAAGGCCTTCTTGGCCTTTTCGGCATCGACCTGAATCTCGGGATCATCGGCGTTGTCGCGCACCCAGTTCATCGACTGCACCACGCCGCGGCTCGAAAGCACCAGCATGCCCAGGACGAGCTCCTTGACGGCGTTGCTGTTGGCGCCGGGGGAGTTAAAGACGACGACGCCCTTCTTGGCGTACTCCTCGACGGGAATGTTGTTGACGCCGGCGCCGCAGCGGGCGATAGCGCGGATGCCCTCGGGCAGCTTGTAGCCGTGCAGGTCGGTGGAGCGCATCAGAATGGCGTCGGCCTCCTCGGTGGTGCTTACAAACTCGTAGCCCTCGCCAAACTCGACTTTGCCGTCCTTGGTGATGTCGTCGATGGTTTTGATCTTGCGCATGAAAAACTCCTTAGCAGGTTTGGTTTAAACAGGTGGTTTGAAGTGGCTGGTCGGCCCGCGGGTTGCGGGCTAGTTAGATCGCGGGCTCAAACTATGCTGCGCTTCGAAGTCCTTCATGTACGAGGCCAGTGCCTGCACGTCTTCCATGGTCACGGCGTTGTAGACGCTTGCGCGCATGCCGCCCACCAGGCGATGGCCCTTGACGTTTTGAATCTGGTGCTCGGCCGCGCCTGCGACAAAGGCCGCGTCGAGTTCGGTGTCGCCGGAGCGGAAGGTAACGTTGGCGATGGAGTGGCTGTCGGCCTGCGTGGTGCCATGGAACAGCTCGCTGTGCTCGAGCAGGTCATAGAGCAGGTTGGCCTTGGCCCAGTTGCGTTCGGCCATGGCGGCAAGTCCGCCGGTCTCCTCGACCCAGTGGAACACCTTGCCGCATACGTAGATGCCAAAGGTGTTGGGCGTGTTGAGCATGGAGCCCTTGGCGGCCTGGGTCTTAAGGTCCATGTACTGCGGCGTCTGCGCAAAGGCGGGGCCATCTGTGATGAGGTCGTCGCGCACGATGACCACGGTCACGCCCGCGGCGCCGGCGTTTTTCTGCGCGCCGGCGTAGATGAGTCCGTAGCGTTCGACGTCGAGCGGCTGCGACAAAAAGCAGCTCGAGACATCGGCGACCAGCGGTACGTCGCCACAGTTGGGCAGCTCGTGGTACATGGTGCCAAAGATGGTGTTGTTCTGGCAGATGTAGACGTAGTCGAGCCCGTCGCCTGCGGCCTCGGCGGCAATGCGCGCGTTGATGTCGGCCATGTTGGGAATGCGGTCGAAATTGGTGTCCTCAGAGCTCGCGAGCAGCACGGCCTCGCCGTACTTGGCGGCCTCCTTGTATGCCTTGTTGGCAAAGTTGCCGGTCACGATGTAGCCGGCGCGGCCGCGGCGCATGAGGTTCATGGGGATGCCCGCAAACTGCAGCGTGGCGCCGCCCTGCAAAAACAGGACACGGTAGTTGTTGGGGATGCTCAGCAGGCGACGCAGGGTTGCCTCGGCGTCGTCGATGATCTGCTGGTACATGCTAGATCGATGGCTCATCTCGAGCACGGACATGCCGCAACCGCGGTAGTCCATCATCTCGTCGGCGATCTCGGCGAGCACGCTTGTAGGCAGTGCGGCCGGGCCAGCTGAGAAGTTGTGCACACGTGCCATCTTCTGGTTCCCCTCGTAGTCGTTTGAACGTTCGGGATACTTTAGCACAGTGGAGCGGTAGGCGCGACCGCATCACGGTAAAACTCGACTACGCCGCTATGATTTACAGGATGGTTACATGGGGGAGGGGCGCTTTACTCCTCAGGCAAATCCAAATCGGCGAGCGAAGACATAAGGTTCTCTAGGCGCTTGATCTCTTCGTCGCAAATTAGCCACCTCCTGGTCACTACGACGCCAGCGTGGCAATGACGGCTTCGTCGCCGGCGTATATTAGGGTGTTGCCATCGGGGATGATCGTCTGGCCTCCGCGCTTGAGCATCACCACAATAAACGGATGCTTGCCTTGCGACACATCGCACAGGCGCTGGCCGGCCAAGCGACCGTGGGGTGTCACGGTGACCTCGCGCAGTGTAACCTCGGCACGCTCTTCGAACGTTGGGGCGGCCATCACCAGCAGATCGCCTTCCTGGATCACGGTGTCGCCATTGGGCAGTACCGGGTGCGCACCGTCGCGCAGCACCAGGACCACGAGCATATCTGTGGCGCTGCCAATATCGGCGAGCGAGCGTCCGGCAAACGGATGTCCAGCGCCCACCTTGAGCTTTACAAACGACATGCCGTCCTCGTCGCGGTAGTCGTTAAAGGTGCGGCGCACGTCGCCGGTCGCATCGATCATATCGAGCTTCTTCGCCACCGCCGGCAGAAGCGAGCCCTGCACCACAATGCTCGACACGGCAACCACAAACACCAGGTCAAATAGGTCGTGTCCGCCGGGAACGCCGGCCACCACGGCAAAGAGACTAAAGACGACCGAAGCTGCTCCGCGCAGGCCCGCCCAGCTTACGAGCGCGACCTGGCGAGGGTTCGTCCTAAACGGCGCCAGCAGCATGCCTACGGCGATGGGGCGGCTCGCAAAGAGCATAAACGCCATGAGTGCCAGGCCCGGTAGCAGCATTTGCGGCAGGCGTGCGGGTGTAACGAGCAGGCCGAGCAAGAAGAAGATTGTCATCTCGGCCATCTCGGTGAGGGTGTCAAAGAAGTGCGCCATCTCGACCTTGCCGGTGATGTCGCTGGCGCCCAGTACAATGCCTGCCAGGTACACGGCCAAAAAGCCGTTGCCGCCCAGGTGGCTCGGCAGCGCGTAGGCGACGATGGCCACGGCGAACAAGAAGATGGTCTGCGCGTCCTTGGCCGTTGCGTGCGCGCGTTCAATCAGGCGGCCCGCCGCCCAGCCGATGGCAAGGCCCAGGCCCACGCCCAGGATAATCTGCTTGGCCAGCAGTGCGGGAATGTTGATGTCGCCGCCGGCCGCGAGTGTAGCGAGCACAGCGGTGAGCATGTGGGCGACGGGGTCGTTGGAGCCCGATTCGACCTCGAGCAGCGAGTCGGTGCCACCTCTCAGCGACAGGCTGTGCTCACGCAGTACGCTAAAGACGCTCGCCGCGTCGGTGGATGCCACGACCGATCCCAGCAGCAGGCTGCCGATCCAGTCGATCCCCAGCGCGAAGTGGGCGAACACGCCGGTGATGCCGGCAGTGATGACGACGCCGAGCGTGCTCAGCAGCACCGCCGGCGCAGCGACGGGCTTGGCGCGGTCGATATTGGTGTTAAAGCCGCCGTAGAACATGATGAACAGCAGCGCCGTGCTGCAGACGGTTTCGGTGAGTGCGTAGTCGCTAAAGTCGATATGCGTCGGGCCGTTGACGCCCAACAGCATGCCCAGCGCGATAAAGATGAGCAGGGTGGGGAAGGGGAGTTTTTTGCCGACGGGTTTGATGGTCAGGCACAAAATGATGACGAGGCCGATAAAGAGAAGGATCTGGTTCATGGATAGTGTCCGCTCCTGGGTGGTTGGCGTGGCACGGTCAGTTGTTTGTGGTTATTTGTACCCAAAGATGGTGGGTTTATGGGGTTGGATTGCGGGCGTGCGCGATATCGTCATAGACGGCTGCCGTCTTTGCCTCTGCTCGGAAACCCTTTCCAGCTTTATTGCAACGGAGTACAATGGGTAACGTTTAAGTTCAACTTGAAGTTTTAGTTGCGGCACCGGGCTTCGGCCGCAATGCAAGGAGAGGCGTACCATGGCGATCTATGTGACATCTGATGCTCACGGGCACGTGCGTGCGCTTGACGAGGCCCTGTCTAAGATCTCGTTGACGTCCGACGACACGCTGTACGTGCTGGGCGACATGATCGATCGCGGGCCCGATCCGGTCGGCGTTATTAAGCTCGTGCGCTCGCTGCCCAACGCCCACGTGCTCAAGGGTAATCACGAGCAGATCATGCTCGATGCCATCATTGGTCAGGATCCGCTCGATGCCGAGACCTGGGATATCAACGGTGGCTGGACGACGCGCGAGCAGCTCAACGACATGGAATTTGAGGCATACGAGGAGCTCGTGCGATGGATGGCCGCGCTGCCGCTCTACGCGGTGGTCGAGACTGCCGAGCGGCCGTACCTGCTGGTGCACGCCGGCATTCAGACCGAGGCGGCGCGTGCGTTTTTGCTTGAGCATGGTGTCGATTGCGGCGACGGCAGGGGAGTGGTCGATGCCGATCGCGAGCTGCTGCAGCAAATGCTCGCCGTACAGTCGTCCGATGACTTGCTCTGGATTCGCCATGGCTATTGGGATGCCCCGACGGGGCTGCTTTCTGCCGAGGGCAAGGGTTCGGTCGTGGTGAGTGGCCACACGCCAACGGTGTCGCTCGGGCGTTATTGCGAGGTCGGTGGTCTTGCGGGGCTCGATGAGGAATCGGGACGAGGGCAGATCGTGCGCTTGGGCGGCGAGGACACTGCCGGCGTGCCCGATCGCATCGATATCGATTGCGCCGCCGCCACCGGCTCCGAGTTCGGTCGCGTGGGCATCCTGCGGCTCGATGATGGGGCGGAGTTCTACGCGAATACCAACCCGGGCGAATAATCGGTGCAAGGGGTAGCTAATTATGGACGGGGCCTTTTTTGACTACTTTTGCCCTTCTGCCCGCAAATTGATTTTTCAGGGACGGGGATTAAATAATCATTTGGCTGCCCGCTGGCTAAGTGAGTAGACTTTTTTGGAAATGCCGAGCACCCAACATATTTGCCTCAATAAAACCGCAGGTCACGGACTTGTGCTTTGTCGGTGTGGTGCGGGATTCGGTAAAAGTCTACTCACTTAGTTTTGCGTGATGCATATTGTTCGCAATGTGACCCCAGCCGGGGTGATTCCATCGCAAATTCCGGTGACCGTGGGCAGCTGATTAGGCGCCGTAGGGGTTGCGGTCGCGCTCAATGCGTTGGCGGATGTGGGCGTACTCGATAATCAGTAGCACCAGGAGTAGGACCATGATGGCTAGGTAGCTCACCACAGCGCCCATCAGACCCAGCAGCTTAATCAGGATCACCGGCAGCACTACGCTTACGGCGAAGCAGATCAGGTAGATCTTGGTGACGTCGCCGGCGTGGCGCAACACCGTGATGATGGCGTAGATAAAGTCGATGGCCGCGGTGACGCCGCCGGCGACAACCATTAGCAGTGCCAGCGTGCGGTAGCGCTCAAAGTTGAGGCCGTACATAAAGCTCATGATGGGGATGCCGGGGCCTGCCATAAATGCGGCGCACGCTCCGGTAATGACCACGATCAGTGCCATAACGGCAACAATAATCAAGTCAAAGCGGCGACGCTTGCGCGGATTCGCCCAAATGCTCGACAGACGTAGGAGCTGCGGTTTATAGATAAATCCAATGCTCAACAAAATAGCCTGCGCTGGAAAGAACAGTGCATTAAAGTACAGCTGGTATTTGTAGGCCAGTGTGCCTTCCATCACGAACTTGGGCATGCTCTCGATGAGGTTGAACAGGAACAGCGCACCAAAGAGCGGGGCGCACTGGATAAACAGGTGACCAGCCTCGCGCAGACTCATACGGCGTGATTTTTCGGTTTCGAGCAGGGCGAGCGGGGCGGTGACCAGCACGAGCGAGGCAATCGCGGCGATGCCCATGGCCATGGCGGCGATGGGCATGCTGCGCGTGAGGAACAGTGCCACGCTAAAGACCGCGATGACGCCGACGGATCGTAGCGTTTGGCTCATGCCGGCCAGGTAGAGTTTGTCGGCCTGCTGCAGGCGTCCCTCGTACACGTCGGCAATGCCGTCGATCACCTTATACAGGTAGACGCCCAGGCCGATTGTGGCCATCTGCGCATCGTAGCCGCGGGCGCTGCTGTATACCAGGCCGCATGCCAGCGCGAGCGCTCCGCAGATCCAGCGGTTGAGCTGGTAAGAGGCAAAGGACGTCTTTTCGTCGATGTCCGAGACCTGGAAATTGCGCACGCCGTAGTTGCACGCGATCATGATGAGCGTGCCGGTGACAAAGGCGATGGAGAATTTGCCAGCCTCCTCGGCGCCCACGAGCTGTGTGGACACGATGGTGAGCAACGGAAACACCATGCCCCACACGGCGGTGCCCAGGGTATTCCAAAGGTAGTCGCGACGGGTGGCGTGATCTTCGTACTCGGCTTCTTGCGTGGAGAAGCCGCCGCCGTAGACGGCTCCGAGCAGGCGGTTCCACCAGGCATTGACCATGCGGTGGATGGGGCCGGGCTGGCGATCGCGCTCGCGGCGACGGCGTGTGGCCTGGCTGCTGTCGGGACCGCCGGCGTTACGCTGGCTTAGCTCTTGGATTCGTGCGAGCTCCTCGGCGGTGTGCGATGCGGGGAACAGGCCGTTCTCGATGCGTCCGCCCTGCCCGTGCGCCCCGTCCGATACGGTGGGGTCGGCGACGCCATTGCGGCGGGCGATGGCGCGGCGAATGCTATCGATGGGCGTGATGCTCAAAGCGGAGTCCTTTCTATTGCTACGCTCTAGTATAGACGCGACGGTGTTCGTTCGTGTTTTTGAACAGGTTGTTCGATAATTTCGGCGGCGCCATTCAGTAGACGGCATTTGGGGACGTTCCTTATGTGCCGGCACTTTGGGAACGTCCCTAAGTGCCGGCATCCGGGGTCGCTCCTTGGTTGTTGCCTGTTCAAGAGTGTCCCTAACGACTAGGCCGCTTGCCTGCGATTTTTGACCGTTGGGCGGGCGCTTCGCCCTTGCCGCAAAAACGTTTTTGCATATCGGGTACAACGGGCTTTACGTGAGTAAAGTGCGCGCCTCGTCCACGTGTCGCGCTTTTAAAGGAGGCCCCATGCCAGGTGTTACCCCTGCAGAAGTTCTGTCCAACTTTGGCATTACGCTGGTCGAAGATCCCGCCGAGAATCAGCCCCGTCTGCTGGTCGATCTACCCGCCGCGGAGCTCGTCGAGCACGCTATCCGCCGCGAAGAAGGCCACATGGCATCCAACGGCGCGCTGGTGATCGAGACGGGGGAGCGCACTGGCCGTTCCCCCAATGACCGCTTTATCGTTGACACGCCCGACGTGCACGACAAGATCGCCTGGGGCGCCGTCAACCGACCGCTTTCGATCGAGAGCTACGAGACCATCAAGGCCGGCATCGTCGACTACCTCAACGAGCGCGACGTGTTCGTCACCCGCGGCATGGCCGGCGCCGACCGCAACCACACGCGCCGACTGCTCGTCGCCTGCGAGCGCGCCAGCCAGGCACTCTTCATTAAACAGATGCTCGCCCGCCCGCTTGCCCGCGAAATCGCGCGCACCGGCGAGCCCGACTTCTGCGTACTCGCAGCGCCCGGTTACCAGTGCGACCCTGCCATCAAGGGCCTCAACTCCAGCGCCGCCGTGGTCATCAACTTCCAGGAACGCGTGATTCTGGTCGCCGGCACCGGCTACTCCGGCGAGATTAAAAAGTCGATCTTTAGCGTCATGAATTACCTGCTGCCCGTCGAGGACGACGTGCTGCCCATGCACTGCTCGGCCAGCATGGATCCTGTCACGCACGAGACCGCCGTGTTCTTTGGCCTGTCCGGCACCGGCAAGACCACGCTTTCGGCCAACCCCACGCGCCTACTGATCGGCGACGACGAGCACGGTTGGTCCGACATGGGCATCTTCAACATCGAGGGTGGCTGCTACGCCAAATGCGAGGGCCTGGACGCGTTCCACGAGCCTGAGATCTTCAACGCCGTCCGCTTTGGCGCGATCTGCGAAAACGTGGTGCTCGACGAGAGCCGCAAGCCCAACTACGATGACGTCTCGGTCACGCACAACACGCGCGTGGCCTACCCTGTGGAGCACATTCCCAACGCGTGGACCAAGGGCATGGGCACCACTCCAAGCGTCGTGCTCTTCCTGACCTGCGATGCCTTTGGCGTGCTGCCGCCCATCTCGCGCCTGACGGCCGACTCCGCCATGTATCACTTTGTGACGGGCTTTACGGCCAAGATCCCCGGCACCGAGGTCGGCGTCACCGAGCCCACGCCCACGTTCTCTTCGCTGTTTGGCGAGCCGTTTATGCCGCTCGACCCCATGGTCTATGCCAAGATGCTCGGTGAGCGCATCGCCGACGGCCGCACGCGTGTGTACCTGGTCAACACCGGCTGGATCGGCGGCGGCTACGGCGTGGGTCATCGCATCGAGCTTGCCTACACGCGCGCCCTGGTGGCCCGCGCCCTCGACGGTACCATCGAGGACAGCGAGTTCGTGCACGACGACATCTTTAACGTCGACATTCCCACCACGTGCCACGGCGTACCCGACGGCATCCTGGTGCCGCGCCAGTATTGGCAGAGCACCGCTCGCTACGACGAGGCCGCGCACAACTTGGCCGTGATGTTCGAGGAGAACTTCGAGAAGAAGTACTCGCACCTGCCCGAATCCGTCAAGGCCGCCGGTCCGCATGCTCAGGTGCACGCCGACGCCCGTCATCGCGGCCACGGCCTGCTGGGACTTCGCCACTAGCGTCGCCTCAGACCCAAAACCACCATAAAGGGGACAGGCACCTTTGTGGTGGTTTTACTCGCGCGGATGACTCGGGTTACAATACGCCTGACATATCGCTCCCTTCTCCGGATGGGGGCAGCGTAAGCGCTCTTGTGGCGGCACCGTAGGACTTTGAAGGTGGCCGTCGTAAGGGCGCTTTTTGTTTAGGCACCCGGGCTCGGGCGCATGCTATGAAGGGAGAGCACATGAAGAGCTTTATTGCCGAGGATTCGTTTTGGGAGCTGTTTCCGCAGGCGGCTGTCGGTGTTGTGGTCGTAAAGGGCATGAAGCCCGCGGCTCAGATTCCTCAAGAGGACGTGGACGCGATTGCGGCGTTGCTCGACCGCGCCAATATCGATGCGGAGCGTCATCTGACCAGCGATACTATCAGCGAGAACGCACCGGTCAAGGCATGGCGCGAGGCTTATCGGCTGTTCAAGACCAAAAAGGGCGCGCGTTGCTCAATTGAGAGCCTGCTCAAGCGCGTGCTCAAGGGCAAACCGGTGGGCCACATTACGCCCGCGGTGGACATCTACAACACGGTGTCGCTGACCTACGCGCTGCCCGTTGGCGGCGAGGACCTGCATGCGATTGAGGGGGATCTTCGCTTGAAGGTGACTGACGGCGGCGATGCGTTCCTGCCACTTGGCGAGGAAACGGATGACCCGACGCTGCCCGGCGAGCTCGCCTACATCGATGATGCGGGCGCCGTATGCCGCTGCTGGAACTGGCGCGATGGCGTTCGCACGGCGCTGTCCGACGATTCGGCCGATGCATTCCTGGCGATTGAGTGCGTGGAGCCCGAGCGGATGGGGGATTGCCAGGCTGCCGTTGATCGTCTCGCCGAGTTGCTCGAGCGCTATCTGGGAGCGACGGTTGTCGTTAAGACGCTTGTGACCCGCGACAATCCCTGCGTGGAACTGTAGCGACGCCTGCGGATCATGTTCGCCGGTCAAAACCACTACAAAGGTGCCTGTCCCCTTTGTGGTGGTTTTTATGTTGATGGGTTAACAAATGGGATATTTGGGTATGGGTGTTGCCTCGTGCGGCTAAGATGTTTACCCGTTAGCATCATGTAAGCGAAAGGCGGTCGTCTCCCATGCAGCAGAACGACGAGACACGTTTTGAGGACTTTGTCGGACTGATCAGCGGGCTCTACAAGGAGATCCAGCGCATTAAGACATCCGAGGGCGCAAGGCTGGGCCTCAAGGGCTCCGACGTTATGTGCCTGTACTATCTTGAGCGCAGCAAGGACGGCCTGACTGGCGCTGACCTGGCTCGCATGGCAGGCGTGACCCGTGCCGCCGTCTCGCGCACGCTCGCGCATCTGGAGGAGGGCGGCTACGTCGAGGTCGACGACTCGGGTGATGCGGCCGTTAAGTATCGTGCCCCGGTGCGCCTGACCGCTCTGGGCGGCGAGAGCATGAGCGAGGCGGACCGCATCATTCGCGAGGTGCTCGACACCACCGGTAAGGCTATGGGTGTGGAGCAGCGCGAGCAGATGTATGCGTCGCTGCGTACGATTCTCAACACCCTGCGTGAGATCTAAGGCCGCCAAGGCATTTGCTTCCCATTAAAAACTGCATCGTCCCGTTTGAGCGCGTATGCCGTGCCGGGACATTGCTGTCAAAATTCCCTGCGCGAGACCTGCGCAAGAAAGGATTCGCTATGTCCGTCCGCATTATTACCGATTCCGCCAGCGATATGTCGCCGGCGGAGCACCCGGCGCTGTCCGTCTTGCCGCTGTCCGTTACCTTTGGCACCGATGTGTATATGGATGGCGTCGATATCGATCACCAGCGCTTTTACGAGATGCTCGTGGAGCGCGACGAGCTGCCCAAGACCGGTCAGGTCAACCCGTACGCCTTTTCGCAGGCGATTGCCGAAGCACGTGAGGCCGGCGACGAGGCGGTGATTATTACCGTGGGTGCCAAACTTTCGGGGACCAATCAGAGCGCCCGTACCGCACTTGCCGAGGCGCCGGGCGGCGACGTGTATGTGGTTGATAGCAATAACGTTACCCTGGGTGAGCGCGTGCTGGTCGAGTATGCCCTGCGCCTAGTGGACGAGGGCCAGGGCGCGGCCCAGATCGCGGCGGCTGTCGAGGCCGTCCGTGACCGCGTGGTGGTTATTGGTCTGCTCGAGACGCTGGAGTACCTGGTGCGCGGCGGTCGCCTGTCTGCTGCTGCCGGTGCCGTGGGTACGCTGCTCAACGTAAAGCCTGTTGTGGCTGCCGAGGACGGTCTGATCGTGCAGCTGGGCAAGGCGCGCGGTTCCAAGAACGGACGTAACCTGCTCAACCAGAAGGTCGAAAAGGCAGGCGGCATCGACTTTTCCATGCCGCTGGCGCTCGGCTATACGGGCCTTTCGGATGCGGTGCTCAAGAAGTATATCGAGGACAGCGCGGCACTGTGGGCTGGCCACACCGAGGGCGAACTGCCCGTTCACACCATCGGTGCCACCATCGGCACCCATGTAGGCCCCGGCGCCGTAGCCGTGGCCTTCTTCCAGCCCGTTAACTAGCCCACCTGCCAAAACCACCACAAAGGGGACAGGCACCTTTGTGGTGGTTTATGCTATTCCGGGTGGAAGGGAGCGAGCAATGGCGTCTGAGGGCTTTTTTGAGCGGGTGTACGAGGTGGTCGAGCAGATTCCCGAGGGGATGGTCGCCACGTATGGTCAGGTGGCGCTGCTTGCTGGACGTCCACGAAGTGCGCGGTACGTGGGGTATGCCCTGCATGGCAATCCGCGCCCCGGCGAGAGTCCCTGTCACCGCGTGGTGTTTGCCGATGGCCGCATATGCGATGGTTTTGCTTTTGGCGGTCCCGATGCTCAACGTGAGCTTTTGCTAGGGGAGGGTGTGGCGTTTAAGGACGACATGCACGTCGACTTGGCCGCCTGTCGCTGGCCTGCAGGGCTCTAGCGGCTCTGCCGTGGCTTAAACCACCACAAAGGTGCCTATCCCCTTTGTGGTGGTTTTGGCAGGTTTACCGAGGTTAACTTATGGAGAAGGTATGGCGGCGCGGTTTGTCGCAGCAAAGTAAACCACGGTGAACTATATTGTTTTCAGCAACGGAGCAGGCAATAGGCGATGAAAAAGCCTGCCCTGTTGAGTTTGATTCGCATTCCTCCCCTCTGTGCGATTCAACGGTGTACTTCGGGAACAGGCCCGCTGGCAACTATCTGCCAGCGGGCCTGTTCCTGTTTCGGTGAGGATTCAGCCTCACCGTCTATGTTGTGCGAAGGCGCTTTGCCTAGTACACCATGCCCATGGCGTCCTGAACCTCGCCCAGGGTCTGCTCGGCGATCTCATTGGCGCGACGGTTGCCCTCGTGCAGGACGTCCTTTACGTAATCCAGGTCGTTCTCGTAGCGCTGGCGACGCTCACGGATCGGCGCGAAGTACTCGTTGACGGCCTCGGTCACGTACTTCTTGAGCTGGCCGGAGCCGCCCATGCCAATCTCCTCGGCAATCTCGACTTCGGAACGGCCGGTGCAGATGGCGGCCGTCGAAAGCAGACCGGACACGCCGGGGCGGTTCTCGGGATCGAACGTGATCATGCGCTCGGAGTCGGTCTGGCTCTTCTTGATGCGCTTGGCCGTCTCCTCGGCGGTCATCGAGATGTTGATGGCGTTACCGTAGCTCTTGCTCATCTTGCGACCGTCCAGGCCCGGCAGCAGCGGGGTCTCGGACAGCAGTGCGTCGACCTCGGGGAACACCTTGCCGTAGCGGTTGTTAAAGCGGCGGGCGATGGTGCGGGTGAGCTCGATGTGCGGCAGCTGGTCGCGACCGACGGGCACCACATTGCCCTTGCAGAACAGGATGTCGCAGGCCTGGTGCACCGGGTAGGTGAGCAGAAGGCCGGTGAGCTCGTGGCCCGAGGCCTCCATCTCGGCCTTGACCGTGGGGTTGCGCGCCAGCTCGGCCTCGGACACCAGCGACAGGAACGGCAGCATGAGCTGGTTGGCGGCGGGCACGGCGGAGTGCGCGTAGATCATGGTCTTGTCGGGGTCGATGCCGCAGGCAAGGTAGTCCATGACCATGTTGTACACGTTGTCCTGGATGTGCTCGGTCGTGTCGCGGTCGGTGATGACCTGGTAGTCGGCGATGAGTACGTTGGTCTTGGCACCCATGTTCTGCAGCTCCACACGGCCCTTGAGGGTGCCGAAGTAGTGACCCAGATGCAGACGGCCGGTGGGGCGGTCGCCGGTGAGCATGGTGAACTTGTCGGGCGTCTTGGCCAGGCCCTCGCGAATGGCGTTGCTCTTCTGCAGAGCGACTTCGTAGCTGTTCTCGTTTGGCATAATTGCTCCTAACGTATGTTCATGGGTCAAGATGATAACGCGTTTATTGGAGGGGCGGGGCGTAAGTAGGCGAGGGGCTGGCAAGGGGTGGCATGTGCGATGGGCGCGGCGTGGCTGCGCGTTTGGCCGGCGGCGCCTGGGCGCATCCTCGGCAGCTTACCCTAGCGCCTGTGGTGTCGCTCTTCCTTACGCTCTTCTGCCGCCTGCTCCTCCTGCTTAAAGGCGGGATCGTCGGGGGTGACGAGCTCATCCTCGTGTGTGCGCTTGTTGTAATGGTGGCGCAGCACGGGCTCAAACAGATGTAGATGCTTGGCAAAGGCCGCCGAGCCAATGGCGAGCACGGTAAAGATGAGCACGCGCATGGGCACCTCGACCTGGTTAATCGCGGCGGCGCCGGCCGAAAGCATAATGCACCAGGCGTAGATGAGGAGCACTGCCTGTTTTTGGTTGTAGCCCTCTTGGATCAGGCGGTGGTGGATGTGGCCCTTGTCGGCCTGCCCGATGCTAATGTGGGCGCGCTTGCGGCGCACGATGGCGCTAAACGTGTCGATGATGGGCACGCCGGCAACGATGAGTGGGATGATAAGCGAGGTGAGCGCGGCGGTGCGGCTCACGTTGAGCAACGAGATGGAGCCCAGCGCAAAGCCCAGAAGCAGCGACCCCGAGTCGCCCAAGAAGATGCTTGCGGGGTTGAAGTTGTAGCGCAAAAAGGCCAGGCAGGCGCCAAAGAGCGCAATGGAGAGCGCGGCGGCGTCGATGCGGCCCGAGAGAACGGCCATCGAAAACATGGTGAACGACGCGATGCCGCAGATGCCCGTGGCCAAGCCGTCGAGGCCGTCGATGAGGTTAATGATGTTGGTGAATGCCACCAGATAGATCACGGTGATGGGGTAGGCGAGCCATCCGAGCATGATCTCGCCGGGGGCAAACGGGTTGACGATGACGCCGATGCGCAGGCCGCCCACGCAGGCGATGAGCGCGGCGAGGACCTGACCGGCCAGTTTTTGCTTGGGCTTGAGCTGGAAGACGTCGTCGATAGCGCCGGTCGCAAAGATGACGGTAAAGGAGAGCGCCAGCATGGGATAGCTAATGTGAAGGCGCGGGTGCGGCACCAGGACGGGCGGCCAGCCTAGGTGCCAGGTGCCTAGGATTTGCACAATGCAGGCAACGACCAGGCCCAAAAACACCGCCGTTCCGCCCAAACGCGGGATGGGCTTGGTGTTGATGCGGCGCTTGGAAGGATAGTCGACGGCGTCGAGCTTAATTGCCAAGCGCTTGACCAGGGGCACAATGAGGAAGGTCGTGATAAAGGCCGCCGCTGCCACGCATAGGTACGGTATGTAGCTCGGGGATGAAGCCATGAATCTAAAAACCGCCAAGCGTCGAAGGAAAAGGTCAGAAGAACGCCATGCGCAAAGGGCATAGCCGAACCATGATACTCGACCACGGGGGGTGCATGGAATTGCATGCAGCGATAATCACGCGCTTACCAGATATTGGGATGTTGTCGATGGCTTGTCGGGATACCGGCGGGGATCCATATGGGCTGTAATGGTGGTTTTCGGCAAATGAAAACCACCCCCCACGTTACGAAAATGAACCCACCTAAAACAGGTGGGTGCCCTCATCGACTGTTCCAGCGTCCTTAACAACGAAGGATACCTGTACTAGGTACGACTGTGTGGGCTCCCTAAATAAACGCGACGGTTCACCCAGTTGCTCCGCGGGGGGCGGAATACCTACATCATAAAGCGGCACTTTATCGATTCCAGTCTTGACATTACAAAAATCGTGTCGGACGATTACGGCGCCTTGGGCTCGAGCCGTCTGTGCGGTTGGTCCCTTTACGTTTGAGCTGCTGAATCGTTGTTTTGGAGCATGTTTTTATGCCGACGCCGTTGACCGAACTTTTTTCGCCCGCCTGCCATTTGTGTCCGCGTCGTTGCGGTGCGGTGCGCGACGAGGGTGCGCACGGCGTATGCGGTGCCGATGACACGCTCAAGGTGGCCCGCGCGGCGCTTCATATGTGGGAGGAGCCGCCTATCTCGGGCGAGGCCGGTTCGGGCACGATCTTCTTTAGCGGCTGCTCGCTCAAATGTGTCTATTGTCAGAACCACGAGATCTCGACGGGCAATTTTGGGCTTGAGATTTCGCCCGAGCGCCTGGTCGAGATTATGCTGGAGCTGCAGGACCAAGGTGCCAATAACATCAATCTGGTGACGGCGACGCATTATGCTCACCTGCTGCCGGTCGCGATTGCCGCAGCTCGGGAGCGCGGACTGGTCATTCCAATCGTCTACAACACGAGCGGTTATGAGCGCGCGAGTGCCGTGGCGGCGCTCGGCGATTTGGTCGACGTGTGGCTTACCGACTTTAAGTATGCCAATGCGGCGCTTGCGCAGTCACTCTCTCATATTAAGGACTACCCGCGCGTGGCGGTGTCGGGTCTGGCCCAGATGGCGCGCGAGATTGAGCGCCGCGGGGGAGAGCTGGTAGACGGGGACGGGCTCATGAAGCGCGGCATAATCGTGCGTCATCTGGTGCTGCCGGGGCATGCGGACGATTCGTGCCGCGTGTTGGACCTGGTGTGGCAGACGGTGGGCGACGTGCCGATCTCGGTCATGAACCAGTACACGCCCAATGCCCTCATGCGCGAACAAGGCGGCGACCTGGCGCGCGCCGTGACGCGCGAGGAGTACGAGCAGGTGCTCGACCATGCCGACGACCTGGGCTTTACGACGATGTTTTGGCAAGAAGTCGGAGCGGTAGACGAGAGCTTCACCCCGGCGTTCGATACCACCGGTGTTCTTACTAGTGCTCAAACCAGCTAATCTGGGACGAGGCTCTTTGAGTAGTCTTTTTGGGACGGGGCTGTTTTAGCTACCCCTGCCGCTGTTCGACCAAACCGTTCGCGTTGTCTGTCGGGGTAGCTAAAACAGCCGCGTCCCAAAAAGACTGGGTATTGGGCGTTGACAGTTGGCGAGCCGTAGGTAAAATATCAACTTGTCTTGGGGACGTAGCTCAGTTGGGAGAGCGCTGCCGTCGCATGGCAGAGGCCGAGGGTTCGACTCCCTTCGTCTCCACCCTTGGATTTGATAAGCCGCTGACATTGTGTCGGCGGCTTTTTTTAAAAGAAAGGGCTGTACCATGGCCAAGCTTGAGTCCCAACCACTGTCTGCCGAGGAACGCGCCGAGTTGGAAGAGCTCCGCGCCGAGAAAGCTCGTCGCGAGGCCCAGGAAGAGGCACGCCGCGAGCGTGAGGAGCTGGCCGCCCTGCGTGCCGAGCGTGCGAAGGCCGAGGAGGCCGCCGCGAACGTCGCCCCCGCGCCCAAGCCCGCCGCCGCGAAGCCCGCGCCCACCGCACCTAAACCTCAGCCTAAAAAGGTCGCTCGTTCCAAGTCCGTCGAGCCCAAGCCGAGCCGTGACGAGATGACCTTTGCCCAGCGCATGGTTACCTCCAAGGAGCCTACGGGCGAGAACGAGATCCCTGGCATGGCGCCGGCTCAAAAAATCATCATTGTCCTTGCCCTCATCGCGTTTGTCATCTTTATGGGCTACACGATCCTGACCAGCATGGGCCTGCTCTAGCCCATTCGCGCTGGGTGCCATGCCCGAACACTCTGCCCTTTTCCAACCCTCAACCTCTGCACAACGCATCCGAAAGGTCGCCCCATGGCTTTGACCGACATCTCGCATCCCACCGACATTGCAATGCTCACCGATCTGTACGAGCTCACTATGGCCCAGGGCCTGTGGGAGAGCGGCAAGGCCAATGAGCAGGGTTGTTTTACCGCGTTTTACCGCGACCATCCTTTTGGCAGCGCCTATGCCGTCATGTGCGGCACCGCCGAACTGCCCGAGCTGGTCGAGAATCTGCGCTTTACGCCCGAGGACATCGACTACCTCGCCTCGCTCCAGGCCCCGGCCGGCGGCGCGATGTTCAAGCCTGGATTCCTCGACTACCTGCGCGATTTTCGTGCGCATGTAAACATCGACGCCGTGCCCGAGGGCGAGCTCGTCTTTCCGCGCGAGCCCATGGTTCGCGTTACCGGCCCCGCGCTGGAGTGCCAGCTGCTTGAGACGGCGCTGCTCAACATCGTTGGGTTCCAGACGCTTGTCGCCACCAAGACGGCGCGCGTGGTGCTGGCGGCGGACGGCCGTCCCGTTGCCGAGTTTGGCCTGCGCCGCGCCCAGGGTCCCGATGGCGGGCTGGCCGTCGCGCGCGCGAGCTACGTTGCCGGCTGCTCCTCTACATCCAATGTGCTCGCCGGCCGCCGCTACGGTATTCCCGTCTTTGGCACTCATGCGCACAGCTGGGTGATGAGCTTCGATTCCGAGCTCGAGGCATTCCGCGCCTTTGCCAAGTCGAGCCCCAAGAACTGTACGCTGCTCATCGACACCTATGACGTGCGCGAGGGCTGTGAACATGCCATTACGGTTGCCAAGGAGATGGAAGCGGTGGGCGAGCGCCTGTCGGCCATTCGCATCGACTCCGGCGACCTCGCCAAGCTCTCCAAGTATGTGCGCGGCCGTTTTGATGCCGAGGGCCTGCCCTATGTGGGGATCTCGGTTTCTAACGATTTGGATGAGTACACGATTCAGTCGCTGCTCGACCAGGGCGCGCCCATCGACAGCTTTGGCGTGGGCACCAAACTCGCGACCTGCTACGATCAGCCTGCGCTGGGCGGCGTGTACAAGCTTTCGGCCCGTCGTGCGAGCGACGCGGAGCCGTGGACGCCGGTGGTGAAGCTTTCCGAGCAGCCCTACAAGCGCACGATCCCCGGCGTGCAGCGCGTACGACGCTATTACGACGGCTTTGGCGGCCCGGTTTGCGACATGATTTATGACGAGGACCATCTGGCAGGGGAGGGCGCCGCGCGCGGCAATACCCTTGTGGCCGTGAACGATGCCGCCCTGGTGACCGACGTGTCCGAACTTGAGTATCGCGAGCTGCTGGTGCCGATCGTGCGCGATGGCAGTGCGGTGGCTCCGCGTGAGAGCATCCAGGACGCGCGCGAGCGCTGTGCTTGGGCGCTCGACCATCTGGACGCAGCTTTCAAGCGCTTCCTGTACCCGCAGACCTATGTGGTGGGTATGGAGCAGGGCCTGGCTCAGGTGCGCGACGAGCTCGTGCGCAAGAACATGGCCGCGGCCTCTGCCTTTCCCTGGGCTCACTAATTCCTTGGGCGGTAGGGGCGAGTCACGCTTCCCTGGCCGCCGGCTCGGCCGTTCGCTGAACAGTTGATTGGTTTGACGTATGACGACTTCTTATAAAACGATGGTGGTAAAGATCGGTTCGTCCACGGTGGTGGGCGCCGACGGCAAGGTCAACCGCGCCTTTATCGGCGGGCTTGCCGACCAGGCCGCAGCGCTGCGCGAGCTTGGCTGGCGCCTGATCGTGGTGAGCTCGGGCGCCATTGCCTGCGGCTATCCCGTGCTGGGCTTCGACCGTAAGCCGGTCGGCGACCTGCCGAGCCTGCAGGCCTGCGCCTCGGCCGGTCAGTGCATCATCTCGTCGGCCTACGACGAGGAGTTCCATGCGCGCGACCTGCTCACCTCGCTCGTGCTGCTCACGCGTCACGACACGGCGCGCCGCACGTCCTACCTGCACGCGCGCGACGCCCTGCTTCGCCTGGTGGAGCTCGGCGTGGTGCCGGTCGTCAACGAGAACGATACCGTCACCGTCGATGAGATCAAGTTTGGCGACAACGACACGCTGGCGGCGCTTGTGAGCTGCCTGGTTTCTGCCGATCTGTGCGTGACGCTCTCGGACATCGATGGCCTCTACACCGCCAATCCGCATGAGGATCCGACGGCCGAGTTTATCCCGGTCGTGCATAAGATCGATGCCAAGATTATCGCCTCGGCGGGCGATTCTTCCACATCGGTGGGTACGGGCGGCATGATCACCAAGATTCGCGCGAGCCGCATTCTCATGACGGCGGGCATTCAAAGCGTGATTTGCTCGGGCGAGGAGCCCGATGCGCTCGTGCGTCTGGCCCGCGGCGAGAGCGTGGGTACGCTGTTCGATCCGCCGGCGGAGCGCCTGGACATTGCGCCGCGCAAGTTGTGGATTGCACTGGGCGACAAGGCGCACGGCTCGGTGACGGTCGATGACGGCGCCGCGAAGGCGCTGGTCAGCCGCGGATCGTCGCTGCTCGCGGTGGGTATTCGCGAGGTCGATGGCCAGTTTGCCGAGGGCGATGTGCTCGACGTGTGCGACCCGAGCGGCATGGTTGTCGCCCGTGGTATCGCCGAGGCCGATTCGGACGTGCTGGAGCTTGCAGCCGGCCGCCGCCAGGACCAGATTGCCAGCAACCGCCTGCTCGCAGACCTGGCCGAGAAGCCCGCGATCCATAGGGACAACTTGATAGTGTTTGCATAAAGAGAGGCAGCGCTGCGGCTCGTTTTGCCAGCAGTGCTGCCTCTCCTTTTCCGGCACTTGGGGACGTTCCTATTGTGCCGGCAGGTGGGGACACTCCTTTGCTAGAAGATTTGGCGCAGGTCTCCGCGGTTGAGGGCTTCGTTGAAGAGGTGCTTGAACACCACGCTACCGTGTAGACCGTCGTGCTCGAACTCGTTGGTCACCCAGGCATGCGAGTTGCCCACGCGGCTGAGCGTATCGAGCTGCAGGCCCGAATCGACGTACATGTCGTCGAAATACACTGCGGCCTGCAGGGGCACCTCGTTGCACGCCAGTCGCTGCGGGTCGTAGATCTTGTCCCAGCTGGTGTCTTCCATCAGCAGATCCATCGCCGGCTTGAAGGGCTTAAGTTCGGGCATCTGCTCAAACATCCACGGGAACATGGCCTCGCCGGTAAACATGAGCGGTCGCGCGAGCGTGTCGAACTCGGCACGGTGTGCCTTCTCTTCTGCCGCGGCCCAGCGAATGGGCATAGTGTCGCCGTCGGCGTAGATAAACTCCTGCAGCGTCCAGTACAGCGGATTCGTGCGCGTGTTGGTGCGCTCGAAGGCGCGCATCAAAAAGCTGTCAGATACCGAGGCGCCGCAGGCCAGCGTGCCGTCGCCGTCAACAAAAGCATGATCGATAATCCAATGCATGCGCTCAAAGCTCGGCTTCATGCCAAAGTCGCTGCCCATGAGCTGCAGGCGTTCGACCGTCATCGGCGAGCCGTCGGGTAGCACGGGCTTTTGCTCCTCGAGGGCATCTGCCAGGGCCGCCACGCGCTCGACGTCGGCGGGGTAGCGGTTGTAATACTGCTGCGTCTTGGCAGCCATGCGCGGGAAGGTGTGCGCGTAGACCTCGCTTGCGCTCGCCGGTACGTGGGGGATGCCGCCGCAGGTAAAGCTTGCCGCCACGCCCTCGGGGAAGAGCGACAGGTAGCTCAGCGTCAAAAAGCCGCCGTAGCTCTGCCCGAGCGTGACCCAGGGCCTGCCGCCAAAGCCCACCAGGCGCAGGTACTCAAAATCGCGCACGATGGAGCTGGCGAGGTGGCGCTTGAGGAAGTCCGCCTGCGAGCGGTCCGCATCGGCGCCGGCTGCCTCGGCACGCTCGCCCAAGGCCGCGATCGTGCGCCCGTCTACACAGCTGCTGCGTCCGGTGCCGCGCTGGTCGGGCAGGACGACGCGGAAGTGCTTGACGGCCTCCTCGATCCAGCCGTCGCTTGTGGGTGACAGCGGACGCGGGCTCTCGCCGCCGGGGCCGCCCTGCAAAAACAGGAGCAGCGGTAGATCGTCGTTGATGCGGTCGGGCGCGCAAACCACGCGGTAGAAGAGCTTGATGCTTTCGGGCGCACCTGCGATGGGCGCCGGCATGGCGCCGCGGCGCATGGTGCTGCCGACGGCCAGGAGCATCGGCTCCAGGCCGCGCCAGTCAAGGGGGACATCGATGCTGTGGTCCTCGACATACAGGCCGGGGACGTGGTACGAAGTAATGAGGGTCATGTGAGTCTTCCGTTCGTTGCGGTGTTTCGGGTTGACCAATTCTACCGCCGCGGGCGAGGCCATGCGCAAATCGGCTACCATGGTTGCAAACTTCTAGGAGAAAGGGCCGTCCATGTCGGTCGATATAGCCACGTATGTCCACGATCTTGCCGTTGCCGCTAAGGCAGCGTCGGCCTCGCTTGCCACGGCGAGCGACGAGCAGCGCCAGGAGGCCGTGCGCGCCATGGCCGCAGCACTGCGCAACGGAATCGACTCCATCGTCGCCGCCAACGAGCTCGATATGTCCGCCGCGCGCGATGCGGGGACCTCGGCGGGACTCCTCGACCGTCTGCTGCTGACGCCCGAGCGCGTTGAGGGCATGGCCGTCGGCCTGGAGAAGCTCGCCGAGCTGCCCGATCCTGTCGGCCGTGTGCTCGACCACCGCGTGCTCGCAAGCGGCGTGGACCTCACCCGCGTGAGCGTGCCGTTGGGCCTGGTCGCCATGGTGTACGAGGCGCGCCCCAACGTGACGGCCGACGCCGCGGGCATCTGCATCCGCACCGGCAACGCCTGCATTCTGCGCGGCGGCTCGCTGGCCTATCACTCGTGTGCCATGATTGCCGAACTGCTGGCCGATGCGCTCGAGGCCAAGGGCTTCCCGCGCGGGGCCGTGTCGATGATCGAGTCTACCGACCGCGAGGCCACCGGCGAGCTCATGAAGCTCCGCGGCGTCGTCGATGTGCTCATTCCGCGTGGCGGTGCGGGCCTGATCCAGCGCTGCGTGCGCGAGTCGCTCGTTCCGGTGATCGAGACGGGCACGGGTAACTGCCACATCTACGTGCATGAATCCGCCGACTTCGATAAAGCGCTCAATATTATCGTCAACGCTAAGACGCAGCGCGTGGGCGTGTGCAATGCCGCCGAGTCGCTGCTGGTCGACCGTGCCGTGGCCGATGCGTTTTTGCCCGCGGTCGTGGCCGTGCTGCATGACCACGGCGTGCTCATTCACGGCGACGAGGCCACGTGCGCCGCGTGCGCCGACGCCGGGCTTGCCGAGGGCGATGACTACGTTGCCGCGACTGAGGAGGACTGGGGTCGCGAGTATCTGGCGCTCGAGATGAGCGTGAAGGTCGTGGCGAACGAGGACGAGGCCATCGCGCACATCAACCGCTACGGCACGATGCACTCCGAGGCCATCGTTGCAGAGGACACGGATGCTTGCGAGCGCTTCCTGGACGAGGTCGATGCCTCGGCCGTGTATGCCAACGCCAGCACGCGCTTTACCGACGGCGGCGAGTTTGGCCTGGGCGCCGAGATTGGCATCTCGACCCAAAAGCTCCACGCCCGCGGCCCCTTTGCCGCCGAGGCCCTCACCACCTACAAATACAAGCTCCGAGGCACCGGCCAGGTCCGCCCCTAACGCCCGCGCAAACAAAAACCACCACAAAGGTGCCTGTCCCCTTTGTGATGGTTTTGGAATTAAGCCTGAAAGGTGTCGCGGTCGGGGGCGAAGGACTGCATGGCCGCGATGGTACGGTCGAAGAGCTCGGGGAGCTCCCAGCCCAGCATCTCGGCACCCTGCGTAATCACGTCGCGCGAGCAGCCGGCGGCAAAGCGCTTGTCCTTGAACTTTTTCTTGAGCGACTTGGTCGTAAAGTCCATGACGCTCTTACTCGGACGCATGATGACGGCAGCACCGATCAAGCCGGTGAGCTCGTCGCAGGCAAACAGGATCTTTTCCATCTGCAGCTCGGGCTTGGGCAGCGAGATGTTGAAGTCCGACGTGTGCGTCTGAATGGCGCGAATGAGATCGGGAGAGGCGCCCTCGCCTTCAAGGATCTCGGCCGCATAGATGGTGTGGTTCATGGGGTCGTCCTCATGCTCCTCCCAATCTAGGTCGTGCAGCAGACCGACGATGCCCCAAAACTCCTCGTTCTCGGGGTCGAACTCGCGCGCAAAGTAGCGCATGGTGCCCTCGACCGTTTCGCCGTGGGTGATGTGGAACGGGTCCTTATTGTGCTCGTTGAGCAATTCGAACGCACGGTCGCGGGTGATTCCGGCGGAAAGTGGCTCTGCCATAAAAGACTCCTTGTGCTCGCAGGTATCGCTAAGAATGAATACTACTAGAACGACTAGAACGAAAAAACCACCACAAAGGTGCCTGTCCCCTTTGTGGTGGTTTTTGGCGCGGATGGGTTAGTTGAGGGCGGCTTGGGCTAGGCGGGCTTCGGCGGCCTCCTCGGTGACGCCCAATGCCACGGCGAACTCCTCGATGGAGCGGCGCTTGGCTTCCTTGAGTACACGCATATAGTAAGAGCTGGGCTTTTTATCGGCTTCCTCGGCCTGGCGAATGCGGTGCATCATGGTCTTTGCCACGCGGACCGTCTCGGGCGCGCCCAGCTTGAGCTGCTGCTTAAAGTGTGTCTCTTCAAGCGAGCTGTTGCGCTCGGTAAAGGTGTCGCACTCCAGCTCGTCATAGTGGCTCAGCAGATGCTCGGCATCTTGCTGAGAGATGGCGGCATGCAGACGGTCGGCCTGCGCCACGGGGTACATAAGGATCGTCTGCGCATGCCCTTGCTTGGCCTCGAGCAACAACATGGGCTGCGGCGTGTCGTCCCTAAAACCGACGACGGTGCAGACTCCCTGACCCGGATGAATGACGTGTTGACCGATTGAGAACATGCTACCTCCAACTTATACGAATTTACGTATGTCTAGAATAACACGCTGACGTGCGCAAATCCTCGCTTTATGCAGGAAAAGCACACAACTCTGATAGGTAAGAGTATTCGATAAAAGACACAGCTCATTCACACCTTTATGCATTTTCAACGCGTGCATAATCTGCAGGCAGACCGGCATCTTTGAGTGACTCCATACAAGCTGTAGTCAATTTTGTGCATATGCAATTTCGATTGGCTTTACCCTGCGACAGTGCCCCTCGCTTGTGATAGAGTGCTACAAACTCTGGCTTTTGCCCTACGAGTGACCAAGAGCTCGGGGGCTTTAACACAAGGAGGATCTATGCCCGAGAAGATTGAAGAGCTGGTACGCGCTGCGCTTGCTGCGGCCCAGGAGGCCGGCGACCTTTCCGCATTTGAACTTGACGATTGCGCTATCGAGCGACCGGCTGACACTTCTCATGGCGAGTGGACCTCTACCATGGCCCTGAAGTCCGCCAAGCTGGCCCACTGCGCCCCGCGCAAGATCGCCGAGGCCATCGTTGCCCATATGCCCGAGGATCCCGCGATCGAGAAGGTTGAGATCGCAGGCCCCGGTTTCATCAACTTCTACCTCTCCGTTGCCGTCAAGAATGCCATCTTTGGCGAGGCTCGCGATAAGGGCATGGACTTCGCTAAGTCCAACGTCGGTGGTGGCCTGAAGACCCAGGTCGAGTTCGTTTCCGCCAACCCCGTCGGCCCCATGCACATTGGTCACGGCCGCTGGGCCGCTCTGGGCGACTCCCTTTGCCGCGTCATGGACCACGCCGGTTACGACATCCAGCGTGAGTTCTACATCAATGACCACGGCTCTCAGATGAACACCTTCGGCAACTCCATCAGCACGCGCTATATGCAGCTTGCCGACATCATCGCCAAGCAGGGCGTTGATATCGACGAGGCTCACAAGCTGCTGATCGCCGACCGTGACGCCTTTGTTGCCGACGAGAACGACGAGCACCCCGAGACCCATCCGTATCAGGACAACTTTGCCGAGACCTTGGGCAAGGACTCTTACGGCGGCGACTACATCATCGACGAGGCCGCCGAGTTCTGGCGCACCGACGGCGACAAGTGGGTCGACGCCGATCCGCAGGAGCGTATGGAGAGCTTCCGTGAGCGCGGCTACGTGAAGATGGTCGACAACATGCGCGACCTCTGCCACGCCGTCAACTGCGACTTTGACCGTTGGTACTCCGAGCGCTCGCTGTATGTGAAGGACACCGAGGGCGAGACCGCCGGCACCTCCGCCGTCGACCGCGCTTTTGAGAAGCTCGACAAGATGGGCTACCTCTACACCAAGGACGGCGCCCTGTGGTTCCGCTCCACCGATCTGGGCGACGACAAGGACCGCGTCCTGATCAAGTCCGACGGCGAGTACACCTACTTCGCCTCCGACGTCGCCTATCACTGGGATAAGTTCCAGCGCGTCGACCACGTCATCGACATCTGGGGCGCCGACCACCACGGTTACATCGAGCGCGTCCGCTGCGTCTGCGACGCTCTGGGTTACCCCGGCAAGTTCGAGGTTCTACTGGGCCAGCTCGTCAACCTGCTGCGTAACGGCAAGCCCGTCCGTATGTCCAAGCGCAAGGGCACCATGGTGACCCTTCAGGAGCTCGTCGACGAGGTTGGCTCCGATGCCGCTCGCTACACGCTCATCTCCAAGAGCTCCAACCAGATGGTCGACTTCGACATCGAGGCCGTTAAGAAGCGCGACAACTCCAACCCGGTCTATTACGTGCAGTATGCTCACGCCCGCGTGTGCTCCATCCTGCGCCGTGCCGCCGACGTTACCGCCGAGCAGGCCGACGAGATGGGCATGAAGGCCGTTGCCGCCAAGGCCATCGGTGAGAACGTCGATTACTCGCTGCTGACCGACCCGACCGAGCTCGCCCTTTCGCGCAAGCTCAACGAGCTCACCGACCTGATCGCCAGCTGTGCTCGCGATCGCGCCCCGTTCCGTCTGACCCACTTTGCCGAGGAACTCGCCGGTGACTTCCACAGCTTCTACGCTGCCTGCCAGGTGCTGCCGAGCGAGGGCCGTCCCGTCGACCCCGAGCTTTCGCGTGCCCGTCTGGCCGCTTGCGATGCCGTCCGCGTGACGCTCGCCCTGGTGCTCACCCTCGTTGGCGTTTCCGCGCCCGAGCAGATGTAACCTGCGGGTCATTTGACCGTACAGACTTGGTTTAACTAAGCCTTGAAAGCCCGATCTCCCACGGAGGTCGGGCTTTTTGCGTTTGGTGAGACTATTTGGTTTGCTGGGAAATGCTACCAAATCGCAACTATACCGGTTTACGGGGCTGAATCGCCAACTGGCGAGCATGGTGCCAATAGCAAAATTAAACCCGCAGGTAGATGGCTTATTGTTTATTGAAAATGCAGGGTATGGTTGGCTTGCAGCATTCTGGCCCCGTAATCCGGCGTAGTTTTGAAAATTGTCTCTTGGGGACGGAGGAAAATGGATCATTTTTGTCTCGCGGAGGGGTGGCGCGGACCCGTCCGCCGCGAATCGTGCCCATCTCCTACGTTTTGCCGCATACCCCGAACCATACCGTAAAGTTCGATATAAAACCGCAGGTAGCGGACTCGCTGTTTTTGATAAAACAAGGGTATGGTCAGGGGTCCGGGGGCAAGCGTAGTAGATAGGCGCGTTTCGTGACACGGCGAATCCCGACGCCACGGATTTGCTCCTTAGTCGCTCCATTTCAAGGCGCCTTAGGGGAAGAATGTCCCTTTTGACTAGTCGTTTAAGAACGTCCCCAATGACTAAGTTGCAGGTGGCGGCGGTTGTGTTACACTAACGCTGCGTATATGACGCAAATATCTCGATACAGATCAATGATGTCCGTCGGTATTTGACGGAGCTAGACTGTTTAGCCGCCCTGAAGGTTTATGCAGGGAGCATGTGATCACAGGGCTTGAAAAGAAAGTTGAGCAAACACTGTGTCTGATCAACAGCAAGAAAACGAAATAACGACGACGCAGACCGCTCCCGCTGCACCGGTTGCGTCGGACCAGGTCGCGGCGCCCGCGCAAGCCTCGGCTCCTGAGACGCCTAAGGCTGCTTCGACGCCTACGCCTGCAGCGGCTGAGAAGGCCGTGCCTGCAACTGGTGAGGAGGCTGCTCTGGCAAAGCCCAAGCGTACGCGCCGCACGACCAAGCCTGCTGCTGACGGCGAGGAGGTCACCAAGCCCAAGCGCCGTACCACGCGCACGACGCGCGCCAAGCGCACCGTTTCAGCTGACTCCTCGGCGCCGATTTCCGATGAGGTCGCGCAGGCACGTGCGTTGGCGCAGATTAGCGAGGCTCAGGTGGTGCGCGCCCGCCGTCGTGCTGCCGAGCGCGAGGCCGCGGCTCTGACCGAGCTTGCAGCCCCGTCTGTGCCCGAGACCCCTGCCGCCGACCAACCGACCGAGAAGCCGGCACCGCGCACACGCCGTCGCACGGCTGCTAAGGCCGAGCAGGTTGCCGATCAGGTAACCCCCGAGCTCACTGAGGCTTCGGTCCGTTCCGCGGCAGGGGAGGGCGCATCGCCAACTGAGCCCGCTGCGCCTGTCGAGGCCAGCGAAGTTCCCGTTGTCGATCCGGCTTTGCGCCCGCACCGTCGCGGTCGCAAGCCCAAGGCCTTCGTCGAGGCAGAGAAGGCCGCAGCCGCAGCCGCAGCTGCTCGGGATGCTGCGGCGACCGCCGAGTCTGCAACCGCTGCCGATGCACCCGTTCAGGATGCTGCGACTTCCGAGGCCGCTCCCGCCGATGCCGAGCCCGCCGACGTCCGCCCCGGTCGCAGCCGTCGCACTGCTGTTAAGCGCACGTCCAAGGCTAAGGCTGCCAAGAAGGGTACGTCCGAGGATTCCGACGAGACGACCGCCGATGCATCGACTGATGCCGCCGAGCCCCAAGACGTCGAACAGCCTGCGTCCGAGAAGCCCAAGCGCGGTCGTAAGAAGTCCGCTAAGGCCAAGGCGTCCGAGCATCAGGCTGATGTCGAAGCGCAGGTCGATTCTGGCGCCGAGGCCAATGAAGCCGCTGCGGTCAATGCCGACGCCGCCACAACCGATGTTGCCGCGCCCGCCGAGGCCGAAGACGGCACTCGTTCCAACCGTCGCCAGCACAAGCGCAACGAGGAACGCAACGAGCGCAACAACGACCGTCGCAATCGCCAGCGCGATCGCAAACAGCGCAACAAGGAGCGTAACGCCGCCCCCACCGAGCCCACGCTTTCGCGTGAGGAGCTCGCTGCCATGAAGGTCGCCGAACTGCGCGAGAAGGCCAAGGAGTTCGAGATCGAGACGACCGGCAAGAAGAAAGCCGAGCTCGTCGAGGAGATCTACGTCACCGCCGCGAAGGCAGAGGGCTTCCGCGACATCAAGGGCATTCTGCAGATTCGCCCGGACAGCTCCGGCATCATCCACGCCCATGGCTACATGAAGTCCAACGACGACGCCTTCGTGCCCGCCTACCTCATCCGCTCCGCGCGCCTGCGCACGGGCGACGTCATCGAGGGCTCGCTGCGTCCTTCGCGCGGCGGCGACAAGCGCGCCGGCCTCGCCAAAATCACGACCGTCAACGGTCTAGACCCCGAGCAGATTCGCAACCGCCCCAAGTTTGGTGACCTCACTCCGGTCTATCCCAACGAGCCGCTGCGCATGGAGCACGGCAAGGACTCCATTACCGGTCGCGCCATCGACATCGTGTCGCCGATCGGCAAGGGTCAGCGTGGCCTGATCGTGTCCCCGCCCAAGGCCGGCAAGACCACGATCCTCAAGAAGATCTGCCAGTCTATCTCGATTAACAACCCCGAGGTGCACCTCATCTGCCTGCTCGTCGACGAGCGCCCCGAAGAGGTCACCGATATGCAGCGTTCCATCAAGGGTGAGGTTGTGGCGTCGACCTTCGATATGCCCGCCGACAACCACACTCGCGTGGCAGAGCTCGTCATCGAGCGCGCCAAGCGCATCGTGGAGCTGGGCGGCGATGTCGTGGTGGTGCTCGACTCCATTACGCGTCTTGCCCGCGCCTACAACTTGGCGGCGCCCGCCTCGGGCCGCATCCTTTCGGGCGGCGTCGATTCGGCGGCCCTGTATCCTCCCAAGCGCTTCCTGGGCGCAGCCCGTAATATCGAGAACGGTGGCTCGCTCACCATCCTGGCCTCTGCCCTCATCGACACCGGTTCCAAGATGGACGAGGTCATCTTCGAGGAGTTCAAGGGTACCGGCAACATGGAGCTTAAGCTCGACCGCGACCTGGCCGACCGCCGCATCTTCCCGGCTATCGACCCCGTTGCCTCCGGTACGCGCAACGAAGACCTGTTGGTCGACGAGCAGATGCGTCCGTTTGTCTTTGGTCTGCGTCGCATTCTTGCCGGCATGAACAACACCGAGCGCGCAGCCGCGTCGTTTATCAAGGGTCTTAAGGGCACCAACACCAACCAGGAGTTCCTGGTGCGTTCGGCCAAAAAGCACAGCGACTACGAGCAGACGTTCTAGGTTGTCATCCACGCGCAGCGATAGTCATCAATGCGATAAAGGGTCGGGGCTTTGAGCCTCGGCCCTTTTCCATATCGCCGCTCCGCGCTTATTTTTGACCATAAGACTGGCAAGCAGCAGGTTTCCCGTTTCAATCCGACATCGTCGCTTGCAATCGACAGGGCGGTTTCGCATAATAGCTTTTAAGCTTCGCGACGGAAAACGCAGATGAAACGAACCATATACCGTTGCTTTGGGGCATAGCCCCGCTTCATCTTCTCTCGCGCAGCCAACTGAATGATGCGATTTGGGTGCTGGAAGATGGGGAGAGCTCATGGCTTCTTCTGATGCAACACAACGAGCAGTCCTTGCCGGACTTTCGTGCGGGATCGGCCTTGCCGCTCCCGTGGTTATGTATGCCGCGACGCTGCCGTTTTCGTCGGTGAACGAGACGGTCGTGGCGGGTGCGGTTCCCTTCGCCGTGGGCGCGGTGGCGGGCGTGGGTATCTATGCCGCCTCGCTGGGTATCTCCGAGTACCGTGCGCAGCGTGAAGAGCGTCTGTTCCAGCCTGATGCCATGGGCGGTGCCGCCAATCTCAATCAGCATCAAAGCGAGTTCAAGACCGCCTCGATTCCAGCTCAGCAGCAGGATGCGACTCCTTACGCTGCGGCTTCTGCTTCTCAGGCTCAGGCGGAGCAGTCTACCTCGGCATTCCTTTCCGGCCTGACTGGTGCGTTCCAGCGCCGTCATGCCGATGATGGTGTCCCTACCATCGCTCGAGCCGCAGATGCCATGGACGAGGCCGAGGCTTGGTCCATGATCGACAGTATGCTCGACGACGATTCGCCGGTGAGCTGCGACCCTGCGCACTCGCGCGACGTCTATCAAGTCGCCATCGACGAGCTCACCAACGGCGGGCAGACCGGCTCCTTCAATCGCGACGACATCGCCGCCGCGGCACGCGCCGTGTCTGGCTCCCAGGCCGCCCCTGCGGGCAGCACGGCGGCTTTCGTGGCACTCGTCGCCAACGCGGTAGCCAATAACGCCTACAGCGCTACCTCGGCGGACGCGAACGCTTCTGCCGACAATTCGTACGTTGATGAAGCCATGGCCGCGGACGAGGAGGCCGTTGCCGCCCGCCGTGCCGCCGAAAGCTCGTTGTGGGGCGCTCCTGCCCAGCAGCAGGCGGCTGAGGCTGCGCCGTACAATGCAAACCTCGCCAGCATGCCTATCATCTCCGGTGCCGCGGACATCGATCTCGATGACCTCGATGAGCCTGCAGCCATCACCGCATCGATTGATGCCCAAGATCGCATCAACACCGGCGACCTTCCAGATGCCTCGCTCGAGGTTGATGTCCCCATGGCCGATTACTCGGGCCACGAGGACATGTGGGCCGCCGCCACCGCGATCCTGGATGAGATTGACGAGCCTGCTCCTGTTACGGCCCCCGCTCCCGTCGCTGCCCCTCAGCCTGCTGTCCCCGCCTATGTCGGCCGTCACAGTGCTGTGTTCCCCGAGGATACCGCCCGTATCTCGCGCGAGAGCATCGAGCGGGCCGAGGCTATTGCCGCCGGTATTATGGAAAATCGTCGTCACGAGCGCGTCAATCAGATCCTCGAGGAAGAGATCGAGCGCCTGCAGTCCTCTACCGCCAAGCGTACGGGTCGTGCCTATCTGAGCGTTATCGAGGGCGGTACCGCCAGCTTTGCGCCGCTCCGCGCGGAGGCATAACTTCTGCATGGTTAAGATCAATCGAAAATGGGCGGTCGCGACCTGCCTGATGGCGCTCTTGATCTGGGGCAATTCGCTGGTCCCCGGCTCGGGGTCGGGCTCGCTGAGCCTAACGGTCATGGAAGCTATCCGCGGTTTCCTGCACGGCGTGGGACTTCCATATGAATGGGTGACCAATTTTGTTGTTCGCAAGTGCGCGCATTTTACCGAGTATATGGTGCTTGGCATCCTGGCAACGCACGCCTTTGATTTTGAGGGCCGGCGCACCTTTGACGTGCTGCTGCCCACGGCGGTGTTCCTGCTGCTGATTCCCTCGATTGACGAGACGATTCAGCTCTTTGTGCCGGGACGCGCCGGCATGATCACCGATGTGATGATCGACTGCTGTGGAGCGGCAACGGGCGTTGTGCTCCGATATCTCTTACGGTCGCTGATGTACGCCAAAAAAGCCGCCTAGGACGTACTGTTTGGTCCTAGGCGGCCTTTTTTATTTGAGGGCTTATATGAGGTGTGGTGGCGTCGTTCCGTAGGTCAGATTTCCCGGGCGCGCCACGCCCTGTGGGTGCGTCTGCTACTGAAGCGCCTGTGCGCCCAGGGCCAGACAGCCCATGATGCCCTGCTTGCCCTCGAGGCTGTTGTTGACGATGTAGTTATCGATGTCGTTGACCTCGGGCGTGACGATATAGCCGTTGAGCATTTCGGCGCACTTCTTGCGTGCGAGCGGGACGATGGGGGTGTGGTCGGCCACGCCGCCGCCGATGATGATCTTTTGCGGCGCGTAGCACAGCGTGTAGGTCATGAGCGCCTGTGCCAGGTAGCCTGCGAGCAGGTCCATGGCCTCCGGATCTTCGGCCATGTCTCCGGCGCTCTTGCCATTCCAGCGCTTTTTAACGCCGGGGCCGGCGATGAGGCCCTCGAGGCAGTTGTCGTGGAAGGGGCAGGCGCTATGCTCGCCGATGGTGTCGCGCGGATCGCGCGTGACCAGGATATGGCCGGCTTCGGGATGCATCATACCGTGCACGAGCTGGCCGCCCGAGAGCACGCCGGCGCCCACGCCGGTGCCGATGGTCAGGTAGACCACGTCGGTGAGGCCCTGAGCGCAACCGAAGGTGACCTCGCCCAAGCAGGCGACGTTGACGTCGGTGTCGTAGCCACAGGGAATATTGAGCTCGTTTTGAATGGTGCCCAGCAGATCAAAGTAGCGCCATGCCGTTTTGGGCGTCTCCAGGATCTTGCCGTATTGGGGCGAGGCAGGGTTGACTGCCGTGGGGCCAAAGGCGCCAATGCCCAGCGCGGCGATGCCCTTGTCGGCAAACCATCCGTTGACGGCCTCAACGGTCTCCTGCGGGGTCGTGGTCGCAATCTGCTCGCGCTCCAGGACCGTACCGTCTGCATAGCCCGTGGCGCAGACCATCTTGGTGCCGCCGGCCTCGAGCGCTCCGATAAGCTGCTGCTCTGCCATAGTGTTCCTCTCTCTGGGACGAGTTGCTCCGTGACTAAAGTATAGAGCTCTAAACCATTTAAGAAAGCGCTATAAAAAGAAGCCTCGCAACGCGGCGGGCGGTGCGAGGCGTCTTTGGTTAGTTTAGTTGCCGGGCCGTCCTTACCCGCGCGGCTTGATTTTATCACGTAGCGACTTGAGGTTCTCCAGCGCCGCGTTGAGCGTCTCGTCTCGCTTGGCAAAGTGGAAACGAATCAGATGGTTGACGGGCTCGCGGAAGAAGCTCGAGCCGGGCACGGCACCCACGCCCACCTTAGACGCGAGGTCCTCGCAGAATTCGAGGTCGCTGTCATAGCCAAACTCAGAGATGTCCATCATGACGTAGTAGGCGCCCTGCGGCACGTTATGCTCAAGACCGATGCTGTCGAGTCCCTGGCAGAACAGGTCGCGTTTGGCGGTATAGAGGTCGAGGACCTCCTGGTAATAGCTGTCGTCGAAGTTGAGTGCGGTGACGACGGCTTCCTGTAGGGGAGCGGCGGCACCCACGGTGAGGAAGTCGTGGACCTTCTTGATGCGCTCGGTGATCTGCGCCGGGGCGATGGTGTAGCCCAGACGCCAGCCGGTGATGGAGTACGTTTTGGACAGCGAGCTGCAGCTGATGGTTCGCTCGAACATGCCGGGCAGCGTGGCCATATAGACGTGCTCGTGGGGCGCGTAGACGATATGCTCGTATACCTCGTCGGTGATGCAGTAGGCGTCGTACTTTTTGCAGAGGTCGGCGATAAAGGTGAGCTCCTCGCGCGTAAAGACCTTGCCGCAAGGGTTGGAAGGGTTGCACAGGACGATTGCCTTGGGCTCGTTGTCGCGGAAGGCTGCCTCGAGGACCTCGCGATCGAAGTCGAACGTGGGCGGGTTGAGCGGCACATAGATGGGCTCAGCGCCCGAGAGAATCGTGTCGGCGCCGTAGTTCTCGTAGAACGGCGAGAAGATGACGACCTTGTCTCCGGGGTTCGTAACCGTCATCATGGCGGCCATCATGGCCTCGGTGGAGCCGCATGTGACTACGATGTTCTCGTTGGGGTTGATCGACATGCCCATAAAGTGCTCCTGCTTGGCCGCGAGCGCCTCGCGCATGGCCTGAGAGCCCCAAGTGATGGAGTACTGGTGATAGAGCGGCTTGGGGTCGGTCGCGATGGTGCTGAGGCTCTCGAGCAGCTGCGCCGGAGGATCGAAGTCGGGGAAGCCCTGCGACAGGTTGACGGCGCCATACTTATTGGAGATGCGCGTCATGCGGCGGATGACCGAATCGGTAAATGTTGCCGTGCGGTTGGAGAGTTCTTTCATGCTGGTCCTTTCGAGCATTTGCAGTGGGGCAAGTTTACTCCTATGAAAAGGGTAGGAATTGCTCGAAACGCGCTCGAAAAACTCTTTTCAAAATTCTTGAAAATTGGGGCTTGCATCGCATGGCGTTCCTTGCAATAATAGTCGAGCGCGAAGCGCACAGGACACGGTGGGTGTAGCTCAGTTGGCTAGAGCGACGGGTTGTGGTCCCGTAGGTCGAGGGTTCGAGTCCCTTTACCCACCCCAGTTCTTGCTTCGTGTTGATATCGGG
>DXMK01000015.1:0-171282 GCA_019414245.1 Collinsella sp. | reverse complement strand
TCGTTAGCTCAGTTGGTAGAGCAGGGGACTCTTAATCCCAAGGTCCAGGGTTCGACCCCCTGACGGCCCACCACACGATATCTCCTCTAAAGTCCGCCATAACGGACTTTAGCTTTGGGTCGTTAGCTCAGTTGGTAGAGCAGGGGACTCTTAATCCCAAGGTCCAGGGTTCGAACCCCTGACGGCCCACCCAAAGATTGTTAAAGCGACTGGCTCAGGCTGGTCGCTTTTTGTTGACCTCGCATGGGGTCGAACCCGAAAGGGCGCGGAGCTGAGGAAACGCGTAAGCGTTTGTCAGCGCAGCGCGCAAGGCGCCTTGGCGCCGCAGCGGCCGCCTGCGCAGCAGGCTGACCCTCTGACGGCCCACCAAAGCATTGTAAAGCGGCTGGCTTCGGCTGGTCGCTTTTTTTGTTGACCTTTCATGGGGTCGAACCCGTCGGGGCGCGAAGTTGGGGAAACTGCACCGTGATTCCCTTAGGGAAACACGGCTAAAGCCCCATAAACGTGCTCTCCTTATGAGAATTATGCTCACGGGGCTCGATGCATGTTGAGAAGTTGTGATCAAACTCAAAGTGAGAATCGATTTAGTCTGCTCGATAGTGCGACCCGAGACTTTCGGTTCGCTTGCGCATGGCTTTGACCATTTCCTGTGCCAGCTGAATCTGCGATTGCAGGCGGGCGAGGGCTGCGACTTCGCTGTCCTGGGCTTTCTGTGTGCTCAAGGTCGTTGCCTCCGTCTTCAAGCCCTCAAGCTCGTGTAGTGCTTCGGATAGGCCTGTTTCGGTGCGGTTGATCATGCAATAGGTACTCATCGTGTGCTTAAGGCTGCGGGTCAGGCGCTCGGCATCTGTTGTGGCAATGCCGTGCTGGGGGAGGGCGATATCCGCCTTCAGGGCTGTCTTAGGCTCTTTCTGCGCTGCAAGGGCTGCCGATGCGCCTGCGATGCGCCCGAACACGATGCCGTTGGCGCTTGACAAGCCACCAATGCGGTCGGCTCCGTGCATGCCGCCTGTCGCCTCGCCGCAAGCGTAGAGACCCTCAACGCCCGTGTACGCGGTCTTATCGATCTTGATGCCGCCGTTAGCGGCATGGGCATACATCGCAACGCGCATCTCGTCAGTCGGGGCGATGCCGTGCTCGTCTTGCAGCCAGGTGGCAAAGGTCTGCACAAACTCTGGGACATCCTCGCGGGGGAAGTCGTAGCGGAGCGCCAGGCCTTCGGCGCCTGCCTGATCGATGGCAAGATCGATAGCGCGGGAGGCCAAGCGTGACGTGAAAGGACCATATCCAGAGCGCTGCTCGAGCAGGTCGTCCAGCTTGTCGTCGGCAATATCTGCCGGCTGGTCTACATGTACGTAGCGCCAGGTTTTCTCGTTGAAGACCAGGTTGCGCTTGGGCTCGATGAAGCCGGGCATCATCTGCATGAACTCTATATTAGTAAGCGATGCGCCGTGCGCGAGTGCGATGGCCTGCGAGGAGCTGAGCACATCGGCCGACGTAAGGCTGCGCTCAAACAGGCCGCCTGTGCCACCGGCTGCGATGATCGTGGCCTTGGCAGCAAGGGGCACGATTCGATTTTCGGTGAGGTCGTAGAGCACGGTTCCGGTTATTCTGCCGTTCGTGTCCTCAACAAGGTCGATAAGCTCATGGCGGGGGAGCAGGCGAATGCCGAGCGACTCGATCCAGGTTGTCAGAGCGTCCTCAAGGGGCTTGCGGGTGAGGCCGCGCCACATGCGCGTCTTGTGGTCAAAGCAGGGGATAAATTGCTTTTGTTGAGCACTCTTGGCGCTTTGCGGACGCTGGAGCTCAACGCCCAGGTCTTGCTCGAGCCAGTCAATCGCTTGGGGAATGTCGTGGACGAACGCTTGGACGAGTTCGGGGTCGGCAACGCCGCCGCCGACGGCCAGGATGGTGTCGATGAGGTCCTGCTCGTCGTCTTCGTTAACGGGTCCGATAAGCCCTAGGCCCCAGGTTCCGGGGAAGAAGCTCGATCCACTCATAGTCTTGCCGGCGCTTGCCACAGTGACGGTTGCACCCGTGCGTGCCGCTTCGATGGCGGCGCAAAGGCCCGCAATGCCAGATCCAATTACCAGTACATCAGTCGATTCCATCGGATTCCTTTCTCGTCCGGCGCATTGTCGCACGGGTGAGCGGCAATGGGGCCGCAAAAACTCGGCAAATCGGTAAAGGGCAAATATGGCAGGTGGGCGTCATGGACGCTCTGACGCTCCATCTCATCACATCTTGTATTTCGCCCCAACTGATATATCGGCATTAGCTACCCTGCGACAGCGCAAACAAAAAGAGCCGCTACCCGGGTGGGTAGCGGCTCCAAAGCTCAGCTATATGAGCATCGCGCGGGCGCGATTAGGCCTTGAGGGCCTCCTCGACGGCGACAGCGCAGGCGACGGTGGCACCGACCATGGGGTTGTTGCCCATGCCGATGAGACCCATCATGTCGACGTGCGCAGGCACGGAGGAAGAACCGGCGAACTGGGCGTCGGAGTGCATGCGGCCCATGGTGTCGGTCATGCCGTAAGAGGCAGGGCCGGCGCCCATGTTGTCCGGGTGCAGGGTACGGCCAGTGCCGCCACCAGAAGCGACAGAGAAGTACTTCTTGCCAGCCTCGAGGCGCTCCTTCTTGTAGGTGCCAGCGACGGGGTGCTGGAAGCGCGTGGGGTTGGTGGAGTTACCGGTGATCGAGATGTCGACGTTCTCGTGCCACATGATGGCAACGCCCTCGCGGACGTCGTCGGCGCCGTAGCAGTTGACGGCGGCGCGGGGACCATCGGAGTAGGGGATGGTCTCGACGACCTTGAGCTCGCCCGTGAAGTAGTCGAACTGGGTCTTCACGTAGGTGAAGCCGTTGATGCGGGCGATGATCTGAGCAGCGTCCTTGCCCAGACCGTTGAGGATGACGCGCAGCGGCTTCTTGCGAGCCTTGTTGGCGTTCAGAGCCAGGCCGATAGCACCCTCAGCGGCAGCGAAGGACTCGTGACCGGCCAGGAAGGCGAAGCACTCGGTGTCGTCGGAGAGCAGCATAGCGCCCAGGTTGCCGTGGCCCAGACCGACCTTGCGGTCCTCGGCGACGGAGCCGGGAACGGTGAAGGCCTGGATGCCCTCGCCGATGATAGCGGCAGCCTCAGAAGCGGACTTGGCGCCACGCTTGACAGCGAGAGCGCATCCGAGGGTGTAGGCCCACTCGGCGTTCTGGAAGGCGATGGACTGGGTGTTGTTGACGATCTCACGCGGGTTGAAGCCCTTGTCGGTGCAGATCTGCAGAGCTTCCTCGAGGGAGGCGATGCCGTTGTCGGCGAGGCACTTGTTGATCTTGTCAGCGCGGCGCTCGTAACCTTCGAACGTAACAGTCATAGTTATTTCCCTCCCTTTCTACTCGTGAACCGGGAACACGCTGGCGACGGAGTGAGTCTCCTCGTCGGTGCGCGGGTCGATGTACTTGGCAGCGTTCTCCCACTGACCATAGTGGCCCATAGCGCCAGCGATGGCCTCCTCGGGGGTCTTGCCGGCCTTGACGGCGTCGGTGAACTTGCCGAGGTTCAGGAACTCGAATGCGATGATCTCGTTCTTGTCGTTGAGAGCCATGCGGGTGACGTAGCCCTGAGCGAGCTCGAGGTAACGAGCGCCCTTGGCCTTGGTGCCGAACATGGTGCCGACCTGAGAGCGAAGGCCCTTGCCGAGGTCGTCGAGGGAGGCGCCCACGGGCAGGCCGCCCTCGGAGAACGCGGTCTGGCTGCGGCCGTAAACGATCTGCAGGAAGATCTCGCGCATAGCAACGTTGATGGCGTCGCAGACGAGGTCGGTGTTGAGGGCCTCGAGGATGGTCTTACCGGGAAGGATCTCGGAAGCCATGGCGGCAGAGTGGGTCATACCCGAGCAGCCGATGGTCTCAACGAGGGCCTCCTCGATGATGCCGTCCTTGACGTTCAGCGTGAGCTTGCAGGCGCCCTGCTGAGGTGCGCACCAACCCACACCGTGCGTAAGACCGGAGATGTCGGAAATCTCCTTAGCCTGGACCCACTTGCCCTCCTCGGGGATGGGTGCGGGGCCGTGGTATGCACCCTTGGCAACGGGGCACATGTTCTCCACTTCCTGTGAGTACTGCATGCCTCTCCTCTCTATCGTGTTGGCGTCCCGTCTGGGGGTCGTGGCTGGCGATTGCCGGGCGACCCTTCGAAAGGGACATGACATGCAGCCCCTATAATACCGCGAAATGCACGGAATATTCGGCGAACGGCTCAGTTTTCGTAGCGAGAAGTCCGGAAGTTTTAATTGAAACGGTTTAACTCTATGTTCTGTGGTCGCGAACTTCCGTAGAGGGGGTCCGTCTTGGGCAAGCTATTGGTCAGCTCTTGTAAGCATTGCGGGGGTTGACCTGTTGCAACGGTGCCGTTCGCCGCCTGATTACTGCCTTTGGCCGCGCGAGTGTATTGTTTTGCGTGAATGTTTTGATGGCGCGCTTCAATCGTGCTGTATTGGATGGCAAGCAGATCCCGGCGAAGGGAGCGCCATGCAGCGCGTTTGGAGAACGGTTACCGGCTTTTACCATGTCTGTGCCCGCGGTACGGGCAAGCGGCTCATCTTTGAGGGCGATGACGACCGGTGGGAGTTTTTGGAGCTGATGCGCGAGTGCTGCCGCGAGGAGGGTGTGACGGTTATCGCCTGGTGCCTTATGGGCAATCACGTGCATTTGGTGCTTGCAGATTACGAGGACAGGATGAGCGCGGCAATGCACCGGCTGCTTTTGACATACGCGCGGCGGTTCAATAAGCGCACGGGGCGCACAGGCCATCTGTTCCAGAACCGTTTTGACCGGCGTTCGCTCGATACCGATTGGCAGGTGATGGAGGCTATTCGCTCCGTACACGCCGATCCGCAGGAGGTGGGCGTTAGCCTAATCGAGCGTTATCCCTGGAGCAGCTTTGCGGAACATCTGCGCTCTTACGACTGTGATGCGGCCGATGCCGCGAGGGGATTTTCTGATCCTTCTTGCGTGCTTGAACTTTTTGGTTCTGCCGAGGGCTTTATTGCCTATTCGCTTTCGACACCCGACGGTAGCGAGCCGGCGCTGTGCGATATGAAAGAGACAGAGTGTGAACGCCACGCCTTTGCCGACAAGATGGCGAAGAGCCTCGGGGTTCCGCTCAATGTGGTTAAAACTGCACCGCCGGCGCAGCGCGATACCGTTATTGTTGGATTGAACAATGCCGGCTTTACGGTGCGCCAGATTGAGCGGTATACCGGGATTGGCAAGAGTACCGTATCTCGTATCGTGCGCGCCCGCGCGCGAACGGCGATGCGGGCTGGCGGAAACGTGATGTAAGGTCGCCTGTTCACCGCAGCTGGGGTCGTTCATACGCCGCAACCAGCGTTCAAAAGCTTGGTACGGTAACTGCACTTCTTAATATGCATAGAACAATCGTCATCTTGCATAAAATAACGGCTCGGTCCGGGTTTGCCCGTGCCTACCCCCGTCTGCGCCGTGCAAAAAACGGAGTTTTCAGCATCGTGTTGCTGTCGGCACCGCCGCAATCTTGCAACATACGGGTCCCGAAGCTATTGATTCCCGCCGTTGCGCCCCCGAAGCACGTGCCTGCGTCCCGTCAGACCGCGATGCTTGTTCTAAAACACAATATATATGCGCCTAAAGACGTTGATTAACGCTTTCGATGCGTATACACACAGCTTGGCGTGCTGAATACTCGCAAAAATGCACGCCGCTCCCTATGGGACCCGTCTGCGGCAGGCGCGAAGCGAGTCGGAGCTTCGCAGAACGGGGCTTGGCGAATTGCTTGGCGGGTCCGGGGCCCTGCCGCAGGCCTTTGGTGCTGTGAAAAACGCCCGTGTTCGCGTCTGCTGTGTGGTAAATGACAGACGGAGCGTCGGACGCGCGGACTTCGTGCGTCCGCGCTCATTAGGAAAAACAGAGCCGCCCGTATCGGGCGGCTCGGCAATCAAAAACCTTGGATTCGGGGCATACGCTACTGGTTAGTTTACCCCTCGAGCATGCCGTCGAGGGTGCGCCAGGCGAGCTCGGCGCATTTGACGCGGGCGGGCATGTGCGAGATGTCCTGAAGCTGGGCGGCCTCGTCCAGGTCTTCCAGGTCTTCCTCGGAGAGCTGCTCGCCGCGGATCATGGCGAGGAAGAGCTCTGCCAGGCGGTGAGCTTCCTCGACGGTCTCGCCGGTGATGAGGTCGGCCATGATGTCGGCACTGGCCTGGCTGATGGCGCAGCCGTGGCCGGTAAAGGAGGCCTCCTCGATCACGTTGTTCTCGACACGTAGCTGCAGGGTGAGCTCGTCTCCGCAGCTGGGGTTGATGCCGTCGTGCTCGTGCGTGGGAGCATCCATCTCGTACTTATAGTCGGGGTGCGAGTTGTGCTCCATAAATGTGGTGGAGGTGTACAGATTACCCATTGAACGTGCTCCAAACGTGATGCAGGCCGGCGATGAACTTGTCGATGTCGGCCTTGTCGTTGTAGAAGGCCACGCTGGCGCGGCAGCAGGCAAGGTTCTCGACGCCCAGCCAGGTAAGCAGCGGCTGCGCGCAGTGGTGGCCGGCGCGGATGCAGACGCCGTCCATGTCCATGATGCTCGCGACGTCGTGCGGGTGGATGCCCTTGACGTTAAAGCTCACGACGCCGTGGTGGTTGTCCCAATAGATGGAGCCGATGATCTGGACAAAGTCGAGCTGCATGAGTTCGCCCATCAGGTAGTGGACGAGTGCCTGCTCGCGGGCCTGAATGTTCTCGTAACCCACCGTGTTGACCAGGTAGTCGAGTGCCGCGCCCGTGGCGAAGATGCCGGCGGCGTCCTGCGTGCCGGCCTCGAACTTCTCGGGGACGGGCGCCCAGACGGCGTCCTGCTCGGTGACAGAGTCGATCATTTCGCCGCCGGTGAGCATGGGCGGCATGGCGTTGAGCAGGTCCATCTTGCCCCACAGCACGCCGATGCCCATGGGGCCCATGGCCTTGTGTGCGCTAAAGGCAAAGAAGTCGGCTCCCAGGTCGGCCACATCGACCGGCATGTGCGGCAGCGACTGCGCGCCGTCGACGACCAGATAGCCGCCGTACTTATGGACGAGCTTGCCGAGGTTCTTGACCGGGTTCTCGACGCCCAGCACGTTAGAAACCTGACCCACGGCCAGAATTTTGGTCTTGGGACCAACCTTGGTAAGAACCTCCTCGGTGGTGAGCTGGCCGGTCTTGGTGGGGTAGAGGTAGACGAGCTTGGCGCCGGTTTCGCGGCAGACCTGCTGCCACGGGATTAGGTTGGAGTGGTGCTCCATGATGGTGATGACGACCTCGTCACCGGGCTCGAGCACCGTGGGTGCAAAGCTCTTGGCGACCAGGTTGAGCGACTCGCTCGTGTTGCGGGTGAAGACGACCTCGTTGGCCTGGGCGGCGCCGATGAGGTCGGCGATCTGTTGGCGGACCTTCGCGATGGCGTCGGTGGCCTCGACGGACAGCGAGTACAGGCCGCGAAGGGGGTTGGCGTTCATACGCTGATAGAAGTCGCGTTCGGCGTCGAGCACACAGGCAGGGCGCTGCGCGGTGGCGGCGCTATCGAGGAAGGCGATCTCGGGGTGCTGCTGGAACAGCGGGAACTGGCCCTTGTAGGGGTTGGTCTCGATGTCCACAGTGGGCCAGCCGCGCGAAGCCTCGTCGCTGGCGTCGAGCTCCATGGGCTCGGGGGCAGTACAGGTGTCGCATTTAACGTGCTCGGTGTCGATCATGCGAGCTCCTCTTCAAAGTTGTCGATCAGGTTGTTGCCCAGGCGGACGACGGCGGCGCGGGTGCGCTCGTCGGTGGCGGAAAGCGCGGCGTCCTCCAGCTTGGCGCGGATGAACAGGTCCTCGGCGGCGTTTTGGTCAAGGCCTCGGCAGGCGAGGTAGAACAGTTGCTCGTCGCGGACGTGACCGATGGTGGCGCCGTGGTTGCCGGCAACGTCGTCCTCGTCGCAGAGAATGACGGGGACGGTCTTGTTGTCGACGCCCTTGTTGGCCAACAGCACGGTTTCGCGCTCGGTGCCGACGGCACCCTTGCAGCCGTGCACGAGGTCGATGGTGCCGCGGTAGACCTTCTTGGACGTGCCGGTCAGCACGCCGTTGGCGTCGATCTCGCACTCGGTCTTGCGACCGCGGTGGCGCAGCTCGTAGTTAAAGTCGCGCACCTGCTCGCGGGCGCCCAGGTAGTCAGTATCGATGGTGACCTTGGCGGTATCGCCCAGTAGGTCGCCGGCAAGGCCGGTGGCGCTGGCGCCGGCACCCAGGACGGTGTGTTGCACGTTGACGCGCGCGCCCTCGTCCAGGAACAGGCCGGTGTCGTCGAGCGCGATCCAGCTATCGTCGAGCGTCTGCGTGCAGGTCACGTTGACGGTGGCGTACTCGTGGGTGCACACGCGTAGCACGGAGCCCACGACACCCTCGCCGGTAACGGGGGAGTCTAGGGCAATATGCAGATTGAGCGTCGACTGGGGACGGGCGATGACGTCGATGGCGGCGATGGCCGCGGCGGCATCGACACCGCTCACACGCACGGTAACCGTGGCGTGCTGGTATGTGGGCACATCGATGACGACGCGCTTAGTGGCGTGCTCGGCCAGGTAGGTGTAGGCAGCCTCGCCCATGCCAGTCTCGAAGGCCTCAGCGGGGGAGAGCTCCTCCTCCAGCTTAATGGCACCGGCCTGGTAGATGGAGGTGGCGGGCACGTCAAGCTCGGTCTCGCGCGTGATGCGGGCGCGGTCGGCGGCATCGCCAGGGGCGGAGGCGCGGCGCTCGGGGAAGCGCTCGGCCATGGCGTCCATGGCGGCGTCGAACGCGTCTGCCACGCCAGCAAACTGCTCTTCCAAGCCCTCAGCCTCAACGGCCTCGGCGGGAGCGGCGGCAAGCTCGTCAGAGAGCTCGAGCTTGGTCTGGTTCATCTTGAGCCAACCCCAAGTGGCAGCCGGCATCGCATTGACCTGCTCAAGGGTGGTAGCAGCGGTGTTCGTGGCCTGTTTCATTATCCGATCGCTCCTTCCATCTCGAGCTTGATCAGGTTGTTCATCTCGACGGCGTACTCCAGCGGCAGCTCCTTGGAAACCGGGTTGGCAAAGCCGTTGACGATCATAGTGCGGGCTTCTTCCTCCGAGATACCGCGGCTCATCAGGTAGAACACCTTATCGTCGCCGATGCGGCCGATGGTGGCCTCGTGGCCGATGTCGACGTTCTTGGCGCGGATGTCCATGGCCGGAATAGTGTCGGAGCGGCTTTGGTCGTCGAGCATCAGCGACTGGCAGCTCACGGTTGCCTTGGAGCCCTCGGCCTTGGGTGTCGCCACAATAGAGCTGCGGAAGGTCTGAATGCCGCCACTCTTGGAGATGCCCTTGGTCTCGACGGTTGCCGAGGTATCGGGTGCGTTGAGCACGACCTTGCAGCCGGTGTCGAGGTTTTGACCGGCGCCGGCAAAGGTGATGCCGGTAAAGCTGGAACGGGCGCGGCGGCCGTTGAGCACGCTCATGGGGTAGAGGTAGCCCACGTGGCTGCCGAAGGAGCCGCTGATCCACTCGATGTCGCCGTCCTCGTCCACGCGCGCACGCTTGGTGTTGAGGTTGTACATGTTCTTGGACCAGTTCTCGATAGTCGAGTAGCGCAGGTGCGCACGCTTGCCCACAAAGAGCTCGACAGCGCCGGCGTGGAGGTTGGCTACGTTGTACTTGGGCGCGGAGCAACCCTCAATGAAGTGCAGGTCGGCATCGTCCTCGACGATGATGAGCGTGTGCTCAAACTGGCCGGCGCCCTTGGCGTTAAGGCGGAAGTAGCTCTGCAGCGGGAAGTCGAGCTTGGTGCCCTTGGGCACGTAGACAAACGAGCCGCCCGACCACACGGCACCATGCAGGGCCGCAAACTTGTGGTCGGTGGGCGGGATGAGCGTCATAAACTTCTCGTGGATGAGCGGCTCCCACTGCGGATCGTGCAGGGCCTCCTCGATGCCGGAGTAGACGATGCCCATCTTGGACGCGGTGTCCTGCATGTTGTGGTAGACGAGTTCGGAGTCGTACTGCGCGCCGACGCCTGCCAGGTAGCTGCGCTCGGCCTCGGGGATACCCAGGCGCTCAAAGGTGTTCTTGATGTCGTCGGGCACCGACTCCCAGTCGTGCTTTTGGTCGGTGTTGGGCTTGACGTAGGTGACGATGTTGTCCATGTCCAGGCCCTCGATGGAGGGGCCCCACGTCGGGTCGGGAAAACGGTTGAAGATCTCGAGGGACTTTAAGCGCAGGTCGAGCATCCACTGCGGCTCGTCTTTCTTGGCGCTGATCTCGCGCACGATGTCGGGCGTGATGCCGGCGTCGAGGCGCTCGAATCCCTCCTCGCCATAGGTGAAGTCGTAGAGGCTGCGGTCGATGTCCGCGACCTCGGTGCGGTTCTTGGTCATTGCGTCGCCCCTTTACGCCTGCTGCTCGGCAGCGGCGGCCTCGGCCTGGGCGCGCTGCTCGGCGGCCTCGCGCTCGAAGGTCTCAAAGCCGTTCTTGTCGATCCAGGAGATCAGCGAGGCGTCGTCCTCGCGCACGATATGGCCCTTGACCATAACGTGGACGCGGTCGACATCCAGATGCTCCAGGATGCGCGTGTTGTGCGTGATGATGAGCATGGAGCCGTTGCAGCTCTTGCGGTAGGCGTCCATGCCATGGCTGACGGTGGACAGGGCGTCGACGTCCAGGCCCGAGTCGGTTTCGTCCAGGATGGCGAGCTTAGGCTGCAGCAGCAGAAGCTGGAGCATCTCGACCTTCTTTTTCTCGCCGCCCGAGAAGCCCACGCCCAGCTCGCGGTTGAGGTAGGCGGTGTCCATGTTGAGCTCTGCCGCGAGCTCCTTGACGCGCCGGCGGAACTCCTTGCCCTTCATCTCCAGGCCGGGGCGGCCGGCGATGCTGGCACGCAAAAAGCTCGACAGCGGCACGCCCGGGATCTCGACCGGGGCCTGGAAGCTCAGGAACAGGCCGGCGCGCGAGCGCTTGTCGGTGGTGAGCTCGGTGATGTCCTGGCCGTCAAAGACGATGCGGCCGTCGTTGACGGTATAGACAGGGTCGCCCATGACCAGGTGGCCGAGGGTGGACTTGCCGGCGCCGTTGGGTCCCATCAGCACGTGGGTCTCGCCGGCGGCGACGTTGAGGTTGACGTTGTGGAGGATGGTCTTCTCGTCCACGGAGGCGGTGAGACCTTCGATGGAAAGCAGCGGATTTGCGCTCATGCTGTCCCTCTCTGTATATGGTGTACTCATAGGTGTACTAAACCCTAGGAATCTTCTCGGAATAAAGTTACTATGGGTTCGGCGTTAGTCAAGGGAAAACCCGACTAATCCACTCGACTTTTTAGATGTGGGACATAATAATCAGGCTTGTTTGCCCCGCGTGCATAAGATTTGGGACAAACAAGCCTGGTATTTTGTCTCGGCTACGATGAGAGGGTAGGTATGCTCATTTCTTCTAAGGGCCGCTATGCCCTCCGTCTGATGATCTATATCGCAGCGCTTGGTGACGCCGAGGGCAAGATTGCCCTTCGCGAGGTCGCTGACCGCGAGCATATTTCACAAAAGTATTTGGAGCAGCTGGTTCGTCCGCTCATGAAGGCGGGCCTGCTTAGGAGCGTGCGCGGTAAGGGCGGCGGCTACATGATGGCGAAGGACCCGGCCGAGGTGCGCGCCGGCGACATCCTGCGTGCCGTCGAGGGCAGCACGGCTCCGGTGGCGTGCGATGGCATCGACAACAGCTGCACCCGCAGCGATTTGTGCTCGACCGTCAAGTTCTGGCGCGGTTTGGACGACGTGATCGAAAAGTACGTCGACGGCGTGACGTTGGCCGACCTGGCCGCCGTCCCCGAGATCAACTTTGACATTAAGCTGTAGGTTGAGCGCAATTCCTTAAGATTTCGCGGAGGGTTGTTGCCGTTTACCGAGGGGTTGTTGTGCAACAACGGGCGAGCTGCAATACTTACTCTTATCTTTGCAAACTGCACTTTAACTATACCAATGCAGGGAGGATCTTATGCAGCCCAAGCATTCCGCGATTGTTGCGGGCCTGACGCTGGCGCTTTCGTTTAGCGCCGTTACCGCGCCCGCGCCCGCCGCTGCCGAGGAACCCACGCCGGGCGTTGCCTCGGATGCCACCGATATCGACAAAGGCCTCTACACCCAGCAGTCCTTCTCGGGCGTGCTGAGGTCGGTCCAGGGCGTTTCGTTTGTCAACGTGACTCCCGAGATGAAGTACTTTACCAAGTACGAGAGCCATGGCAACTACAACCAAGGCTTTTCGTATGGCGACGGTTATAACGCGCTGGGCTATTACCAGTTCGACCGTCGTTGGTCGCTCATCCCGTTTATGAAGCAGGCCTACAACTACAACCCCGAAAAATACTGCATGCTCAAGGATGCGATTGATCGCGGCAGCGAGATTTCCAACACGAGCAATGCCATGTACGAGAACGGCCAGCTCACCGAGCTGGGCCATATCGCGCAGGATGCCTTCCAAGGTGCTTATAACACCGATCCTGTTGAGTTCTCAGCACTTCAAGATGCCTATGCGTACAACTCGTACTATGCGGTGACCGAGGCGTGGCTTAAGAGCGCTCTTGGCATTGACATCTCCGGCCGCGCCGATTGCGTCAAGGGTATGGTGTGGAGCATCACCAACATGTGCGGTACCGGTGGCTGCAGAGACTTCTTCCGCTGGGCGAATCTTTCCAACGATATGTCCGACCGCGAGTTTGCGACGGCGCTCTCCAATAGCGTGGTCAACAATGTCGCCACCAAGTTTTCAAGTCAGCCCCAGTATCATGAGGGCTGGAAGAACCGCTACCGCAACGAGCTGAAGGACTGCTTGGTTTATATCGCCGAGGACGAGGCCGCTGCCGCTGCGACGCCCGTGCAGCCCGAGCCTGCGCCGGCGCCCTCGCCGACACCTGATTCGAATGACGGCTCGAGTGACGATGCCAACGATGACAGGATGGATGCGCCCTCGACCGATGCTGACGGTAATGGCTCTGCTGGTGGCACTACCAACGACGGCTCTACCTCGAACGGCTCCGATTCGAACGGCTCTGCTGCGAGCGATTCGCCTTCAAGCTCTGCCGGCAATACGGACAGCGACGCTTCTGGTTCGACCGACGCTGGCACCTCTAACTCATCTACCGGCTCGAGCGATTCGTCCGTTGACACCGGCTCTAACAACGGCTCCGGCTCTGACACGACCCCTGATTCCGATGCTTCCAAGGACGACTCGAATAAGGCGCCGGACGCTCCCGTTGCTTCGCCGGACAAGAAGCCTTCTTTCTCCGAGCAGCTTGGTTCTACGCTGGGTTCTTCGCTGATGGCTGGCGTCAATAACGGCTCGGCCCAGAACAAGGACAACTCTGATCAGGTTTCCACGGAAAAGACCGAAGCCGCAAAGGGCGACTCCAAGGACAAGGCTTCCGAGAAGGCTGAATCCGATAAGGGTCCTAGCTCTGATGAGAAGGGCGACAAGTCCGGTCAGAAGAAGGACGAGAGCAAGACCGAGGGCGAAAAGAAACAGCCCGAAGACGACGACAAGAGCGGTGCTGACAACCAAGTCCAAGAGCAAAATGACTCCAAGACGGTGACCACTACAACCACGACGACTACAACGACCAAGTCATCTGGCGGTAACATGCCCAAGACGGGCGACCTTATCGTTATGGCGAGCCTTGCCAGTGCAAGCTTGGCCACGCTGGGTGCCACGTCTATTGTGAGTGGCAAGCATAAGCTCGATCAGCAAAAGAAGGCTGCTGGGCAGAACGACTCCGAGGAGTAGTCCCTTTCGGTTGCCCGACAACTAAAGATTCGCAATGGGGGCCGGTGCAGTTGCATCGGGCCCCATTTTGTTGCACAACGATTTGTTATGCCCCCTCAAGGCCTTTGTTCCTACCGTTGCCCGATGCCTTTGCACGGATCCAGCGTTGCACTTGAACTGCTCGCTACAATGGGCTTCGTGCTGCGTTTTAGGGAGAAGTTACGGTGTCTGAACAGGAGTATTGCAACAGTGCCGATACTTTTGGCGTACGGCTTGTCAACCATGTCGATGATGCGGTTTTGCCGGTCGGTGTGCATGATTTTGCCGATGCCATTGGTCGTTGCATGCTGGTTGACAAGACCATGTTTATTGCCGATGTGTTGGACTGCGACGCGTCCGTTGTGGTGTGCTGTCGACCCGAGGGTTTTGGCAAGAGCATGAACTTGTCGATGCTCAGGGCTTTTCTGGAGCGTCCAGCGGTCGGTCGCTCTGGTCAGCATTTGTTTGCCGATGCTCAGATTTGGGATGCGAACGGCGGGCGCTATCGGGATGAGTACGCTTGCTATCCGGTGATATCGCTGGACTTTTCTGGCGCTGCGAGGCGTGGCCCCGCTGTTGCCGACGTCGTGCGCGATGCCCTTTCGGGCGAGTGCGCTCGCTTGTTGGCGCTCTTGGAGGCTCCGGATTTAGCTCGAGATAAGGTGCGTCACATCGAACGTGTCGCGCGTGGCGTGGCGAGCGCGGACGAGGTTGACTCGGTGCTCGGTGTGCTCATAGAGCTGCTGGAGATTGCCTGCGATGAGCAGGTTGTATTGCTCGTTGATGGGTACGATGCGGCGTGGTCTCGCCGTGCGAGCGCGAGGAACGCTTCCGACGCCGATCCGGCAGAACTACTTGACCGTGTGCTGTTTGACGCCATTGCCACTGCGCGCGATTCGTTGCGGCTGACGTGTCTGATGGGGGAGTGTCCCGGTCCTGCCGAAGCGGCGCTTTCTTCGCGCGGCTGCTCGTATTGTCTGACGACGCCGCTGTCGGCGTGGTGTGACCGATGTTTCGGTTTTTCGGATGCCGAGGTCCAGGCTCTGTTGAATCATGCTGGGCGCGAGGAATACCTGGAGGATGCGCGTGAATGGCTCGAGGGATATCGGTTTGGCAGGGCCTATTGCTCGAGTCCGGCGCGCGTGATCGGTTTTCTGGACCGAGGCTGCACGGCGCCTGTGCGCGCCGATCTGTATGGGTATGCGGATTGCCTGAGTAGGGTAGTTGCCGGGTGGAATCTCGACCGCCTTTCGGTCTTGTTTGATTTGCTCGAGGCCCATGGGTGCGCTGAGGTCCCGCTTTGTTTGGGCACTGCAGAGCCAGATTTCTCGCCTGACGATGGCATGTGGACAGCGCTGTATCTGTCCGGTTTTCTCACGACGGATATGACTGAGGAGCCAGAGCATGGCGATCGCCTCCGTGCTTTGCGATTGCCCAATAACGAGCTTCGCCAGGCCTTGCGTCTAGTGATTATTGAGTGGTTTGAGTGCGCTGCCGAAGACATTCGAGACGTCGATGCGTTTCGCGACGGGCTGTGCCGTGGGAACGAGGATACCGTGAGGCGGGCGCTAAGCCGCATCCTGGGGGATGCTGGAATCGGTGAGACCGACCCAGATAAGCCGCTGCCATATCATCTGCTCTTGCAGGGGCTCTGCTTTGGCTTGCCGGGTTATGCCAATCCTGCCTCGAGGCGAAAGTGTGGCGCGGGTCGCTGGGACATCCAGGTTTTCCCTACGGGTGCCGTGTTCGACGTAGCAGACACGATTGGCATGCTGGACGAGCGCCCGCTGATAACGATTAACTTGATGTATGACCCCGATGTGGATGCGCTGGGCCTGGAATTGCTGGCCGTGCAGTCGCTACTCGACATAGAGCGCGACGGCATCGACGAAATCCGTGTGCCACGCCCCGGCGTGGGTCGCATGCGCTGGGGGTTCGGTTTTGATGGGCAGCATGTGGCTACGGTGTGCCAGCGGCTTTAAGCGCCGAGGTGTTTCCGACTTCCGTTACTCGGTGTCCTTCATGGGCGGCATGGGCTTCCAGTTGGGGTCCTTGATGATCTTGCGGGCGTCCTTCATGCCGCGGCGCAGCGCCGGAATTCCGGTCTTAAAGCACTTGTCAACGGCGGCCAGGCGAATAAATTCCTTGCAGAAGGTCGCGGCGTTGCCCAGACGGAACAGCACGGGGTGATAGTCGCCGTAGATCTGCATGTAGCGGGCCAGATAACCGCGGTTGCGCATGATGTAGTAACGGTTGGTGTCGCTCGTAGAGTTGAGCTGGCGCTTGCCGGCGATATCCCAGTTAGAGACAGCGCGGGCGCGCTTGAGAACCACGTCGGCAACAACGGCGGCGGGGAAGTGCTGGCTGGCCACGTAGCCATAGCAGGCATCGTCGCCGTAGATAAAGAAGCGCGCGTCGGGCAGGCCAATCTTGTCGACCACGCGGCGCGAGAACATGCCGCCCTCAAAGCACAGCTGGTTCATGGTGCGGTAGCCCTCGGGACCCAGATCCCACTTGGCGACAGGGTTTGGAATGCCGAGCGAAAGGATCAGTTGGTACTGCCAAAAGAACGCGCCGCCGTCGAAGTCCAGGCGCGAACCCTGGATGACATCGTAGCGGTCGGTCCACTTGGCCAAGCGCTCGATGCCTTCGGGGATGACGAGCACGTCGTCGTCCATCACCCAGAACCACTGGGCGCCCAGGTCGTAGGCGCATTTAGTGCCGGCGGAGAAGCCGCCCGCACCGCCGCCGTTTTCGAGCTGCGGTGCGTAGATGACGCGGTCGGTGCCGCCCTGCGCGTCGGGCTGCTCGGTGTCGATGCCCCACAGGTTGGCCAAGCGCTCGTTGAATGCGGTGCACATGGCCTCGGTCTCGCGCGAATTCTCGTTATCGACAATCACGATGCGCCAGGGCGTTGCCGTGAGCTCGGTCATGGAGTCGAACAAGTTGGCCAGGAGTTCCTGGCGCTTGTACGTAACGACGACGATGGCGAGCTTATCGATGGGGGCGGGGAGGGTTGAAGGCATGGGGCAATATATCCTTTCACGCGCGGCGGGCGAGTGCTGCGCGGAAGCTATCGAATACGTCCTTGGGACTGTCCTATTGTAAAGGCTCGGCGCACCTTGGCGGCAAGCTTTGGATAAAACGCAGGAACCTGCCACGGCTGTAGCGGCTTTAGCGTCTTACGGCAGCGTGTCTATTGTCGCTTGAGCTTGCGAGCGATAAGGCTTCTAGCTGCGTCGATGATGAGGAGCACTAAGGCAAAGACGATGCTAATGACGGTACCCGTGACGATGCATATAGCTGCCGGGCTGTTTTGGCTGACCAGTATGTTTGCGAGCAACGTATTGAAGACGGGACGCCACAGGCTACTGGTGAGCGACTGCATCACATAGAAACCGAGCGTGGCGGTCGAAAGGGTGACGATGACGCCTGCGGCTCGTGGATTGTCCGAGGCGCTGCGTCGGGTAGCCGCAAAGAGCAGGGAGGTGGCAGCGAGGACAAACGAGATCAACGAGGTCGATTTGTAGGAGAGGGCTGCCATTGCTGTGAGGTTGCCGGTGAAGGAGAGTTCGCCTTCCAGGATGGTGGTGAGCACCAAAACCGCTGCGAGCGACCGCATGCCTAAGGCGCCCGCCCTGTCCGAATCCATGACATCGGTAATGTCGCGGAGCAGCCCGCCGATCAAAAATGCGACTACGTACGTGGTAGCGCTCATGGACTTCTGGAGCCAAGAAAACTCGCCAGCGCTTGTCGCACTCATGGCGGCTAAATACCCGTTAACAACAAATGCGAGGATTCCAACGACGATGACCGCTGCCGTGTAGCTCCTCTTAGAGAGTCGACTCTTGGCCAGGCCAAACAGCGGCGCCATGAAGACCGTGGCGGCATAGACCCAGATAAACTCAAGCCCCAGCGTGTACCAATAGTGCGCGTGCAGGGAGACATCGGGAATGGGTGAGACGACCGTGGACCACGCGAGCGCCATGAGGCAATAAAACGCAGTAGGCAAGATGACCTTGCCAAGGCGCTGCGCCGCCCGTTGCATTTGCGACTTCCACGTTGCTCCACCGTCCCAAGCACGCGCGGCCGAAGCGATGAGAAAATAGCCCGAGATCATAAAGAAGACCTCGTTGGCCCAGCAGCCCAGCAAGTTAATGAACCCCAGCAGTCCCGAATAGGGGAAGGCGGCGAGCGGTGCATATTCCGGCACGCTGATGCAGACGGCCTGGAAGGTCCACTGAAACGTGTGGAATACCGCGATGCCAGCGACCGCTACCAAGCGCAGCGCTTCGATGGAGGTGTTTCTGCTTGTTTTGCTGCCCATCAGACTATTTTCCAGCGCGTGCGTTGTATGAACCAAAGTGCGATGTGATCATTTTTAGAGTTTGCTTGGGCCCCTTGTTCCATACGTTATACAGGCCCTCGCCCACGAGGTCCTTGGCGTATGCGCAGTAGCTGATTTTAGGGTTGGCGATGCCCATATACTCGGCATAGAGCTTTTTGGCCGCAGGGGTAATGCGAGGATTGGCAAATACCAGCTCTTGCGGCATGCGTTCGAACATCCTGTGGATCGCCCGCTCGATTTCGGGGTGCCCCTCAATTCCGGTGTGCTCGATCATGATGCCCATATAAGTGAAGCCGCGTGTGATTTGCGGTGTCCAAACGGCGGGGTCGGTGACGTTGAGCCGCTCAAGAATATCGACCATGTCGTTCCAGCGATTAAACGGCATCAAGGGGTCGCGCTTGGCCAGAGTGGCTGCCTTTTCGGGTGTTTCCTCGCGGTAGCAGTAATACGGCTTGGGCCAGTAAGCGATCGCCTTTGCCTGGCATAGCGTTTCGACAAGGAATGGATTATCGGCCCAGCCCGCACCGGGGATTTCCTTAAACCAGATATTGTTTTGCAACAGGAAGTCGCGACGATAGATTGCCGACCAAATGGACGGATGATGGGCCAGCAGGTGTGGAGCGTCGTGAATGGTGAATGGTTGCCGAGGCGGTTTAATGCGACCGCGATATGCGCAGTGTAGTTTGACCTCTTGGGGAGTATCGGGGTTGCGAATGATCCAATACGGGGTCTCAATAATATCGAGCTTGTTCGGATCGCCAAATTCGCGTTTGGCAAAGGCAAGCATGTCGGAGTACATTCCGGGCTCGATCCAATCATCGGGCTCGAGGATGGCAATCCAGTCGCCCTTTGCCTCGCGAATGCCCAGATTGCAGGTTGCGCCGTAACCCTGGTTTGCCTTATCGATCACTCGAACGCGTGAGTCGCGCGCGGCGAAATCTTCCATAATGGCGAGTGAGTTGTCGGTGGATCCGTCGTTGATGGCGAGGATTTCCAGTTCGATATTCTTTTCGTTTAATAGGCTGCCTATAGCCTGAGAAAGATACGGCTCGGCATTGTAAGTAGGCACGATTACGGTCAGCATTCAAACACTTTCTCTAGGCGATTTGGAAGAATTATACCTAATTGCGTTTGCAACGGTTTTAGTTGCATTTGGGTGAAGGCAACTAAAACCGTTGCGTTGTTCTTCGTCGTAGCCTCGCGTAAATCAGGTCAAAAAAGGCGGCTAACATCGAATGCTGTTTTTTGTTTTGATTTATGGCCTGATGGATTGCGTGGGCTAATATACATGTAAATCGATCTAACTTGTAGCCCTCTATATTTGCTTTGGTTTTCCGGGAAGTGCTTTTGCGGTTGGCTTGCTGCTCATGGGCTCCACCTGCCTTATAATTTCGAGAGCATCACCTGTACTTGTATCTGATGGGGGTTGGTATGAAACGTCATCTGCTACTTCTTGCGACTTTCGTTGCGGCGTTAGTTATTGGACTTAATCCGCTGATCGGGCCTGTCGCCACTGCCTATGCAATCAACGGTGAACCTGTTCAGCAGGATTCAACTGCTGAAGTCGCGGATTCTGAGAGCAATTCAAACTCGACTAACGACCCCGCCTCCTCGCCCTCCAATAAGAATCAGGTCGACTCTGACAATCTTGCCGCAGAAGAAAATGACTCTTCCGTTGTGGCGGATGGGAACGGCGACGTTTTAACCGATTCGTATCAGTATCTCTATATCGCCTATCCGCAGCTTCCAGTCGGTGTGGACCAGGTGATTGCTTTTGCTACCCCTAACGATTCTGATGTACTCACAGATGCGACTCTTGAATTGGAATCCACAACTGGTAACTCCCTTTCTGTTAGTGCGATGGCCGTCAGCGGCAATGCTGCCGCATTTCAGTTCGGTAAGGATTATGCCGAGTGCGGATATGATTTGATTTCGATCTCCTATCATCTGCAAGGCGATGCCACGGAACACAGTGTCGATTTGATGCAATGTGGATATGCGTTCGACATTGATGCGAATGCCGCTGTGGACGACGGCCTCGCCGAAGGCAGTGCTAATTCGTCTGTTTATTATTCAGATGATTCTGGCAATGCGATTCAGGCTGCCACGATTGGCGACGCACTTACCGCCTCAAATGGGGAGCAGTCTCTCTCTCTTGCCGGTACTGCTGTGAACGGTGCGTATGTTATTGCTCTTGATCCTGGCCATGGCGGCGTTGATCCCGGCGCTCAAGGTAATGGGAAGAGCGAGGCGGATCTTACTTGGAAGATTGCTGTTGCCTGTAAGGCCAAGCTGGAGCGATATGGTTTTAAGGTCGTGATGTCTCGAGGACAAAGTGGATCTTATGGCAGCAACGATTTTCTGTACCGCGTTCAGCGATGCGTAAAGCAGGGTGCACAAGCTTTTGTGAGTTTTCATATTAACTCTGGTAGTTCTGCGGCGCATGGTGCTGAGGTTTACGCGCCTACGGCCAATGGCACGAGCTATACGAAAGCCTCTGTCGAGCTTGCCCAAAAAGTAATGAATAATTTGTCTGCGCTTGGCTTGACCTATCGTGGCGTGTTTCAGATGACGGTTGGTGACGAATTTGCCGTTATTCGCTGTGCTCGCGAGCAGGGGATCCCTGGCATCTTGATCGAGCATGGCTTTATTTCTAATTCGGGTGACGTTTGGAAATACTTTAGCGATGCTGGTTGCAAGCGTCTGGGGGAAGCTGACGCCGATGCGATTATTGCTCAATTCCCGCGTTCTAGTTGGATGGATTACTCTGCTGTATTTGATGCTGACTATTACCTAAAGAATAATCCTGATGTCGCTAAATGGTCCAACAACGATAAGGACAAGGCCCTCCAACATTTTATTAACTACGGCATGGCCGAGGGCCGCCGCGGCTCCGAGGCGTTCGACGTGCAGAGCTACTACAACGAGTACCCCGACCTCCGCGCCGCCTACGGCACCGACCTCGCAAGGTACTACGAGCACTATATGAGTTACGGGAAGTCCGAGGGGCGCCACGCTACCGGCTGCTCCAAGATCAAGGGGCTTCGCACCTCGGCGGGCGGCGTGGACTACGCTCCCGTCTATGACCCCGGGTACTACCTCTCCCGCAACGACGACGTCGAGAAGGCATACACCAAGACGACCAACGGCGGCGTGACGATGCTCGACGACTCTGCCGTCCTCCGCCACTTCATCCGGTACGGCATGGCCGAGGGCCGCCGCGGCTCCGAGGCGTTCGACGTGCAGAGCTACTACAACGAGTACCCCGACCTCCGCGCCGCCTACGGCACCGACCTCGCAAGGTACTACGAGCACTATATGAGTTACGGGAAGTCCGAGGGGCGCCACGCTACCGGCTGCTCCAAGATCAAGGGGCTTCGCACCTCGGCGGGCGGCGTGGACTACGCTCCCGTCTATGACCCCGGGTACTACCTCTCCCGCAACGACGACGTCGAGAAGGCATACACCAAGACGACCAACGGCGGCGTGACGATGCTCGACGACTCTGCCGTCCTGCGCCACTTCATCAACTACGGAATGGCCGAGGGCCGCCGCGGCTCCGAGGCGTTCGACGTGCATGGCTATAAAACTCGTTATTTAGATCTTCGCAAGGCTTTCGGTAAAAATTTAAAGGCTTACTATACCCATTACCTTAAATATGGATTAAAAGAGCGGCGCGATGGGTCGAGCATGACCAGTTTCGAGGGCTACATTATGTCTCCCGCCTTTTCTTCATATGAAGATGCTGCGGCCCATTATCTAAGAACTGTTGGGGAGCAGGCCTATCCGAAATCTGTTTATAAAAACAAAGGGGCTGCCACAGTTAAAGAGTTCTGCAAGATTCTTTATGAAGAGGCAACTTCTGAAGGCATCTCTCCTGAAGTGCTCTATGCCCAGGTCATGAAAGAAACAGGTTATTTAAAGTTCGGCAATCTTGTTAAGCCTGAGCAGTGCAATTTTGGTGGTTTGGGAGCTACGGGAGCCGGTAAGCCTGGATACACTTTTGAGTCTGTTCGAATCGGTCTTCGCGCTCAGGTTCAACATCTTAAGGCTTACGCTACTGATGAACCTCTAAACAAAACCTGCGTTGATCCCCGTTTCGGATATGTCAAACGGGGATGCGCGCCTAAAACGACTGACTTGAATGGAAAATGGGCTGTTCCTGGTATTGGTTATGGAGAGAGCATCAATTCAATCGTACTTGAAGTTATCGGATAATTGATAGATATAGTTTAAGAAGGTATACAGTGGAGAAAATTTTTCTTAAAGACGAGTATGAGCGTATTTTTTCTCGCATTGCCAATGGCGATAATATTACGGTTTTGCGCTATGGTGATGGTGAAAGAGCGATCATGACCGGTGAAAAGGTTGTAGCTCAAGAAGGATGGTCGTCAGAGGGCGACTCGCCTTTGGCTACCGCATTAAAGAACACGCTTACTCTAGATAACGATAATGTTTTTTATGGCATCTCTTGCCCCTGCTGCGATCGTCCCGCCTACTACTGGTATTCAACGCATATTAAAAGTAAAAATATTACATTTGCTAACCTATTCGTTAATTCTAATTATCAGTCTTTTAAAAGAGATTTTAAAAGACTGACCCGTGATGCCGTTGTAATTGCAAATCAAGCTGGCCAGTTTAATACAATTGGCAATTTGAATGTTCTTAAGTACTATCCAGTTGGCGATGATTGCATCAATTACTGGGAAACTGAATGTGGCAAACTGGTCTCTCAAATTATTCGGGATTTTGGTGATCGAGAGAATCTGCTGTATGTCGTTTCCGCTGGTCCTATGGCTGAACCAATTATTTATGAATTGTATAAAAACAATCCAAATAATTGTTATGTCGATTTCGGTTCCTCAATTGATGCCTATATCCATGGTTCTGATACGAGGCCTTATTCAAATCCCAACACTATTTATGCTAAGCGCAACTGTTGGATGTTTCGTCCAGACAAGGTTAGTTTTAATGTATCTGTTGTTCTTACCTCTTATAAAAAACCTGATGCTTTAGAGAAGCAGCTTGCTGCCCTAGAAAAACAAACATTAAAACCTTCAGAAATTATTCTGTTTCAGGATGGCATAGACAGTTATTATTCGATTAATTTTGAAAAAACAGTTCTTGGCTATTTTGATGATGTGCGAATTGAGAAGTCTAATAGGGGTGTGTGGGAGCGTTTCAATTATGCTCGCTCCTGTAAAAACGACTATGTTTGCCTATTTGATGACGATACCATTCCTGGTGATTGTTGGCTGGAAAGCTGCCATTTTGCCATGATGAATCAAGTTGGAATTTACGGTGCGATTGGCGTTGTTCTTCAGGATCCTGCTGGTTACCCACTCGATAAATCAAAGTACTACCGGGTTGGATGGGCAGAACCTAATAAAAGGACTATGCAAGTCGATTTTGTTGGCCACTCCTGGTTTTTGCCAAAGTTTACACTCGACTATATGTTTGAGGGAACAGAAGCACTCCAGAACTATAAAATTGTTGCTGAGGATATGACGCTATCTTTAAAAGCAGCTGAACACGGGATAATGACTTATGTTCCCCCTCACCCCTTCAACGACCATCGTGTTTGGGGCTCTGATCCCGCGCTTGCGATGCGCTATGGCCAGGCTGACGGTGCCCTTTCTATGAATTTTTCAAATCTAACTAAGATGCAAGAAGCTATTACTGAATTCTCAGCAATGGGATTTCAGTTTCTATATGAAAGGGATATGAACTTAGTTCACTCGCAAAAAAATGAGCTTTCTAGATATCATCAAAAGGAGAAATTGAGGAAGCTTTATTCGCATTTTCGACATCCTTTTAATTAATTTGATAGGCTAATATTTTATGGCAAATAGTAACTCTAGAGCTAAAAATGCAATTCTTGCATCTATTGCAGGTGTTGGTGAGCAGCTTGCCAATTATTTAGGTTCGTTCATTTTTAGAACTGTTTTTCTCTATGTCTTAAATGCGAGCTATCTTGGTATTTCTTCGCTATTTACAAATATATTGCAAGTTTTTTCGCTTACAGAACTTGGTATCGGTTCCGTAATCGCTTTTAATATGTATGGACCTATAAAAGATGGTGATGATAAATCCTGTGCGGAGCTACTAAATTTTTACAAAACCGTATATTCAATTATCGGAATTCTTACTCTTGTTTTAGGCGGAGTTTTCTACCCGTTTATTGACTCGGTAATTGCTGATCCTGGAAATATTCCTTCAGATGTTAATCTAAATCTTGTCTATTGGCTTTTCGTTATTCAGAGTGCTTCAAGTTATTTTTGCGTTTATAGGCAATCTCTTCTTAATGCCGATCAGAAGGGTTATTTAATTTCTTCTGCAAACTGTATCTATAACATTCTGTCAAATCTTATAAAAATAGCTATATTGTTGATTTCTGCTAACTATACTTTAGTTTTAACTGTGGGAATCTGCATTGGCATACTTTATAATTACTTTTTGTCCGTATGCTCTTCTCGCCAATATCCTTCTATTGTCTCTCAATCGAATGCTAAGTTGTCCAAATCAAAGTGTATTCGAATTCTAAAGGATACAGGCGCATTGATGTGTCATAAAGTCGGTGGTGTTGTTCTCAATAGCACTGATAGCATTATTTTGTCTACCTTTATTGGTGTCACTACGGTCGGTCTTTACTCGAATTATCAGCTGATATCCTCTGCCCTTGATTTATTCCTTAATAAAATATTTGGTAGTTTTGTCCCAACAATTGGCAATGCTTTGATTGATGCTGTCGATGATGAGAAGTTGTCTCTCTATAAAAAGTTGAGGTTTATTAATATATGGGCAGCATCGCTTTGTGCGGCCTGCTTTTATCTATTGATTAATAATTTCATTACTCTTTGGCTGGGTTCTGACTATTTGTTAGATCAATCCGTGACCATAGTTCTATCTATCCATTTTTTCTGGAACTCATCTCGAATCATTAACGTATGTTTTGTTAATGCTTCCGGTCTATTTGTGAAGGACAAATTGCGTCCATTAATTCAGGCTGTTTTAAATCTTGTTATTTCTATTGTTGGAGTTATTCATCTTGGAATTGTCGGCGTGTTTATTGGAACGTTTGTGAGTACACTTCTTACAAGTGCTTGGAGAGAGGGTGTTATTCTATATAAATACCTATTCCATACTTCTCCGGCAGACTATTTTAAATGCTATGTCTTCTGGTTTATAATTTCTTTATTTCCTTGCATTCTGTTAAACAGCCTGTTTTCATACTTTTCAATTTCAATTATGTCCTTTTTGTTTGAGACGGTTCTTTCTCTGGCGATCATTAATTTATATTTCTGCCTGGTATTTCACAAAGACGATTCATTTGATTTTTTAAAGCAGCTATTAATTTCTTTAGCTAGAAGGGGATTGCAAAAATGAAAGTGATGTTAGTTTTTGGTACGCGTCCCGAAGCCATAAAAATGTGTCCTCTTGTTAATGAGCTTAAATCCAATTCTGATCGCTTTGACACAGTTGTAACGGTGACCGGTCAACATCGCGAAATGCTTGATCAGGTTTTGAAAGTATTTCAAGTGGTTCCTGATTACGATTTAGCTATTATGAAACCTGGTCAATCTTTATTTGACGTTACCTGCGACGTTCTTCTCAAGATTAAGGATGTTCTGGTAGCTGAGCACCCGGATATTGTTCTTGTGCACGGCGATACCAGCACTTCATTTGCTGCTGCTCTGGCTTGCTTCTATCTTCATATTCCGGTTGGTCATGTTGAGGCGGGGCTTCGTACTTATAATATAAGCAGCCCCTGGCCTGAAGAATTTAATAGACAAGCCGTTGATATCATTACGGATTATTATTTTGCTCCCACTTCCACCGCTAAAGATAATTTAATTAACGAGGGAAAGCCTGGCTCTAAAATTTGGGTTACCGGTAATACCGGTATCGATGCACTTCGCACAACTGTTCGCTCAGGTTATTCACATCCTGAGCTTGATTGGGCAAAAGATAGTCGTCTGATTCTTATTACAGCTCATCGTCGTGAGAATTTAGGTGCACCTATGCATCACATGTTCCGTGCAATTCGTAGAGTGATGGAGGAGCATCCAGACACAAAAGCGATTTATCCAATTCATATGAACCCCCATGTTCGAAAAGCCGCTCATGAGGAGCTCGATGGTTTTGATCGCCTCCATATTATTGACCCTCTTGAAGTCCTTGATTTTCATAATTTTATGTCAGCAAGTTATTTGATACTGACGGATTCCGGTGGTATTCAAGAAGAGGCTCCTGGTCTGGGTAAACCAGTTCTCGTTATGAGGGATACTACAGAGAGACCTGAAGGCGTCGAAGCTGGCACTCTCAAACTTGTCGGAACAAATGAAAACGTCATTTATAACGAATTTTCGAGACTTTTGTCGGACCGGAAGGCTTATTTATCGATGAGTCAAGCTTGCAATCCTTTCGGAGATGGCTTTGCCTCAAAGCGTATTGTTTCTGTCTTGGCGTCTAGTCGATAGCCTCTCTTGCCAATAGTGAATTTCTAAGTTGAAGTTTGTTGTCGGCAATTATATGAACGATATTACATTTTTAAGACGGGTTGTATCATTAATGGGTAATCAGGAGCTTATTGCTGAGAACCGGTCTCCGCTGTTCTCGATATGCACGCCTATTTATAACTGTAAAAAATATTTACCTGATTTATTCTTAAGCTTGAAGTCGCAGCTCGATAACTCTTGGGAACTAATTCTCGTTGACGATTGCTCTAGCGATGGATTGGTTGATTATCTAAGCAATCAACCGTTAATTCCGGCTGACCAACTTCTATATCTTAAAAACGATCATAGACTCGGTCCTTTTTCATCTAGAAGGCGTGCAATTAATGCAGCGTGCGGTGAGTATGTCATTTGCATTGATGCAGATGATACTCTTATTTCCAATCATGCCCTTTTGGATTTAAGGCGTATCGTTGAATGCTCTTCGCCTGACGTTATTATGTTTAATATGACTAGAGATTTAAATTCTCTCGACCATTTTATTAATTATTCGGCTGTGTTTTCACAGGGCAATGGGTTCATTGATAAAAAAGATATTACATTTGCTTTTATTAATTCCTATAAACTAAATAATCTTGCAAGCAAAGCTATTAGACGTCCTCTTTTTTCTGATTTTGACGAAGTAAATCTTGTTATCAATGAGGATAGATTTGAATTTTCTAATATAATCTCCAAAGCACAATCTTTTTACTTGCATAACAAACCTATTTATTATTATAGAATTAATAGCAATTCAACAACTGAACGTTTGTTATCGGTTGATCATTTTAAACAGATTGTATTTATTGAGGAGCAAATTTCTCTTAAATATTGTTTCTGTAATGACGATAGATTTGGACAAGCATTGTGTTTTTTGATGTCTACTGACCATATATTACGTTCTATTGCTTCTTCTAAAAAATTCGGATTGACTGCAAACGCTGTTTTCGAAGTCAGTCAATCTACCTTTTTTAAAGAAATGCTCGATATTTATAAAGGTCAAAAATGTCCCATCGTCAAAAAAATCGCATTTTATTTACTTGAGAATAGGTTTATTAAACTTTGCACTTTTTATTATCTGCTTCGAAGTATTGTCTAAACGTCATCTAGGAACTATATGGGTGCTACATTGATTGATATTTGCATGGCTACTTATAATGGCGGCGAATATTTGGCTCAACAAATCGACTCTATTCGCTCTCAATCTTTTAATGAATGGCGTCTGCTCGTTTCTGATGACGGGTCTTCCGATGACACAATTGCGCTTATCAACAAGTATTGTGGTCTTGATTCAAGGATCTGTAACGTTTCGGCACTGAATCCGTTTCATTCTGCTACCAAGAACTTTATGTATCTTCTAGCCTCTTCCTCTTCTCCCTATGTGATGTTGTGCGATCAAGACGATTTCTGGTTACCCGATAAAGTTGAACTAACATTAAAAAAAATGAATCAGCTTGAATCGTTGTTCGGACAATCAGTTCCTCTTTTGGTTTTTACAGATGCTATAGTTGTCGATTCTTCACTATCTGTAATCAAGCATTCTTTTGTTCAGGGGCTTTCTTTCAAACCCGGTTCCGTTTCTCTTCCTCAGCTTCTTGTTTCTAATGTTGTTCAGGGTTGTACTGTGATGGTCAACCGCTGTGCGGTGCTAAACGCTTTGAGTTCTCCCATCCCAGATGCTTTTGCTTATCATGATCATTGGCTTGCGGTTACAACTATGGCTTGTGGGCACATCGGATTTTTGAAAAGAAAGACACTGCTTTATCGTCAACATGAAAATAATGTTGTAGGTGCAGATGCTACATTAAATCTTTTCGAAAAGCTTGCCAACGGTTTAAAACGTTTTCTGACTCCAGGTTCCATTAGGAATGCATATAGCAAAGAGAGTTTATTTGCCTTGCGTGCTAAAGCGCTTCTTGATTCGACGCTTCCTGTCCGTTGCTCCTATTTCGATGATCTACGACAGCTTTCTAGTTTTGGCTCATGCCGTATTTTAGATAAAATAAAGTTGATATCGAGGTATTCGCTGCTTAGAGATGTTGGGATTTACGGTAGTTTGACACAGTTATTTGTTCTTTTATTAGGTGGTTACATAAGTAATGACTAGCTCATTTCATAATAGCGTCTTTGTTGTTATTTTTGCCGGCGGTGTTGGATCGCGCATGCGAGGCGCGAAGGTCCCTAAACAGTTTTTGGAATTGGGGGGCAAATCCATTATCGCCCATACCATCGACCATTTTGAAAAGCATCCCATGGTTGCCGGCGTCGTTGTCGTGTGTGTTGCCTCGGGTATGGACCATATGCGTGAAATAGTCGAGGCCGCTCACTACTCCAAGGTCTTGTCGATTGTTCCAGGTGGCGAGACGGGTCAGGATTCCATCTTTAATGGTCTTTCTGAGCTTAATCGGCTTGGCGTAACGGATGAGGACTCTATTGTTTTGATTCATGACGGCGTTCGACCGCTTATTGATGAGCAGACTATCACCGCGTGTGTCGATTCTGTTTGCCAGTATGGTCCCACCGCAACGGTTGCTCCTTCTCCTGAAACGATTATCGAGGAGGAGGATGGCGTGGTGGAACGTGTCGTCGACCGTTCCCGTTGCAAGCTTGCGCGTGCTCCCCAAGGCTTCAAGTTTAACGATATTTATGCCGAGCACCTCCGCGCACGCAAGGAGGGCAGACATGATTTCATCGATTCAATCTCGCTTATGGCGCACTATGGACACAAAGCCCATACGGTTGAGGGGCCTGCGGATAATATTAAGGTGACCACGCAGCGCGATTTCTTTGCCTTTAAGGGGTTTGTTGATTACAAGGAAATGGAGCAGCTATGGCCGCTGTAGATAAATTTTTGTTTGACCGTGCTGCGCAGATTGCCACTCAGGCCAATCTGCCCTGGGCCGAGTTGGACGGTAAGACCGTTTTGGTGACAGGATCAACGGGTCTCATAGGCTCTCAGATCGTGAGGACTCTGCTCTCTAGAAACGATTGCGTTGATGCCGGCATCAGCGTGGTTCTGCCCGTTCGAAATATTAAAAAAGCGCAGGCTCTGTTTGGCGACCGAAATGACGTTTCAGTTCTGGAGTGGTCGCTTGGCGATGAGCTTGCGGGTTCCGAGCGCGTGGATTATGTAGTCCATGCTGCCTGCGGAACATCAAGCAAGAGCTTCCTCGAGACTCCCGCCACGACGATTATGCAGATTGTTCATGGCGGGGAGGCTGTACTGAGGTACGCTTACTCTGTAGATGCGAAGAAGGTTCTGTTCCTCTCTACTATGGAGGTTTACGGCGAGGTCGAAGGTGTGGCTACTGAGGATAACCTTGGTAAACTGGACCCCATGGTCGTTCGTAACAGCTATCCCGAGGCAAAACGTCTTGTCGAGTGCCTGTGTGCTTCGTATGCCACTGAGCACGGTGTCCCTTCGGTTGTTATGCGTTTGGCTCAGACGTTTGGCGAGGGTGTCCATCCCGACGACATGCGAGTGTTTGCCGATTTCGGTCGTCATGCCATTGACGGCAAGGACATCGTCTTGTTGAGTGATGGCCTTAAGCGCAACGGCTACCTTTCAGTCGACGATTCTGTGCGCGCTATTTTGATTGCACTGGTTAATGGTCAATCGGGAGAAGCGTATAACGCAGTTAACGAGGATGCGTATTGCAGCATTAGGGAAATGGCGCAGTTGGTTCTTGACCAGTTTGGCGCTGAGGGTACACAGGTCCGCAGAGAGTTTGACCCCGAGCGCGAGGCGACGTTCAGGAAGGCCTCTGACCTCATGCTCGATTCATCTAAGCTCAAGGCGTTGGGCTGGGAGCCCAACGATTCGCTTTCTGATATGTACCGTGCCATGATTGATTGCTGGAGCGTTCATGACTAACGTGATAGCGCAGAAACCATCCGTCCTTGTGATGATGGCTACATATAACGGCGAGAAATATGTTGCTGAACAGATCGATAGTATCCTTGCTCAGGAGGGTGTAAACGTTACGTTGCTTATCTCGGATGACGGCTCGAGCGACGCAACTCCTCAGATTTGCTCTGGCTATGCTCAGCGTATGCCAAATGTTCTGTTTGCTGTTAATGAGAAGAACAAGGGCCTTGCTAGAAACTTTATGGACATGCTTTACGGCAGTGATCCCATGGCCTATGACTTCTTTGCATTTTCTGACCAAGACGACTATTGGATGCCTAATAAGCTGTACAGGGCTATTGAGGCTGTTGCGGCGGCTGGTGAAGGTCCGCATCTTTATTACAGCGACGTATGCAATGTCGACGAACAGCTTAATGGCGGATCAAGAGAGTATGAAGCCTTTGGTCCCTATGCCGATTCGTTTGCCTTGCTGTTGACTGTAAATTGGGCTTCTGGCTGCACGATGGTATTTAATTCGTCTTTTGCGGCCGTACTTCAGCAATATGCACCTCGAGATTGGCCTCGCATCCATGATGGATGGGTTCACTTGGTCGCCCGATCGCTAAATGCTCAAGTTCCCGATCTTAATCATGCCTATATTAAGCGTCGCATTTCTGGTCAAAATCAGGTTGGCGAGCGTGGATTAAACAGTTTAAGCGTCCATCGCGTTAAGCGCATTGTTAGCTCATTGTTGGAGCCTTCCAAACACGACCTTACTCATGCTGCAGCCCTGCTGCTCGATGGCTATGCCGAAAGTATGAACGATGAGGACAGGGAGCTTGTGCATCGTTTTGTTAGTGGGCAACGTAGTTTCGCAAGGCGTTTGGGTATGATGTTTGACCCTGCGTTTTCACAGCCATTTCCACTTGAAAATCTCATGTTTAAGGGCAAGATGCTTTTAAACATATATTAATCCTGAGGCAATTTAAGTTCTTTAACGTAGTGTACTCCCGCTCGACGCTTTTCTTTGGGCGGGAGCTGCATATAATCGCCGTAATGTTTTGTTAAATAGCCATCCCAGTCGGCAAACGTCTTGTATTGCTTACCCTCAAATTCAATAGGTGTAAGGGCTTGCAGCCTCGCAAGTTCTTCGGTTTCTACCTCAATACTGTAAGCGCCGCCAAAAGGCATCGCATAACGGCATGATTCATCTTGATTGTAAGTGCGCATTGCCTTGTCAATTTTACTGATTATCCAGTTTCGGGGAATGAAAAGGCAGATTGCCTTTGCTACATAATAGGCGGCTTTTTGTATTTCGCTCTTATTTTGTGGAAACTTATATCCGCACTTGACGATATAAAGGTTCTTAAGGAGCGAAACCTTACGATATTGCTTGACGCGTTCTGACGGATCGTTTGAAACTCGGTCATATGGGAAAATATCAATCCATACGCCCTGCGACATTGCGATATGCGAAGAGTAAATCTCTGAGTATACCGTTCCATTTTTGCGAATCTTGCCAAAAACAAGGCCACAGCTGGGTTCAGTGCCCATGTCCTGGAACACAAAGCTATTGCGAAGCTCCGTTTTGCATACTTTTGCAAAACGGTCGTAGTCTTCTCTGAGCATGCCGACATCTATGTCGTCATCCCAAGGAATAAAGCCTTTATGGCGTGCGGCACCCAAACAAGTTCCACCCGAGAGAAAGTAGTTGATTCCGTTTGCGTCGCAAATGCGGACAAGCTCATCGAGCATCTCGAGCTCGATGTTCTTGAGTTGTGTTAGCTGCTTTGGCGTAAATTGCATTTAATCCTCTTTTGTCTGATTTCGAATCAGAACTCTATAGTAAAAACTACTATAGAGCTTAATCTACTTGAATAATCTCTTAACTAAGGAGCACCGTGTCGATTCGTCACACTAATTATCCGCTTGTCAGCATTGTTGTACCTTGCTATAACGCCGAGCTCACAATTGAATCCTGCTTAGACTCTCTTCTAAGTCAGGGTTTTCAGAGGCTGGAGATAATTTGCGTGAATGACGGCTCTAAAGATAAGACGGCAGATATATTGGATTCGTATCGCTTGCGCTATCCTGAAGTTATTGTTGTCAATCAAAAAAACTCCGGCGCCTGGCTGGCTCGTTTGTCTGGCATTCAAAAGGCCGAGGGCGACTACATTATGTTTCTAGATAGTGATGACGTTGCTGTGCCAGGATTTATTGACAAGATGTATGAATTTGCCTCTTCCATTAATTGTGATTTGGCGGTATGTGGATTTAATCGCATTGATGTTGGTACCGGTAAATTGATGTCTGCTGAGTTTTGCAAGCCTTTGGGATCTTTTTCGCTAAACAAAGATCCGGGTAGATTGCTTCAAATTAATCCCGCTCCATGGAATAAGATATATAAAGCTTCGCTTCTAAAGCATAGCCATAGACTCTCTGTTGCTCCGGTGATGCTTGACGACTTGTCTTTACTGCTTCTCGCGCTCTTACGGAGTGATGGCCTAATTTCCTATCTTCCAGAGGCCTTGGTCGAGTACAGAGTTCACGGTGACTCGACCATTAATTCGATAAATCCGGGGCAACTCAAAGACGCAATTGTGGCAATGGCTGAAATTCGCTCTTGTTACAAAGATTGCCGTTCTATTGAGATGCTTGATGCATTTGATGCGGTTGCTTTTGCACACATTGTTGTATCGATGTCTTTTCGATTGTTGGGATCTTGTATATCGAACGTAGGCAATGAGATTGACGCTTTAATTGCGGCGGCTGATCGTGAATTTCCTTATTGGCGCACTTCTCGCTATCTGTCAATATGCTATGGCTGCAAGAATGGCGGAATCTTCTTAAAGGCTTCGCTTGCGTCCACTTTCGTTAAACTTGGACTTTTTAAGCCCGCTCTATCCGCATATCGATTGTTCAGGAAAGCGATCGGCAAGGATATATCTTGGTAAACTGCCGAGGTCGTAACCCTGAAGTTGCGAGTACATTTTTATCCAAACACCGATTGATGCGCTGTTTTAGGCAGGATTGGCGAGTAGTAAGGTCTAAAGCCCCGTGCTTCGGTATTATATTTGATAGGTCCACGTTGTTTCGGAAGTGAGCTTTGAAGACACTGATTATTATTCCAGCATATAACGAAGAGGAATCCCTTGGGTCTACGGTCAGCAGACTGACCGCTTTTGTTCCCGATGCTGATTACTTGGTCGTTAATGATGGCTCCAGCGATGGAACTGTTCAAATTTGCCGTGAAAATGGTTATCCGTTTTTGGATCTGCCCTGCAACCTTGGACTTGCCGGCGCATTTCAGGCGGGCATTAAATACGCTTATCGTCATGGTTATGATTGCGCTATTCAGTTTGATGCTGATGGCCAGCATTTGCCGCAGTATATCCATGATCTTGTGCAAGCGCTCCAGACATGTGATATCGCGATCGGTTCGCGATTCGTCGATCAGTCTAAGGGCGGCTCGCTGCGCATGTTTGGTAGCAATATCATCCAGGGTGCCATTAAGCTCACGACTGGTCAGGTTATTCACGACCCCACGTCGGGTATGCGTGCTTTTAACAAGCGCATGATTAAGCTTCTCGCACTTGGGCTCAACATGGGTCCCGAGCCCGATACTGTTTCATACCTTATTCGTGCCGCCCATGCCAAAGTTGTCGAGGTGCCGGTTCAGATGGCCGAGCGCGAGGCGGGGGAGAGCTACTTTAACTGGAAGTCGTCCGCCAAGTATATGCTTCGCATGACTTTATCTATTCTGTTTATCCAGTTCTTCCGTAAAAGCTTGGAGGGCGATGCTGCATGACGCTGCCGCTTCGTATTACGCTGTTTGCGGCGTCCTTGCTCACGTTTGGTTATATGACCGTTAAGATTCGTGATTCCAAGATGCGTCTTGAGGATTCTCTGTTCTGGTTTTGCTTTTCGGCCCTGCTGCTGCTTGCCAGTATTTTTCCTCAGGTGTTTTTCTGGCTTTCGAATCTCGTTGGCACCATGTCGCCTTCGAACTTCGTGTTTCTATTCTTCATCTTCATTTTGCTTATTGTTTGCTTTAGGTTGAGCGTTCGTCTTTCTCAGCTCGATACGAAGCTTCGCGAGCTTACCCAGCAGTTGGCGATCGAAAAGCTTGAGCGCCATCAAAATGACGAGCGACATGCGAAAAGAGGCTAATTCATGAAAGGCATCATCCTCGCCGGCGGGTCCGGCACCCGCCTGTACCCGCTCACACTCGTGACCTCCAAGCAGCTGCTGCCGGTCTACGACAAGCCCATGATCTACTACCCGCTGTCCACCCTCATGCTGGCGGGCATCCGTGACATCCTCATTATCTCGACGCCGACGGACCTCCCCAACTTCGAGCGCCTGCTCGGGGACGGCTCGCGCTACGGCGTGAACCTCTCCTATGCAGAGCAGCCGAGCCCCGACGGCCTGGCGCAGGCCTTCACGATCGGCGAGGACTTTATCGCCGGCGAGCCGTGCGCCCTGGTGCTGGGCGACAACATCTTCTACGGCAACGGCCTGTCGCGCCACCTGACGCGCGCCGTGCAGAACGCAGAGTCCGGTAGGGCCACGGTGTTCGGCTACCACGTGGACGACCCCGAGCGCTTCGGCGTCGTGGAGTTCGATGCGCAGGGCAGGGTCGTATCCATCGAGGAGAAGCCCGCCGAGCCCAAGAGCTCCTACGCCGTCACCGGACTGTACTTCTACCCTGGCGATGTCGCCGCCAAGGCCCACGAGGTGAGGCCCTCCGCACGCGGCGAGCTTGAGATCACCGACCTCAACCGGATGTACCTGGAGGAGGGGACGCTCTCCGTGGTGACCCTCGGCCGCGGCTACGCGTGGCTGGACACCGGCACCATGGAGAGCCTCCACGAGGCCGCGGAGTTCGTCCGCGCCGTGGAGCACTCCCAGGACCTGCCCGTGTCCGTGCCCGAGGAGATCGCCTGGGAGAACGGGTGGATCACGACCGAGGGGCTCAAGGAGGCCGCGAAGGCCTACGGCAAGTCGGTCTACGGGCGGCACCTGAAGAAGGTCGCCGCCGGCGAAATCGTCAACAGCCCGCGCGAGTACTAATCCGATCCAACGGGAGATAGAAACATGTCTGAAGAGCTCTTCGAGCCCAGGAACATCATCGTCACGGGCGGCTGCGGCTTCATCGGAAGCAACTTCGTGCACTACGTGGTGAAGAACCACCCGGGCGTCCACGTCACCGTCCTGGACAAGCTGACCTACGCCGGCAACCCCGAGAACATCGCCGGGCTGCCCTCCGACCGCGTGGAGCTCGTCGTGGGCGACATCTGCGACGCCGGGCTGCTGGACCGCATCGTCCCCGGCCACGACGCGATCGTCCACTACGCCGCCGAGAGCCACAACGACAACTCCATCGCCGACCCCGAGCCGTTCCTCCGCACCAACGTCGAGGGCACCTTCCGCCTGCTGGAGGCCGTCCGCAAGCACGGCGTCCGCTACCACCACGTCTCCACCGACGAGGTCTACGGCGACCTTGCGCTCGACGACCCCGCCAAGTTCACCGAGGAGACGCCCTACCACCCGAGCTCCCCGTACAGCTCGACCAAGGCGTCCTCCGACATGCTCGTGCGCGCCTGGACCCGCACCTACGGGCTTCGCACCACGATCTCCAACTGCTCCAACAACTACGGCCCCTACCAGCACGTGGAGAAGTTCATCCCCAGGCAGATCACCAACATCGTCGACGGCGTGCGCCCCAAGCTCTACGGGAAGGGCGAGAACGTCCGCGACTGGATCCACACCGAGGACCACAGCTCCGCGGTGTGGGACATCCTCACCAAGGGCCGCATGGGGGAGACCTACCTCATCGGCGCCGACGGCGAGAAGAACAACATCACCGTGCTGCGCATGATCCTGGAGGCCATGGGCCGCGACCCCGAGGACTTCGACTGGGTCGCCGACCGCCCCGGCCACGACCGCCGCTACGCCATCGACAGCACGAAGCTGCAGCGCGAGCTGGGCTGGAGGCCGGCCCACACCGACTTCGCCGAGGGGCTCAAGCAAACGATCGACTGGTACGTGGCCAACGAGTCCTGGTGGCGCCCGGCCAAGGAGGCCACCGAGGCCAGGTACAGGGCCCAGGGCCAGTAAGACCGCATCCCGGCGGACCGCACCGCGGGGCGCCCGCGCGGGGCCGCAGGGCATGGGGATGATCCTGCGTCCCCGCGCGGGCGCCCCCGGTTACCCAACCTCTTCGATAGGAGCTTTTCCCACATGGCAGACATCGCATTCGAGAAGGACCTCTCCGTCACCGAGACCGGCATCGGGGGCCTCAAGGTCGTCGACCTGGCCGTGCACGGCGACTCGCGCGGCTGGTTCAAGGAGAACTGGCAGCGCGCCAAGATGACCGCCCTGGGCATCCCCGACCTCCGCGTCGTCCAGAACAACGTCTCCTACAACGAGAAGAGGGGCGTCACCCGCGGCATCCACGCCGAGCCCTGGGACAAGTTCATCTCCGTCGCCCGCGGCAGCGTCTTCGGCGCCTGGGTGGACCTGCGCGAGGGCAGCGCCACCTACGGGAAAGTCTTCACCTGCACCCTGGACCCAAGCAAGGCCATCTACGTCCCGCGCGGCGTGGGCAACTCCTTCCAGGCCCTGGAGGACGGCACCGCCTACACCTACCTGGTGGACGCCCACTGGTCGCTGGAGCTGAAGAGGACCTACACCTTCGTGAACCTCGCCGACCCGGAGCTCGCCATCGAGTGGCCCATCCCGCTGGACCAGGCCACCGTCTCCGAGGCCGACCTCAACCACCCGATGCTCGCCGACGTCGTCCCGATGGCGCCAAGGAGGACCCTCGTCACCGGCTGCAACGGGCAGCTGGGGCATGCCGTGCGCGCGCTCGCGGAGGAGCGCGGCGTGGCGAAGGACTTCGACTTCTGCGACATCGACACCTTCGACATGTCCGACCCGGGCGCCTACGCACAGTACGACTGGTCGCTCTACGGCACCGTCATCAACTGCGGTGCCTACACGGCCGTGGATAAAGCCGAGACCCCCGAGGGCCGCGCGACCGCCTGGAAGGCCAACGCCACCGGCCCGGCCCTGCTCGCCCGCACCTGCGCCGGGCACGGTATCACCCTGGTTCACGTGTCCAGCGACTACGTCTTCGACGGCACGGCGGAGGTCCATACCGAGGAGGAGCCCCTCAGCCCGCTGTCCGTCTACGGCCAGACCAAGGCCGCCGGCGACATCGCCGTGGCCGGCTGCCCGCGCCACTACATCATGCGCAGCTCCTGGGTCATCGGCGATGGCCACAACTTCGTCAAGACGATGAAGGGCCTGTCCGACCGCGTCGCCGACCCGGACGACAAGCTTGACAAGGTCACCGTCGTGGACGACCAGCTGGGCCGCCTGACCTTCACGCGCGACATGGCCGAGGCCATCTTCCACGTGCTGGGGACGCACGCCCCCTACGGCACCTACAACTGCACCGGCTCCGGCGCGGTCAGGTCCTGGGCGGACATCGCACGCGCCGTCTTCGATGCCGCCAACGGCAACGGGGACAAGGTGGTCCCCGTCAGCACCGCCGACTACTACGCGAGCGCCGCGGGCCCCATCGCCCCGCGTCCGGTCCACTCCGCGCTCGACCTGTCCAAGCTCGATTCGGTCGGCTTTCGCATGCCTGACTGGGAAACATCTTTATTGAAATACTTAACCAGTTTGATTTAGTGCGCAGATACTATAGCGTTTTGGTCTTTTGGCGTATGCCTGATCATTTCGGATCGGCTATCTGTCAACGGTTTTGGCGCTATTGTCGGGCAACCTTGAAGCTACTATTTCGAAAACAAATTCTAGTTTGAATGATTCACATATTGATTTTATTGGTTGGTTTTGTTTATGTACGGCTGGTTCTTATTTTTATGTAACGCATTTGCGTTCCTTTGCGTTCTCTATTTTCCCGGAATGTTGCTCGCTTGTGCAGTTCGTTCGAGGATCGACCTTCTTCAGATCGCCATTGCTCCTGCATTGAGTTTCGCCCTGTATTCGACCACAGGGCTAATACTTTCTATTTTGGGCTTCTCAACTAACGCTCTCTTTTTCTTCATCATAAACTTTGTCATTGGTCTGAGTCTATTTGCTATTGCTCGGTTTTTTTTAAAGCAATTAACTGTATCGATCTCAAGACAAGACCTTTCTCTTGCTTTTCTGTACGTCTGTGTGGCTTTGGTTCTAACTTCGATTTTCTTTGTCAAAAATATGGATAGTGCCTTTAGCTTCGATCAGGCCCACGACAATGTTACACATTTGAATTTGATTCATTTTTTTATGGCTTCTGGGGACTTTACACAGGTGCCGACTATTTATTCTCTGCTTCCTGAAGGTGTGACGCCGTGTACTGGTTCTAATGGCTCAGGTGGTTTTTATCCCTCCGGTTGGCATATCATTGCGGCCGTTGCCGGCGGATTGACTTCTCACAGTTCGGTTATCGCTGAAACTTCTTCGTTTGTCGTCTTGATGGCTGTGTGCTTTCCAATTTGCGTTCTCACTTTTATGCGGACTCTATATCCCGATAATGATTCAATTGTGCGTCTAGGATCGTTATTTACTCTTGCTTTTTCTGCTTTTCCCTGGAAACTGGTCACTTGCAATGGGCCTCTTTTCCCATATGTTATTGCATGTTTTTTCGTTCCGGCTTTGGCTTCTGCGCTAATTACGTTGACGGCCTCTTTCGGAAGCGCTAAAAGAGATGTTTCCACCGCTTTCTTGATGTGTTTAGGGTTTTTTGGGGTTGCATTTGTTCACCCGTCTGCAGTCTTTACCTTTGGTGTATTTATCTGTCCTTATATTGCGTCTCGGTTATATTTCTCAACCTCCTGTTTCTCAAACAAAAAAAGAAACATCATCATGGCGATTTTTTGCTTAGGCGTCGTTGCCATATGGGTATTTATGTATAAGCTACCTTTTATGCAGAGCATCGTTGGCTTTTGGTGGTCCAGGGAGTGTTCGTTATTCCAAGCGTTTGTTAATTGCTTTGATTTCTCTTTTTCTCTCGGGTGTATGGCTCAGCTTCTTATTTCGCTGCTCTTTATCGTAGGGGTCCTTTATTCTTTTAGAGAAAAGCGAAACAGGTGGCTGTGTGCATCGTTTACCGTTGGCGCAATGATCACTGTTGTTGCTAAGGGTACCGATTTGTCGTTTAAATCGTTGCTGTCAGGATTTTGGTATACAGACGGTAATCGTGTGGCTGCCATTTGTGTACTGGCATCGATGCCCTTGGTAGTTTTAGGCTGCCTTCGTATGGTTGAATTCCTTTATGGTCGAATTAAACGCTGCTATTGTTTTGAGCATTGGTCCGCCGGAGCCATCGTTTCAGTGCTCCTTTTAATTGCATCAGTATTGATCTATGCCCCTAATTTTGACATATATGGTCATTTAAAAATCACTACTGCTTTTGGCAATACATCGGCTGCGCAGATCGGTAAATACTCTCTTACCGCTCCTAATTTCTATTCGGGAGAAGAGCAAGCTTTTGTTAATGAGGTAAAAAAGGTTGTCAATTCAGACGACGTTATTCTCAATAATCCGGAGGATGGCAGTTTCTTTGCAAATTCGGTTTCTGATTTAAATGTCTACTACCGCACGACGCATATTGGCGAAAATAACAATGACTCTAGGGACAGCCAATTGGTTCGTACAAAGCTGAATCAAATTTCAGTGAATCCTGAAGTTAGACGGGCGGCCCAAAATTTGAGCGCAAAGTATATTTTGATATTAGGGCAAGGTGGCTGTAGGGATGATGAGCATCCTTATTATTTGTACTATCAGGAGAAGCTCTGGAGGGGTATCAATAAGATCACGGATGATACTCCAGGGCTTACGTTAGTACTATCGAAAGACGATAACCGTCTGTATCGGATAGATGATGTCAATTAGAGAATTAGGGTTGGTTGTTAGATGAAGTTTAAACTCGCCAATTTAATATTTAGCGATTCTGACGTTATGTCTCAGTACCCATCACTGTGCTACAGGGTGCTTGAGGGCCATGCGACCTCAGCTTCCAATAGCTCTGTCAACATAGCGTCACCTTCAAGTATTGACTTTACGACGTACTTTAATTCTCTTTCTATTTGTAAGTGGCGGAAGTACACAATTGCAAAAAGGTTCTATCTTCATTTTGAATATCGTGGTTCTGCCTGTGTTCTTCAACAGACATATGCCAATAGCTACAGTTGGAGTCCCTCTTTAGTAGACTGCTCGGACGCTGAGTTGTGCTCATCTGATGAGTGGGAGTCCTTTGATTTGGAACTCACTCCAATTGATGGGGAGACGCTTCACTCATTCCGCATCAGCACGGCTGGTCCTGTTAAGCTTCGCAACGCATATTATTATTGCGTCTGCGATGAGCATGATGTTCGCTCTGTCGAGCTTGCGCTCGCAAGTACTACGTTCAAAAAAGAGGATTACATCCTTCGCAATCTTTCACTTTTACAGAAATACGTGATAGATTCTGACGAACTGATTTCGAAGCATTTCCATGTTCATGTTATTGATAACGGACGAACGCTAGATTGCGCTAGCTTAAATTCTTCGCAGGTTACGATTCATCCCAATCCTAATGTTGGTGGTTCCGGTGGATTTGCTCGTGGCATGATTGAGGCACTTGAGCAGTCTCCGAAAGCGACACACGTTTTGCTCATGGATGATGATGTTGAGGTTCTCCCGGAGAGCTTCATTCGAACATTCAATCTGCTGTCATTGCTTAAAGACGAATATGTTAATGCCTTTTTATCTGGCGCGATGATGAGTCTTGAAGAGCCGGAGCTTCGTACTGAGGATTTGGGATTTTTTACTCAAAAGGGCAATTTTTCCCCTTTGAAACCCGAAGGTTACATGACGTCACTTCATGACATCGTTGAGTCTGAGGTTTTCCAGACACCTTCGGATTTATATGGGGATACGATTCAGCAGTATGCGGGTTGGTGGTTCTGCGTGATTCCTGTAACGGCTATTGAAGCCTACGGGCTTCCTCTGCCGTTGTTTGTCCGATCCGATGACGCCGAGTACGCTCTTCGTTGCAAGCCCAAATTCATGACCATGAATGGTATCTGTGTCTGGCACAATGCGTTTAAGTTCAAATACAGCGCTGCTGTTGAACGATATCAGGTGAGCCGTAATACACTCATCAGCCAAGCGACAACTGGCATTGCTCCGATTACTGATTTTCTAAAAGAAATCAGGCGAGAGGTTGAGCTCGATCTCAAGAAATTTAATTATGACGATGCAATGCTTGCTGTTAAAGGACTGGAGGATTTTCTGAGGGGTCCACAATGGATCTCCCATCCTGTTGCTGAGTCGCGTTTCATGGAAGCGAATAGGGAGAAAGAGAGACTGATCCCTCTAGAACAACTTGCTCCAGAAGCTTTGAAGCTTGGCGTCGACTTAAACTCTTTGACTTATTACAATTTGTCCTTAGAAGGCGGTCGAAGTAAGCTCCAGTCTCTTTTTGACTTTATCACCATCAATGGCCATCGATTTGTTAATGATTCAGCAAAGCGTAGGGACAAGGTTGCTGTTATTGATGCTGCGGGATGGGTCTATCCCGCCGGTAAAATCAGGAATGTTGACACGCTTATTGTGGTAGATATGCCTAATAAAAAGGGCGCCATTAGACATATGGATAAGAAGCGTTTCAAAGAGGTTTGGACTCGTTTTCGTAAGGCCGAGAAGGAATTCAAGCGTAACAAAGACAAGATTTATGCCGAATACGCTTCGTATAGAGATGTCTTTACTTCAATCGATTTCTGGAAACAGTATTTGAAAGAGGCGTCGGAGTAGTCTTCATGTGAGTGGGTTTCAAAGTGAGACCCACTCATTCTTTTGTATCATATGAGTAATTGTGCTTCGTTCATTGTCTGTCATTGGGAAGGTTAGGTCATGTCGTTGCTTTCAAATATAAAAAAGATTCTTCCCGGCTCATCCCGTTCATTACATGCCATGCATGAGGATATGGATCGTCGTTTTGACGAGGTTTTCGCCCGTATTGAACAGGCCGATAAAGGCATCAATATGAATATCAATTACAAATTCGATACTCGATTATTTCCAGAGATTGATTTGCTCAAGCAACGCCAACAAAGTCTGTCAGAACAGATGGCCCTCCGCTTTGAATTATTGGCACGGCGTGCGTACCCCGATCTCACCCCTTTTGAGCTCCGTTGCAAAATCTTTGATGCGTTACCCGACGCCGAGGGCGATATTCGATTGATGCAGCAGGCAAACGCGGCGTTGATGAGTAAGCTAGACGCGATTTGCACTGCCAATAATATTCAATACTGGCTCTCTTATGGTTCTCTCGTTGGCACTTTGTCTCGATCGGGTTTTATTCCTTGGGATGACGATATTGATATCTGCATGATTAGGTCCGATGTGGATAAGCTCACTGCCGCTTTGAAAAACGACCCTGAATATCAAATCACTCTCGTATATGACTGGTTTGTAAAGTGTCGTCAAGTTCGCTTTTGCTCAAAAAGCTCATTTATTCCCTGTTTTATTGATATCTCTATCTACGATTGGGCGGTAGGAAATTCTAAGCATTCTAATGATCAGCTTAGACAACTCAGAATTGAACTAATGGATTACTTTGACCAACATGAATGTGATTTCAGTTTTTGGAGAGACAATCCTTGGATGTTCCATCCTGAGAGCGGCTTTTGTGTTCAATGCGGAGATGTGGATCTAAAGGCGCAGAGAGCCGCCATAACTAAGGCGGATGTCGATCGAGTTCAGGAAGTATTTGATCAATTTAATGATAAGGCTCATGAACTCTGCTTGTTGACTAGTGATCCTTGTGGCGATTTTGCATATGCAATAGACAATATGTTTAATGCACCAAAGCGGAAAATTATCTGGGACCATAATGATATATTGCCCGTCGGTAAGCATGCTTTTGAGGATTTTTCCTTTTCAATTCCTTCGAACGCTGAGGGAGTTGCTGATGACTGTTTCCCTGGATGGCCTTATATGCCTATGGACATCTGCGGGCATGATCATTTTGCAAAGGATGTTTTGTCTGATCCCGATGTTCGCTCCGCGATGGCAAGGTTTGTCGACGAATGTAATTAGTAGTTACAACGGCTTTGATTAAGGTATTTAAAATGCAGTTTAAACTTGCGAATGTTGTACTTAAAGTTGAAAAGCATGCAAAGGATTTTCCCGAACTCTACTATCGCGTGCTCTCCGGTGAGGCTTCGTATGATGACGACATTCATTCACTTCATATCAATGGAAACGTTGGCTTTCTGACGTATGTAAATGGCTTATCTGCTGGCAAATGGCATCAGTATGCGTCTGTTGACGGCGTCGTCTTGCATATGGCTTTATTTGGCAGAGGACGGGTTGTCGTTCATGGAGTGAGGTCTGGCGAGCTGAATCCTGTCGAGCTTAGATCGTATCCTTTTGATGGCGAGAAACTTGATCCTTGCTTTCTCGATATCGATATCGATACAACCGGCTACGACTTGATCGGTTTTTGGATTGAGAGCGACGAGGGCTATTCCGTTGACCTTTTGAGCGCTTCTTACCTGACGGATGTTCCTGAGGGCTCAATTAACCCGATCAATCTTGCTCTTTCTACCACCACATTTAAGAATGAACGATATATTCTTCCAAACATTGAGCTCGTTAAAACCGGCATCTCTAAAGAGGACGGTCCGATTCGCGATCACTTCCACATGTTTGTCGTCGACAATGGCCAGACGCTCGATTCCGCGGCGCTATCTGACGAGTTGGTTACCGTACTCCCGAATCCCAATACAGGCGGTTCGGGAGGATTTGCACGTGGAATGATGGCGGCTACCGAAACTCCTGGTCAGTTCACCCATATCATCTTGATGGATGACGATGTCTCTATCATGCCCGAGAGTTTGATCCGCACGTTCAATCTCCTCTCTCTTGCTAAGGGCAAGTATAAAGACGCCTTTATTAACGGCGCCATGCTCTCAATGGAGGACCCTACTCGTCAGTTTGAGGATGTCTCGTATGTGGCGACTACCGGTGCCTATCGTCGCGTAAAAGAGGACCTGAATGTTGGCAAGCTGTCCGACATCCTCGAAAATGAACGTACGAACGTTGAAGTTGATCAGGCCTATGGAGCTTGGTGGTATAGCTGCATTCCGGTGAAGGCTATCGAAAAGAACGGCCTTCCCATGCCTTTCTTTATCCGCTGCGACGACGTTGAGTTTGGCATGCGCAATAAGCCTGTCTACATGACCATGAATTGCATTTGCGTGTGGCATGCAAGCTTTGAGGGGCGTTTCCGCGCATCGGTTGATTGCTACCAGTACTTCCGCAACTTCTTTGCCATGATTGCTCTCGATGATTGTGCTGATGAGAAGATGTTTGTCCTTCGTATTCAGCGAGGGGTACGTCAGAACTTGCGCGATATGGACTATCAGGCTGCCGAGTTTATTCTCGATGGCTTTGAGGATTATCTGCGTGGCCCTGAGTATCTCCAGAAGCTTGATGGCGCCGCGACGATGATCGGCAAGGGTAAGTTAAACGAAAAACTGATTCCTGTTTCTGAAATGGATCCGGAGCTTCTTCGCAAGGGCGGGGTTACGGAGCAAATACTCGCTAATGTTAATCTGGAATTCCATCCCTCGAAATTTATGAAGTATTGGAGATCTATTCCTTACGACAAACACTATCTTCCCGATGCGCTGCTGCGCGGGAAGCCCGGTTATGTTGTTAAGAACGGCAGCTGTACGCTTGAAGGTAACTCGACACGTTGCAAGACGCTGGTCTTTCTTGATCCGACCCGCGAGAAGGGGTCGGTCCGCACGATGGACCGAGCGCGGTTTAAGAGTATTCGCCGCCGAGAGCACGAACTGATGGAGCGATATCGTAAAGAAGGCAAGAATGTCAGGGGGGCATGGAAAGATGCCATGCCGTACATGACTTCGCGAGAGTTTTGGGAACAGTATTTGGGTCTTAAATAAGATGAGGTCCGGATTAAGTCCGGACCTCATCTTATTTCGAATAGGTTTTATAGGCTTGTAGCTCCCATTGCTTTCGTTCTACCTTCGCAACCGAGTCGAGAATGAGCCCCGTTGCCAGGCTTAACCCGCATAAGAACATGAACGAGACGGCGAGCATTGCGGTGGGGAAGCGAGGGACTAATCCGGTCTGGATGTACTCTGCGACGATTGGTATACCGAGGGCGAGCCCTATGATGGCAAAGATCATCGCGATAAGACTGAAGAACTTGAGCGGACGATAGTCTTTAAAGAGCGTTCCAATCATTGCTATGACTTTAATACCGTCGCTAATTGTGTTGAGCTTGGACTCGGAGCCGGCAGGGCGATCACGATACTCCACCGGTACGTCTTGAATTCGCCAGCGGTGATCGACGGCGTGGATTGAGAGCTCGGTTTCGATCTGGAAGCCCTCACTCAAAACGGGGAAGGTCTTGACGAAAGGCTTGCTCATGGCTCGGTAGCCGGTCATCACGTCGTCAAAGCTGTAGCCGTAAATCCATTTGATCATCGCACGAACAAGGTTGTTGCCAAAGCCGTGAAAGGCTCGTTTATTCTCTTCGGCATAGGTGCCGTTTGACAGGCGATCGCCAACGGTCATATCTGCTTCGCCGTTAAGGATGGGATTGCAGAGTGACTTGGCAGCTTCGGCGGGGTAGGTATCGTCGCCGTCGACCATTAAGTAGCACTCGGCATCGATATCGCGGAACATTTGACGGCACACGTTGCCTTTGCCCTGCCTGGGCTCGTGGCGCACCTTAGCCCCGTGCTGCTTGGCGATATGCGAAGTGTCATCGGAAGAGTTGTTGTCGTAAACATAGACAACTGCGCCGGGCAGCTCTCGATGAAAATCGTCGACAACTTTGCCAATCGTCAGCGCTTCGTTGTAACAGGGGATTATGACGGCGGTATTTGAATAGTCCATGTAGGACCTCCTTTAATGACTCATCTGGTCGAAAGTATACCTATCGCCTGCCCCTTTGATTAGATATGGGTTAGTTCTCCAGATTTGTTGCGGTGGATTATCGTCAACGTGGGAGGGCTATACTTTCCAATGTTATGTTTTACGAGACAAGGAGATGGTCCGTGGCTGACAATGTAGAGAGTCAGAAAGCGGTGGCTAAACCGGCCTCTCACGCTAAAAATGATTTTGAAAAGGACAAGTTCATTCTTAAGCAGCTTGTCACCAAAGATTTTAAAATCAAATATCGTCGCAGTGTTTTGGGCGTGGCATGGTCTGTGCTTAACCCGTTGCTTATGATGGTTGTTATGTCGATCGTGTTTTCTACGATTTTTGGCCAGAGCCGCAATGGATCAATTACGCCCGAAATGTATCCGTTGTATCTGATTGTCGGTAACATTACGTTCTCCGTCATGTCCGAGTCGACGAACCAGGCGCTCATGTCCATCATTTGGGCGTCTTCTTTGCTCAAGAAGGTTAAGGTTCATCGCTGGGTATTCCCGGTGCAGAAGGTGCTGTTCTCTCTTGTCAACTTTTCCTTCTCTTTGGTCGCTGTGGCTTTGGTTATGGTTTGGTTCCGTGTTGTCCCTACCTGGCATTTAATTCTGCTGCCGGTTTGCTTGCTGTTGCTTATGTGTTTCTGCATGGGCTTGGGCATGATGCTGTCGGCGCTGGCGGTCTTTTTCCGCGATGTTATGCATCTGTGGACTGTTGTTATCACGGCCTGGATGTATCTGACGCCTATTTTCTGGACGACCGATTACATTAGCCAAATGGCACATTGGATCCAGGTGCTTGTGGTTGTGAATCCCATGTACAACTACCTTCAGTTTATGCGTGATATCTTCCTGTTTAATACCGTGCCTTCTGCGCTTACCTTTGGGCTGTGTGTTGTTTGGGCTGTTATTGCTCTTGCTATTGGCTATACCGTGTTCCATAAGACCGAGCACAAGTTTATTCTCTACATCTAAGGAGTGCTGTTCATGACTGAATCTGCTATTGATTACAGCAAGCAGCCCCTTGCTGTTGAGGTCAAAGACGTCACCATGATCTTTAATATGGCGTCTGAGTCGCTTACAAACCTCAAGGAGTACTTTATTAAGCTCGCAAAGCACGAGCTGTTCTTTGAAGAATTCCGTGCGCTTAAGCACATTTCGTTTGATGTGCATCGCGGCGAGGTCGTTGGCCTTGTTGGTACTAACGGTTCCGGCAAGTCTACGATGCTCAAGATTATCGCTGGCGTTTTGGAGCCCAGCGAAGGTGAGGTTAAAGTCCACGGCAATATCGCGCCGCTGATTGAGCTCGGTGCCGGCTTTGACCCGGAGCTTACCGCGCGTGAGAATATCTATCTGAACGGTGCGCTGCTTGGCTATACCAAGGAGTTTATCGACGCTAGTTTTGACGAGATTATCGAGTTCGCTGAGCTTAAAGACTTCGTTGACATGCCCTTGAAGAACTTCTCTTCGGGTATGGTCGCACGCATTGCCTTTGCTATCGCCACGATTACCGAGCCCGATATCTTAATCGTCGATGAGACGCTTTCTGTTGGCGATGTCTTTTTCCAGCAGAAATGCGAGCGCCGCATTCAGCACTTTATCGAGAGCGGCGACGTCACGGTCTTGTTCGTTTCTCACTCCATGGATCAGGTTGAGCGCATTTGCCAGCGTGCCGTATGGATCGAGAAAGGCGATCTACGCATGGATGGTCCCGTGGATGAGGTCTGCAAGGCGTACCATGACCAGTTCAAGTAGGTTATAATCTTTTAGTCGCGCGAACTTGTACCCGCTTGGACGTGCGGCTTTTATGCTCCATTAGCTCAGTTGGATAGAGCAGGGGACTTCTAATCCCAAGGTCGACGGTTCGAATCCGCCATGGAGCACCATATGAGTTTTAGAGACCCGGTAATAATGCCGGGTCTTTGCTTTTTGGGACGTGTGCGCGTTCAGTGCTCCCTCAACAATAAGTCCGATGCAGCGATGCTGCATCGGACTTTCTACATCCCTGAATGGCTATCAGCCTTTAGCCGTTGGGTTTTTACGCCTCCGTGGGCTCCATACCCAGCTCTTTGCGGACGAGCTCGAAGGCGGCGGCGATGGCCTTGTCCATGTCGTAGTACTTGTAACCGCCCAGGCGACCGGCGAAGATCACGTCGCCCTCCTGTGCTGCCAGCTCCTCGTACTGCTTGTAGAGGGCCTCGTTCTTGGCGTCGTTGATGGGGTAGTAGGGCTCGTCGCCGGGCTTCCAGTCGGCCGGGTACTCGCGCGTGATGACGGTCTTGTCCTGCGTGCCAAACTCAAAGTGCTTGTGCTCGATGATGCGCGTGTAGGGGATCTCGCGCTCGGTGTAGTTGACCACGGCCACGCCCTGGTGGTCCTGCTCGTCGAGCGTCTCGGTCTCAAAGCGCAGGCTGCGGTACTCGAGCGTGCCCAGCTTAAAGTCGTAGAACGCGTCGATGGGGCCGCAGTAAATCGTCTTGGCGGCGATATCGGGCTCGGCGGCAATCAGCTCTTTGTACTCCACGCCGCAGCGCACTTCGACGCCCTCGAGCATGTTGGCGACCATCTTGGTGTAGCCGCCCATGGGGATGCCTTGATAGCGGTCGTTGAAGTAGTTGTTGTCGTAGGTAAAGCGGCAGGGAAGGCGCTTGATGATGCTCGCGGGCAGGTCCTTGCAGTCGCGGCCCCACTGCTTCTCGGTGTAGCCCTTCACGAGCGTCTCGAAGATGTCGCGGCCGACGAGCGACAGCGCCTGCTCCTCCAGGTTCTGCGGCTCGCCGATGTTCTCGGCGGCCACCTGCTCGGCGATCTTGGCCTTGGCGTCCGCCGGCGTGACGACGCCCGGCCACATCTTGGCGAAGGTGTTCATGTTGAAGGGCATGTTGTACATGTTGCCGTGGAAGTTGGCGACCGGCGAGTTGACGTAGTTGTTGAACTCGGCGAAGCGGTTGACGTAGTCCCAGACGTCCTTCATGGAGGTGTGGAAGATGTGCGCGCCGTAGCGGTGGACCTGGATGCCCTCGACGTCCTCGGTGTAGATGTTGCCGGCAATGTGGTCGCGGCGATCGATGACCAGGACCGACTTGCCGGCGCTCTTGGCGGCATTGGCAAAGACGGCGCCCGAAAGGCCGGCACCGACGACGAGGTAATCGTACTGGGACATGGATATGCTCCTTTGCATGTCAATCGAACAGTTACAAATGATTCGGGGCAAACGCCACTGGCTCATTTGGCCCTAAGATTAGTGTAGCAGACGCTCTCTCAGCAGCTCCAGCGCGTGAGCGTAACCGGGTTTCTAAATGAACTTAAGGACTCGCTATTCCGCCCTTAGGCACTCGGGCAAGACGCTCCCGACTGCATCCATTGCTTGCGGCCTCAGGTATTGCTCATTGAGCTTTGCTTTTCTGTAGGCGTAGCGAGTATCTGCCGAGTACTTGATCAATGCGTCGGTGAAGAATCGCTCCCAACTTAGGTAGTCGCGGCTTTCGATGTAGCTCGAGGGGTCCTCAAGGATCTTTGGAATGTCGTTGCTGGGTATGAGGCCAGATCGCAAAAGCGTCCACTCAAATGATTCGGGGAGGAACAAGCGAACGTTCTTGTAAACGCGCTGTCCGAGCACCTTTTCGATGTAGGGACCAAACGCTGCACCGTCTCCTATGGCAAGGATGTTTTGCTCGGGACATTCGTGAATCGTTCGTTTTAGGTTTGCTACGCCGGTGGCGGTATAGCAGGGGATTCCCAGTCGGTTGCAAAGGGCGCTATAGAATTGATAGCCAGACTTGCTATCCTCGACAATCACGGCATCGGGATTGTCGAACCCTACGTTAAGGTCCTGATACAGCATGTTTGCCGTGTGGGTATAAAGCGGTTTGGTCACCGAGTAAAAACGCTTGTCGCTTTTACGGCCGTTAATTACTTTGCTCGTCGTGTTGACCAGTTTTAGGATCTCGTCGACGCTGTAAGGGAGTTCGTTGGCGTCGCGACGAGATATCAGAACAAAATAGTTGGACGATCCGTTGACGGCCTTTGCGAAATCCTTCGAGTAGATAAATTCGTTGCCTTCATCAAGAAAGATAATTGAATCTTCGATGATCGACAGTTCACGCTCCCAGCGTCTGCCGGAAAGCGTTTCGCAAGGCACGTCGCAGCTGAGCGTGACGCCGCTTTCTTGTCCTCGATCGTTATAGTCGCGGATCATCGAAATGAGCGTCGTTTTGCCCGTACCGCTGTTGCCGCGGATGAAGGAGATGTTGCGCTTGAACGTGAGCGTGTATTTGACCTTTGCGCGCTCAACGATAACGGTATGCGTCCCCTTCATTATTCATCAACATCCAAAAAGTCATTCGTTGCACCTACGAACTCCTGCATGTTCCTGACGATGCGGCCGTCGTTATCGATGCGAATCTCAAAACGCTTCCAAGGGAACTTCATGATGTGGTATAGGGTTACAAGGACGTCTTGCTCTTTGCCGATCTTGAGTAGCCAGCGGGCACAGTTGTCTCCGCAGGTGGATGCGTTGAACACCATATTTGGGAGATTGCGAACCAGCAACAGCGTCTTGACGCCGCCGGACAGTTCGAGTGGGGTGATCGAGCCCAGCTGCTTGCTTAGGATGTTGTGGGGGCCGATGAGCTCTGACCCGTCCACGCTTTTAATGATCTGCGTGGCCATAGGGTCTTCGAACCATGAGTCCAAGTATGAGTTCCTAAAATAGGTTTCGGTATCGTAGATGGAACCGGGGTAATCTCCCAGATGGATGCTTAACATGCGCGTCTCCAGACGTTGTGTGACTGCAACGATTATATGCCAGTAATAAAGTGCCGCCAGTAGCGAGGTTGCTGCTGGCGGCACTGGCATTATTAGCGTATGAATCGCGCCGATGGATTTGCTCGTGAGGCTACTTTTCGAGACGCTCCCTCAGCAGCTCCAGCGCGTGCGCGTAGCCTTGCAAGCCTTCGCCGGTGATGGTCGCGAAGCAGGCTAGGCGTGCGTAGCTTACCTGGCGGAAGTCCTCGCGGGTCTCGACGGCGCTGATGTGGACCTCAACGGCGGGGATGGCGATGGCTTTGAGAGCGTCCAGGATGGCCACGCTGGTGTGCGTGTAAGCGGCCGGGTTGATGACGATGCCGTCGACCTTGCCGTAGGCCTCCTGGATCTTGTCGACGATACTGCCCTCGTGGTTGGACTGAAAGACTTCGACATCGTCAAAACCCTGTGCGGTACCCGCCTCCTGGCAAATCTGGACCAGGCGGTCGTAGTTATCGCTACCGTAGATGCCCGGCTCGCGAATGCCGAGCATGTTGAGGTTGGGACCGTTGATAACGAGTGCTTTCATGGTTGCTTCCTTTGCGGCTGGGCGGGCGGTGAGGCGGAATGAAAAACCACCACAAAGGTGCCTGTCCCCTTTGTGGTGGTTTAGAGGGTGTCGAGGACGGCGCGGGCGGTGTTGGCGGCACAGTTGCGCGAGTCGATGATGTAGTCGGCCCAGGCGCGGTAGCGCGGCATGCGCTGTTCGGCGAGCTTGTCGATACCATCGCGGGCGGTGATGGGGCGACCCTTGTGGGCGAGTTCGTCGAGCTTGCGGTTGAGCATCACGATCTGGCTGTTCTGGTGCAGCAGCGGGTAGTTCTCGTCGCGTGTGACCACGCCGCCGCCCGTGGAAAGCACCAGGCCACTGCGCTTGGAGATGTCGGCCAGCGCCGCCGTTTCCTGCTCGCGGAAGGCCGCCTCGCCTCGCTCGACGATATAGTCGGCGCAGGGCATCCCCAGGCGCTCCTCGAGGGCGCGATCAAGGTCGATGTGCTCGCGGCCCGTGAGCTGGGCGATCTGCTCGCCTACACGGGTCTTGCCCGAACCCGGCATGCCAATCAGCGCGATGTTCTGCTCGCGGCGGGACAGGCGCTCCGTTACGTCCAGGATACGCTCGCGTGGGGTGGCTTGGCCGGTGTAACGCTCGACAGCTTGTGCTGCTTGTGCCACAAGCATGAGCAGGCCGCCGATGCAGGGAATGCCGCGGCGCTCGGCCTCGAGCATCAGGCCCGTGCGGGCGGGGTTGTAGACAATGTCGATGACGCCTTCGAGTGCATCGAGCCCTTCGAGCGTGCAAGGCGCGTCGGGGCAGTGGGGGAACATACCGGCAGGCGTGCAGTTGACGAGTAAGGCGGTGTCGGACTGCTGCGCGATGTTGCCGTAGTTGACCTCGCTCGTGCGACCCACGGGCACAACGATGGCGCCTAGATCTCCCAGCACCATACTTGCCGTGGTGCCGGCGCCGCCGGTGGCTCCGAGCACGAGGGCCTTCTTGCCGGTAACCTCAACCCCCAACTCCTCGACCAGGCACTGAAAACCGAAGTAGTCGGTGTTGTCGCCGCGCAGGCGGCCGTCGGCTAGGCGCGTGATGGTGTTGACGTTGCCCATGCGCTCGGCGAGCGGGCTCAGCTCGTCCAGGTAGTTCATGACGGCGCGTTTGTAGGGGATGGTCACGTTGGTGCCTTCCCACTCGTTGCCGGTCATAAAGGCCGCGAGGTCCTCGGGCTCGCGCTCAAATCGCACGTACTCGAGCCCAGCGAGCTCTTTGTAGATGGTCGGGGTGTAGCTGTGGCCCAGCACGCGGCCCAGCACGCCGTAGGGGCGGGTTGCGGCGGTATCGGTCATCTAGAGCACCTCCGTGTAGCTACCAAAGTAGGTAAAGCTCTCGCACACGTCGTCGATGGAATCGAGCAAGTCGTCGAGGGCCTTGCTGCCAAAGGGGCAGTCCAGGTCAAAGTAGAACATAAACTCAAAGTCGCGGCCGGGGATGGGGCGGCTCTCGAGCTTGATGAGGTTGATGTTGAGTGCGTAGAAGCGCTCGAGCACGCGATAGAGGGCGCCTGGCTCGTTGGCCGTGGTGATCATGAGCGAGGTACGGTTGGCACCGGGATAGACGCGCGGTTCGCGACTGATGACGACGAAGCGCGTGTAGTTGTTGTCCGAGTCCTGGATGTTGGGCTCCAGCACCTCCAGGCCATACAGCTCGGCACAGCTGCGCGAGGCGATGGCGGCGACATCGGTGCGCTCGGAGTTGGCGACCATCTCGGCCGACATAGCGGTGTTGGGGTACTTGGTGGCATGCAGTCCGTGGCCCTCGATAAAGCCGGCGCACTGGGCAATGGCTTGGCCGTGGCTGTAGACCTCGCGCACGTCGGCGAGCTTGGTGCCGGGTTTGACGAGTAAGTTGTGATCGATCTTGAGGCGCAGCGAGCGCACGATATGGAAGTCGAACTGTGCAAGCAGGTCGTAGACGGCGTTGACCGATCCGGCAGTTGAGTTTTCGATGGGCAACACGCCAAACTCGCAGAAGCCGTCGCGTATGGCGCGCATAACGCCCTCGAAGGTCTCAAAGAAGGCGATATCGGGCACGTCGAAGAGCTTACACGCGGCGATCTGGCTGTAGGCGCCCTCAACGCCCTGGCAGGCAACGGTAGCCGTCTGGGGGAAGGGCGTGTCAAAGGCTGCGGCCGTGGCACGGGCTTTTTGCGACACCGTTATGCCCTTGAGCTCGTTGATGTAGCGCTGCTGCTCGGCCTTGCTCATGCTCATGAGGAGGCGGAACAGGGTGATGGTCTGGGCCTCGTAGCGCTCGGGTGCGCGGCTGGCGAGGTTGTTGAGTTTGGAGCGCTCGCGGGCGGGGTCAAAGACGGCCTTGCCCATCTCGATCTTGGATTTGGCGACTTCGGTGGCAATGTCCATGCGCTCGATAAAGCTATCGAGGAGCGTGGTATCGATGCCGTCGATGGCCTGGCGAATATCGGCAAGGTCCATGGAGGCCCCTTTCACGTAACGGCTGAGTTGACAGGCAACCCAGGTGAGGCGGGTTAGAGCTGGGCGGCGTCCTCGAGGAGGGCGTCCCAGATGGCGAGGGCGGCGGCTGCTTCGGCTACGGGGACGGCGCGCGGGACGATGCAGGGATCGTGGCGGCCGTGGACCGAGAGCTCGGCATTTTCCATGGCGTCCATGTCCACGGTCTGTTGCTCGCGACCGATGGAGGGCGTCGGCTTTACGGCCATCCGCCACATGACGGGTGCGCCCGTGGAAATGCCGCCCAGGATGCCGCCGGCGTTATTGGACTCGACCGCAATCTCGCCGGTCTCGGCATCAACGCGATACGGATCGTTGTTCTCGCTGCCGCGCATGGCGGCCACGGCAAAGCCCATGCCAAACTCCACACCCTTTACGGCGGGAATGCCAAACGCGATCTGCGCTATGCGGTTCTCGATACCGTCGAACATGGGGTCGCCGATGCCCGCGGGAAGCCCGTAGATGCCGCACTCCACGATGCCGCCGATACTGTCGAGCTCGTCGCGCGCGGCTAGGATCTCCTCGCGCATGCGGTCGGCTGCGGCGGCGTCAATGCAGGGCAGATCGTTCGTGAGGATCGCCTTGCGGTCGGCCTCGCGATAGACCATGTCGTCCATGGGCAGGTCGGAGATGCCGCCGATCTGCGCGACGTGCGCCATGACCTTGATGCCACGGGCCTCGAGTGCCTGCAGCGCAATACCGCCGGCGATGCACAGGGGGGCCGTCAGGCGGCCGGAGAAGTGTCCGCCGCCGGCGACGTCGTGCATGTTGTGGTACTTCACGCGCGCGGGAAAGTCTGCGTGCCCTGGGCGGGGCTTGCGGCGCAGCTCGGAATAGTCCTTGGAGCGCGTGTTGGTGTTTTCGATAATTGCTGCGATGGGTGCGCCAGTGGTGTGTCCGTCGACCACACCGGCAATGATATGCGCGGCGTCGGCCTCGTGGCGCTTGGTTGCGGTCTCGTCGCGACCGGGGGCACGACGGTCCAAAAAGGCCTGTAGCTGCTCCTGGTCAACGGCAATACCGGCAGGAATGCCGTCGAGTGAGCAGCCGATAGCGGGGGAGTGCGACTGGCCAAAGATACTCAGATGCAAGACGTTGCCAAAGGTCGAGGACATGCTATTCCTCCTCGAGCGTGACCTTGCCGCCCAACAGGCGGTAGTGGTCAAAGAAATCGGGATAGGACTTGTTGACGGCCTCGGCGCCGTGGATCACAACTTCGCCAGTGGCGCGGCTCGCGGCGATGGCGGCCATCATGGCGATGCGGTGGTCGTTGTGCGAATCGACCTCGCCGCCGGTAAAGGCGTCAACACCCTTGATGATGAGGTCGTCGCCGGCAATGCGCACCTGTGCACCCAGTGCGGTGAGCTCGCGGGTGGTGGTGGCTAGACGGTCAGATTCCTTGATGCGCAGGCGCGCGCAGTCACGGATGAACGTGCGGCCCTGAGCCAGCGATGCCACGGCCGAGATTACGGGCACCAGGTCGGGGATGTCGTGCGCGCTCATTTCAAAGCCGGCGAGCTTGTCGGACTGCACGGTGGCGGCGTTGGTGGAGCGTACGATGCGGGCGCCAAAGCGCGAGAGCGCGGCAAGCACGTTGCGGTCGCCCTGGGCCGAGCTGAGCGACACGCCCTCGACAGTGATGGGGTCGGAGCCGATGGCGCCGGCGCACAGCCAAAAGGCGGCGTTGGACCAGTCGCCTTCGACAGCCACATTGCCAGGCGTGCGGTATGAGCCGCTGCTCACGCGGAAGTTCGTGATCTCGGGCTGGCCGTCCTTGGCGGGGATACGCTCGACGTTGACCTCGACGCCGAAGGCCTTCATGGCCTGGATGGTCAGGTTGATATAGGGGCGGCTCTCGATAAGGCCGGTTACCTGCACGCAGGAGGGCTGGGCCAGAAGTGGGGCTGCCAGCAGCAGGCCGGAGATGTACTGCGAGCTCACGTTGCCCGGCAGGATAAAGGTGCCCGGGCGCATGCGGCCGCTTGTCTTGAGCGGAAAGCCGCCCAGACCCTGCAGGTCGCAGCCAGCGGCAATGATCTCGTCGGAGAGCGGGGAGAGGGGGCGTGCGCCCAGACGGCCCTGGCCCACAAAGGTTGCCTCTGCCCCCAGCGCGCAGGCGACGGGCAGCATAAAGCGGAGCGTGGAGCCGCTCTCGCCGCAGTCGAGCGTGCCGCCCGCAAGTGCCTTGAGCAGGCCAAACTCAATACTCTTCATGGTGGGATGGACTTGGAACCCGTCCTCGACGGTCTCGATGCGGGCACCCAGGGCCGTGAGGCAGCGCACCGTGGCCTCGATATCGGCGCAGGTGGTGTTGCAAGTGACGTGCGTCTCGCCGTTGGCGAGTGCGGCACAGATGATGAGGCGGTGCGCCATCGACTTGGACGCGATGGCGGGAACGGTGCCCTTGAGCGGGGAGGGGGTGATGCGGGCTAGCATACGGATGCGTCTCCCTTCTGGCCGAGGCCCTCGGCAATTAAATCATGGAAGGTGGAAAGCGGCGTGCGGTCGATGCTGCAGCGGCCAATACCGTGCGGAATCACCAGATCGATGGTGTCACCGGCGCGTTTTTTGTCGTGCAGCGCCTCGGCAAAGATGGCGTCGGCCGAAAGCTCACAGCGGGTCTTGAGGCCATGACGGGCGCAGAGCTCCTCGATGCGACCGGGCAGCTCGGCATCGCAAATGCCGTGCAGGGCTGCGGCACGCGTGATGATGCCCATGCCGATCGACACGCAGTTGCCGTGTCCCAGCTCAAAGTGCTCGCAGGCCTCGACGGCATGTCCGGCGCTGTGTCCAAAGTTGAGGAGCTTGCGCTGGTTGGTCTCGCGTTCGTCGGCAACGACCACGGCGCGCTTAATGTCGATATTGCGGGCGATTATGAGCGCCACGCGGGCCACGTCGCGGTTCAGCAGCTCAAGCGTGAGCGGGGTCTTCTCCAGCTCGGCGAAGAGCTCGGGGTCGGCGATCACGGCGTGCTTGACGACTTCGCCGCAGCCGTCGGCGAACTGCTCGGGCGTGAGGGTGGCAAGGCATCCCACGTCAGCGATGACAACACTTGGCTGCCAAAAGGCGCCAGCTAGGTTCTTGCCGGCAGCCAGGTCGATGGCCGTCTTGCCGCCCACCGACGAGTCCACCATAGCGAGCAGACTCGTGGGGATCTGCACAAACTTGCAGCCGCGCATGTAGGTGGCGGCCACAAAGCCAGCCACGTCGCCCACGACGCCGCCGCCGAGTGCCACGATCACGTCGGAGCGCGAAAGCTCGTGCTCGGCCACAAACTCCAAAATGGCAACATAGGTTTCGGCGCGCTTATGGGCTTCGCCGGCCTCGAAGGTGCAGATGCTCACCTCGTAGCCTGATGCCTCCAGGCTCTGCTTAACGGGCATCTGGTAGAGCGGGCCCACGTTGGTGTCCGTCACGATGACGGCCTTGGTGCCGCCGGCAGTGGCGCGCACGAGCGGTCCCGCCTGCTCCAGCAAAAACGTGCCAACATGCACCTGGTAGGGGCGTGCAGTGTCGATATCGATGGTAATCGCCATAAGCTATGGTCCTTTCGACCTGGCGTGATAGGTGGTCTAGTGGGAGGCCTCGTCGTCGAGTGCACGCTTAATGCGGTCGCCCTCGGCAAGGAGATTCTCCAGATAGCGCTGGTCGCGGTCCTTAAGGGCGCGGCTGTAGGCGCCGAGCGATTCGATCAGATGGTCGATCTCGAAGGCAAGCGCATCGGCGTCGTCGATCATGAGCTCGGACCACATCTGAGGATTGAGGTGCGCCACACGGGTGAGATCGCGGTAGCTACCGGCCGAAAAGCCGTGGTGGACCTGGGCAGTGGGGCTCTTGACGTAGGCGTTGGATACCACGTGCGCAAGCTGGCTCGTGAAGGCGATGACGCGGTCGTGCTCGGCGGCGCTGGTCACGCTGAACTTGCCAAAGCCCAAGGGGCGCACCATCTCGCGCACCTGGCCCAAAAGCTCCAGCTTAAGTGCGTCGTCCACCGCGGGCGGCACGAGCACGAGCGGGGCGCCCTGGAACAGGTCGGCGCGGGAGTGTGCGTAGCCCGAGTACTGCGTGCCCGCCATGGGGTGCGCGCCCACAAAGTAAAAGCCGTGCTCGCGGGCAAGCTCAAAGGCACGTTCGCACACGATGCCCTTGACGCCCACGGTGTCGATCACCACGGGACCCATGATGGCCTCGGTGTCGGTGGCGTCGGCGAGCGCTTGGGCGTGCGCCTCGAGCCACTCGATGCAGGCCTCGGGGTAGCAAGCCAGGACGATGATGTCGCATTCGCCGAGTGTCTTGTCGTTGAGCTCTCCGGCGACAGTGCCCATGCTGGCGGCTGTCATGACATCGTCATCGGGGTCCCAGGCCAGCACGCGGACGCCCGCCTGCGCATAGCCGCGGGCAAAACTGCCGCCGATGAGGCCAAGGCCCACGATGCCAGCGCACTTGGGGCCGCCCTGGTTAACGCGCGCGTTTCTCACCGTACCCATGGGCTACTCCATGGTCTCTTGGCAGACAACCTCGCGGATGGCGCGGATGCGGCGCATGGTGTCGTCGAACTGATCGGGGGTGAGGGCCTGGGCGCCGTCGGACCAGGCGCGGCTCGGCTCGTCGTGGACCTCGATTTCCAGGCCGTTGGCACCGCAGGCGGTCGCGGCGAGCGCCATGGGCTCAACATAGCGGGTGTAGCCGGTGGCGTGGCTGGGGTCGGCGACGACGGGCAGGTGCGAAAGGTGGTGCAGCACCGGCACGGCGTTGAGGTCGAAGGTATTGCGGGTGCGGGTCTCGAAGGTGCGGATGCCGCGCTCGCACAGGATGACGTTGTCGTTGCCCTCGCTCATGATGTACTCGGCGGCCATGAGCAACTCATCGATCGTGCCGGACATGCCGCGCTTGAGCAGGACCGGGGTCTTGGTCTTGCCGACCTCCTTGAGCAGGGGGAAGTTCTGCGCGTTGCGGGCGCCGATCTGCATGACGTCGATCTTCTTATCCAAGAAGACCTGCACGTCGCGCGGGTCCATGATCTCGGTGACGATCGGCATGTCGAGCTCGGCGGATGCCTCGCATAGCAGGTCCAGGCCGGCGGGACCCATGCCCTGGTAGGCGTAAGGGGAGGTGCGGGGCTTGTAGGCGCCACCGCGCAGCATCGTGGCGCCGGCGGCCTTTACGCGGCGTGCGATGCGAATGAGGTTTTCGCCCTCGACGGAGCAGGGTCCGGCGATGACCTGGAACTGGTCGCCGCCGATCTTGACGCCGTGGCCGCAGTCGATGACGGAGTCCTCAGGGTGGAACTTGCGGTTGGCACGCTTAAAGGGCTCGGAGACGCGCTGCACGCGCTCGACGACATCCATGGACTCGAGCAAGAACGGGTCGATCTTGGTCGTATCGCCCACCAGGCCGATGATGGTCTCGTTCTCGCCGCGCGAGACGTCGGTCTTGAGACCCTTCTTCTCAATCCAGCTGACGATATGGCCGACGGCCTCGTCGCTGGCGCTCTGCTTTAAAATCGCAATCATGGTGTGCCTCTCACCTCGATGGATAGCTCTTGCAAAAACGGCCCGCATCGCGAGCCGTTATATATGTGCATGAGAGTTTATACTAATTGTTTCACTTTTGCGTTCTAAGGTGAGCCTCTGCGCCGTGTCTCCCACGTAATTGCAAAGCTTTTTCTATTCTTTTGTTAGCCCGTGGCGCACTTGGGTATAATGCCAACCGTTCGCCCTATTAGCTCAGGGGATTAGAGCGTCTGCCTCCGGAGCAGAAGGCCGTTGGTTCGAATCCAACATGGGGCACCCTCGAACGTAAGACCGTCCGAACCTCGCATGGTCCGGGCGGTTTTCTTATACCGACGCGACGTGATGGGACAAGGTATGGCAGCAACGGATATCGAGCACGGACTCTCGACCGCCGAGGTCGAGGAGCGCATCGCCGCCGGTAAGATCAACCGCAACATGGAACTCAAGACCAAGTCGGTCCGCGAGCTCATCATCGAGAACCTCTGCACGCTGTTTAACTTGATCAACGTGGTCTTGGCGATTTTGGTGTTGCTGACCGGTTCGTTTAAGAACCTGACGTTCCTGTTCGTGGTGTTCTTGAACACGGCAATTGGCGTCATCCAGTCCATGCGCTCCAAGCGGATGGTCGATAAGCTTACGCTGCTCACCTCTAAGAAGGCCATCGCGGTGCGCGACGGCGCCGAGGTAGAGCTCGACCTGGACCAGATCGTGCTCGACGATATCATTCGCCTGGGGCGCGGCGACCAGATTCCCGCCGACGCCGTGGTGGTTTCGGGTGAGGCACTCGTGAACGAGAGCCTGCTGACGGGCGAGAGCGATCTCATCAAAAAGCAGCCCGGCTCCGAGCTCATGAGCGGCAGCTTTATCGACTCGGGCCTGCTGCGCGCCCGCGTGATCCATGTTGGCGCCGACAACTACGTGGCCAAGATCAACAACGAGGCCAAGTACGTCAAAAAGGTCAATTCCGAGATCATGAACGCGCTTAACGCCATCGTGCGCTTTGCGAGCATCATCATGATCCCGCTCGGTTTGGCGTTGTTTGCCTCGAGTGTGAGCGAGCTGTGGGATGCCGCCGGTACGCCGGGCGATAGCGCGCTTTCGTGGTGTTTTTCCGAGCTGCTTGCCGGTCGCGTGCCTTCGTCGGCGCTGCTGTCTACGGTGGGCGCTCTTTTGGGCATGATTCCGCAGGGCCTGGTGCTGCTGACTTCGTCGGTGCTTGCCATCGCCACGGTGCGCCTGGCGCGCCGCAAGGTACTCGCGCAGCAGCTCTACTGTATCGAGACGCTCGCGCGCGTCGACGTGCTGTGCCTGGACAAGACGGGCACCATTACCTCGGGCCGTATGGAGGTCGAGGGTACCTACCCGCTGCCTGTTGAGGGCGTTGGCTTTGGCGCGGACTCGGACGAGGCAGCTGTCCCCGTCGAGACCACGGTCCTCGATTTTGCGCTTGCCAACGTAGCGCGTGCCACCTCGGCAGACGCCAACGAGACCTGTCAGGCGCTGCTCAACTACTACGCCGACCGCCCGGTCGAGGTGTCCGAGCCGCTGGCGGTCATTCCGTTCTCGTCGTCTAAAAAGTGGAGCGGCGCCTCGTTTGCGCAGGGCTCCTATGTGATGGGCGCAGCGCAATTTGTGCTTTCGGCGCGCGCCTTTGCGCAGGTCGAGAACCGTGTGGCCGAGCTTGCCGACACCTGCCGCGTGCTTGTGGTGGCCCGTGTGGACGGCTTTACGCCCGACGGCGATATGGCGGGCGAGGCCGAGCCCGTGGGCTTTGTGACCATTCGCGATGAGATTCGCACTTCGGCCGCCGAGACCATCGGCTACTTTAACGAGCAGGGCGTGACCCTCAACGTGATCAGCGGCGACGACCCGCGCACGGTGTCGTCGATCGCGCGCGTGGTGGGCGTTCCGGGGGCCGATGCCTACGTCGACGCCACGACGCTCGATACGCCGTCCAAGATTGATGCGGCGGTGGACCGCTATCACGTCTTTGGCCGCGTGACCCCGCAACAGAAGCGCGAGCTCGTGCAGGCGCTCAAGCGTCGCGACCATACCGTTGCCATGACGGGCGACGGCGTCAACGACGTGCTGGCGCTCAAGGAGGCAGACTGCTCCGTGGCCATGGCCGCCGGCTCCGATGCCGCGCGCAACGTGGCCGAGATCGTGCTGGTCGACAATGATTTTGCCTCGATGCCCGCCGTGGTGGCCGAGGGCCGTCGCTCCATCAACAACTTGCAGCGCTCGGCGTCGCTGTTCCTGACCAAGACGCTGTTCTCGATGGGCCTGGCGGCGCTGTGCATCGCGCTGCCGCCGTACCCCTTCGAGCCCATCCAGATGACGCTCATTAACTTCTTCTGCATCGGCGCGCCGGGCTTTGTGTTGGGCCTGGAGCCCAACAATGCTCGCGTGAAGGGTGCGTTTTTGAGCAACGTACTCAAGCGGGCACTGCCGGCGTCGATTGCGGTCATTTTGGCTGCGGCGCTCGATATCTTTGTGGCGCGCGTGTTTGGCTTTAGCCAGCTCACGCTGTCTACGATGTGCCTGCTTACGTCGTGCGCGGCGAGCGTCAGCCTGATCTGGCGCATCTCACAGCCTCTCACGCCCTTACGTGTGGTGCTCTTTGTGTTTGTAGTCGCCGGCATCTTGGTGGGCGTTATCGGATTCCCGGAGCTGCTGTCTATTGCCAACCTGTCGATGGGCCAGATGGTTATCTTGGCTGTCATCGTGGTCTTTACCTGCTCGGTGTTCTTTAAGCTCGCCACGATGATGGATTCGCTCAAGCCGCGTCGTCGTCATGCCGCAACTGGTTTTGGCCGCGGTGTGCGCGTCCGCCTGGGCCGCGGTGGCGGCAAGGTGAGCTCGACGGGATCGACGGCCGAACGTTTTGCCAAGCGCGTCGCCGCCGACATGGCACAGCGCCGCGAAGATCGCACCGCTCGCGAGGCCGAGGCCCGCGCACTCGAGGGCGTGGCCCAGGCCCAGCCCAAGAAAAAGAAGAGTACCGGAGCCAAGCGCTCTCGCGTGACCAAGTCCGCCCAAGGCATCAAAGTCTCGATGCCAAGCAAAAAGAAGAAGTAGCTACGCGCCCTGGCGATGTTGAATTGGTGCCTTGTTCCTGTGGGGCCGTGGCGATGTTATGCTCTAACCTCGATTGTTTGAATTGCTTCGAAAAGAGGATGCCGTGATCTGCCCGCATTGCCTTAAGACTATCGAGGACGGCGCCTCGTTCTGCCCCTACTGCAACGCCTATGTGGGTCCGGGCGATGGCCCCGAGCACACCGAGTTCGTGTTCTGCGAGGGCTGCGGTGCCCGTCTTTCTCCGCATGATCGTACGTGCCCCAAATGCGGACGCCCCGCTCCGGGTATCCTCTCCGAGGACGCGGCCGCATCCGACCTGGCAGCGGGCCGCACGGCGGGCTTTCCGCGCCTAACGCAAGAGCAGATCGATACCGAGGTGCCGCATGCGCCGGCCTCTGCCGCTGCGGTGCTTTCGGACGCCGCCGACCCCAATGAGACCTGCGTGCTGCCGGCTTTCGATAAGGATTTCGGTCTCCCCAAGGTCGATATTCCCATGCCCGTTTCCCTGCATGACGATGCTCAAAAACCCAAGCGCAAGGTGCACCCCGACGAGGACGCCTATCACAAGCACAAGCGTCATATTCCCAAGCCGCTTATCGTCATCGCGGTCCTTGCCGTCGTTTGCGGCGGTGCCTATTGGTTCGTGACGACCGATCCCATGGGTGTTATGCCCGGCTTCTACGACCAGTTTGGCCAAGCTGCACAGACCACCTTCCCCACGCGTCAAAAGGGCGAGGCCACTGAGGACGATACCAAGCAGGACGATTCTGCCGAGGTGGTCCAGGAAGAAACCGTGCTCACCGATGATCAGCTCTATACCAGGCTCGACGGTCTGTATCAGACCATCGTGTCCTATGCTGACGAGGATCAGATCGGCGAGGTCATCGATTCCTTTAACAACGGCTATCTCCGAACGCCGCTGTCCACCCGTCAGGAGCTGTCGCAGAGTGCCTACGCCCTGCGTGACCAGATAAAAAAGACGCAAGATGAGCTTAACAACCTGAAAGTACAGGACGATACGGTCTATGCGGATGACATCGCCCACTTAAAGCAGCTTGCCGAGTGGATGTATGAGCGCGTCGACGTGATCTGCCAGAGCTGGGATATCTCGCTGGCCATTCCCGATGGCGAGTCGATGAGTTCCCACCAAAGCGAGATCCTGGCGCCCATCGCGCAGGGCGGCAACAGCGCGCTGAACCAGTACGACGCCAATGTGGGTTCCTGGAAGCCGCAGCAGCGTTCCTAAAATTAGTTCGCCATAGTCGGCATAACCTACGTGCGCAATTGATGTAAGCCCGTGCTTATTGCTACAATTCGTACAAATATGCTTTAAACGCACGAGGAAGGAACCACATGTTTGGTTTTAAGAAAGAGCTCTACACGCCCGAGTATCAGCTTGTCGGCGACGAGTGCGCCGTAATCGAGACGTCGAAGGGTACCATCAAGGTCAAGTTTGACGGCGAGGGCGCTCCCATTCATGTCGCGAACTTCTGCGAGCTTTCCACGATGGGTTTCTATGATGGCCTTAAGTTCCATCGCTATGTGCCCGGTTTTGTTATCCAAGGTGGCGACCCCAATACCCGCGACATGTCCGGCGCCGACGTCGCCGCCGGTCTTGAGGGCCCCGACGGCATGCCCGGTACCGGTGGCCCCGGCTACTGCATCAAGGGCGAGTTTGCCACCAATCCGCGCAACAGCCATGTCGATGGCGCCCTTGCCATGGCACGCTCCATGGACCCCGATTCCGCGGGTTCGCAGTTCTACTTCTGCCTGGGTGCCCAGCATAACCTCGATTCCGGTTACACCGTCTTTGGTACCACGGTCGAGGGTCTCGATGTGATTTCGCAGCTGCGTGCCGGCGACGAGATCGTCCATGTCGAGATCGTTCACGAGTAAAGGGGACTTCCTTGAATAGCCAGCTGATCCAACAGGGCCGCGCCGCTTACCGCGCGGGTGATTTTTCCGCTGCAGCCCAGATGCTTGGGGCGGCAAAGACTCCCGATGAGATTATGGGCGAGGCCGATCACCTTCGTGGCAACGCCTTGATGCACCTGGGCATGTATGCCGAGGCCGCCGAGGCCTATGCCGCCGCCCTCAACGACGGCACCTACGGCAAGCGCGGCGCGCTGCTCACCAACCGCGGCAAGGCGCTTGCCGCCGTGGGCGACTACACGACGGCCGCTCAGGCGTTCTCTGCTGCTACGCAGGATGCTTCCTATGCCACGCCGTTCAAGGCCTATCTGGGCCTGGGCAATGCGCTGTTCCAGTCGGGCGACTATGCCAACGCAGGAACCGCCTTCCGTCAGGCTGCCATCGACGGCGCCAATCCGGCTCCTGCCGCCGCACTCGGCGAGCTCGGTCGTTGCTTCATTAAGCTCGGCCGTCCGGCGGATGCCGTGGAGACCTACCGCACGGCTATCGACTTTGCCGGCCCCCGCGACGACACGCGTGCGCTCAACGCCGGCATGGGTCAGGCGCTTTCTGCCGCCGGCCGTCCCTCCGACGCACTCGACGCCTTTAACGCCGCTACTGCCGATGGCATCTACCAGTTCACCTCCGAGCAGGCCGATGAGCTTGCCCGCGTGCACGATTCGCTTGCCGCGCTGTCTGCCCAGACGGCTATGGCCACGGCTCCGGCGCCCGCGATGGACGCTCCTGCCGTCGATCCGCTCGATCCTACGGGCGCGACCGGTCAGTTTATGCCCGATCCCTCGGACACCGGCTTCTTTACGCTGTCCGAGTCCGAGATGGTCCAGCAGGACCGTCAGGATCGTAAGCAGGCCAAGGTCCGTCGTCGCCATCGCCACACAGGTCTCAAAGTCTTCATCGTGCTGCTTCTGCTCATTTTGATTGCCGCGGGCGGTCTGGGCTTTGCCTACACGCGAGGCTTTGGCTTCCCGTCTCAGGAGTCTGTCGTTACCGATCTGTTCCAGGCTGCCGGCGACGGTGACACCGCAAAGGCCGAGTCTTGCCTGGCCTCGAGCCTGTCCGAGGACGCCAAGTCGATGATCATCTCCTCGATTCCGCAGGGTGCCACCGTGTCCGTCGAGGGCATGGATCAGTCCATGACCGAGACGACCGCCAAGGTGAAGGCATCGCTGTCCAAGGGCGGCGAGCAGGAGTACACCGTCAAATTCGTGCGCTCCGACAACCATATCGGCTGGGCCGTTTCTTCGCTCGATATGGATTTCTCGGCTGCTGACAACCAGTAGTGACCTTATGGGATTTAGCTTTGCCCGGCGCTTCACCGCAAGTGAGGTGTCGGGCTTGCGCTAGTATGATGAGCTAGTAGTTTTCCAGCAATCATCCAACACATCAGGAGTTGCGTTGTTTTCTTTGATGGATATGTTCTTCGGTAGCTACGCGGGCGATCTTGCCATCGACCTCGGCACCGCAAATACGCTTGTCTCTGTGCGCGGGAAGGGCATCGTCATTCGCGAGCCCTCTGTAGTCGCCATCGACAAGAACGACGAGCGCATCCTGGCGGTCGGTATCGAGGCAAAGCGCATGCTCGGCCGTACGCCCGGCAACATCGTGGCCGTTCGTCCCCTGAAGGACGGCGTCATCGCCGACTTCGATGTTACCGAGGCCATGCTTCGATACTTTATCGACAAGGCGTCCGAGAAGCGCTATCCGTGGACTCCGCGTCCGCGTGTTGTCGTCTGCGTTCCCTCCGGCGTCACGTCGGTCGAGAAGCGCGCTGTCTTTGAGGCCACGATCCAGGCCGGTGCCCGCCAGGCCTATCTGATCGAAGAGCCTATGGCTGCCGCTATCGGCGCCGACCTGCCCGTCGAGGAGCCCACCGGCTCCATGGTCATCGACATCGGTGGCGGTACCACCGAGGTTGCCGTTATCGCTATGGGCGGTATCGTCGTCTCGCAGTCCATCCGTATTGCCGGCGACGAGTTCGATCAGGCCATCCTCACGCACGTTCGTGATGCCTACAACCTGGCCATCGGCGAGCGTACGGCAGAGGACATCAAGATTAAGGTCGGCTCCGCCGTGCCGCTTAAGGACGAGCTCGACGTCGAGGTCAACGGCCGCGACGTGATCACCGGTCTGCCCAAGACCGTGCGCATCGAGAGCGAGGAGATTCGTCGCGCACTCAACAAGCCGCTCGACGAGATGGCCAAGGCCGTCAAGGACGCGCTCGACGCTACACCTCCCGATCTTGCCTCGGACCTTATGTACTACGGCATTTTGCTGACCGGTGGCGGCGCGCTGCTGCGTGGTCTCGACGTGCGCCTGCGCGATGAGACCGGCGTTTCGGTCAATGTTAGCCCCACGGCGCTCGATAACGTCGTTAACGGCTGTGCCCGCGTGCTCGAGGCCAATGCGTTTGATGGCGGCTTCGTCCAGACCAATGCTTAATTTCCAAAAGGTGGATTCCATTTGGCACGATCTTCGGGTTTCTCCACAAATCTGAATACCAAGCGACAATCAACGGGTATGCGCCCGTTGATTGTTTTCAGCCTGATTTCGGTGTTGCTGCTCACGTTTTATATTCGTGAGGGCGAGGCCGGGCCGATTCATGCCGTGCGCTCGGGCGTGACGACGATTACCTCGCCGGTGCGCTTTGTGGGCTCGGCTGTGGCGGCTCCCTTCAATGCGATCGGTAATGTGTTCTCTAACCTTACGGCGTCGCAGGACACGCTTGACGAGCTTAAGAAGCAAAACGAGGAACTGACCTCTAAGGTTGCCGAGCTCTCCGAGGCTCAAAAGACCGCTGAGCGTCTGGAGGGGCTGGTCGGCCTGCAGTCGACCTACAACCTCAAATCAACCGCAGCTCGTATCGTCGGCGCTTCGGGCGATGCCTGGACCTCGACCGTCACCATCGACAAGGGTTCTGCCGACGGGCTTACCATCAACATGCCTGTGACGAGTTCTGCCGGTGTCATAGGCCAGATTATCGAGGTCTCGGCCAAGACGTCCACCGTGCGCCTGATTGGCGACGAGAACTCGGGCGTGTCCGCCATGGTGCAGGACACGCGCGCCCAGGGCATGCTGCAGGGTCAGGCTGACGGCACGCTGCGTCTTGAGTACGTGAGCGTCGATTCCGACGTTAAGGTTGGCGACATCATCGTGACCTCGGGCATTGGCGGTGTGTTCCCCAAGGGTCTTCCGCTCGGCACCGTCTCGTCGGTTGAGAAATCGGCAAACGACGTGTACTACACCATTGTGGTACGCGCCCAGACGACGGCCGAGAACAACGAGGAAGTGCTGGTCATCACCTCGCTGACCGACGAACAGTCGGCGTCGGATGAGGACGTGAACACGGCCAACAGCACGCCGCAGGGAACGTCGCGCGATGCTGCGACCAAGACGAAGGACGAGAGCTCGGATGACAGTTCCGACACGTCCGAGACGACTGATTCCGGCTCGAGCGAATAGGGGGCATGTCCATGGATCTACACGAGCAGGGGATGAGCTCCCGCACGTTTGTAATCGCCGCCATCGTGTGCGTGCTGCTGCAGGCAGGCCTGGCACCGCAGATCTCCATTGCGGGCGGTCGCGTCAACTTCATGATTATCCTGGTGTGCCTAAGCGTGTTCTCGGGCGACCCGACCCGTGCCGTCGCGTGCGGTTTTTGCAGCGGCTTGTTCTATGACCTTTCCGCTGCCGTGCCGGTGGGCGTTATGTCGCTCCTGCTGACCGTGGGTTCTTTTGCCCTGGTGCATAGCGCCGCCGGTCAGACGGGCGGTACCCCGAGTGCGCGCGGCATCACTGTGGGTGCCTTCGCGCTCGTCATTAATGCGATCTACAGCATCATCTTGCTGTTTATGGGTTTGGAGACGAGCTTTGTCGTGGCGATCTTCGGCCATGCGCTGCCGTCTTCGATCCTGACGGGTCTGGTTGCCATTCCGTTTTTGATGTCCGGCGTCGTGCCGCAGTCCGGTTATGGATTCTCCGCACGTGGCGGACGCCAGACGGGCATGCGCTTTAAGCCCAAGACCCGTAAGCTCAAATAGGGGAGGCTCGTAGATGTCTTCCCAGATGACGGTTATTATCGCCGGTATCGTGCTGGTTGTGGCCATCGTGGTCGCGCTGGTCATCATGCGTCGCGGCGATTCCCGTTTTACCTACGATACGCAGCATGGAACGGCCCCGCGCGCCACCGAGGGCGAGGGCAATACCGCAGCGACCGCTTTTAAGGGCCGCTTCTCCATCCTCACCACGGGTGTGGGCGCGATGTTCGCGGCGCTTGCCGTCAAGCTGTGGGGCATGCAGATGGTCTCGTCGGACTATTACGAAAAGCAGGCTAATAGCAATCAGACGCGCACCGTTACCACACCCGCTGTGCGCGGCCGCATCCTCGACCGCAATGGCGTGGCGCTTGTCCAGAACCGTCCCTCACTTGCTGTCGTGGCCTACCGCGATCTTGCCGAGGATGAGGTTCTGGTTCGCCATCTTGCCAACGTACTCGGTATGCCCTACGTGGCGGTTCTGCGCAATATCCAGGACAATTCCGAGGGCGCCCAGAGCCTGCATACCATCGCGACGGATGTCCGTCGCTCCACGGTTGCCTATATTCAGGAGCATGCCGGCGAGTTTCCGGGCGTCAAGATTGCCGAGCGTACCGAGCGCCAGTACCCGTACGGCGAGACGGCCTGTCACATTTTGGGCTATACCGGCACCATTACCTCCGAGCAGCTCGAGGCCCAGAATAAGAAAACCTCTGGCGGTGATGATGCTTCTGCTGGCCGGATTACGTACCAGTCGGGCGATATCGTGGGCCAGGCGGGTGTTGAGAGCTACTACGAAAACCTGCTGCAGGGTATTCGTGGCGAGCAGACCGTTAAGGTCGATGCCTCGGGCAATGTGACCGGTCAGGCCGGCGCCGTGCCCGCCAAGGCCGGCTCAGACATTAAGCTCACGCTCGACCTTAAGATCCAACAGGCCTGTGAGACGGCGCTGGCGAGCGCCATCGAGCTTGCCAAGACCACTGGCTACAGCAATGCCGGCAACGGCGCCGTGGTGTGCCTCGATCCCAACAATGGTGAGATTCTGGGCATGGCGAGCGAGCCCAAGTTCGATCCGTCGGTGTTTATCGGCGGCATCTCCAACGATGTGTGGACTGAGCTCAACGATGACGAGGGTTCGCACCCGCTGCTCAACCGCGCCATTAGCGGACAGTACATGTCGGCTTCGACCATCAAGCCGCTCTCGGCACTGGCCGGTCTTGAGTTTGGAACCTATACCTCAACGCAGACAACCAACTGCACGGGCTATTGGACGGGCCTGGGCAAGGCTTGGGGCAAGCGCTGCTGGTTGACGTCTGGCCACGGCACCATGACGCTGCAGTCGGGTATCGCAAACTCGTGCGACCCCGTCTTCTACGACATGGGCAAGGCGTTCTTTTATGACGAGCAACATTCCGAGGGGCTGCAGGAGGTCTTTCGTCGCTGGGGCCTAGGCAAGACCTGCGGTATCGATCTGCCGAGTGAGGGCGCGGGCCGTATTCCCGATGCCGAGTGGAAAGAGTCGTACTTTACCGACGCCTCTGCCGAGGACCGCAAATGGAACGCCGGCGATATGACCAACATCGCTATTGGCCAGGGCGACATCCTGGTGACGCCCCTGCAGATGGCGTGCGCCTACATGGGCCTTGCCAACGGCGGCAAACAGTACGTGCCTCACGTGTTTTTGTCTGCCGTGTCGCGCGATGGCGACGGCGATGCCTATAAGTACAACGGCAAGGGCAAGAAGAAGCGCCTGGAGGCTAAGATCAACAGCGATTCGGATTTGACTCTTGTTCGCAACGGCATGCACGACGTGATATACACGGCATCGACGTCCCTGGCGGCTCACTTTGGCACCCTGACGCCGCAGGTATACGGCAAGTCGGGCACGGGCGAGAAAAGCGGCGAGGACGAATACGCGTGGTTCTGCGCCTATGCACCGGCCGATGATCCCAAGTATGTCATCGCTACTGTCCTGGAGCAGGGCGGCGGTGGCTCAGATACCGCGATGCATGTCGTGCGCGACGTGCTCGGCGTGATTTATGACGAGCCCGATACCTCTTCGGCCTCGGGCGATTCTTCGGTTCGATAGGAGGTTGCGATGGATTTTTCTCCGGCGGATCTGTTCCGTTCAACCAAGACCGGCTCTCGCAGCAGCCTGGACCGCGTCAACAAGCAACTTTCGGCCTCGCGCGGTACGTTTCGTCAAAAGGTGCATATCGGAGTTCTGCTTGCCACCGTGGCACTTGTTGCCTACGGCGCCATCATCATCTGGTCGGCTTCGCAGTTTAAGGCCGATGCCTCGTTCTCACGTCATCTGCTGGGAATTGGCATCGGGGCGGTGCTGGCGGTGCTGGTCTGGCGTACCGACCTGCGCGGTATTTCCAATTTCTCGACGGCGTTGCTCGTCATCGACCTGATCGTTATCTTCTCGCCCAAGATTCCGGGTCTGTCCTATACGGGCGGTCTGGGCATGACGGGCTGGATCAAGATTCCCGGTATCGGTTTGACATTCCAGCCGGTTGAGCTTGCCAAGCTCATCACCATCTTTTTTATTGCCACGCTTGGCTCGCAGTATAACGGTCGCATCGATACCGTTCGCGACTACGTCAAGCTCTGCGGCATGTTGTCCATTCCGTTTTTGGCCGTTGTCGCCATGGGCGACCTGGGCTCGGGCCTGGTCGTGCTGGTTTCGGGCGCCATCGTCATTTGTATGAGCGGTGCACGCCGCGAATGGGTGCTGTCGACCCTGGCCCTGCTCGTGGGCCTGGTGGCCCTCGTCCTGGCGCTCGATTCGGTTTTTGATTCGTTGCTCGGCCACGATGTGCTCATCAAGCAGTATCAGATGAACCGCCTGACGGTCTTTATCGATCCCGATAATGCCGATTCGGACGATGCCTACAACCTGCAGCAGTCGCTTATCGCCGTTGGTTCGGGTGGCTTCTTTGGTAAGGGTTTGGGCCATGCGACGCAGTCGGCCGGCGGCTTTCTGCCTGAGTTCCACACCGACTTCGTCTTCGCCTTCCTGTCCGAGACCTTTGGCTTTTGCGGTTCCTTTTTGCTCCTGTGCCTCTACGTGCTGCTGATCTTTTCGACGATTCGCGTCGCCTTTAAGTGCGAGTCGCTGTTCTTGCGCCTATCGTGTGTGGGCATCGTTGGCATGTGGGCGTTCCAGACCTTCGAAAACATCGGCATGTGCATCGGCATGATGCCGATTACCGGTATTCCGCTACCGTTTATTAGCTTCGGTTCGTCTTCGATGATGATTCAGCTGCTGACGGTGGGTATCGTACAATCCATATGGCGGCATCGTTCGGGCGCCGCGTAACCGCTGGAGGGGTTTGCTATGAAAATTCCCGTAGATAAGCTGACCCGCGCTTTTAAGATGGGCGCGTCCGTTAAGAAGGATTCCGATACGCCGGTGCGCGTCTCGGTCTATCTGGATTCGTCCGCCTCGCGCTTTCTTGCTGAGACGGTGCGTGACGCCTTTGTGCCGCAGACGACCTCGGGCATTGTGCGCGTCGAGCGTCTGGGGGAGGAGCGAATTGCTCCAAAGACCGATACCGATGTGGTACTGGTGCTCTCGTGTGGTTCCGACCGCCTGGAGAGTGCCGTGCAGGAGCTCGTGATCGCCGGCGCGCCCGTGTGCGTGCTTGCCGAGTCTGCTGTGGAGGTGCCGTTTATCGAGGAGTCCACGCCCATGCTCGGCGTGGTGGCGGCAACCGATAAGACGTATCTGCTCGAGACGCTTGCCCGCTGGATTCTCGATCGCACCGACAAGGAAACGGCTTTTGCGGCGAACTTTGCCTTTATGCGCATCGCGGCAGCTAATCGTATCATCACCTCGTGCGCGCTCACCAATATGGCGACCGGTGCGCTGGTGTTTTTGCCGGGCGCCGATTATCCCGTTATGGCGCTGGCGCAGGTGGGCATGCTCTTTGAGCTCGCTGCCGTCTTTGGACGCGGCATTAAGCCTGAGCGCGGCTACGAGGTCGCGGGCGTGCTTGCCGGCGGTCTTGTGATCCGCGCGGTCACCCGCGCACTCGTCAAGCAGACGCCGCATATTGGGTTTGCCGTCAAGGCGCTCACTGCTGCCGCGGGCACCTATGGCATGGGCCGTGCGCTCGTTTCGCTCTACGAGCGCGATGTCGACTACAGCCGTGCCAACGAGGTGGTCACTGCCACGTTCTCCCGCGTTCGCGATCTGGTGACCACGGTCGCGGGTGCTACCCGTCCTATGGCGTCCTACCAAGACGCATCCGATCTCGCTGCTTAGGGGTTTTCCGTTGCGCGTTGCATACCAAGACTGTTTTCATTTAATTGAGCCGCTGCTCGCCAAGGTCGAAAAGCCGAGTCGCTATATCGATCACGAGTGGGGCACGCTTTCCAAGGCCGATGCCGACTACCGTTGCTGCTTGATCTACCCGGATGTGTACGAGGTTGGTCTGCCCAACCAGGGTATCGCCATCCTCTACAACATTCTTAACCAGGCCGAGGGCATCTCCTGCGAGCGTGGCTATGTGCCGTGGCCCGACATGGGTGACGCCATGCGCGAGGCGGGCATTCCGCTGCTGTCGCTCGAAGGTGCTGCCCCCGTCGCTTCGTTTGATATCGTCGGTCTGCATGTGCCGCACGAGATGGCGGTGACGAACTTCCTCGAGGCACTCGATCTCGCTGGCATTCCGCTGTTAGCGGCCGACCGAGGCGAAGACGACCCCATCATCATCGCCGGCGGTCCCTCGGTGTACAACCCTGAGCCGTACGCGGCCTTCTTCGATGCCATCCTCATCGGCGAGGGCGAGGAATCGCTGCTCGAGACCTGCCAGCTGCATCGCCGCCTGCGCGACGAAGGAGTCCCGCGCGCGCAGATTGTCGAGCGACTCGCGACCGTCGCCGGTACCTATGTGCCGTCGCTGTACGAGGTGCGCCACGACGAGCCTTGCTCGCCCCACGGCTATACCGTGCCGCGCGAGGGTAAGGACGTGCCGCCGGTGGTCTACAAGCGTGTCGTCGAGGACTTTGGCGCCACGAATCCGCTGTCGCAGTCGTGCGTGCCCTACGCGCAGCTCGTTCACGATCGCCTGTCTATCGAGATCCTGCGTGGCTGCGCTCGCGGCTGTCGTTTTTGCCAGGCCGGCATGACGTATCGCCCGGTGCGCGAGCGCTCGGCCGATCAGATCGTTTCCTCGGTTATCCAGGGCCTGGAGAAGACCGGCTATGACGAGGTGTCGCTCACGTCGCTTTCGACCACCGACCACTCCTGCATCCGCGATGTGCTCGGTCGCCTTAACCGCCGCCTGGAGGATACGGGCATTCGCGTGTCCATTCCCTCGCAGCGCCTGGATTCGTTTGGCGTGGATATGGCCGAGTCGGTCGCCGGCGAAAAGAAGGGCGGCCTGACGTTTGCCCCTGAGGCCGGTAGCCAGCGCATGCGCGATATCATCAACAAGAACGTGACGGAGGAGGACCTGGATCGCGCGGCCAAGGCGGCCTTCGAGGCCGGCTGGAACCGCATGAAGCTCTATTTTATGATGGGCCTTCCCGGTGAGCGCGACGAGGATATCGTGGCCATTGCCAACCTGGCCGATCACGTGCTGGAGCTTGGCCGTTCCGTGGTGCCCAAGGCCCGCCGCGGTTCCATCTCGGTATCCATCTCGGTTTCGGTGTTTATCCCCAAGGCGGCAACGCCGTTCCAGTGGTGCCCGCAGCTTGACTACGACGACGTCAAGCGTCGCCAAAAGCTGCTCATCACGAGTGTGCGCAACCGCGCCGTTCGCGTGCATTACCACGATGCCGAGACCTCGCTCGTCGAGGCTGCGCTGTCCCGCGCCGGTCGCGACATGACGCCGGTCATCATCGACGCCTGGCGTGCGGGCTCGCGTTTTGACGCCTGGGTGGAGCATTTCTCGCTTGACAACTGGAAGTCAGCCGCGGCCAAAAACGGCATCGACCTCAACGAGCTCGTGCACCTGCCCTACGAGCTGGACTGGCGCTTGCCCTGGGAGCACGTGAGCCCCGGCTGTTCGCGCGGCTTCCTCGAGCGCGAATACCGTCGCTCGCTGGAGGGTGTCACGACCCCCGACTGCACCCGCACGTCGTGCACCGGCTGCGGAATCTGCCCCACGCTCCATGCCAAGAACGTACTGGTGGGTGATCGCGCATGAGTGAGCGCTTGACCGACAACCCCACGCTCTTCAGGCTGCGCGTTCGCTACGGCAAGCGCGACCGTCTCAAGTACCTGGGCCATCTGGAACTGATCCATACCATTGAGCGCATCGTGCGCCGCGCTGGCCTGCCCTATGCCGTCACGCAGGGCTTCTCTCCGCACATGCGCGTGGGTTTCTCCTCGGCGCTGCCCGTCGGCACGTCGTCGACCTGCGAGTGGTATGACCTGTTTATGACCGAGTTCGTCGCGCTCGACGAGGCCTTTGAGCGCCTGGTCGCGGCGTCCCCGGCCGATTTGGCGCCCATCGAGGCCGCCTACATCGACGTGCGCACGCCGGCCCTCACGGCTCAGCTCACGCGCCTGTCGTACCGCATCGACCTGCACCTGGACCCCGAGGCACCCGTGAGCGCCGATGAGGTGCGCGCCGCGATCGACACGTTGCGTGCAGGCCATGGCATCGACTACGCACGCGGTAAGAAGAGCAAGCGCCTAGACCTTGACCATACACTGGTGGGCTATGAGCTCACGGCAGGGGAGCGTCCGGACCATCTGGTGCTCATGCTCGACACCCATGCCAACAACGAGGGGTCCATGCGTCCGGAGATTTTGCTTTCTGCTGCTGATGTTTTGTTGCAGGGCTTGACCCCGGGCGTGGATGCACCTATTGTTTCCACCGGTATGCAAGACCTCGTGACCATCTGCTCCTACGATGTCGAGCGTCAGAATCAAGCATGCGAGGACGACGAGGGCCGACTCGTCAGCCCCATACCTGTGCGAACTTGTGGATTTGCTCCACATACTCGTTGACGGGGGTATTTTCGCCTGCTACTATATTCGGCTGTTGCACTAACTGATGCATGAAGGGCAAGTAAACATGTACGCAATCGTTAACACGGGCGGCAAGCAGTACAAGGTCGCCACCGACGATGTCATCACCGTCGAGAAGATCGAGGGCAATGAGGGCGACAAGGTCACCCTGCCGGTCATCTTCCTCAACGATGGTAAGAAGATCGTCACCGATCCCGACAAGCTGGCCAAGGCCAAGGTTACCGCTCAGATCGTTGAGCAGTTCAAGGGCGAGAAGCAGCTGGTCTTCAAGTTCCACAAGCGCAAGCGCTATCGTCGTCTGAAGGGTCACCGTCAGCAGCTCACCAAGCTGAAGATCGTGAAGGTTCAGGCTACCTCCCGCGCCAAGAAGGCTGTCAAGGCAGAGGCTGAGGCTGTTGCCGAGGCTCCCGTCGCCGAGTAGATTACACTCGTAACGAAAGAGTAGGTATACACAATGGCACACAAAAAAGGACTCGGTTCCTCCCGTAATGGCCGTGACTCCCGCGGTCAGCGCCTTGGCACGAAGCGCTATGCCGGCCAGACGGTAACCACGGGCACGATTCTCGTCCGTCAGCACGGCACGCACATCCACCCGGGTGAGAACGTTGGCCGTGGTAAGGACGACACGCTGTTCGCGCTGGTCGACGGTACCGTTGAGTTCCACAAGGGTATCAAGCACAGGGTCAGCGTACGCCCGCTCGCGAACGCGTAATTCACCCTTCATAGAGCACATATGTGGGAGGCACTTGAGTTTTAGGATTCAAGGGTCTCCCTCTTTTTTGTAGGAGGCGATTCTGTTGTCACAGTTCACCGATATCAGCCGCATTAACGTGTGCGGCGGCGACGGCGGAGCCGGATGCATGTCGTTTAGGCGCGAGGCATTTGTCCCCAAGGGCGGCCCCGATGGCGGCGACGGCGGTCGTGGCGGCAATGTCGTCATCCAGGCCGATGCTCAGCTGTCTTCGCTGATCGATTACCGCTTTAAGCATCACTTTCGCGCCGAGCGCGGCACGCACGGGCAGGGTGCCCGTCGTAACGGCAAGAGCGGCGAGGACCTGATTCTCAAGGTCCCTATGGGTACCGTGGTGCGCGAGCTCGATCCCGAGACGCAGACCCCGATGTTTGAGATTGCCGACCTGGTGCACGACGGCGAGCGCGTCGTCGTGGCGCCCGGCGGTGCCGGCGGTCTGGGCAACACGCACTTTGTGACGTCGGTGCGTCGCGCTCCGGCCTTTGCCCAGTTGGGCGAACCGGCCGAGGAGCACTGGATCGAGCTCGAGATGAAGCTTATGGCCGATGCCGCGCTCGTGGGCTTTCCCTCCGTGGGTAAGTCATCGCTCATCGCGCGCATGAGTGCCGCCCGTCCCAAGATTGCTGACTACCCGTTTACCACGCTCGTGCCGAACCTCGGCATGGTGCGTGCCGGTGAATATTCTTACGTCGTTGCCGACGTCCCCGGTCTTATCGAAGGCGCGAGCGAGGGGCGTGGCCTGGGCCATCAGTTCCTGCGCCACATTGAGCGTACGGCCCTGATCATGCACGTCGTCGACATGACGGGTGGTTTTGAGGATCGCGATCCGGTCGAGGATTACCACATCATCAACCGCGAGCTCGAGCAGTATGGCGCCGAGCTTTCGGAGCGTCCGCAGATCGTCGTTGCCAACAAGTGCGATGCGCCGGGCACGGCCGACAAGATTGCCGACCTCAAGCGCGCAGCGCTCGACGATGGACATATGTTCTTTGCCGTGTCTGCCGTGACGGGCGCCGGCCTCAACACGCTGATGCTTGCCGTGGGCGAGCAGGTGGCTAAGCTGCGCGCCGAGTTGGCTGTCTCGGATGAGCCGGTCGTTCTGCGCGACGATGAGTGGGAGCGCCGTCGCCTGCAGCGTGAGAAGCGTTTCCGCATTGTTCAGGAAGAGCCCGGTGCCTTCCGCGTGGTCGGTCGTGCCATCGAGCGCATGGTCATCCAGACCGACTGGGAAAACGAGGAAGCCGTCATTTACCTGCAGCATAAGTTTGCGCGTATGGGTGTTGACGACGCGCTCGAGAAGGCCGGTTGCCGTGCGGGCGACGAGGTCCGCATTTGCCAGCGCGCCTTTGACTTTGAGGGCGCCGAGGACTTCTCGGAGTACGAGGAGCTCGAGGATGCTGGCGACGACGTTGCCGTTGAAGCCATTGACGTGGCCGATGCTGCGGATGAGGGCGTCGAGGTTGTCGATGCGGCGGATGCCGCGGGCGATGCCGAGACCTCGGAGGGCGAGTAAGCCATGTCGCTGCGCGGTGGAATCGGTCTGCCCGAGCTTCCTCTAGAGGACGGGCAGGAGTTTAGGCTCGGCATTATGGGTGGCACCTTTGATCCCATCCATTACGGGCACCTGGTGACCGCCGAGCAGGCGCGCGAGTCGCTCGACTTGGACGCTGTGCTCTTTATGCCGGCGGGCTCTCCTGCCTTTAAGCTTGACAAGCCGGTGACGCCTGCCGAGGACCGTTATGCCATGACGGTCCTCGCCACCGCCGCGAACCCGGCCTTTTTGGCGAGCCGGTTCGAGATCGACCGTCCGGGTGTAACCTATACTGCCGATACGCTTCATGCCCTTCGCGACTTTTACCCGTCGCAGGTAAAGCTCTACTTTATTACGGGCGCCGACGCGATTATCGATATTGTGACTTGGCATGATGCCGAACGAATCGCTGAGCTTGCTACCTTTATTGCGGCGACGCGACCGGGCTTTGATATCGATACGGCGCGTGCCCGAATCAAAGAGTCGGGGCTGCCGTTCGACGTGCGCTATATTCAGATTCCGGCGCTGGCGATCAGCTCGACGAACATTCGCAAGCGTGTTGCCCGCGGTATGAGCGTGCGCTATCTTACGAGCGAGTCCGTGCTCGGCTACATTCGCAAACGCAGGCTATATGCCGATTTGGGCCAAGAAGATTTTGAGTGATGGGGGTCTACGTTGTCGGTAGAGGATCAGTTTGAGGGCGATGAGCGCGCGCTGCTCAAGCGCATTCAAGAGCTGCTCGATGTTCGCATGAAGGATAAGCGCAAGCGCTATGTGCATTCGCTGGGTGTTGCCGAGACCGCACTTCATCTGGCCGAGGTCTACGGCGTTGACCGCTTTGATGCCGCTGCCGCCGGCCTGATCCATGACTGGGACAAAGTGCTCTCCGACGACGAGCTGGTCACGCGCGCTCTGCATTACGGCATTAAGATTGCCGGCTCTCCGTCTGCCGCGACGCCGCTTTTGCATGGCCCTGTTGCCGCCTATGAACTTCCGCAGCTTTTTCCCGAACTGTCGCCGGCCGTTTTCCAGGCTGTCGACCGTCACACCGTGGGTGACTGCGACATGACGCCGCTCGATATGGTGGTCTTTGTGGCCGATGCCATCGAACCCAACCGCCACGGCGATTATGCCCATGCGCTGCGCAAGATGGTGGGGAAGTCCTCACTCGACGAGTTGTTCTTCTCCTGTTTTGCGCAGGGTCTGGTCTATGTGATCCAGTCCGGGCGCTATCTTTATCCCACGGCTATTTCGATTTACAACCATTACGCCCAGCTGCGCTAGCTCGGGCTGACTAGAAAGAGGTATTCCATGGCCGACGAGACCATGACCGACGAGCAGATTCTTGAAGGTGTGGAGCACAAGAGCTTCGCCGCCACGTCCGACCGCACTGCCGCCTCGCTGTCCGCGAGCGGTGTCGCCGCCGAGGATGTCGCCCGCGCCGCCGCGCAGGCCGCCTACGACAAGAAGGGCGAGGACGTTCAGGTGCTCGACCTGACCGAGCTTTCCGATGTGTGCGACTACTTTGTGCTCGCCACCGGTACCAACAACCGCCAGGTCGATTCGATCGTCGACGAGATCGAGGAGAAGGTCGCCGAGGCTTGCGGCGAGCATCCGTTTTCCATCGAGGGCCGCGAGCAGAAGACCTGGATGCTCATGGACTACGGTTCGGTTGTCGTCCACGTCTTCACTCCCGAGGCGCGCGAGTTCTACCGCCTCGAAAAGCTCTGGGGCGACGCCCCCCAGCTTCCCCTCGACCTCCTCTAGTAGCTCATTTGGGACGGGGCTTTTTTAGCTACCCTCTGCCGTATGCCGGGCAGTTGCACTACTTGCAGCTGCCCGGTTTTCTTTTTGCCATAGGGACTAATCGTTGAAGCGGGATTGGCGGCCGAAGGAGAGAGCGGTGTCGCCGAACTTGTCTCGGACGGCGTCGATGGCGACCGAGAGGTCGCGACGGTCGCTGGATTGGGCTCCGCGGTCGTCGATTTCGCAGAACAGGTCGGTCTGGATACCGCCCTGATGGTCGAAGTCGCTCATGCCGACGCCCGCCAGGCGCACATGCATCCCTTCCTGCCAGATGTTGTCGAGAAGTTCGAGAGCCACTGCCACAAAGATGTTCTCATCGTCGGTCGGATGAGGCAGCCGGCGCTGTGCCGAGCGACCGCTTCCATACGAATACTTGAGTTTGAGCGTCACCGTGGCGCCCGTTAGTCCCTGGCGGCGCAGGCGGCGTCCCACTGACTCTCCCAACAGCGCAATCGCCGCTTCGATGTCCTGACGCTCAGTCAAATCTTTCGCAAAGGTGCGTTCATTGCTGACCGACTTGACCTCGCGCTCTTCATCTAGACTCGTGACTTCGGAGATTTCGAGCCCCAGCGCACGTTGGCGCATGCGTTCGCCGTTGATGCCAAAAATAGAGGCTAGGGTTGATTCGGGCGCGCGTGACAGCTCGCCGAGTGTATAGATGCGCATGCGGCGCAGTCGCTCCTCGGCCGAGCGCCCGATGCCACTCATGGCAGATACCGGCAGCGCGGCCAAAAAGCGCTGCTCGGTTCCAGGGCGCACGATGGTCAGCCCAAACGGTTTGTCCCTCTCGCTTGCGATCTTTGCGACCGTCTTGTTGCAGCCTACGCCAATGGAGCAGGTCACTCCCAGCGCTGCCACGCGGTCGCTTATCCGCCGCGCAACCAGCAGCGGATCTTCGGGCGCAAAGCGGCCCGGTGTGATATCGATAAAGGCCTCGTCAATTGATACGCGCTCAACGCGCGGGGTCTCGTCGGCGAGAATCGCCATGACCTGTGCGCTAACCTCGTGGTAGCGATTGAAATGCCCATGCGTCCAAATGGCCTGCGGACAGAGGCGCCGTGCCTCGGCCGAGGGCATGGCGGAATGCACGCCAAAGCGGCGCGCCTCGTAGGAGCAGGTGGACACGACGCCGCGGGAATCGGCATCGCCACCCACGATGAGCGGCTTGCCGCACCACTCGGGATGGTCGAGCATCTCCACGCTCGCAAAAAACGCATCGAGATCCATGAGGCCCACTGCCGGTCCCGTCCAGGGCGGCGGCGTGACGCCCGCAGCATCCTCATAACCGTATGTATGTTCGCGTCTTTTCATGGCATGAGTATACCGCGCAGCTCATGTGGGGTGCGTGGATGTGCTTGCAAATCGCGAATTCTTGTCTAAGATATGGATTTGCCTTCGACTACACCGAAGAAGTTGGTCTCACGGACTTCACCTGCCCGCGTCGATGGCGTATTATGTTCAACTGTTTGTTTGTAGTTGCAGCCTAAAGCTGCTTGGTTGGAGGAGTTTCCTTTGGCAGTCAAGATTCGCCTTGCTCGTCACGGCGCTAAGAAGCGTCCGTACTACCGTGTCGTCGTCGCCGATTCCCGCGCCCCGCGTGACGGTCGTATCATCGAGGAGGTTGGCCGCTACAACCCGATGACCGCCCCCAAGACCATCAACCTCGATCTCGAGAAGATCGCTGACTGGCAGTCCAAGGGCGCTCAGCTCACCGACGCTGTCGCTGCTCTGGTCAAGGCCGCCAACGAGGGCGAGAAGACCGAGACCGTCGTCAAGAAGTCCAAGAAGCAGCTCGCCAAAGAGGCCGAGGCCGCTAAGGCTGCCGCTGAGGCCGCTGAGGGCGCCGAGGAGTAAATCGTGCCTGAGGTTGACGCTGCACAGCTCGAGGGTGAGGCAATGCTCTCAGATCGCATCGCCGATCTCGTCGAATATCTCGTTGTTCAGATCGTCGACGACCCGGATTCCGTGAGCCTTGAGGTCATCGATGGTGACGACGCCTCCACGATTGTGGTTTCGGTTGCCGAGGATGACGTCGCTAAGGTCATCGGCCGTCGTGGCCGTACCATCAAGGCCATTCGCACGCTCGCCCGTGCACTGGCCGCTCGCCTCGACACTGCTGTCGAGGTAGAGGTTCTGGGCTAGGACCTTGAGGTCCCAGTACAAAAACATCGCCCGTGTGGTCAAGCCGCACGGAAGGAAGGGGGAGGTCCTCGCGCAGCCGCTGCGGGGGCTTCCTTCTGTATTGAAGCCGGGTATGCGCGTCGCCTTGACGCCGCCGGCGCTCAAGCGCGACCGTTTTTGCACGGTCGTATCCGTCACCGATACGGGCGATGGCGATCTGGTCTCGTTTGAGGGCATTGACGATTTGACGGCCGCCGAGGGCATCACCGGATGCTACGTGCTAGCAAATCGTGACGACTTCGAGCTCGATTCGCTCGACGCCGCCTATACCGACCTTATGGGTCGCGAGGTGGTCGATGAGCGCTTTGGTTCGCTCGGTACGATTGTCGAGATCATGTCGACGCCCGCCAACGATGTTTGGGTTGTCGAGGGTGATCGGTACGGCGAGGTGCTGATTCCCGTGATCGAGCAGGTTGTGCTCGATCTTCCCGACACAGGAACAATTTCCGTCCACGTTATGGACGGCTTGATCGATATGGACAAGTAGGGAGGACAGCATGCTGATTGAGACCCTTTCGGTCTTTCCCGAGATGTTTGAGCCCGTCATGTCCACGTCGATTTTGGGCCGCGCCCGCAAGGCCGGCCTTTTTGATTTTAAGGCTTATAACCTGCGCGACTGGACGCATGACCGCCATCGCACCGTCGATGACGAGCCGTATGGCGGCGGCCAGGGCATGCTCATGAAGGTTGAGCCCATTGCCGAGGCCATCGAGGCCATCAGTTCCGAGGGTCCCAAGCCCACCGTGGTGTTCTTCACCCCCTGCGGCGAGCCCTTTACGCAGCATGTGGCCGAGCGCCTGCTCAAAAGCGAGCGCTTGCTGTTTGTGTGCAGCCGTTACGAGGGCGTCGACGAGCGCGCCTATGCGTATGCCGATGAGCGTCTGTCGATCGGCGACTACGTGCTCACGGGCGGCGAGCTGCCCGCTATGGTCGTGGCCGATGCCGTCGTACGGCTTATTCCCGGAGCCTTGGGCGACGAGATGAGCAACGTGGACGAGTCCTTCTCGACCGCCGAGGACGGCGGCCTGCTCGAGTACGCGCAGTACACCCGCCCCGCCGAGTTTAATGGCGTGGGCGTGCCGCCGGTGCTCGTGAGCGGTGACCATGCCAAGGTTGACGCCTGGCGCCGTATGAATGCCATCGAGCGCACCTGCCGCTGGCGTCCCGATCTTATCGAGACGGCGCGACTTACGCCCGAGGAGCGCGCGTACGCGCAGGAGATCCTGGACGCTTCGTATTCGCAGAGCGAGGAGTGAGAATGGTTCCATCGCAGCATTCTGCCCTGAGGGGCGCCTTTGAGTGGATCGTAATCGTTGCGATCGCACTGGTCGCCACCTTCGTGATTCGCTCGTTTGTGATCGAGCCCTTTGTGGTGCCCACCGGCTCCATGGAGTCCACGATCGAGATCGGCGATCAGATTCTGGCGCAGAAGGTGACGCTCGAACTCGGACAGCCCGTCAAACAGGGCGATATCGTGGTGTTTCACAACCCCGACGGCACCTCTGAGCACGATGTTCTTGTCAAGCGCGTCATCGCCACGGCCGGCCAGACGGTCGACCTGCAGGACGGCAAGGTCGTCGTCGACGGCCAGGCGCTCGATGAGGACTATACGACCGGCATGAGCTGGCCGCTTTCCGTCCAGGCGCCCGCTGCCCAGGTGGGCTATCCCTACACCGTCCCTGACGACTGTGTGTGGGTGATGGGCGACAACCGCGAGAACTCTGCTGACTCACGCTACTTTGGCCCGGTCGACCGCTCCGAATTGATCGCCGTGGCGCTTGTGCGCTACTGGCCGCTCAACCGTATCGGCGCTATCGACTAAAAACCGCTATAGTACAGTACCTAACCGTGTAATCGTTTCGACGAGGGGATATTAGAGGCATGAACGCTTCATCGCTTTCCTTCCAAGACATCATCCTGCGCCTCCAGCAGTACTGGGGCGAGCAGGGCTGCGTCATTATGCAGCCCTATGACTCCGAGGTCGGTGCCGGTACCTTCCATACCGCGACCACGCTGCGCTCGCTCGGTCCCGCCGAGTGGCGCACCTGCTATGCGCAGCCCTGCCGCCGTCCCGCCGACGGCCGCTATGGCGAGAACCCCAACCGCATGCAGCACTACTATCAGTTCCAGGTGCTCATCAAGCCCTCGCCGGTCAACGCCCAGGAGCTTTATCTGGGTTCGCTGGCCGCCATTGGCTTGGACCCCAACGACCATGACGTCCGCTTTGTCGAGGACGACTGGGAGAGCCCGACGCTCGGCGCCTGGGGCCTTGGCTGGGAGGTCTGGCTCAACGGCATGGAGGTCACGCAGTTTACGTACTTCCAGCAGGTGGGCGGCATCGAAGTCGACCCCGTGCCCGTCGAGATCACCTATGGCCTGGAGCGTATCGCCATGTACGCCCAGGGCGTCAACTCGGTCTATGACCTGGTGTGGAGCTACCTGCCCGACGGCACGCCCATGACCTACGGCGACGTGTTCCTGGAGAACGAGCGCGAGTTTAGTGCTTACAATTTTGAGGTCGCCAACGTCGAGATGATGCGTCAGAAGTTTGACGACTACGAGGCCGAGTGCCACTCCTGCCTGGAGCGCAAGCTGCCGCTGCCAGCATATGACTGCGTCATGAAGTGCAGCCATGCCTTCAACCTGCTCGATGCCCGCGGTGCGCTGTCCGCAGTCGAGCGTGCCAACTACATCCTGCGCGTCCGCGCCGTCGCCAAGGCGTGCTGCGAGGCTTATATGGCCGAGGTCGCCGGAATCAACGAGAATGCCGATCAGGAAGGCGAGGTGGCGTAAGCCATGGCAGACGCTAAGGATTTCCTGTTTGAGATCGGTACGGAGGAAATGCCCTCTGCACCGCTGAACAATGCCGTCAAGCAGCTTGGTACCATGATCGCCAAGGGTCTCGACGAGGCCGGTCTGGCCCACGGCGAGGTCCGCGTGATCTCGAGCCCGCGTCGCCTGGCTGCGCTCGTTGCCGACGTTGCCACCGCGACCGATGAGGTTCACGAGGTCAAGCGTGGCCCCGCGGCAAACATCGCCTTCGACGCTGACGATAACGCCACCAAGGCCGCCCAGGGCTTCGCCCGCAAGTGCGGTGTGGCTGCCGAGGACCTGGTCCGTCGCGAGGACACTGACGGTCGCGAGTATGTCTTTGCCGAGAAGAACATTCCCTCCGCACCGGCAACCCCGATCCTGACGGCCCTGTGCGAGAAGACCATTGCCGGCCTGCAGTGGCCCAACTACCGCTCCCAGCGCTGGGGCCACGAGCACGCGACGTTCGTGCGTCCGGTCCGCTGGATTTGCTGCCTTCTGGGCGAGGATGTTGTGCCTGTGTCATTTGCCGACGTGACGAGCGGCAACACCACGCGCGGCCATCGCGTGCTCGGCCCCGGTGACCACGTTGTCGCCAGCCCCGCCGCCTACGAGCAGGTACTCGAGGACGCCGGCGTGCTTTCTGCCGAGCGCCGTCGCGAGGCCATCCTTGCCGGTATCTCCGAGGTCGAGGCCGCTCGCCCCGGCTGCCATGTCGATACGCCCAAGAAGGTCTTTGAGGAGGTCATTAACCTCTGCGAGTGGCCGACGGTGCTCGTCGGTACTTTCGACGAGGAGTTCCTCAAGGTCCCGCACGAGATTATCTGCGAGTCCATGCTCACCAACCAGCGCTACTTCCCGATCTATGACGGCGAGGGCAAGCTGACGCGTGAGTTCGTGGTCGTCTCCAACAGCAAGCCCGAGAACGCCGAGCGAGTGATCGACGGTAACGAGCGCGTCGTGCGCGCCCGTCTGGACGACGCTAAGTTCTTCTACGAGGAGGACCTGAAGATCTCCCTCGACGAGTTCCGTGAGCGTCTGTCCAAGGTTGCCTTCCAGGAGAAGCTCGGTAGCGTGCTCGCCAAGTCCGAGCGCATCGAGCAGCTCGCGCTCGCTATCGCCCGCGAGGCTCACCTGGGCGCCCATCTTGCCGCCGACGCTGCTCGCGCCGCACACCTGTGCAAGGCAGACCTGGTGTCCAACGCCGTCGTCGAGTTCACGAGCCAGCAGGGCGTGATGGGCGGTTATTACGCGACCGCGATGGGGGAGAACGACGAGGTCGCCCATGCTATTCGCGATCACTATCGTCCCCGTTTTGCCGGTGACGAGCTGCCCGAGGGCACCGCTGGCTGCATCGTGGCCTGCGCCGACAAGCTCGATACCATCGCCGGTATCTTTGCCATCGGCGAGCCCCCGACCGGCTCCTCCGACCCCTACGCGCTGCGTCGTGCCGCTATCGGCATTATCAACATCCTGCGCGACCGTCTGCCGATCGACCCCACGTCGCTCATCGACTTTGCCCTCGAACTCTACAGTGAGCAGGGCATTGAGTTCGACGCCGCCGAGGTCGCCCAGCAGGTTCGTGACTTCTTCCATGGCCGCCTGGTGAGCATGGCCCGCGACGAAAAGATTCCGGCCGATACCGTCGCCGCCGTCTCCGCGGTGCACATCATCGCCCCGTCCGTCTTCTTCGCCCGCTGCGCCGCCCTCGACGAGGCCCGCAAGAACGACGCTGAGACGTTCGACAACCTGGCGACCGCCTATGCCCGCGCCGCGCATATCTCCAAGCCCGAGCTGGGTGCGGAGTATGACCGCAGCCTGATGGGCGAGGTCGAGCTCGCGCTCGCCGACGCCTCCGAGGCTGCTCAGACCGCCGTCGATGCCGCCCTTGCTGCCGAGGACTACCCGGCCGCATTTGCCGCGCTTGCCGCTCTGCGTGCCCCCATCGACCGCTTCTTCGATGAGGTCATGGTCATGGACAAGGACGAGCAGCTTCGCGATAATCGCCTTAAGCTGCTCAACCGCTTCGAGGCCGTTTTCTCCGGCATTGCCAACATCGGTGAGCTTGCCCGCAAAAAGTAAGCCAGCCTGCGCATAAGCGCAAAAGGAGCCCCGCATGGATTGCCCGGTCACCGCTCGTCCCACCGTTATCGTTATCTCCGACTCGCTCGGCGATACCGCTTGTGAGGTGGTGCTTGCGGCGTCCGGGCAATTTGATGAAGGGGCTTTTCGCGTTTTGCGCCTGTCCAAGGTGACCTCCGTGGAGCAGGTCAAGTCATTTGTGGGGCCGCGCGTCGATGCCGACCATCGCGATGTCGCCGTGTTCCATACCATTGTCGATCCGGCGCTTCGCGCCCGCGTGCTCGATTACCTGGGTATGCTGCATATCCGTTCGGTCGACCTGATCGGCCCGACGCTTGCCGTGCTGTCGTCGCTCATCGGTGTGCCGCCCAAGTGCGTTGCGGGCGTGATTCACAAGACCGATGACCGCTATTTCCATCGTATCGAGGCCATGGAGTATTTCGTTGAGCACGATGACGGTCGTGGTTGCGACGATCTGTCGGGTGCCGATATCGTGCTGCTGGGTGTGTCGCGTACATCCAAGACGCCGCTGTCGATGTATTTAGCCTATCAGGGCTACAAGGTCGCCAATGTCCCACTGGCGCATGGCATGGAGCCGCCGAAGTCGATTTACGAGGTTGACCCGATGCGGTTGTTTGGTCTGATCTCGACCGTCGATGTGATTTCCGAAATTCGCGATAGTCGCTTGGGCGATGACTACGCCCGTGCCGTTGCCGGCTCCTATGCCGAGCCCGAGAGTGTGCGCAGCGAGCTTGAGGAAGCCCGTGCCCTCATGAAGCGCCTAGGCTGCTTTGTGGTGCGTACCGATGGCAAGGCCATCGAGGAAAGCGCTGCCGAGATCATTAGCCACTTGGAGGAAATCCAAGATGCCCGTGCCCGCCGCGCCGCCCGCCGAGCCCAGCAAAGCTAGCTTATTGGGGTAGCTAAAAATGCCCGTCTCTAAAAGACTACCTAAAAATAATGCACGATATTGGTAAAGCGATTTAGCAATAAACTAGCATCTGACCTGCAAGCATCTTGCATTGGTATCTTCATAAGGTAACCAACTTTACCTACCGTTTACCGCCATATTTACCACGTTTACCAACCCCCGCGCCCTCTGCGCAAGCCCGCCCAAAACCCGCCGTATAGTACCCTCACGGCTCGCATTCGGCGGGTCGATTCGTTACCACGGTCGTGCGCGTAAGAGCATGGAAGGGGAAGTATCGTGAGCGATTGCAAGAGGGTTTACCGTTTTGGAACCGACGCCCAGGGCACCTGTGTCACTGAGGGCGACAAGTCCATGAACTTCGTGCTTGGCGGCAAGGGCGCAAACCTTGCCGAGATGAGCCGCATCGGCCTGCCGGTTCCCGGTGGCTTTACCATTACCTGCCAGACTTGCGTCGAGTACTCCGGTGCCGGCAATGTGTGGCCCGAGGGCGCACTCGATGAGATCGTTGCCGCCGAGGCGGACCTCGAGGCCCGTTGCGGTAAGAAACTCGGCGATGCCTCCGATCCGCTGCTCGTGTCGGTTCGCTCGGGCGCTCCGTTCTCCATGCCCGGCATGATGGACACGGTCCTCAACCTGGGCCTCAACGACGATTCCGTCCAGGGCCTTATCGCGCAGACGCAGAACCCGCGCTTTGCCTGGGACAGCTACCGTCGCTTTATCCAGATGTTCTCCAACGTCGTCATGGGCGTCGACGCCGACCTATTCGAGAACGCACTGACCCAGGCCCGCCTGGTCGCCGGCGTTCGTGTCGATTCCGAGCTTTCGGCCGAGGACCTGCAGGAGCTCGTCGAGACCTTTAAGGGCATCTTCTCCGAGAACGTCGAGGCGACCCTGTATCCCGAGCTCGAGGTCGCCGACGGTAAGCCCGTTTTCCCGCACGATCCGGAGCTCCAGCTGCGCCTTGCCATCCAGGCCGTCTTTGGCAGCTGGATGAACGAGCGCGCCTGCATCTACCGCAAGCAGCACGGCATTTCCGACGAGCTCGGCACCGCCGTCAACGTCCAGGCCATGGCCTTTGGCAACAAGGGCGAGACCTCTGCGACCGGCGTCGCCTTTACGCGCAACCCGGCCGACGGCACCAAGGAGTTCTATGGCGACTTTTTGGTGAATGCCCAGGGCGAGGACGTCGTCGCCGGCATCCGAAACACCGAGCCCATCGCCGACCTCAAGACCACCTCGGGCCTCGAGTCCGCAGGCGAGGAGCTCGAGCGCGTGTTCCTGACGCTCGAGGATCATTACCGCGATATGTGCGATATCGAGTTTACCATCGAGCAGGGCAAGCTCTGGATGCTCCAGACCCGCGTGGGCAAGCGCACCGCCACTGCCGCCCTGCGCATTGCTATCGAAATGGTCGAGGAGGGCCTCATCACCCGCGAGGAGGCTGTGAGCCGCATCGATCCCGCGCAGCTCGACCAGCTCCTGCACCCGCAGTTCGACGCCTCCAAGAAGTACGAGGCCCTGGCCAGCGGCCTTAACGCCAGCCCTGGTGCCGCCGTGGGCGAGGTCGTGTTCTCGAGTGATGACGCCGTCGCGCGCGCCAACGAGGGCCACAAGGTCATTCTGGTCCGCTGGGAGACCAACCCCGACGACCTGAAGGGCATGGTCGCCGCCGAGGGCATCCTGACCAGCCACGGTGGCAAGACGAGCCATGCCGCCGTTATCGCCCGCGGCATGGGTACGCCCTGCGTTTGCGGCGTTGAGCGCTTCCACATTGACGCGGCAGAGAAGGTCGTGCGTATCGAGGGCAGCGACCGCGTGCTGCGCGAGGGCGATGTCATCTCCATCGACGGCACCCAGGGTATCGTCGTCGACGGCGCGGTCGACCTGGTCTCTGCAGAGCTCACCGGCGACCTGGACACCATCCTGTCTTGGGCCGATGAGATCCGTTTGGACGAGACCGACGGTCACGCCAACCACGTGCGCGTCAACGCCGACAACCCCGAGGATGCCGAGCTCGCGCTCGAGTTTGGCGCCGAGGCCATCGGTCTGTGCCGCACCGAGCACATGTTCCTGGGCGATCGCAAGAACATCATCCAGAGCTTTATCCTGTCTGACGATGAGGCCGTGAAGCAGCAGGCCCTGGCCGACTTGCTCAAGGTTCAGACCGAGGACTTCCTGGCGATGTTCAAGACCATGTCCGGTCGCGATGTGGTCGTCCGCCTGCTCGATCCGCCGCTTCATGAGTTCCTGGATAATCCTCGCGAGCTCGAGGTCGCCATCACCAAGAAGGAGGCCGCCGGCGCTCCCGAGGAGGAGCTCACTGCCCTGCGCGCCCGCCTGCGTCGCATTGACGGCATGGTCGAGTCCAACCCCATGCTGGGCTTGCGCGGCGTGCGCCTGTCCGTCGTCTTTGGCGATCTGCCGCTCATGCAGGTTCGCGCCGTCGCCACGGCCGCTGCCCGCCTTATCAAGGAGGGTGTCGACCCGCGCCCCGAGATCATGGTTCCGCTCGTTTCCATCACGGCCGAGCATGTCCAGACCCGCGAGGTTATCGAGCGCGTGATCGCCGAGGTTTCCGCCGAGGAAGGCGTCGAGCTCAATATTCCCGTGGGCACGATGCTCGAGCTGCCGCGTGCCTGCATGGTCGCTGACGAGATCGCCCATCATGCCGACTTCTTCTGCTTTGGCACCAACGACCTCACCCAGACGACCTTTGGCTTCTCGCGCGATGACGCCGAGGCCAAGTTCATCCCGCTGTACATGCATAAAAAGATCCTGAAAGACAACCCCTTCGAGACCATCGACGCGGCGGTGCTGGAGCTCGTGCGCTTGGCCGTCGAGAAGGGCCGCGCCACCAATCCCGACATGCACTTTGGCGTGTGCGGCGAGCACGGCGGCGACCCCAAGTCCATCAAGGGCCTGTTTAACGTGGCCGACGTGGACTACGTGTCCTGCTCGCCCTATCGCGTGCCCCTCGCGCGCCTGGCTGCCGCTCAGGCCAAGCTCGAGGCCAAGCGTTCCGCCTAACGTTTTGGGTTTAGACGCCTAGCGTAGCCCCCTTCATGCCGCCCGTCTCATTCGTGAGACGGGCGGTTATCATGTGCGGGTTTTGTCTTTTTGTCTGCGCAAAAAATTGTTCTTGCAGCAGAAACCCGCGCGTGTATACTCGAATACGTTTGTTCAACTACGTGCCGGCCAAGGTGGTACGGCACCTCTAGAAGAGTAAGGAATTGCACATGGATTACATCCGCGCAATCGAGCGTCAGCAGATCCGCGAGGACATTCCTCAGGTTCGCGTCGCCGACAACGTCAAGGTTCACTACCGCATTAAGGAAGGCGACCGCGAGCGCATTCAGGTCTTCCAGGGCGACGTCATCCGCATGGCCGGCGCCGGTGCCCGCGAGACCTTCACCGTCCGCAAGATGTCCTTCGGTGTCGGTGTTGAGCGTACCTTCCCGCTTCACAGCCCCAAGATCGCCAAGCTCGAGGTCGTTCGTCATGGTCGCGTCCGTCGCGCCAAGCTGTACTACCTCCGCGACAAGGTGGGCAAGGCTGCTCGCATCCCCGAGAAGCGCTAAGAAGATCGCAGCGTCTGTCCACTCGTTTGGACACAAGGGTCACCTTCGGGTGGCCCTTCTTTTTATCTGATTTGCATGCAAGGAGGGCCTGGTATGGCCAATATGACGAGCTCGGTTTCGGCATCGCAGGTTGCCGGTGAGTTGGCGAGCGCTACGTTTGAGGAGATCCCTGCCCTCGTGGAGCATTATCGCGAGGACCCGCGCCAGCAGGTGATCAAGGCTTGCGAGCGTGCTCTTAAGCGCCATGCCAAGGAACTTGCCGAGCGCGAGCGCGTCAATGACATGTACGAGCTTATGCATGAGCTTGGCGGCGATGGGGTAGTCGTTGGTGTCGACGAGGTGGGTCGCGGATCGGTGGCCGGTCCTTTGACGGTATGCGCCGTCTGCCTTCCTATGGAGCCGCGCGTCTGGGGCATCAACGATTCCAAAAAGCTCACGCCGGCGCGCCGCGAGTTGCTCTCAGTGAAGATTGCCGAGGTGGCGACGGCAATTGGTTTTTGTCATATCGCGCCTAAGGATATCGATGAGATGGGCATGGCCCGCGCCATTCGAGCCGCTGTCGCGGGCGCCGTGGCCGATACGGGGCTCGAGCCCGATTGCGTGCTTATGGACGGTAACCCCTTGGGCGCCGTTCCCAACGAGCGCGACGTGGTGAAGGGCGATGCCAAGATCGCCTGTATCGCCGCGGCGTCCATCATGGCCAAGGTCACGCGTGATGAGATGATGGTCGAGTACGATGCCGAGTATCCCGAGTACCATTTGGCCGAATCGAAAGGCTACGCAAGCCCCGAGCACATCGAGGCCATTCGCAAACATGGACTTTGTCCACTGCACCGCGTGAGCTTTTGCGGAAACTTTCTGCAGACTGAGCGCCTTTTCTAGGTCAATTGTGGAGACAGGGACCTCAGGGGTTTTATAAACCTGCTGGTAGCGGGCCGTATGCAACAGCATTGCTGCGTACGGCCCGTTTTTTGACGGCATTTGGTCAGCTTTTGGTTTGCTTCCGGTACTTACCCGCATGAAAGGTGCCCTCATCATCGGGGCAATGCAGTGTGCGGGAAAGGAGACCCCATGAGTGCCGCAAGCAAAAAGAGCAAGACGCAGCAGCTCAAGGAGCGTTGGGAAAACGGCGAGCTCGACTGCGGGGCGATGACGCCCGAGTTTATCAAGGGACTCAGTCCCCGCGAGCTGGGCATGCTGGGCGAGCTGATCACCATCGACTACTTTAACGAGCGCGGCTACACCTTGCTGGAGCAGGGTTATCGTTGCACCGAGGGCGAGGCCGATCTGGTGCTGCTCGATGAGCTCGACGATGTCGTGGTGATGGCCGAGGTCAAGACCAGACGCGTCGCACTGGATTGCAGCACGCGGGTCTTTCCCGAGGAGGCCGTGGACGCCCAAAAGCAACGCCGCTACCGCCGCATCGCAAGTTGCTATCTCATGGAGCATTATCCGCTCAAGGCGATTCGCTTCGATGCCGTGGGCGTCACCATTCGTGGCGGGCATATCGCCGAGATCGAGCATCAGTACAACGCGTTCGATTGGCAGGTGTCGTGATGGCGTTCGAGACGTTTGCCGTTCACGCGGCCTGCATCCGTGGCGTCGAGGCGATTCACGTCACGGTCGAGGTCTCGCTTGCCGGTGGTGTTCCGGGCATCCAAATGCTCGGCATTCCGAGCATGGAGGTGATGGAGTCACGCGGTCGTATTCGCTGCGCGATGCGCTCCGCCGGGTTCGAGATCCCACGCTCGGGCATTACGGTCAACCTAGCGCCCGGCGATATCCGCAAGACCGGTAGCGGCTTTGATCTGCCCATCGCCATCGCGGTTCTGGCGGCCGATGGGCAGATTCCCCGTGACAACCTCGATCGCTGCCTTATCGCCGGCGAGCTCGGCTTGGACGGTACGGTGCTTCCCGTCAAGGGCGAGGTGGCGTTTCAGCTGCTGGCTCGCGACATGGGGCTGTCCTTTATCGCCGGCAGGTCCGATCAGCATGTGCCGCTTGCGGGCGTTGATTGCGGCTTTATCGATCATCTGTCTCAGCTTGCCCATGGCATGGGCGATGCCGTGCGTCATTATCTGGATTCCGAGGGTGTTGAGGCGACCTTTGAGCCCGAACTCGACTATGCCGACGTGCTGGGGCAGGAGGTTGCCAAACGTGGCATGGCACTGGCGGCAGCGGGTGAGCTCGGTTTGCTTATGATCGGGTCCCCGGGATCGGGCAAGACGATGCTTGCGCGCCGTATGACCGGCATCCTGCCTGAGCTTTCCGTTGAGGATCAGCAGGAGGCACTGTGCATCCATTCGGTTTTGGGTGAGAACATTGATGGTTTGTTGGCAGGTCATCGGCCGTTTCGAAGTCCCCATCACAGTATTTCAACGGCGGGCCTCATTGGCGGAGGACGCCCGGTGCATCCGGGTGAGATCAGCCTGGCTCATGGCGGCGTGCTCTTTTTGGACGAGCTCGCCGAGTTTCCCACCGGCGTGCTGCAGACGCTGCGTCAGCCCATCGAGCGTGGGTACGTGAGGATCGTGCGCGTTGACGGGGCCTTTACGTTCCCGTCGCGCTTTCAGCTGCTGGCCGCGAGCAATCCCTGCCCCTGTGGGTTTTTGGGCGATCGCGAGGTACCGTGTCGCTGCTCAGCGGCGATGGTCGAGCGCTATCGGTCTAAACTGCGCGGTCCTTTGGCCGACCGTATCGACATGATGATCGATGTGACCCGCCCCGATCCCCAGGTAATCATTGAGGGCGCGGAAGGTATGTCATCGGTCGAGTTGCGCGATTACGTCGTGCGTGGGCGCGCCTTTCGCGCCTGGCGTGAATCCCGTATGGACGATGCAGACAGCGAGGCCGAGGACGATGAGTCGCGGTCCATTGACGGCGTCGTTTCGACCTTTGGGCTTGATGAGGCAGCCGAGAAATGCGTGCTCGGCCTGTCGAAGCGCACGCATCTCACGGGTCGCGGCATCGTGCGCCTGGTACGCATCGCGCGCACGATCGCCGATGTTGCCGAAAGCGAGCGAGTAACTCAAGACCACGTGCTCGAAGCGGCGATGTACCAGGGGAGGAGGGACCAGTAATGCCCGGTGAGACTTTTGAATTGCATCCCGGTGATGCGTTGTATCCAGATACGGTTTTGGAGCTCTCTGATGTACCCCAGACGCTCTATGTGCGCGGCAACCCCGAGGTGCTTTCGACGCCCGCGCTCTCCATCATCGGCGCGCGCAAGGCCTCGCCGTATGGTCTTGCCGTGGCAGAGCTTGCGTCAAAGGTGGCGGTCGAGGCGGGCGTGACGGTAGTCTCGGGCGGCGCGGTCGGTTGTGACCAGGCCTCGGGTTGGGCTGCGGTCAACGCTGGCGGCAAACACGTCGTGGTGCTGGGGACGGGCGCCGACGTGGTCTACCCGCGTTCGAGCGCGGGGCTTATTACGCGCACGCTCGATACGGGTGGCGCGGTCGTGTCGATCTCTCCGTGGGGCATGGGTCCGCGCAAGTTTGCCTTTCCGCGCCGCAATCGCGTAATCGCGGCCTTGTCGCAAGCCCTCTTTGTATCCGAGGCGGGTATGCCTTCCGGGACGTTTTCTACAGCCGAGGCTGCTATGGATTTGGGGCGAGAACTTCTTGCCGTGCCGGGGTCGATCCTATCGCCCGAGTCGCGTGGCACGAATTACCTCATTGCGAACGGTGCCTGCTGCATCATCGACGAGGAATCTATCGAGATGGCTATTTCACGCATCTACGGCACCCTGCGCTACTCGCGCCCCGATGCTCCCGGCATTGCCGACCTGGATCAAACACAGCAGACCGTGATGCATGCACTCATCGCCTCTCCGCTCAAGGTCGACGACATCGCGGCGCTCGTCTCGCTCGATGCTGTCGGCGTACTCAAACTCTTGGGTTCGCTTGAACTCGAGGGCCTTATCGAGCGCATGATGGATGGAAGGTATGCGCCCTCCAAGTTTGCCCTTCACGCCCAGACACCCTTCGGTCACAATGGAAAACGTGTCAATTAGAAAGGTGTTTGCAGATGCAGTTCGATCAGGTGACGGTTATCGGTGGCGGTCTGGCGGGTTCGGAATGCGCGATCCAGCTGGCAGACCGCGGGTTTGCCGTAAAGCTGCGCGAGATGCGCCCCCAGGTGAGCTCCCCGGCCCACCATACCGATCACCTGGCAGAGCTCGTCTGCTCCAATTCGTTTAAGTCGACCCGTCCGGATTCCGCGGCTGGTTTGCTGAAGGCCGAGCTCGAGCGCATGGGTTCAGTCCTGCTCGATTGCGCCCATCGTGCGGCTGTTCCCGCCGGTGGTGCCCTGGCGGTCGACCGCGTCAAGTTTTCCGAGCTTGTCGAGGCCGAGGTTGCCGCCCGACCCAATATCGAGATCATTCACGGCGAGGTCACGCAGATTCCCGAGGGTCACGTGGTCATTGCCGCCGGCCCGCTGTGTTCGCCGGCGCTGAGCGAAGAGGTCATGAAGCTCGTCGGTGGCGACGCCCTGGCATTCTTTGATGCGGCGGCGCCGATCGTCGATGCCTCCACGCTCGATATGGACGTGCTGTTCTCGCAGTCGCGCTACGAGGAGCAGGGGAGCGGCGACTATCTCAACGCCCCGCTCAACAAGGAGGAGTACGAGGCCTTTATCGAGGCGCTTACCACGGCCGACCGCGTGGTGCTCAAGGACTTTGAGGGCGGCGATCTGTTCCAGGCCTGCCAGCCTGCCGAGGAGGTTGCACGCACCGGCAAGGACGCCATTCGCTTTGGCGCCATGAAGCCCGTCGGCCTCACCGACCCGCGTACCGGACGTCGCCCCTGGGCGGCGATTCAGCTGCGTGCCGAGAACAAGGAGAAGACCGCCTATAACCTGGTGGGCTTCCAGACAAACCTGACCTTTGGCGAGCAGAAGCGCGTCTTCCATATGGTGCCGGGCCTGGAGAACGCTGAGTTCTTCCGCTACGGTGTCATGCACCGCAATACCTTTGTCGACGCCCCGCACGTGCTCGATGGCACCTTTGCCGTGCCCGGTACCGGCGTGCGCCTGGCCGGTCAGATCACCGGCACCGAGGGGTACATGGAAGCCGTGGCGACCGGTCTGCTCGCGGCGCTCAACACCTATGCCGAGGCTATCGGTGTCGCGGGCGTCGAGTTGCCGCGTGTGGGCGCCCTGGGTGCGCTCGTGGGCTATGCGACCGATCCTGCCACCGTGGGCTATCAGCCTATGCATGTCAACTTTGGCCTGGTGCCGCCACTCGAGGATGGTAAGCGCCGCAGCAAGCGCGACCGCTACCAGGCCTATGCGGACCGTGCGCTCGAGGCCCTTGATGCCTATCTGGCCACTCGTCCTGATCTGTTTGGAGGCGACCGGTCATAGCCTTTGACCTGTACGACACCGTCGACTCGTTTATCGCCTATATCTCACGTGTCGAGGGACTTTCTCCCAACACGGTGACGGCCTACGGCTCGAGGCTGGAGCGCTTTGCTGCCTGGTGCGAGCGCGAGGATATTGATGCTTTCGCTGCCGACGTGCGCACCATTCGTCGCTATCTTGCCGAGCTTTCGCGTGAGCAGGTGGCTCCCCGAACGCTTGCGGCGCACCTGTCGGCTATTCGATCTCTCTATCGCTGGATGGCTGCCGAGGGGATTGTCGAGGGCGATGCGGTCTCGGCGATCGCATCGCCCAAGCTGCCACGTGACCTGCCGGGCGTCCTTACGACCCAGCAGGTTGAGGCGCTGCTCAAGACGCCTGATACCTCGACGCCCGCGGGACTGCGCGATGCGGCGATGCTTGAGTTGCTCTATGCCTCTGGCGCGCGAATCTCGGAGCTCGCGGCGCTCAACGTGGAGTCTATTGGTTGGTCCGAGCGAACGCTGCGACTTTGGGGCAAGGGGAGCAAGGAGCGTATCGTCCCTCTGTATCGTCGCGCACTCGAGGCGACGCGTCTCTATATTGAGGAGGGGAGGCCGGAGTTGCTCGCTCAGGCAAAGCGCCGTGACCCCGCTACCGGGCCGCATCCGCTGCTTATATCGGCGCGCGGCAATCGCATGAGTGCCGCCATGCTCAGGCGGCGGTTCCATACGCTGGCGACGCTCGCCGGCATTCCGGCCGACATCGCCCCGCATGCGATGCGCCATACCTTTGCGACCGATTTGCTCGAGGGCGGTGCGGACCTGCGCTCGGTTCAAGAGCTGCTAGGTCATGCGAGCCTGTCCACGACGCAGATCTACACGCATCTCACGCCCGATCGGCTCAAACGTGCCGTGGCTCAAGCCCATCCCCGCGGCGAATAGTGGCTGGGACGTCCCGCGCCGCACTCAGGTGTGTGGTTTTGATTACGGGTTGGCAGGAAGATGCATTCCTGCTATCATTCATCGGGTTGCTTCACGGCAACATGTTTTTATCACGCACGCGCGGCTACTTCATACCGTGGTGCCCGGGCTTTGGTAGCACATGTCCGGGTTGGTTTTGGAGGATGACCCCGCGCGGAGGCAAACCACAGGAGGTTTAACATGGCTACCAAGATTAATATCCGCACCCTGCTCGAGGCCGGCTGCCACTTCGGTCACCAGACCCGTCGCTGGAACCCCAAGATGAAGCCGTTCATCTTCGGTGAGCGCAACGGCATCTACATCCTCGACCTCAAGCAGACCATCCTCGACGCCGACCAGGCCTACACCTTCGTCAAGAACGTCGCCAAGGGCGGCAACGTGCTGTTCGTCGGCACCAAGAAGCAGGCTCAGGAGGCCGTCAAGAATGCTGCTGAGCGCGCCAACATGCCTTACATCAACCAGCGTTGGCTCGGCGGCATGCTGACCAACTTCGTCACCATCCGCTCCCGCATCAACCGCATGGAGGAGCTCGAGGCCATGGTCGAGGACGGACGCATGGCTGTTCTGCCCAAGAAGGAGCAGGCTGTTCTCGGCAAGGAGCTCACCAAGCTCCAGACCAACCTCGGTGGCGCCCGCGACATGAAGGGTCTGCCCCAGGCTCTCTTCGTCATCGACACCAAGCGCGAGGAGAACGCCATCAAGGAGGCCCAGCGCCTGAACATCCCCGTCGTCGCTCTGATCGACACCAACTCCGATCCCGACGAGGTCGAGTACGGCATCCCCTGCAACGATGACGCTATCTCCGCTGTCACCCTTATGTGCGAGCTCATGGCTGACGCCTGCCTCGCTGGCTCCGGCAAGGAGCAGGTCTCCGAGGCCGAGATGGCCGCTGAGCCCAAGGCCGAGTAAATCAGTCTTAGTTAATTCTTTTTCATCTCTTTGAAAGGAACCACAATGGCCCAGATTACCGCCGCTATGGTCAAGCAGCTCCGCGAGATGACCGACTCCCCGATGATGGAGTGCAAGAAGGCTCTCGTCGAGGCTGACGGCGACATGGACGCCGCTGTCGACGTTCTGCGTAAGAACGGCCTTGCCAAGGCTGCCAAGAAGGCTGGCCGTGAGACCAACGAGGGCGCTGTCGCCGCGTTCGTCTCCGAGGATGGCAAGACCGGCGCTCTGCTCGAGCTCTCCTGCGAGACCGACTTCGTTGGCTCCAACGCCAAGTTCACCGGCTTTGCTTCCAAGGTCGCTGAGGTTGTCGCTACCACCGAGCCTGCTGACGTCGACGCTCTGCTCGAGAAGCCGATGGGCGAGGAGACCGTTTCCTCCGAGCTCACCGAGATGATTCACATCATGGGCGAGAACATGAAGATCTCCCGCTTCGCTGCCCGCAAGGCTGAGAACGGCGCGCTCGCTTCTTACATCCACATGGGTGGTAAGATCGGCGTCCTCGTCGAGTTCGCTTTCGAGAAGGCCGAGACCGCTCAGGCTGAGTCCTTCAAGACCTTCGCTCACGACGTTGCCCTTCAGGTTGCCGCCGTCGCCCCGATCTGCGCTACCCGCGATCAGGTTCCGGCCGAGACCGTCGAGCACGAGAAGCAGATCTACATGGCCCAGGCTGCCGAGTCCGGCAAGCCCGAGGCTATCCAGGAGAAGATGGCTGTCGGCCGTCTGGAGAAGTTCTACAAGCAGTCCGTGCTCACCGAGCAGGAGTTCATCAAGGACAGCTCCCTCACCATCAAGAAGTACGCTGAGCAGGTCTCCAAGGAGCTCGGCGACACCATTACCGTCGTTGCCTTTGACCGTCTGGTCCGTGGCGAGTAAATAAGCTCTTGTAGCTGGTAATGAGCAGGCTGTGGGTTTTACTCACAGCCTGCTTTTTCATGGCTCTTCTTAGAGCCTTTGATAGAATGTTGAAAGTTCAATCTAAAGGAGGATCGCTTTGTCCGACATCCGATATAAACGCGTGCTTCTTAAGCTTTCCGGCGAAGCGCTGATGGGCGACGGCCAATATGGCATCGACCCCAAGGTTACCGACCATCTTGCTAAGCAGGTCAAGGAGCTGCTCGCCGTTGGCCATGAGGTCGGCGTCGTTGTCGGCGGCGGCAATATTTTCCGCGGCATGGCAGGCGCTGCCGGTGGCATGGAGCGTGCTCAGGCCGACTACATGGGCATGCTGGCAACCGTTATGAACGCGCTCGCCCTGCAGGATGCCTTCGAGCATAACGATGTTCCCTGCCGCGTGATGAGCGCTATCCAGATGAACGAGATCTGCGAGCCCTATATTCGCCGTCGCGCCATCAACCACCTTTCCAAGGGCAACGTCGTTATTTTTGCCGCCGGTTCGGGCAATCCGTACTTTACGACCGACACCGCCGCGGCTCTTCGTGCGTGCGAGATCGGCGCCGAGATTCTGATTAAAGCCACCAAGGTTGACGGCATCTACGACAAGGATCCCGTCAAGTGCGCCGATGCCGTCCGTTTTGACAAGATTACCTATCACGAGGTTCTCGTCCGCGGTCTGCAGGTTATGGATTCCACGGCTACGGCACTGTGCCAGGACAACCGTATGCCGATTTTGGTCCTCAACATCGATGGCGAGGACACCGTCAAGCGCGCGCTTTCGGGTGAGCCCGTCGGCACGCTCGTCTATCAGGAGGATTAAGCATGGCAGAGAACATCACCGCCCACATGGACAAGTCGCTCGAGTCCCTCAAGCATAACTTCTCCAAGGTCCGTACCGGCCGCGCCAATGCCAACATTCTGTCCGACATCACCGTCGATTATTACGGTGTTCCCACGCCGGTCACGCAGGTTGCCGCCGTCAAGACCCCCGAGGCCCACATGCTGCTCATCGAGCCGTGGGACAAGGCACTCATCAACGCTATCGTCAAGGCCATCGGCGCTTCCGATCTGGGTATTACCCCCAACTCCGATGGCACCGTGGTTCGTCTGCCGTTCCCGGCTCCCACCGAGGAGCGCCGTCGCGAGCTCGTCAAGGAGTGCCGCGAGTACGCCGAGCAGGCCAAGGTGTCTATCCGTAACATCCGTCGCGACTTCAACAACAAGCTCGAGCGCGATGAGGAGCTCACCGAGGACGATGTCCGTCGCGAGCAGGCTAAGGTCCAGAAGCACACCGATGAGTATGTCGCCAAGGTCGAGGAGCTTCTGAAGGAAAAAGAAGCCGAGGTCATGGAGATCTAAGGTGCAATACGACGAGCATAAACTGGTCGAGTACTTTGCCGACGCCCCTGCGGGCGTCGGTTTTTCCGACCTTGACCTCAATAACATTCCGCACCATATCTCGTGCATCATGGACGGCAACGGTCGTTGGGCCACGTCGCGCGGTCTTGCACGCACTGAGGGCCACAAGGCGGGTATCGTCTCGCTGCGCGAGATCATTACCGCCTGCGTGCGCCTGGGCGTCGACGTGCTTTCGGCCTATGCGTTTTCTACCGAAAACTGGAACCGCCCGCAGCATGAGGTCAACGTCTTGATGCACCTGTTTGCCAAGACGTTCATCGACGAGTTGCCGCTTCTGAAGCGCGAAAACGTGCGCGTTGTCTTTTTGGGTGATATTTCCGCGCTGCCCAAGAAGACCCGCGACGTTTTTGAACGCGGTCTTGCCGAGTGCGCCGATCACACCGGTATGACGCTGGCGCTTGCCGTCAACTACGGCGCGCGTGCCGAGATTACCCGCGCTGTCCGTCAGATCGCACTCGACGTTGCCGCCGGTAAGATCGATCCTGCCGCAATTGATGACGACATGGTGGCTTCCCACCTCTATACCGCCGGTCTTCCCGATCCTGAGCTTGTGATTCGCACCTCTGGTGAGCTGCGCCTTTCGAACTATCTGCTGTGGCAGGTAGCTTATTCCGAGTTCTACGTCACCGATACCTATTGGCCCGACTTTGATCGTTGGGGCCTTGTCGACGCCATTTTGGCCTATCAGGGCCGTGACCGTAGGTTTGGTGGACTGAGCAAGACCGAGGAGGCTTAATCGTGTCCGATCGTCCCAAGGCATCTGCTCCCAAGACGCCTGCGCGCAAAGCTACTACTGCGGGAGCGCCTGCAGCGAAGAGCGGTTCCGGTTCGTGGCTGGCGGGCTTTATTACCCGTGCCGCCGCCGGTATCGTCTACGCCGTTGTCTTTATCCTGTGCCTGGTTTTGGGTATCGTGCCCACGGCCATCTTTGTTTCCGTCATGAGCGGTCTGTGCTGCTATGAGTTTTTCCGTATGACAAGGCTCGATGGCAAGATGGCTAACGAGCGCATGGGTATCGCTGCCGCCGTGCTCTTTCCGCTGTCGGCGTTGGGCGATTCGATGCTGCTGAATGCCCTGCTTTTTGCCCTGATGCTCGCTGTGGGCATTTGGTATGTCTGGTCGCCGCGTACCCGCATATCCGATGTTGCCGTGACACTCATGGGTCCCATCTACACCGGTTTTATGCTGTCGGCTATCGTGCTGCTGCGCGATGCCGTGCCCGGTTTTGCCGGCGCCCTGCTTTCGGTGGGTGTTTGCGCGTCTCTCTGGGTCTCCGATTCGTTTGCCTATATCGTGGGTAGCCGTATCGGCAAACACAAGATGGTTCCCAAGATCTCTCCCAAAAAGAGCTGGGAGGGGTTTGTTGGCGGCATCCTGGGCTCGGTTTTGATTTGGCTCATCCTGTGGGCGACGCATTTCTTCAAGCTCAGCCTGCCCTATGCGCTGCTGTGCGGCGTGGTCGTGTCCATTCTGGGCGTTATCGGCGACCTTATCGAGTCGCGCATCAAGCGCGGTGTGGGCGTCAAGGATTCCGGCAACCTTATCCCGGGCCACGGCGGCATGCTCGATCGTAGCGATTCGCTTATCTTCGGCTGCATCACCGCGCAGCTGATGCTGATGATCGGAGGCGTGCTGTAATGTCATTCCAGACGACGTATGGCCCCGATGGACGCCTCCGTGTTGCCATCCTGGGTTGTACCGGCTCCATCGGCACCCAGGCGCTCGATGTGTGCCGCCAGCATGCCGATCGCCTGCAGGTGACGGCGCTGTCCGTTAACTCCAGCACCTCCGAGCTTGTTGCCGCTGCCCGCGAGTTCTCGGTTCCGGCGGTTGCCGTAGCCGATGTCGCTCATGGCGATGACGCCGTGCTGCAGGAGTTGCCCGAGGGAACGAAGCTTGGCCTTGGCGCGCAGGCGGTTTGCGAGCTCGCGCGTCGCGACGATGTCGACTGCGTGCTCGTTGCTATTGTGGGCGCCGCTGGTCTCGAGGCGAGCCATGCGGCCTTGACCTCAAATAAGCGTCTTGCCCTTGCCAACAAGGAGTCCCTCGTCGTCGGCGGCGACTTGCTTATGCCGTTGGCGCAACCGGGCCAGCTTATTCCAGTCGACTCTGAGCACTCCGCCATCTACCAGTGCTATCTGGGGGAGAACCCACGCGAGGCTCATTGTATTTGGCTCACCTGCTCGGGCGGTCCGTTCTTTGGCCGCACCCGCGACGAGCTCGACCGCGTGACGCGTGCCGATGCCCTCGCACATCCCACGTGGGCCATGGGTGCCAAGATCACCATCGACTCCGCCACCCTCATGAACAAGGGCCTGGAGCGCATTGAGGCCATGCATCTGTTTAACTGCGACCTCGATTTCATTAACGTGGTCGTGCAGCGTCAGTCCAAGATTCACTCTATGGTCGAGTTCGCCGACGGCTCCGTGATGGCGCATCTCGGTGCTTCCGACATGCGTATTCCCATCCAGTTCGCGTTCTCGTATCCCGAGCGTTGGGATACCCTGGCGCCTCGTATCGATTTCCGCGAGCTGGGGCAGCTCACGTTTGATGCTGCCGACATGGATACCTTCCGCTGTCTGGCACTGGCCGAACGTGCCGGCAAGACGGGTGGCACCATGCCGTGCGTGCTCAATGCCGCCAACGAGGTCGCCGTCGATGCCTTCCTGCACGATGGCTGCAGCTTTACCGATATCGATCGCATTGTGGAATCCTGCATGGATTCCCACGATATGCAGGCGGTCGATTCGTTTGAGCAGCTTCACGACATCGATGCATGGGCGCGTGAAAAGGCTGCGCAGGTGCTCGCCGCAACCCGTTCCTAACCCATAAGGATTGCTTTTTCGTTTTATGGATACTGTTCTGAGCGTTCTCTCATCGGTCTTTTGGGGCCTGCTGATGCTTTCCGTCCTCGTGTTTTTGCACGAGGGCGGCCACTTTTTGGCGGCGCGTGCCTGCGGCGTCCGTGTGACCGAGTTCTTTTTGGGCCTGCCTTGCCGCTTTGACATCCATTACACGTCGCGTCGCATTGGAACCAAGTTTGGCGTGACTCCGCTGCTGCTGGGTGGCTACGCTGCCATCTGCGGTATGGATCCGACCGACGTCTCGTGTGCCGATCGCGTGCTCGCGGCTATCTATCGTCATGGTCGCGTGACCGTGGCCGACCTTGCTGTCGAGCTCGAGCTATCCGAGGAGGTTGTGCTCGAGGCATGCGCCTTGCTCTTGGGTTGGGGCTCTATCGCGCCTTGGTATGAGGAAGGGGAGAAGCCCTCGCCGAGCTACTATCCCACCAAGTATCAGACGCTGCCGCGAGACGCGGCGGGTTACACCACCTTTGACGGCCGCCGTTTCGATCGAGAGCATGCGACTACCGAGGGCGATGTGTGGGAGCTGCCGTGCGGCGAAGCCGAGTTCCTTGCGCAAGAGCGTTCGCATACCTATCTGGGCCAGGGTTTTCTCAAGCGCGCCTTTATGCTGCTCGCGGGCATTCTCGTCAATATCCTGACGGGCTTTTTGCTGCTTATGAGCATCTACTCCATTGCGGGTGTCACCGTGCCGATGGATACCAACGTGATCGGTCAGGTTGACGAGGGGTCTATTGCCGCCAAGGCGGGTATCGAGGGCGGCGACGCGATCCTTTCGGTTGACGGAGTATCGTGCTCTACCTGGATGGACGTTTACGATGCCATCGGCAAGGCTGCCGGTAAGGTCGATATCGCCATTGAGTACGAGCGTGACGGCAAGCAGCATTCGACCACGGTTGCGCTCAAAGAGGACGATCGCCTAGGTGTGTATGCCTCTACGCAGGTGGTCCGTTTAGACCCCATCACGTCGGCTCGCCTGTCGTTCTCCTATGTTGTGCAGACAGCGGAGGGCGTGATGCGCCTGCTCCAGCCGCAGCATACGATGGAGATTCTCGATCAGTCCTCTTCGATCGTGGGTATTAGCGTTATGTCCTCACAGGCTGCTGCTGCCGGCCCTGCCACGTTCCTTTCGTTTGCCGCCCTCATTTCATTCTCGCTTGGCTTTATGAACCTGCTGCCCATCCCGCCACTCGATGGCGGCAAGCTGGTCATCGAGATCATTCAAAAGATTGCGGGCCGCGAGCTTCCGCTCAAGGTCCAGACGATTGTGAGCTATGTGGGCATCGCGCTCTTTGCGCTGCTGTTTGTCTATATGCTTCGTTCCGACATCCTTCGATTTATTTTGTAGGGGAGTGTTTGGATTGTCTTTATCCCATCCTTTGCCTCGCGAGCTGACGCGCCCCGTGCATGTGGGCGGCGTGCAGATCGGTGGCGGCGCGCCGGTGGTGGTCCAATCTATGACCTGCACCGATACCGCTGATACCCAGGCAACGCTTGCGCAAGTGTGCGCGTTGGCGCAGGCTGGCTGCGATATCGTGCGCGTGAGCGTGCCCTCCGAGGCCGCGCTTGAGGGCTTCCGCACCATCTGTGCCGAGTCTCCGGTGCCCATTGTCGCCGATATCCACTTTAACCATAAGCTCGCCATTGGTGCCGTTGAGGCCGGTGCCGCCAAGCTGCGCATCAATCCCGGCAATATCGGCGATTGGGCCAAGGTTGACGCGGTGATCGATGCTGCGGGTGCCGCGGGCTGTGCGATTCGCATTGGCGTGAACGCGGGCTCGCTTGAGCAAGATATTGCCGAGCGCGACGACCTCACGCAGCCCGAAAAGCTCGTGATGTCGAGCGAGCGCTTCGTCAAGCACTTTGAGGATCGCGGCTTTACGAACATTGTGCTTTCGGCCAAGGCCCATAGCGTGCAAACGACGCTCGATACCTATCGAGCCCTGTCACGTGAGATTCCCCACGTTCCGCTTCACCTGGGCGTGACGGAGGCGGGGACCAAGCTTCAGGGCACCATCAAGAGCTCTGTAGGCTTGGGTATCTTGCTTTCCGAAGGCATCGGCGACACCATGCGTGTGTCGCTCACGGCCGATCCGGTTGAGGAGCCGCCGGTCGCCTGGGGAATTCTACAGTCGCTGGGCCTGCGTCGCCGTGGTCCCGAGATTGTCTCGTGCCCCACGTGCGCCCGCTGCCAGGTTAACCTCATTCCCATCGCCGAGGAGGTCACCGAGCGGCTTAAGAACTATTCCGCGCCGCTTTCGATTGCCGTCATGGGATGTGCCGTTAATGGCCCCGGCGAGGCTTCTGATGCCGACCTGGGCGTTGCTTGCGGACGTGGTCAGGCCTTGCTCTTTTCGCATGGCCAGATCATTGGTAAAGTAGCTGAGGACCAAATTGTCGACGCGCTTATGGCAGAGGTCGACAAGCTTATTGAGGAGAAATAAATGACCCGAGCAATGTATATGTCTAAGCTCTATGCGCCGACGCTTAAAGAGGATCCGGCGGACGCTGAGCTCGCCAGCCACCGCCTGCTGCTCCGTGCCGGCATGATCCGCAAGGAGGCCGCCGGTCTGTATTCCTACCTGCCGCTCGCATGGCGCTCGATTCGCAAGATTGAGAACATCGTGCGCGACGAGATGGACGCCGCCGGCGCCCAGGAGCTTATGATGCCCATTATGGTCGACGCCGAGTTGTGGCGTGAGTCCGGCCGTATCGATGCCTATGGCAAGGAGCTTGTGCGCTTTGACGACCGTCATGGTCGCGAGTTCGTGCTGGGCCCCACGCACGAGGAGACCGTCACGGCCCTGGTGCGCAACGAGCTGCGCTCCTATAAGCAGCTGCCAGTGAACCTCTATCACATCCAGGATAAGTTCCGCGACGAGTTCCGTCCCCGTTTTGGCCTGATGCGCGGTCGCGAGTTCATCATGAAGGATGCCTACAGCTTCTCCGCCACGCAGGAGAGCTTGCAGGAGGAGTATGACAAGATGAAGCAGGCCTACGCTAACATTTGCGAGCGCTGCTACATCAAGGCCTTGCCCGTCGTTGCCGACTCCGGCGAGATCGGTGGCGATACCTCCGTCGAGTACATGGCTTTGGCCGACGCCGGCGAGGCTTCTCTCGTCTATTGCGATGACTGCGGTTTTGCCGCCGATGATGAGGCTGCAAGCACCAAGGTCGTCGTGACTGAGGGTCCCGGTGACGGTACGCTTACCAAGGTCGAGACTCCGGGCATGGGCACCATTGAGGCCGTTGCTAAGTTCTTTGGGTTCCCCGAGAACGGCACGCGCAAGTCCCTGGCGCTCATCGATGCCGAGGGCAAGCCCGTCGTGGCCATCGTCCCGGGCGATCATGAGCTCAACGACTGCAAGGCCGAGCATGTCTTTGGCAAGGGTTATCGCATGATGACGGACGAGGAGCTTCAGACCTACGGTCTGCACAAGGGCTTTATCGGACCGGTTAACTTGCCCGAGGGCATCCGTCTGGTGTGCGACGAGAGCCTGCGCGAGTCCAAGCAGTGGGCCTGCGGTGCCAACGAGGTCGATTATCACTTTACCGGTGCCTGCCCCGAGCGCGACTTTACCGTCGATGAGTGGGCAGATCTGGTCACCGTCGTTGCCGGCGATCCCTGCCCGCACTGCGGCAAGCCGCTCTCTGCTGCTCGCGGCATCGAGGTCTCGCAGGTCTTCCAGCTGGGTACCAAGTATTCCGAGGCCATGGGCGCCACCTTTATGGACGAGGACGGCAAGGAGAAGCCGCTTATCATGGGTTGTTACGGCGTGGGCGTGTCCCGCTCGCTTGCTGCCGTCGTGGAGCAGCACAACGACGAGCACGGTATCGTCTGGCCGGTTTCCGTTGCCCCGTACGAGGTCGCTGTGATTCCGCTCGATCCCAAGAAGGAGGAGTGCGCAACCGTCTGCGACCAAATCGTCGAGGGCTTGTGCGCCGAGGGTATCGAGGTCGTCGTCGACGACCGTGACGAGCGTCCCGGCTTTAAGTTTGCCGATAACGACCTTATGGGATTCCCGTATCAGGTGGTGCTTGGCAAGCGTGGCCTTAAGAATGGCACCGTTGAGCTCAAGGACCGTGCCACGGGCGAGCGCGAGGACGTGGCGATTGACGAGGTCGTCGCCAAGGTTGCCGAGCTTGTTAAGGCGGCCCGCCGTTAATCGACGTTTCTGCTATTAGATGTAATTGCGGGACTGCTCCGTATCTCTCTTAGGAAGAGATGCGGAGCAGTCTATTTTGTTGCGTGAATAAACTCGATGGGTAAAGGAAAACCCCACAGCCCATATGAGCTGCGGGGTTTTCTTGTGCCTCCGATGCGAAATAAATCGCTCAGATATTACTGATAATCGACGACGTCGATCCAGTTCTTCAGGAACTCATCGTTCACGTTGCGCTTACGAGCGAGCTCGGAAGCGGCGACGATGCTCGTCCACTGACGCACGACCTGCATGGGCATGTCGGCGCGGTCGCAGTAGAGCTCCAGGTAGGCCTCGGCCTGATCCTTGCTGTTGAGGGCGAAGAGCAGGTAGGTGGTGGCAACGTCGGCGGCAGGGGAGCCCTGGGTGGCGTGTGCCCAGTCGCACACATAGAGCTGGCCGTCGTCGCCGACGATGACGTTGGAGGGGTTGAAGTCGCCGTGGCAGACCTTGAACTCCTTGGTCATGCCGTCCAGACGCTCCTGAAGGTTGTAGCGCGTGGTGGCATTGAGCTGATCGAGGCTGTCGATCATGCGGGCGAACTTGTCGCGCTGACGGTTGAGCAGCGGGGAGGTGTAGCCGTGGATCTCGATCTGGAGGTCGACGAACATCTCGAGATACTCACCAAAGCGCTGGGGCTCGGCAGTCATCTTCTCGGCAAGGGTGGTGCCCGGAACCTTCTCGGTCACGAGCGCCCAGCCGTTGGCGTTCTCGAGCTGGGAAACCTCGAGAGCCTTGGGGCTGCGGATGCCGCACTCATTGATGCGGGCAAGATTCAAAGCCTCGTTGAACACGTCGGAGACAGGCTTGGTCTCGTTAAAGACCTTGACGATCTTGTCGCCCAGGTCGTAAACGACCTTGTTGCCACGGCGGACGAGCTCGGTCTTGGAATCGGGTAGCAGCATGGTTGCATCCTTTCAACGATGCGATAGAAGCGACGGCGGGGGTGTGTGAAACACCCGTGCACCCCCGCCGCAAAAAACCGTGCTAAAACTAGCAGACGGCGTAGTCCTGAGGCTCGCGGCCGTAGTAGGCGTCCAGGTAGAGCTCCTTGATCTCGCTCATGAGCGGGTAGCGCGGGTTTGCGCCGGTGCACTGGTCGTTGAATGCCTGCTCGGTCATCTCGTCGAGGGTGTCGAGGAAGTACTGCTCGTCAACACCGTAGTCGGCGATGGTCTTCTTGACGCCGATGAAGTCCTTGAGTTCCTCGAGCTTCGTGATGAAGTTCTCGAAGACCTCCTTGTCGTCCTTGCCCTCGATGCCGCAGTACTTGGCCATCTCGGCGTAGTTGTGCAGCGCGTTGGGGTAAGGATACTGGGAGAAGGTACCCATCTTGACGGGAGCCTCGGCGGCGTTGTAGCGCATAACGCGGGTCAGGATGACGGCGTTGGCGAGGCCGTGAGGCAGGTGATGGAAGGCGCCGAGCTTGTGAGCCATGGAGTGGTTGAGGCCCAGGAAGGCGTTGGCGAAGGCCATACCGGCCATGCAAGAGGCGTTGTGCATCTCCTCGCGGGCATGCGGGTCCTTGGCGCCGTTCGTGAAGCTGGAGGGCAGGTTCTCGAAGACGAGCTTAGCAGCGCGCTCGGAGAGGCCCTTGGTGTAGTCGGAAGCCATGATGGAGACGTAGGACTCGATGGCGTGGGTCATGACGTCGATGCCGGAGGCAGCGGTCAGGCCGCGCGGGGCGGTCATGCAGTTGTCGGCGTCGACGATAGCCATGTTGGGGAGCAGCGCGTAGTCGGCGAGCGGCCACTTGATGCCGGTCTCCTTGTCGGTGATGATGGCGAACGGCGTGCACTCGGAGCCGGTACCCGAAGAGGTCGGGACGGCGACGAAGTAGGCCTTCTTGCCCATCTCGGGGAAAGTGAAGATACGCTTGCGGATGTCCATGAAGTCCATGGCCATGTCCTCAAACTTGCACTCGGGGTGCTCGTACATCATCCACATGATCTTGCCGGCGTCCATAGCGGAGCCACCGCCGACGGCGATGATGACGTCCGGCTCAAAGAGAGCCATCTGCTTGGCGCCGCGACGTGCGCACTGCAGCGACGGATCGGGCTCGACGTCGTAGAAGCAGTCGTGGGCGATGCCCATCTCGTCGAGCTTGGCCTCGATGGCGCGGGTGTTGCCATTCTTGAAGAGGAACTGGTCGGTGACGATGAAGGCGCGCTTCTTGCCCATGACGGTACCGAGCTCGTCGAGAGCGACGGGCGTGGAACCCTTCTTGAAGTAGACCTTCTCGGGAGCGCGGAACCACAGCATGTTCTCACGGCGCTCGGCCACAGTCTTAACGTTGATCAAGTGCTTCACCCCAACGTTCTCGGAGACGGAGTTGCCGCCCCAGGAGCCGCAGCCCAGGGTCAGAGACGGCTTCATGCCAAAGTTGTACAGATCACCGATGCCGCCGTGCGAGGACGGGGTGTTGATGACGATACGGCAGGCCTTCATGACGTGCTCGAACAGGCTGATCTTCTCGGCCTGGGCGGGGTGCACGTACAGAGAGGCGGTGTGGCCCGGGCCACCGGCGAGCACCAGGTGCTCGGCCTTGTCGACGGCCTCCTGGAAGTCCTTGGCGTGATACATGGCCAGGACCGGGGAGAGCTTCTCGTGGGAGAACTCCTCCTTGGCGGGGTCGGTGGAGGTGACCTCGGCGATCAGGATCTTGGTCTTGGCAGGAACCTCGATGCCGGCGAGCTCGGCGATCTTGGCGGCAGCCATGCCGGGGATGCGGTGGTCGAGAGCGCCGTTCTTGAACATGGCGGCACGCAGGGCCTCCATCTCGGCACCCTGCTTGACGAAGTAGCAGCCGCGCTTCTGGAACTCGGCCTTGACCTGGTCATAGATGGTGTCGATGACGGTCACGGACTGCTCGGAAGCGCAGATCATGCCGTTGTCGAAGGTCTTGGAGTGGATGATGGAGTTGACGGCGAGCAGCACGTCGGCGGTGTCGTCGATGATGACCGGGGTGTTACCGGCGCCAACGCCCAGGGCGGGCTTACCCGAGGAGTAGGCGGCCTTGACCATGCCCGGGCCACCGGTGGCGAGGATGATGTCGACGTCACGCATGACCATGTTGGTCAGCTCGATGGAGGGGACATCGACCCAGCCGATGATGCCCTCGGGGGCGCCGGCCTTGACGGCGGCGTCAAGCACGAGCTTGGCGGCGGCGATGGTGCACTTGGCGGCTGCCGGGTGCGGGGAGATGATGATGCCGTTGCGGGTCTTCAGGCTGATCAGCGTCTTGAAGATCGCGGTGGAGGTGGGGTTGGTCGTCGGGATGACGGCGCCCACGATGCCGATGGGCTCGGCGATCTTGGTGATGCCGTAGGCCTCGTCGCGCTCCAGGACACCACAGGTCTTGGTGTTCTTGTAAGCGTTGTAGATGTACTCTGCGGCGTAGTGGTTCTTGATGACCTTGTCCTCAAGAACGCCGCGGCCGGTCTCCTCGATGGCCATCTTCGCCAACGGGATACGAGCCTTGTTGGCGGCCATGGCGGCCTCATAGAAGATCTTGTCGACCTGCTCCTGCGTGTACGTAGCAAAAAGCGCCTGGGCCTCTCGCATCTGAGCGAGCTTAGCCTCAAGCGCCTCTACGTTGTCCACAATTGCGGGAGTAGTGTTTTCCGGTGACTTTTTCACCATTTGTGTCTCCTTGCGATCGGAGATTTACCCTACGCCTTGCATGATAGCAATAAATAATTCGGTGAACGGTCAGATTCCTCTAAAAGGCACACTAAAACGCTTCAATAAAATGAAGCGTTTTAACTAGAACTATCTGCCTGCTGCATCTCCCCGCTTATCCCCGCTTACCGCTTATTGGGGACAGACTTACATGAGTGCTTTCACTCATTTGGGACAGACATCGTTTTGCCATTTTGCCGTTCTGGGCCTGTTATTGCCGCTTATTGGATATAAATAGGTTGCAGGCTCAGCATTTCGCGTTGCTTCTCTCCTTTTAGGTGTTGCCTGAACAGTTTTGAAAGGAGAGATTATGCCCCGATGCGCCCGCCCCGTTTCGATCACCGGCTATTACCACGTCTTTGACCGCGGCAACTCCAAACAGATTATTTTTGAAGATGACTCCGACCGTTATCGTTTCTTATCGGATATCTCGGACAGGTTTGCGCGCCATGAAGTGGCGGTGTTGGCTTGGTGCCTTATGGACAATCACTTCCATTTGATGGTTGATGACCCATTTGACAACCTTTCAAAGGCAATGCAGTGCGCGCTGACGGCATATGCTAAGTATTTCAATGGAAAAACGGGGAGAACGGGACATCTGTTTGACAATCGCTATTCGCGGGTCGCGGTTGAGTCGGACACGCAGGCGGTGCAGCTGCTCGACTATATTCATCTCAATCCCGTGAAGGGTGCGCTTGACTCGCTCGATGCGTACCGCTGGTCAAGCTATAAGGCGTATCAGCTGGGCTATGATCCCTTTGACATCTGTGATGCGGCCCCTATGCTCGATATTGTCGGTGGCTCCCGTTGCTATTGCGAGCATCTCGAGGAAGTTGCCGGGCGCATCTGGTCAATGGAGGTTCTTCCACGCCGGCGGATCCCCGATGAGGAGGCCCTTTCCGTTGCGCGCGAAGTTCTGCCGAGCATAGATCCTGCACTGCTCAAAGCCCTGCCACGCCCCGAACGCGATGCGTGTCTGCTGAGGCTTAGGCGGGCGCATCTCACGGTTAAGCAAATTGCCCGTATCACCGGCATCGGCGCTACAAGCGTGACCAAGGCAACTGCAGGCTGGAAGGATGCTGCGTGAGGCAGGGGCCGGAGCCAGTCAGTGCGTCGCATGCGTGCTTCATGTCTGTCCCCAATGCGTGAAAGCACTCATGTAAGTCTGTCCCCAATGAGTGCAAAAAGGAACCCTCCGTAGGGGAGGGCTCCTTTGGTAAGTTCTATGTGAACGCGAGGTCTTTGACCCGGAGAGTCCGAGGTACTTGTTGGTAAGACCTTATTTACGAGCGCGCAACCTTGCCGGACTTGAGGCAGGTGGAGCAAACGTTCATCTTGCGACGGTGACCATCGACGACGACGTAGACGCGCTGGATGTTGGGGCGGAACTTACGGTTGGTGACGCGGTGAGAGTGGCTGATGGAGCGACCGGCAACGGGGTGCTTACCGCAAACTTCGCAAACTTTGGACATAACTGACCCTCCTTGGGCGACAAACGAACATGTCGCGTTAACAAACAAGCCTGAACTATAGCACAGAAGCAGCTCCCTGTGCGTAATCTACACAGAGATATTCCTCTTTTGGCGATAGTGCTCACGCCACGGCCCTGGACGTAGATCCGATTTGCGTGCAGCAGAGGGGATTATGCCAGCTCGTGCGTGCGTTTTCAAGCTCGTCCCACAAATATATATAGGTTTATGGAGCATTGGGCTCCGTTTACGGATTGCTCTGTATTTATGCTCGCAATTAAGCTCGAGGTTGGCTACACTATCCCTTGACCATTAAAGGGGTACGAGATACCCACATGGAATTACATTGCTGCCAAAGAGCAGCCCTTCCTGTGGGTGTCTGGTCCGCTTTAAGCGGTCGGGCATCTATTTTTTTGACTGTGTCAGCAGTCAAGACATGTGAGGAAGGAGATCGATGGGCACGACTTCCCCCAAGGCGGTCATCATGGACGAGACCGCCGTCAATCGAGCGATGACCCGCATCGCGCACGAGATTCTCGAGCGCAACGAGGGCTGTGAAGACCTCGCTCTGGTCGGCATCGTCACGCGCGGCGACCTTCTGGCAAAGAAGCTCGCCGAGGAGATCAAGGAGATCGAGGGCGTCGACGTTCCGCTCGGCAGCCTCGACATCAGCTTCTACCGCGATGACTACGCGACCAATTTCGCTCCCGCGATCCACGCTACCAACATTCCCTTCAGCGTCGACGGCAAGCGCGTCGTGCTGGTGGACGACATCCTGTATACGGGCCGTACCATCCGCGCCGCTCTCGACGCCGTCATGGACCTGGGCCGTCCGAGCCGCATTGAGCTGGCAGTCCTCGTTGACCGCGGCCACCGCGAGCTCCCCATCTCGCCGGACTTTGTCGGCAAGAACGTTCCCTCGTCGCATGAGGAGAACGTGCACCTATATATGAAGGAAGTCGACGGCCACACCGCTGTCGAGATTAATGACGTCGCGCCGGGTTCCCACGTGGGCTCCGCGCCGCTGGGAGGTGAGTAGTACCGTGGCGTTCAACCATAAGCACCTGATCGACATTACCGAGTACTCCGAAGAGGATATCAAGCTCATCCTCGAGACCGCCAAGGCGTTCTCCGAGGTCAACGAGCGTGCCATCAAGAAGGTCCCCACGCTCAAGGGCAAGACCATCGTCAACATGTTCAACGAGCCCTCGACGCGCACCCGCAGCTCTTTCGAGCTCGCCGAGAAGCGTCTTTCGGCCGACAGTCTTAACTTTGGCGGCTCCTCGACCTCCACGGTCAAGGGCGAGAGCCTCGTCGACACCGTTGAGACCCTCAACGCTTATAAGATCGACTGCATTGTCGTGCGCGACAAGCACGCCGGCGCTCCCTACATCGTCACGCAGAACTCGCCCGCAAGCGTCATCTGCGCCGGTGACGGCAAGCACAACCATCCTACGCAGGCCCTGCTCGACCTGTACACCATCTGGGAGCACAAGGGTGACTTCCACGGTCTGAAGGTCGCCGTCGTCGGCGATATCGCCCACTCCCGCGTTTGCGGCTCGCTGATCCCCGCCCTTAAGATCATGGGCTGTGAGACCTACGCCGTCGCCCCCGGCACGCTGCTGCCGCCGTCGCCCGAGGTCCTGGGCTGCGACCACGTGACGAGCGACCTCGATTCCGTCCTGCCCGAGCTGGACGTCGTCTACATGCTGCGCGTGCAGCAGGAGCGCCTCGAGGGTGCCCCGTTCCCGACCATTCGCGAGTACCACAGGCTCTTCGGCCTGACCAAGGACCGCGAGAAGCTCATGAAGCCCGATGCGATCATCTGCCACCCGGGCCCCATCAACCGCGGCGTCGAGTTCGACTCCTATATGGCCGACCACCCGCAACGCTCCGTCATCCTGGAGCAGGTCTACGCCGGTATCTGCGTGCGTATGGCTATCCTGTATCTGCTGCTTGGAGGTGCCGATAATGGCCTTGCTTCTTAAGAATGCCCACGTCGTCGACCCGTCCGTCGAGCTTGACGGTGTCGTTGACGTCCTGATTGACGGCGACAAGATCGCCGAGGTCGGCGAGAATCTCGCCGTCGAGGGAGCCGAGGTCCGCGACCTTTCCGGCAAGTACCTCGTCCCCGGTCTGGTGGATATGCACGTGCATCTGCGCGAGCCCGGCTACGAGGTCAAAGAGGACATCGAGAGCGGTACCCGCGCAGCTGCCAAGGGCGGCTTTACCGGCGTGTGCTCCATGCCCAACACCGATCCCGTCACCGATAACGGCACCGTCGTGGAGTTCGTCAAGTCCCGTGCTGCCGAGGTCGGCCACTGCCGCGTCTATCCGTCGGGCGCCATGACCCGCGGTCTTAAGGGCGAGGCCATGTCCGAGATGGGCGATATGGTCGCCCACGGCGCCGTCGCCTTCACCGATGACGGTCGCGGCGTGCAGGGCGCGGGCATGCTCCGTCGCTGCATGGACTACGGCAAGATGTTCGGCAAGGTCTTCATGAGCCACTGCCAGGACGAGGACCTGGTCGGCCACGGCCAGATCAACGAGGGCAAGGTCTCGACCCGTCTGGCCCTCGAGGGTTGGCCGGCTGCCGGCGAGGAGCTCCAGATCGCCCGCGACATCGAGATCGCCAAGCTGACCGGTGCCAAGCTGCACATCCAGCACATCTCCACCGCTCACGGTCTCGAGCTCGTGCGTGCCGGTAAGGCCGCTGGCGTTCAGGTGACCTGCGAGGCCACCCCGCACCACATGTTCCTGACCGAGAACGACCTGGACGAGACCTACAACACCTCGCTCAAGGTCAATCCGCCGCTGCGCACCGACGAGGACGCCGAGGCCATCCGTCAGGGCGTCATCGACGGTACCGTCGACGTTATCGTCACCGATCACGCTCCCCACACCCCGTGGGAGAAGGCCCGCGAGTTCGAGCTTGCGCCCTTTGGCATGATCGGTCTCGAGACCTCGCTGTCGCTCGTGCTCACCGAGCTGGTCAACACGGGCAAGATGAGCATGGGCCGCATGGTCGAGCTCATGGCCATCAAGCCGCGTGAGATCCTGGGCCTCGACCAGGTTCAGGTCAAGGCGGGCTCCGTTGCCGACCTGACTGTCTTCGACGCGTCCGCCACCTGGACGGTCGGCGAGGACGGCTACGAGTCGCGCGCCGAGAACTCCGGTTTCGCCGGCCGCACGCTTACCGGTCGTGCCACCGATGTGTTTGTCGGCGGTAAGCAGACGCTCGCCGACGGCTGCATCTGCTAGCATAGCCTTATCGCTTTTGTGCGCGGCGCCCTTGCGGTGCCGCGCTTTCTGTTCGTTTGGACCATGCAACCGCATGGGGGATTGGAGCGTCTATGCCCACACCTTCCACTGCACGCATGCACGACTTCGAGGTCGTCTCGAACCAGGAGATCGCCGACGGCATCTTCTCGCTCGTCATCTCGGCCCCCAAGCTTGCAAGTGCGCTCAAGCCCGGTCAGTTTGTGAACATCGCCGTGCCCGGCGATGCGTCCTCGCTGCTTCGCGTGCCTCTGAGCTTCTATCGCGCCGACGCCCAGGCCGGCACCGTCGAGCTGTGGTACGCCGTCGTGGGCGACGACACCCGTCGTCTGTCGCAGATGGCCCCCGGCTCCAAGTCCAACCTGTTGGGCCCTGGCGGCCGCGGCTGGCTTGTTCCCGAGGGCACCAGGAAGGCTCTGCTCGTGGCGGGCGGCATCGGCGTTCCGCCCGTGCTGTGCCTCGCCGGCATGCTTGCCGAGCAGGGCGTGGATGTCGACGTTTGCCTGGGCTTTGGCACCGCTTCCAAGGCCGTGGGTGTCGATGAGTTCCGCGCGCTGGGCGCCACGGTTAACGTGTGCACCGATGATGGCACGCTCGGCATGCACGGTTTTTGCACCGATCCTGCCGCCGAGCTGCTCGGCGAGGGCGGCTACGACTACGTGGCCAGCTGCGGCCCCGCTGTCATGATGAAGAAGGTCGCCGCCGCTGCCGCCGAGGCCGGTGCGTACTGCGAGGTGTCGCTCGAGCGCATGATGAGCTGCGGCTTTGGCGCCTGCAACACCTGCAATGTCGAGACGGTCGACGGTATGAAGGGTGCTTGCATGTGCGGCCCCGTGTTCGATGCTTCCAAGGTGGTGGTCTTCTAGTGGGTACCGTGAACATGGCCGTCGATTTCGGCGGCGTCAAGATGCAGAACCCCATCAACACCGCAGCCGGTACCTTTGGCTACGGTTGGCAGTTCCAGAACTTCTTTGATGTTTCCCAGCTGGGCGCCATCACCACCAAGGGTTGCGCTGCCGAGCCCTGGCCCGGCAACCCCGCGCCCCGCATGGCCGAGATCCCCGGCGGTATGATCAACTCCGTGGGCCTTCAGAACCCCGGCGTGGCCGCCTTTGCCCGCGAGTCCGGTCCGTGGCTCGAGCAGCTTTCCAAGGACGGCTGCCAGGTCATCTGTCAGGTTGCCGGCCACTCCGTTGACGAGTTTGTCCGCGCACTCGAGATGTATGTCGAGCTGTGCCCCTGGGCTGCCGGCTACGAGATCAACGTGAGCTGCCCTAATATCGCCGCCGGCGGTGCCGCCATGGGCTCCACGCCCGAGGGCGCCTCTTCCGTTATGGCTGCCTGCCGCAAGGTGACCGATAAGCCTCTGTTCGTGAAGATGGCGCCGGTCAACGTCGCCGAGATCGCCAGGGCCCTCGAGGCTGCCGGTGCCGACGGCCTTTCAGTCATCAACTCTATCCAGGGCATGGCCATCGACGTCCATACCCGCAAGTCCCGCGTGGCCAAGCCCAAGGGCGGCCTTTCGGGCCCGCTGTGCCACCACATCGCCGTGCGCATGGTCTGGGAGGTTGCCCAGGCCGTCGATATCCCCATCAACGGTGTCGGCGGTGTCATGACCGGAGAAGATGCGGCCGAGTTTATCCTGGCCGGCGCCACCTGCGTGTCGGTCGGTATGGCCAACTTCGTCGATCCGTGCGCTTCGCTCAAGATCGCGCATGAGCTCGAGGCCTGGGCCGAGTCCCAGGGCGTAAAGGACATCAACGAACTGGTAGGTGCTTTCGAATGCTAGAGACCGATGCCCGCGACCGCGTAATCGTCGCCCTCGACTGCGACCGTGAGCGTGCGCTCGAGCTTGCCCACGAGCTTTCGGGCCATGCCGCCTGGCTCAAGGTTGGCATGACGCTCTATTACGCTGAGGGCCCCGAGATCGTCAAGACCTTTAAGGACCTGGGCTTTAAGGTCTTCCTTGACCTTAAGTTCCATGATATTCCGCATCAGGTTCGCGGTGCCGCCCGTTCGGCCTCGCTTGCCGGTGCCGACCTGCTCTCGGTTCACGGCTTGGGTTCGGGCGCCATGCTCGCTGCCTGCCGCGAGGGTGCCGAGGAGGCGCGCGAGGACCGCGCCAAGCTCGTCGCCATCACCGTGCTCACGAGCATGAATCAGGATGCCTTGAGCGAGATTGGCGTCGAGTCGCCCGTGGCCGAGGAGGCCGCCCGCCTGGCAAAGCTCGCTCAGGCCAACGGCATCGATGGCATCGTGTGCTCGCCGATGGAGGCTCACGACATGCGTGAGCTGCTGGGTCCCGATGCCCTGATCGTGACTCCGGGTGTGCGTCCGGTGGGTGCCGCCTTAGGCGACCAGTCCCGCGTGGCGACGCCTTCCCAGGCTATCGAGCGTGGCGCAAGCCACATTGTGGTGGGCCGACCCATCACCGGCGCCGACGATCCGGTTGCCACCTTTGACGCCATTGTCGCCGAGCTGGTCGAAAACGTCTCCTAAAAGATTCCCCTAAGTCACCACTTTTGGGTCTCATTAGCACAAAATAGCCCCTGTACCTGCGTAAACTTTCCCATCCTTTGTGTGGAATCGCAGGTCAGGGGCTTAACTTTGGGCGCAGTATATTGCACTTTTTGCGGGTATCGTCTAACCTATGGAGCCGCGATTGGGCATTTTGTACGTTCTACGTGCTAAAATGCCAATTATTGAATCAGATATAACCCAACTACTTGGAGGTACGAATGGCACTCCCTCAGCTTACCGATGAGCAGCGCAAGCAGGCTCTTGAGAAGGCTGCTGCCGCACGTCACGCCCGCGCTGAGCTTCGCGAGCAGATCAAGAAGGGCGAGAAGTCCCTCGAGTCCGTGCTCAACTCCGATGACCCCATCGCTTCCCGCATGAAGGTTTCCACCCTCATCGAGTCTCTTCCTGGTTATGGCAAGGCCAAGGCCGCCAAGATCATGGAGGAGCTCGGTATCTCCGCTACCCGTCGCGTCCAGGGCCTCGGCGTCCGTCAGCGCGAGCAGCTCCTCGAGCAGCTGACCAAATAAGTGAGCGCTCAGGATTCCAAGCTCTTTGTGATTTCTGGACCGTCAGGCGCAGGCAAGGGTACGCTCGTCACTCGTGTGCGCGAGCGCCGCTCGAACCTGGGCCTGACGGTTTCGGCTACCACGCGAGCACCACGCAAAGGTGAGGTCGACGGCGTCAACTACTTTTTTCTGACGCGCGAGGAGTTCGACCGCCGCGTGGCAAACGGTGAGTTTGTTGAGTGGGCCGAGGTCCACGGTAACTGCTACGGCACGTTGGTGAGCGAGGTCCAGTCCAAGCTCGCCTCTGGTTCGTCTCTGATTTTGGAGATCGATGTCCAGGGCGCCCTGCAGGTGAAGGAGCGTTTCCCCGAGGCCGTGCTGATCTTTATCAAGCCGCCTTCGCTTGAGGTGCTCCGCGAGCGTCTAGTCGGTCGCGGTACCGAGACGCCCGAGACGATTGAGCTGCGTATGGCAAACGCCGCCGATGAGCTTGCCCTTGCCGACCGCTACGACGACGTCGTGGTTAATGACGATCTCGACCGCGCGACCGATGAGCTCGTTCGCGTTCTCGATATGCATGAAAGGATCTGAGGTCCGTGTCCGTTGTAAAGCCTTGCATTGACGATCTTCTGGAGAAGACCGATCACAACCGCTTCCTGCTCGCTTCGCTTGCCTCCAAGCGCGCCTGCGACATCAATAGCATGCTGCGTGGCCAGCACAACCGCGTGCTTGCCGTCCAGGATGTCGATGACATCACCATCGGGCTTTCCGGTGCCGATACCATCTCGATGGCTATGGACGAGATTGTCGACGGCGACATCTCTTACGACGAGGCCCGTTACGAGAAGGCGCTCGGCCACAAGGTTGCTGAAGCCTAAATGGCGGCTCGCGTCTGCCTGGTCCACTATCACGAGGTTGGACTGAAGGGCAAGAACCGCGCACATTTTGAGCATATCCTCATGGATAACATTAAGGCGGCTTTGGCCGCCTTTTCCGTGAACGCCGTGTCTCGAATTTCCGGTTATATCCTCGTGACCTTTAACGAGCATCAGGCCGATGATGCGGCGCGTGTTATTCGCACCGTTCCCGGCGTTGCTCGTGTGTCTTTGGCGTATCACACCAACCGCGACCCGCAGGAGTACTGCGCCGCCGCCGCCAAGGCGCTGCGCGAGTTTGGTTCCTTCGATTCGTTTAAGGTGCACGCTAAGCGCTCCAATACCGACTATGAGCTCACCTCGATTGACATCAATCGTCAGGTGGGCGAGGTGTTGTGTGAGGCCTTCCCCGATAAAAAGGTTCAAATGCACGACCCCGATGCGATGGTGCACGTACTGGTGGTCCAGGGTAGCGTTTATGTGTACGCGCGCTCCGAGCGCGGCGTGGGCGGTCTGCCGGTGGGTTCTGCCGGCAAGGTCGTGACGCTGCTGTCGTCAGGTATCGATTCTCCGGTGGCGACCTGGATGCTCGCGCGTCGCGGCGCGGTGTGCGTGCCGGTACATTTCTCCGGTCGTCCGCAGACGCCCGATACGAGCGAGTATTTGGTGCAGGATATCATCCGTGCGCTTGAGCCGGGTGTCCAGATCGGCCGCCTGTACGTGGTGCCGTTTGGCGACTGCCAGCGTGAGATTTCGGTCACCTGTCCCAGTAACCTTCGCGTGATCATGTATCGCCGCATTATGTATTCGGTTGCCGAGCGCATCGCGCATATCGAGGGCGCTAAGGCCATCGTTACGGGCGAATCGCTTGGGCAGGTTGCCTCCCAAACGCTTGAGAACATCATGGCTGTCAACGAGGCCGTGAAGATCCCCGTGTTCCGTCCTCTCATCGGTTCGGACAAGCAGGAGATCATCGCGCGCGCCGAGGAGATCGGTACGTTCGATATCTCGACTGAGGCCGCTCCCGACTGCTGCACGCTGTTTATGCCGCGCCGTCCCGAGACGCACGCTAAACTCGATGCCGTGCATGAGGCCTGGGAGTTGTTCGATCACGAGGAGATGATCGAGCGCCTGCTCAAGCAGACCGAGTACATCGACTTCGAGAGCAACACGTATAAGGCCCCTAAGACCTTAAAACGCAAACATTCGGAGCTTGCTCCGCGTGAGATTTACCAAGATCACGAGTAATTTTGTGCATAGACCGACGATGCGTCTGCATCGTCGGTCTTTTGCTATCTGGGCATTTTGCGGCTAAGTGTTCATTTGCTGACGTGTGCCTGAATAAATGGACAGTATTTCGCAAGGTTTTGGTCGGCTTTTGGTTTGACCGCGAAAACCGGTTTTGGAGAATGGCTGTTGCAGGACTCTTTTCCTGACACGATGTTGTTGGGAGGTTTTGCTATGGCGCAGCGCGAACAACACGAACGGGTCAAACGGATGGACCGCTTGGCGGACAAGCTGCTCGGTCATAAGGCAGTGGTGATGGCGATACTGGTCGTCATTGCGATGGCGAGTGGACTGGCGATGGCGAACCTTGGCGGCGGTGCCGGCAGTGTGTCGTTTGAGCACACTGATGGTTCGGGTTCGTTAGTGGAGCCGGGATCCGGCGATGCCTCGAGCGGAAAGACATCCGAAGGCTCTTCGCCTAAGGCGTCTGCCGCGGCAGAGGTTTATGTCGATGTTGATGGCGCCGTTGTGTCGCCCGGTGTATATCGTCTCAAGGACGGCGCGCGGGTGGCTCAGGCGATTGATGCCGCCGGCGGGCTGGCGCCCGAGGCAGACGTTACGGGGCTCAATCGGGCATCTAAGGTCGTCGATGGACAGAAGATTCACGTTCCAACGGTAGGGGAGCAGCAGGCGTCCATTGCGGAAGCTGGTGTTGATGGTGGGGCTTCCGCATCATCGGGCGTGAGTGGCGTAACAGGCCTAGTAAATATCAATACGGCAAGCGCGGCAGAGCTGCAGACGCTCTCGGGCATCGGTCCCTCCATGGCCCAGTCGATTATCGATGAGCGGACAAAGAACGGTGGTTTTGCCTCGGTTGACGATCTGATGCGTGTGTCGGGAATCGGCGAGAAGAAGCTTGCCAAAATCAAAGATTCCATCTGCGTATGAGTGCGACCGAGCGCGAGCATGTGATGCCTCCGCGGCCTCTGATGCCGTGGACGATGGCCCTGTGTGCCGGCATGTGCATGAGCTGCGCCTTGGTGCTCAACGTGGCCGCCGATGCGCTGCTGTGGGAGCGGGCTTCGGCGGTCGGGCCGCTATGGGCCATTCCCGTTACGGCGGCGGTATTCGTTGTGCTGGCTCAATCTTGTGCGCGGCTTGCCCCTTGGAAGCGGTGGCTGTATGCCGCGTCCGTCGGTCTCGTGGCGGGAGCGGTCGTCTCGGCGTGGTGGGCTGTGGGCGTGCTAAGCGCCTCGAAGGCGCTCGACGGTCGAGCGGCAAGCAGCCTTGAGTTTGTCGTGCAGGGTGACCCATCCATAAACGACGACGTGTATTCCTATACCTGCGAGGCACGCACGGACGGTAAGAACTTGGCAATGGTTCGCCTATCGTGCGACCTCGAGCTCAAGGTCGGGGCGCACGTGCGTGTTATCGGTCGCGTTTCACGTTTTGAGAACGATGCGTATGGACGATCGCGCGTGCTCCGAGGCGAGGTGCGCAAGGTTAAAGTCGTTCGGATTTTGTCGGTCGATGAAGACTCTCCGGGGCCGCTGCTTCGGCTGCGAAATGGGCTGCTTGCGTCCATCGCGCCTGCGACCGACCCGGCGCGTGCACTCATAGCCGGTGTCGTCTGCGGTCGTTCGGCCGAGCTGCGCGCCCAGCCGGCGGGCGACTGGTTTTCGGTGACGGGAACGGCGCATCTTATCGCCGTCTCGGGCAGCCATTTGGCAATCGTGGGGTTTGTAATCGAGGGTGTATTGCAAAAGACTCGGTGTTCACGCGGTCTTCAACGGGCGATATTGGCGATAACGCTTGTGGGCTACGCTGCTTTTACGGGCGCGTCTCCCTCTGCCGTGCGCGCGTGCTGCATGGTGTTCGCGACGCTTGTCGTAAACGGCGCGGGGCGGCGCCGGCACGGCGCATCGGCACTCTTCGTTACCATGTCCATCTTTGTGTTGCTGCGGCCGACGGTTCTGTTCGAGATGGGCTTTCAGCTTTCATGTGCCAGCGTCTTAGCCATTCTGTGCTTTTGCCCCTATGCGACCTACGCTTTGGGTGAGCTGGGTGTGCCATCGGGCGTTGCCAGCATGCTTTCCGTCACGCTGTGCTCGCAACTGGCGACACTTCCCATTACCATTCCTGCCTTCGGTACGTTCTCGCTCATTGCTCCGCTCGCAAATGCGGTCCTCGGTCCGGTGGTGAGCGCACTGCTCGCCGTGTCGATCGTGCTGGTTCCCTTTTCGCTCCTGGCGCCGTTGCGGACTTGGGCGCTCGTTGTGCCCATGATTGCCGCCCGTTGCGCGCTGTTCTTTGAGCAGCTGTTTGCCGCCGTGCCGGGTGCATCCGTGAGCGTGCCGCCCGATAGCATGTGGATTTACCTAGTGCCGTGTTTGCTGGCGGTTCTGCTTGTCTGGTGGCCGCGTCCCCGTGCACGTCCTATGGCGGTGGGGCTTGCATGCCTGGTGCTCTTGGCTGCGATTCCGTACGTCTACTGGGATCGATTCGCTCCGCCTTCGGTGACGGTGCTCGATGTGGGCCAGGCCGATGCGATTATTATTCGCCAGGGCGGCGCAGTGGCGCTCGTCGACTGCGGGCTCGACGAGCGCGTGGTGGCGGCGTTGGTTCGCAATAACGTGCACCATATCGATGCCGTCTTTGTGACGCATTGGGATGAGGATCACTGGGGTGGTCTGCCTGCCGTGCTCGAACAGTTTTCGGTCGGTACGATTGCCGTGGCGGCGGATGCGCTGGAGGATGCTCCTGCCGAGGTATTGAACCGACCTGGCGTGGAGTATCGGCAGGTGCGCCGTGGGGATACGGTCGATATCGGCTCATTTTGCGCCCGCGTGATGTGGCCATTCGAGTCCGTGGATGGCGAGGGAAATGAGGACTCGCTTGTCCTGCTGCTCTCATATGTTCAGGAAGGCAAGGGCCTGCGTATGCTCCTCACCGGTGATGCCGAGATCGACCAAGAACGGGAATTCGTGCAGGAGGTGGGGGATATCGACGTACTTAAACTTGGGCATCACGGCTCTAAGGTTTCAGTCGATGATGAGTTGCTGGACGTCCTGAAGCCCGAGCTTTCCCTCGCGAGTGCGGGCGAAGGGAATCGATACGGCCATCCGTCCGATGCCTGCATCGATGCCGTTAAGGAAGCGGGCGGCGTGTTCGCGTGCACTATCGAACACGGCGACATTACCGTCACGCCGGCTGCGAATGGCTTTGCGATGCGATGCCAGCGACCGTGACGACGTCGTTGGCGTGTGGTGGGCCCCTGGGCTAGAATGGCACGGAGCGAATACGAAGGCCTGCGGGAGGGGAGCGCAATGTCCGAAACCGGTCTGCTGCCGGCATATCTGATCGTCGGTACCGACGGAGTCAAGCGCGATCACGCCGTCTCGCGTATGAAAGCGCGTCTGGAAAAGTCGGGCATGGTCGAGTTCAACCTCGACGAGCGCGATATGACCAAAGACCCCGATATCGAGTCGATTATCGGATCGCTCAACACCTTTCCCATGGGCAGTGAGTTTCGCCTGGTAATCCTTGATGGCTGCTCAAAGCTCGCCAAGTCGGTCTCGGAGCCGCTCGTCGAGTATCTGGCGAGTCCCAGTCCCACAACGGTCTGCCTCATCATCGCCGACTCGCTTGCCAAGAACACGCGCCTGTATAAGGCGATCGCCAAGATCGACAAGAAGGCTGTGATCGATTGCTCCGGCACCAAGCGCTGGGAGCTACCGCGCCGCGTGCAGCAGATGGCGACGCAGCACGGCAAGTCGATCACGACGGCGGCCGCCGAGGAACTCGTCTCGCGTTCGGGTGAAAACACTCGCATGCTCGATAACGACTTGGCTAAGCTTGCCCAGATGGTCGAGGTGCCCCAGATTGAGCTTGTCGACGTTGAGCGCTGGATTGTACGTACGGCCGAGGTTCAACCCTGGGACTTTCTCAATGCGGTCTCGGCCCGTGACATGCGACGCTCGCTCGAGCTCTTCAATCTACTGCCCGCCAAGAGCTACGTGTGGACTTACACATTGCTGTGCGGCCGCATCCGCGAGCTTATCGTTGCCAAGGCGCTCGATGCGCGCGGACAGGGTCGTGAGCTGGCTGCAACACTTAAGCTCCAGTCCTGGCAGGTCAAGAATCACCTGACCTGGGCACGTCGCTTTTCGATGGCAGAGCTCGTTGCCGCGCTCGAGGGCGCGGTCGATGTGGAGCTCGCACTGAAGGGTTCGGCCGATTCTCAGACCGCGCTTTTGCTCTGGATTACGAACATCTTGAGAAAATCGTGATGATACCTGCCTATTTGACAAATTCGTTCTATCCCTTTGAGGGGGAGCGTGCTATAGTAGGCGCTTGCATGACCTCACCGTGTCTCAGAGGTGTCATACATTTTTTGCAAGGAACTCGAAAGGAACTCCAGAAGTGGCAAACATCAAGTCTCAGAAGAAGCGTATCCGCACTAATGAGGCAGCTCGCATGCGTAACAAGGCTGTCAAGTCCGAGCTCAAGACGCTGACCAAGCACGTCCAGTCCGCCGTCGCCGAGGGCGACGCCGAGAAGGCCCAGGCTGCCCTCAAGACCGTCACCAAGCGTCTCGACATGGCTGCCGCCAAGCATGTTATCCACAAGAACCAGGCTTCCAACCGCAAGTCCGGTCTTGCCAAGCTCGTGAACAGCATCAACGCCTAAGTTGTAAATTTCACACCACACAGATTACGCGCATAAATGGAGCCTGTTTTATGGAACAGGCTCCATTTTTTGTATCGCTCGGGTAAGATAGTCCGCATGAATACTTCAATTGACATTTCCCACATCCGCAACTTCTCGATCGTTGCGCACATCGACCATGGCAAGTCCACGATCAGTGACCGCATCCTCGAGCTCACCCATACCGTCGACGAGCGCGATATGGAGTCGCAGCTGCTCGACACCATGGATATCGAGCGCGAGCGCGGCATCACGATCAAGTCCAATGCCGTTCGCGTGTCCTATGACGCCGACGATGGTGAGACGTATCAGTTCAACCTGATCGATACGCCGGGCCACGTGGACTTTACCTACGAGGTCTCGCGTTCGCTTGCCGCCTGCGAGGGTGCGGTGCTTGTCGTCGACGCCACGCAGGGCGTCGAGGCGCAGACCGTCTCCAACGCGACGCTCGCCATGAACGCCAACTTGGATATCGTGCCCGCTATCAACAAGATCGACCTGCCGTCGGCACACCCCGACGAGGTCAAGACCGAGATCGAGGATGACCTGGCGATCCCTGCCGATGATGCCGTGTGTGTCTCGGGCAAGACCGGCGAGGGCATCCACGATCTGCTGGAGTCCATTGTCTTTCTGATTTCTCCGCCCAAGGGCGATGCGAATGCGCCGCTCAAGGCACTCATTCTGGATTCATACTTCGACGAGTATCGTGGCGTCGTCGCCACGGTGCGCATCTTTGACGGCTCCATCAAAAAGGGCGATACCTTGCGCATGATGCAGGCAAAGGGCGACTTTTTGGTCGATGGCGTGGGCGTCAAGCGTCCCGCCGAGACGCCGGTCGACGCGCTGACGGTCGGCGAGGTCGGATACGTGGTCACGGGCCTGAAGGACCCCGAGGCCGTTCGCGTGGGCGACACCCTTACCTGGGCGTCGAACCCCTGCCCCGAGCCGCTTCCCGGTTACCGCGAGGCTAAGCCCATGGTCTATACGGGCCTGTTCCCGATCGATAACAAGGACTACGAGAACCTGCGTGACGCGCTCGATAAGCTGCATGTCAACGACCCGTCGTTGGTGTGGGAGCCCGAGACTTCGGTGGCGCTCGGCTTTGGTTTCCGCGTTGGCTTCTTGGGCCTGCTGCATATGGAGGTCGTCAAGGAGCGCCTGGAGCGCGAGTTCAACCTGGACCTGATTGCCACGAGCCCTTCGGTGGACTATCACGTCTACAAGACCGACGGCGAGATGATTGATGTTCGCAGCCCGCAGGATCTGCCCGAGGCTACGCGCATCGAGCGCATCGAGGAGCCCTACCTCAAGGCCAAGATTATCTGTCCGCCCGAGTATACGGGTGCCGTCATGCAGCTCGCTATCGAGCATCGCGGCATTACAACCGACATGATCCATCTCACGAGCAAATCGGTCGAGATGCGTTTCGACATGCCGCTTGCCGAGCTCATTCTGGACTTTTTTGACCAGCTCAAGAGCCGCACCAAGGGTTACGCCTCGCTCGACTACGAGTTCAACGAATATCGCCCCTCCGAGCTCGTCAAGCTCGACATCCTGCTTTCGGGCGACGAGGTGGACGCGCTGTCGTTTATCGTGCACAAGGATAAGGCTTATGGCCTGGCCCGCGGTCTGTGCGACAAGCTCAAGGAAATCATTCCGCGCCAGCTGTTCGAGGTGCCTATCCAGGGCGCCATCGGCAACAAGATCATTGCCCGCTCTACCGTCAAAGCGCGCCGCAAGGACGTGCTGGCCAAGTGTTATGGCGGCGATATCTCGCGAAAGCGCAAGCTGCTCGAGAAGCAGAAAGAGGGCAAAAAGCGCATGAAGGCCATCGGCTCGGTCGAGGTTCCGCAGGAGGCCTTTATGGCGATTCTCAAGGTGGACGAGTAGGTCCATGGCACTTTCTGAATACAGTACGCGGCTGCTGGGTGCCTATGCCGAGCAGCCGTTCCTTATGGCTCCCATGGCGGGCGTGACCGATCCCGCCTATCGCATCATGTGCCGCCGTCGCGGTGCCCATCTTGCCTATAGCGAGATGGTGAGCGTGGCGGGCCTTGCCTATGCCAGCAATAAGACGTGGCGCCTGGTACTGCCGGCCGATGAGGAGCAGCAGATCTGCGTGCAGCTCTTTGGCTCCAAGCCCGATCAGTTTGCGAGCGCTGTTGCTGCCGTCGAGGAGCGTGTGGGCGATCGCCTGTCGCTGATCGATATCAACATGGCCTGCCCGGCTCGCAAGGTCGTCACCAAGGGCGAGGGCTCGGCGCTTATGCGCACTCCCGATCTGGCCGAGCAGATCGTCGAGGCGGCGGTGGGCGCGGCGCATGTGCCCGTGACCGTAAAAATCCGTAAGGGCTTTTACGCCGAAGACCGCAACGCCGCGACGTTTGCCCAGATGCTTGAGGGAGCAGGGGCCGCCGCGGTGGCGGTACATGGTCGCTGCGCCACGCAGCTCTATACGGGCCAGGCCGATTGGTCGGTCGTCGATGAGGTGGCCGACGCCGTCGAGATTCCCGTTATCGGTTCGGGCGATGTGTTCTCGGCAGAGGACGCTGCTGAGCATCTGCAAAGCTCGGGTGCCAGCGCGGTGTTTATCGCGCGCGGCATCTACGGCAATCCATGGGTGTTCGGCGATGCCCGAGCCCTTGCACTCGATGGCACGCCGGTTCCTTCTCGCTCCTCGGTTGAGCGCCTGGATGCCCTGCGCGAGCACCTGACGCTCACGCACGAGCTGTTGCCGCTCATGTCGCGTGCCCGCACGTACGCAAGCTGGTATCTAAAGGGCATGCCCCATGCTGCCGCCTGGCGCGCTCAGGTGGTGCGTTGCTCCACATACGAGGAGTTCATGGCACTGGTCGATGATATCGAGCACGATGTGGTGGCCTGTGAGGCCGCACTTGCCGCCGGCGAGTCGGTGCCCGCTCATCCGTTGGAGGCCTAACGGTGGCCGTTACCGCGCTGTACGTGCATGTGCCGTTTTGCGCCCAAAAATGCCGGTACTGTGACTTTGACTCACGCAGTTTTGCTCCGTGCAACATGAGCGCTGCGCTCGATACTTATTTTGGGCAGCTGTATGCGCGCCTCGATGCCTTTGGAGACGCAGGCGCGCTTGCACAGATCCGCACCGTCTATGTTGGCGGCGGCACGCCGTCGCTGGCGGGGGAGCGTTTGGTAGAATTTGCCCGGCGTATCTCTGCGTGGTGCAAGCCTGTTGAGTTTACCTGCGAGGCCAATCCCGAATCGCTGACCGCAGAGCTTGCCACTGCGCTTGCCGGGGTGGGTGTCACGCGCGTCTCTCTGGGCGTGCAAACGCTCGATAACGCCGAACTTACCGCCATCGGCCGCATTCACGATGCCGATCGGGCGCTCGCTGCCATCACGACGGTCAAGGACGCTGGGCTTGTCGTGTCGTGCGACCTGATGTGCGGCCTTCCCGGGCAGACCGACCTAAGCTGGCAGCGCACACTCGATGGCGTGTTGGCGGCGGCGCCGCATCATGTGTCGGTGTACCCGCTCACGCTCGAGGAGGGCACGCCGCTCTATCGCATGGCGTGTCGCGACGAGTCGCTCGAGCCCGACGAGGATTTTCAGGCTGCATGCATGGATGCGGCGCGTGAGCGCCTGAGTGCGGCCGGCTATCACCCGTATGAGGTGGCAAGCTACGCGCTCGACGGCCATGAGTGCGCCCACAACATTGCCTATTGGACCGGACAGGGCTATCTGGGTTTGGGCCGCTCTGCCGCCGGTATGCTCGACGCCGAGGATTTCGATCGCTTGGCCGGGCTGTTTCCCGACGTGCTTGCTCGCGGCGATGCGTATCGCGTGCGCTTGGTGCAACGCGACGATGCCGCGACGACGTTTGATGCCGAGTATCTGTCGCAGCGCGAGGCGGCGGCCGAGGATTTGATGCTTGCCTGTCGCATGACGCGTGGCATTGGGCCCGATCTGTTGGTTCGCTCGGCAAGCGTGATCGCTGCAGACGAGTTGGCGGCGGCCTGCGACCGTGCGGTCGAGTTGGGCCTTGCCACCTGGGTGCCCGATCATATTGAAGGACATGCGGGGCGCGTCACCTCGAAAGACGTTATCGCAGGTCGCGTCCGTGCTCGTTTAGCGCCCACTCACTTGGGCTGGCTCGATGGAAATGTGCTGTTCGAGCTGTTTTGGGGTCTAGCCTAGGCCGCTCGGGTAGAATTACCGCAATATATACGCTGCTGTGAGCAGGAGGTTGCCGCGCATGGCGACGATGAACGAAAAAGATTACTACGAGATTTTGGGTGTCTCCAAGGACGCCACCTCGCGTGATATACAGAAAGCCTTCCAGCAAAAGGCCCGCAAGCTCCATCCGGACGTCAACAAAGAACCGGATGCCGAGGAAAAGTTCAAAGAGGTTTCCGAGGCCTATGCTGTGCTTTCGGACGAGCAGAAGCGTGCGCGCTACGACGCCATGCGCTCGGGCAATCCCTTTGCCGGCGCTCCCACGGCTTCGCCCTATGGCGGCGGTTACGCCGGCAGCGCGGGCTACGGCAATCCCTTTGAGGGCGGCTTTCCCTTTGGTGGCGCCTGGGGTCAGCCGCGTCGCGGGCAGGCTGCCTATAATCCCGAGAACGGCGCCAACGTCGTCGTCGATATTAAGCTCGACGCCAAGGAGGCCAAGGGCGGTGCCCGCAAGACCGTCCGCTATACGCGCTTCGATACCTGTGGTCACTGCGGCGGTTCGGGCTCTGTTTCGTCCGAGCATGCACATACCTGTCCGAGCTGCGGCGGTCGCGGCCACATCGATGTCGACCTGTCCTTTCTGTTTGGTGCCGGCACGTTCCAGTCTGTCTGCCCTGAGTGCGGTGGCTCCGGTAAGGTCGTCGCCGACCCCTGTCCCGATTGCGGCGGCAGCGGGCGAACCCGTGTGACCTCCGAGCAGACGATTGAGTTTCCCGCCGGCACGCACGATGGCGACGAGGTCCGTATTGGCGGCATGGGTCACGCCGGCACCAACGGCGCCTCTGGCGGTGATCTGGTCGGTCGGGCCCATGTTGAGGCCGAGCGCCTGGAAGGCAAGGCCCGTACCGGTTTTTACCTGATGGGCATCGTGGCGCCGTTTTTGGTGCTATCGGCCATCTCGGGTGTGTTCTCGGCCTTTGCCGTGATGTGCTTTATTCCGTTTGCCATGGGCCTGTTCATGGTGCTCTCGGACGGCGTGCTGCACCGCAGCCTGCTGTGGTGGAAGCGCGGCGCGATGCAGTTTGCCAACGGTTTTGCCAACGGATTTATGTTTGCGCTCGTGTCGGTTTGGTTTGCGAGCTGCTCGCAACGTGCCATGCTTTCGCCCTACGCAATGCAATAACATCAAACCCTCTGTTTGCGGCCGGCCCAGCTTGGGTATAGGACGCACTGTGACAATAATGAAAGTCGGAAGGATTCGGTCGTGTCGGAAAATAGGGATTACTACGAGGTGCTTGGCGTCGACAAGGATGCCGACGCGCGGACGATTAAGCGCGCGTTTCTAAAGAAGGCCCGTACCGTACACCCGGACGTTTCGGACGACCCCGAGGCCGAGGCTAAGTTCAAAGAGCTCAACGAGGCATATTCCGTTCTTTCCGATGAGCAGAAGCGTGCTAACTACGACCGTTACGGCACTGCCGACGGCCCCGGTGGCTCCGGCTACGTCGATATCAACGATATCTTTGGTGGCATGGGCATGGACGACTTGTTCTCGTCGTTCTTTGGCGGCGGTGCCGGCGGTGGCGCCCGCAGCCGTCGTGAGCGTCGTCGCGGACGTGATATGGCCATCTCGCTTTCGGTGACGCTCGAGGAGGCGGCGCTCGGCTGCAAAAAGACAATCAGCTATGACCGCCTTGCTCCTTGCGAGGACTGCAATGGCACCGGTAGGGCAGAGGGCGCACAGGAAAAGCAGTGCGGCCGCTGCCACGGTACGGGCTACGTCACGACGGTTCAGCGATCGTTTTTGGGCCAGGTTCAGTCTTCCTCGCCTTGCCCCGACTGCCATGGCGAGGGCACGGTTATCGATCATCCCTGCGAGACCTGCGACGGTCAAGGCCGCACGCCTTCGCACGAAAAGATCGACATCGATATTCCCGCCGGCGTTTCGACCGGTCGCCAGCTTCGTGTGAGCGGCTTTGGCGAGGCCGGCCTTCGCGGCGAGCCTTCGGGCGACCTGATTGTCAACGTGCGCGTCGCCGACCATGAGCGCTTTAAGCTCAACGGTGATGACCTGTACCTGGTGAGCGATATCTCGATTGCGCAGGCTGCGCTCGGCTGCGAGATTGAGGTCGAGGGCATTATGCCCGACGAGGTCGTTAAGGTGACGGTTCCCGCCGGCGCCCAGTACGGCGACACCGTGAGCGTCAATAATTACGGCATGCCGCGCATTGGCGGTGGCGGTTCGCGTGGCCGCCTGATCGTGCAACTGCGCGTGGTCGTTCCCACCAATCTTTCCAATAAGCAGCGCGAGCTGCTCCGTGCTTTTGCCGATGAGATGGGCGATGACGTCGCTTCTGGTAAGAAGTCGGTGACCGACCGTATCAAGAGTGCCCTCGACGATATCCTCGATTAAGGAGCCCGCGTGCTCGCACCCCATATTTCCGTCGTCAACCTCGGCTGCCGTGTCAACCGGGTTGAGTCTGACCGTATCACTGCCGATCTTATGCGCTTGGGCTTTGCGATGGTGGAGCCTCAGGATGCTGAGCTGATCGTCATTAACACCTGTGCCGTTACGGGCGAGGCCGAGGCTAAGACCCGTAAGGCCGTCCGTCATGCGCTGGCCCATCCAAACGAGCCCTATGTGGTCGTGACCGGATGCGTGGTCAATTTGCATCCCGAGGAGCTGTCGGAGCTTTCGGATCGCGTGATTGCCGAGCCGTCCAAGATAGATGTCGCCGAACGTGTTTGCGAGGTGCTGGGTGTTGAGTCCGATAGCGTTCCCGCCTGCAGCGATGGCGAGGTGGTCGATGCGCTCGGTCGCTCTCGCCTGGGCGTGAAGATTCAGGATGGCTGCAACCATCGCTGCACCTATTGCATTGTGTGGAAGGCGCGCGGCCCCGAGCGCTCCGTGCCCGTCGAGTCCGTGCTCGAGCAAGTTCGCGAGGCCCAGGAGGCCGGCGTGCCCGAGGTGGTGCTGACCGGTGTGAACCTGGGTGCCTACGATGGCAAGAGCGCGACCGACGAGCACGTCGAAATCGATGAGCTGCTCGAGGCCATCATGGAGCGCACGTCTATTCCGCATGTGCGCATTTCCTCGGTCGAGCCCATGGATATCTCCGAGCGCCTGCTTAAGGTTATGGCGCGCTACCCGCAGCGTATCGCCCCGTTTTTGCACCTGCCCGTGCAGTCCGGCTGCACGGCGACCCTGCATCGCATGGGCCGTCCCTATAGCGCCGAGGCCTTTGAGGACACGGTGCGTATGATTCGCGCCAACTTGCCCCAGGCGTCCCTTTCGTGCGATGTCATCGTCGGTTTTCCTGGTGAGACGGACGAGGAGTTCGAGGAGTCGCTGGCGCTGTGCCGCCGTGTGGGTTTCTCGCGTATGCACGTGTTCCGCTACAGCAAGCGTCCCGGTACCCTTGCTGCCGACATGCCCGACCAGGTGCCACCCGAGGTTATGGCCGAGCGCAGCCGCCGTATGCGGGCCGCCGCACAGGAGCTCGCTATTGCCGACGCTCGTCGTCGCGTGGGCACGGTCGAGCGTGCCGTGCTCGAGTATGGTGACAACCTGACGCTCGGCTCGTTCCATCATGCCCGTCTTGACGATACCTGTGGACTTACAGCCCCGTGCCTGCTCGATGTTGCTATCATCGGAGTCGATGATTCCGGCTTGGTCCATGCACGCAGGGAGTTTCATGGAAGCCTCGAAGATTAGACTTACCGTTCCCGAGGGTATTGACCCCTCGCGCGTTTTGGGTGCCGGCGACGGCGTCCTTCGTGCGCTGGAGAGCTCAGTTCGCGCCCACGTGGTCGCCCGTGGCGACAGCATCGCCGTGAGCGGTGACCCGGACGAGGTCGAACTGGTCGCGCGTTTTTTCGAACATGCCTTTCGTGAGGCTGCTTCCGGGCGCACGCTTTCTGCCGACGATGTCTCTCGCTGCCTGGCCGTATTGCGCGACGGTGAGCACGAGGCTACATCGCTTCGCGATGATGTGCTGCTTTCGTATCGCGGCCGTGTCATTCGCCCCAAGACGCTCGGTCAAAAGCGCTATGTGGATGCCATCCGCTCGCATACCATCACGTTTGGCCTGGGTCCTGCCGGTACCGGTAAGACCTATCTGGCCATGGCGCTCGCCGTTGCCGCGCTCAAGCGTCACGAGGTGGGCCGTCTGATCTTGACGCGTCCGGTTGTCGAGGCGGGGGAGAACCTGGGCTTTTTGCCCGGTACCCTCGAGGAAAAGATCGATCCTTACATGCGTCCGCTCTACGACGCCCTTTTTGACATGATGGATCGCGAGCGCACCGATGAGCTTATGGAGCGTGGCGTGATCGAGATCGCCCCGCTTGCCTACATGCGCGGCCGCACGCTGAGCGATGCCTTCGTGGTGCTCGACGAGGCGCAAAATACCACGCCCGAGCAGATGAAGATGTTCCTGACGCGCCTGGGTTTTAACTCCAAGTTTGTGATTACCGGCGACCTGAGTCAGCGCGACCTGGTGGGTCGTCGCGGCGGTCTTGCCGACGTTGAGCGGATTTTAGGCCGTGTCGACGATGTCGCATTTTCTCACCTCGAGCGTGCCGACGTGGTGCGCCATGCCTTGGTGGGGCGTATCGTTGAGGCATACGATGCTTATGATGATGTACGCGAGAAGCGCGTGCACGATCGAAAGGAGTCCCGTTGAGTGTATTGATCAGCAACGATGCCGAGCTCGATACGCTGCTCGACGCGCAGGAGGTAGAGCACATCTGCGAGGTCGTGCTTACCGCCGAGGGCGTTGAGCGTGAAGTTGAGATTTCCCTTTCGTATGTCGACGAGGACGAGATGCACGAGCTCAACCACGAGTGGCGCGGTATCGACCGTACCACCGATGTCCTCTCGTTTGAATGCGACTCGGCCTTTGATGAGGATATTCCCGCAGACAAGACGCTCGAGCTCGGCGATATCATCCTGGCCCCGCAGGTCATTGCCCGTCAGGCCCCCGGCTTTGGCAATAGCCCTGCCGACGAGTGCCGCCTGATGCTCGTGCATGGCATGCTGCACCTGCTGGGATATGACCATATTGAGGACGACGAGGCCGAGGTCATGGAGGCCCGTGAGGACGTCATCCTGCGCGATCTGGCGCTCGAGCGCGGCGAGGACCCCAAGCTGGTCCACGTCGGCCCCATCACCAACCACGCCCACGACTAGGAGCCGTCTATGATTCCCGGATCGAACAAGGACCATCCGTCCTTCTTAAAGTCGTTCTCCTACGCCATGGAGGGCTTCGTCACCGCCGTCAAGACCGAGCGCAACATTAAGGTTATGCTCGCGGCGGGCGTTTGCACCGTCGTTGCCGGCTGCATTGTCGGCCTCGACATTGCCGAGTGGGCCACAGTTATCATCTGCTGTGGCTTGGTGATTCACGGCGAGCTGTGCAATACCGCTATGGAGGCGATCGTCGACCTGGCGACCCAGGAACTTCATCCGCTGGCAAAGCGTGCGAAGGATATCGCCGCCGCCTCCGTATACGTGCTTTCCATCACCGCCGCGATTGTGGGATTGCTGGTATTTGCCCACGCGCTCGACTTTATTTAGAAAGGGATTTCCATGTCCGACAATATGCAGCCTATCGATGAAACTCTGGATGACGAGTCCCTGGATGCGGTGGATGCCGAAGCGGCCGAGGCATACGAGGAGATCGAGGAGTTCGACCCGTTTGAGGGCATGAGCGACGAGGAGCTCGACGCCCTGTGCGACGAGGACGACAGCCTCGCGGGCTTTGGAGACGTTGAGCCCGGTTTCCGCAGCGGCTTCGTGGCCCTGGTCGGCCGCCCCAACGCCGGCAAGTCCACGCTGCTCAACGCCTGCTATGGCAAAAAGGTCGCCATCACCTCGCCTGTGGCCCAGACGACCCGCCGCCGCATGCGCGCCGTCGTCAACCGTCCCGGCTACCAGCTGGTCTTTGTCGATACCCCGGGTATTCACAAGCCCAAGGACGGCCTGGGGTCCGAGCTCAACAAGAGCGCGCTGTTCGAGCTGAACGATGTCGATGTCGTCGCGTTTTTGATTGATGCCACCAAACCGATCGGCAGGGGAGACGCCTGGGTTGCCGAGCGCGTCAAGAGCGCCCGTTCTAAGAAGGTCCTGGTGCTCACCAAGGCCGATGAGGCCGACCCCGCGCAGGTCATGGAGCAGCTTAAGGCAGCGCATGAGCTTATGGAATACGACGACGAGATCGTGACCTCGTCGGTGAAGAACTTCAACGTCGACGCCTTCATCGAGACCGTTGCCCACTTTTTGCCCGAGGGCCCGCGTTGGTTCCCCGAAGACATGGGTACCGATGCTTCCGACGAGACGCTTGTTGCCGAGTTTGTGCGCGAGAAGGTCTTGCGCCGCACCCGCGACGAGATCCCGCACTCCGTTGGCGTGATCTGCGATGCGCTCGAGCAGACCAAGAAGGTGCTGCGCGTGCACGCCACCATTTACGTCGAGCGCGAGGGTCAAAAGGGCATCATCATCGGCAAGGGCGGCGAGATGATCAAGCATATCGGTATCGACGCCCGTCGCGATCTTGAGCGCATCTTTGGCACGCAGGTCTTTTTGGAGCTGGACGTGAAGGTCAAGGCCGGCTGGCGCGACGACGAGGCCCAGATTCGCCGCTTTGGCTACAACGCCGAGGACTAAGGGCGCGCGGCGCGCATGGCAGGCTCCCGGACATATCGCACGAAAGTGCTCGTCCTCGACAAGACCAAACTCAAGGAAACCGATTTGATATTGACGATGCTTGACGAGCGAGGCCGCCAGGTGCGTGCCGTGGCAAAGGGCGCCCGCAAACCCGGCGGACGCTTGGCTGCGCGCTGCGAGCTTTTCTGTACCGTCGATATGCTGCTCGCGCGTGGTCGCTCGCTTGACGTGGTTTCTCAGGCGGAGCTTATGGAGGCGCCGCTTGGCGCTGCGCCCGATTACGAGACGACCTGCGCCGCAAGCGCGATCGCCGAGGTTGCGCGCGTGTGCTCGTTCGAGGACGCCGAGGACCCGTTTACCTTTGCCATAACGCAGCGAGCGCTTGCCCTGGTGGGCAGCGGGCTTGACACGGCACATATGGACCTACTTGTGGCGGCATATGTCTTTAAGCTGCTGTCGCACGTTGGCTATCGACCCGATTTTTCGGCCTGCGTGCTGTGCGGAGACCCCATGCTGTCGTATTTTTCGCCCCAGGCGGGCGGTCTCATGTGCGGGTCGTGCGCATCGAGCGTTCCGGGTGCCGAGCTGGTGTCGACCGGTGAGGTCGCGTGGCTGCGCGCCCTCATGTCGATGACCTTCGATGCGCTTATGGCCGAGAAAATCGACCCGCATACGGCGGCGTTCTTGCTCGGGCTTTCGCATGTTTGGGCCGCCACGCACACCGATCAGCGCCTCCGTGCGATGGAATTCATGTTGGGTCGGTGATGATGCGCAGGCGCGGGCTGCTTGTGGTAACATACCAATCTGTTGGTACCTCGACCTTGGTTGCTCGCTCCACCGGCGGCTTCCCAGTCCGAGGCGAATCGAGTCGCCCGATGGCGACGCAAAACGAAAGGTGAAACAATGACTGTTTCCAAAGAGCGCAAGGCGGAGCTGACTGCCCAGTTCGGTAACACCCCGGTCGACACCGGCAACCCCAAGGTTCAGGTCGCCATCCTGTCCGAGCGCATCAAGGAGCTGACCGAGCACATGAAGTCCCACCAGAAGGACTTCCACACCCGTCGTGGCCTGCTCATGCTCGTCGGCCGTCGTCGTCGTCTTCTCTCCTACATCAAGAAGAACGACATCGTCGAGTACCGTGAGCTCATCAAGGCTCTGGGCATCCGCGACAACATCCAGTAGGATTTGTACATGCTAAGAGCGTCCTGCGCAGCGGGGCGCTCTTTTTGTGTAAGGGCGCGAACAATCACGCTCTGAAGCGTGGCGGGGGCAGGGGGCCCGCGTCACATGAGAAGCCCGCAGGCAAGGGGCCTGTGGGGTAAAGGAGAACAATGACACTCGTATCCAAGACCTTTGAGCTGTACGGCAAGACCTACACCTTCGAGTCGGGCGAGCTTGCCAAGCAGGCCACCGGCGCCTGTCTTGTCAAGCAGGGCGACACCACGATGCTCGACACCGTGGTCGTCTCCAAGGAGCGCAAGAACTACGACTTCTTCCCGCTGACCGTCGACTTCAACGAGAAGATGTACGCCGCAGGCCGCATCCCGGGTGGCTACCTCAAGCGTGAGGGCCGTCCCAGCGAGAAGGCCACGCTCACGGCCCGCATGATCGACCGTCCGATTCGCCCGAGCTTCCCGGACGGCTTCCGTAACGAGGTGCACATCGTCGCCACCTCGCTCGTCGCCGACCAGGTCAACCCCTTCGATGTCATCAACGTCATGGGTGCATCCCTGGCCATGACGCTCGGCGGCGTGCCCTTCGAGGGCCCGCTTGCCTGCGTGCGCATCGGCCGCAACGTGGAGACCGGCGAGTTTATCGTCAACCCCACCTACGAGGAGCGCGAGAACTCCGATCTGGACCTGGAGCTGGGCGGCTCTGCCGACTTCATCTCGATGGTCGAGGCCGGCGCCGAGGAGATCTCCGAGGACGACATGCTCGCCGCTATGAAGTTTGGCCAGGAGGCCCTCGCTGCCTTCTGCCAGGCCCAAGACGAGTTCGTCGCCGAGTGGGAGCAGGTCAACGGCGCTATCGTCAAGAAGGAGTACCCGCTCGACCAGCCTGTCGAGGAGGTCCAGGAGCGCATCTTCGCCCACTACGACGAGATGGCCGCTGCCCTGCGCGACGCCGACAAGCTTTCCCGCATCGGTAAGGTCGAGGCTCTGAAGGAGTCCATCCGCGCCGAGTTCACCGACGAGGAGCAGGCCGCCTGGGAGCGCGAGATCCCCGTGGCGCTCAAGAAGCTCGAGAAGAAGGCCATGCGCACCATGGTCGTCGAGACCGGCGAGCGCGTCGACGGCCGTGCCGCCGATGAGATTCGCCCCATCATGGTGAAGGATAACTACCTGCCGCTCGTTCACGGCTCCGGTCTGTTCCAGCGTGGCCAGACCCAGGTGCTTTCCGTCCTGTCGCTCGGTATGCTCAACGAGGGTCAGCGTCTGGATACCATCGAGCCCACCGAGGGCAAGCGCTATATGCACCACTACAACTTCCCGCCGTTCTGCACCGGCGAGACTGGCCGCATGGGCAGCCCCAAGCGCCGCGAGATCGGCCACGGCAACCTGGCCGAGCGCGCCCTGCTCCCGGTGCTCCCCGACGAGAACGAGTTCCCCTACGCTATTCGCGTGGTCTCCGAGGTCATGGAGTCCAACGGCTCCTCTTCGATGGCTTCGACCTGCGGCTCCACGCTCGCCCTTATGGACGGCGGCGTGCCTATTAAGCGCCCGGTCTCCGGTATCGCCATGGGCCTGATCCAGGAGGAGGGCAAGACCGTGGTCCTGTCCGATATCCAGGGTCTCGAGGACTTCCTGGGCGACATGGACTTTAAGGTCACCGGCACCACCGAGGGCATCACCGCCCTGCAGATGGACAACAAGGCCACTGGCCTCACCTTCGACATCCTGGCCCGCGCTCTGCAGCAGGCCAAGGAGGGTCGTGCGTACATCCTGCAGAAGATGCTCGATGTGATCCCCGAGCCGCGCCACACCACGCGCAGCACTGCCCCGCGCATCGTTTCCATCCAGGTTCCGACCGACAAGATCCGCGACGTCATCGGTTCCGGCGGTAAGGTCATCCGCGGTATCCAGGACGAGACCGGCGCCTCGGTCGACATCCAGGAGGACGGCACCGTCTTTGTCGGCGGCACCGGCGAGTCCGTCGACCAAGCCGTCGAGCGTATCAAGCTCATCATCAAGGTTCCCGAGCCTGGCGAGGAGTACACCGGTCGCGTGGTCTCCATCCAGCCCTTCGGCGCCTTCGTCAACCTGCTGCCCGGCAAGGACGGCCTGCTGCACATCTCCCGCGTTGCCAAGGGTCGCGTGGAGAAGGTCGAGGACGTCCTCAACGTGGGCGACGAGGTCAAGGTCGTCGTCATCGAGGTCGACGATCGCGGCAAGATCTCGCTCGATCGTCTTGACAAGCCCGAGGCCCCGGCTCGCGCCGAGGGTGCCTCTGAGGGCGACGGCGAGCACTTCCAGCGCCGTGAGCGTCCGCGTCGCGAGCGCTCCGAGCGCAGCGACCGCCCGCGCCGTCCCGGCGACAACGGAGGCCGCAAGCCCCGCCGTCATCACGACGCCGAGTAACAACTGCACATAAGCAGCTCATGCAAGGGCGACTCCGGACAGGGGTCGCCCTTTTGCTAGCGCGCGGCCGGGCGGCATATGAAGTTTTCTGCTCTACAGTCCTGCGCAAGACGGAAAGCACATTAAGTGCTTTCCTTTGCGTGCGGAACTCGCGATAAACTTCATATGCCGCCCGGCCGCGCGCTAGCAAAAGGGCTGGTCAGAGTTGGTTGCTTGTTTGTTAGGTTGTCTATTTTGTCATCAGATATCCGCTTTGTTGTAAGCCACGTGCCAGCTTTCCCCAGGTAAAACAAAACAAAATTAACCTGCTCTTTATTGGCCGGCCTTCCGTGGGACGGGCACTGATGAAGTTTATCGCGAGTTCCGCACGAACAGGAGGCCACTTAATGTGGCCTCCGTCGTGAGCAGGACTGTAGAGCAGGAAACTTCATCAGTGCCCGTCCCACGGAAGGCCGGCGGGATATACAGGTCCAGATGGGGCTTTGATGCATGGGTGGTCTGTTGGTGGGCAAATGGGTATCATACTGTGGTTGCTGCGTCGACTCTACGATGCATGTTTGTACGTTCCCGGCGGTCGGTTTGCCAGAAGCGCCCCGTCGGTTGTTTCAGACCCGTTTCGAAGAAAGGAAACAACACTCACCTATGGCAGCTAAAAAATCATCTCCCTTGAAGATCATCCCGCTCGGCGGCCTTGATGGCATCGGCAAGAACATGACGGTCTTCGAGTGCGGTGACGACATGGTGCTCGTCGACGCCGGTCTCATGTTCCCGGATGACTCCCAGCCCGGTATCGACCTGGTGCTTCCCGACTACACCTATGTTCTAGAGAACGAGGAGAAGCTCCGCGGTATCGTCGTCACCCACGGCCACGAGGACCACACCGGTTCGCTTCCGTACCTGCTGCAGGACCTCAACAACAAGGTGCCCATCTTCTCGAGCAAGCTGACGCTCGGCTTCATCGAGGGCAAGCTCTCCGAGTTCCGCATCCGCGCGCCCAAGTTCCGCGAGGTCAAGGGCGGCAGCCATGTTAACCTCGGCGGCATCTCGCTCGACTTCTTCTCGATGACGCACTCCATCCCCGGCGCTCTGGGCGTGTTCATCCGCACCAATCAGGGCACCGTTATGCACACCGGCGACTTTAAGCTCGACCAGACGCCCATCGACGGCGTCACGCCCGACTATGCCGCTATCAGCCGCTTTGCCAAGCAGGGCATCGACCTGCTGCTTTCCGACTCCACCAACGCCACGGTTCCCGGCTTTACCAAGTCTGAGGCCGAGGTTGGTCCCAACCTGCTGCACGCCATCAAGAATGCGCCGGGTCGCGTGTTCGTCGCGTCGTTCTCGAGCCACATCCATCGTCTGCAGCAGATCTGCGATGCCGCCCGCAAGTGTGGTCGTAAGGTCGTTGTGACCGGTCGCTCCATGCTCACGAACACCCGCGTGGCGCGTGAGCTGGGCTACCTCAACATCGATGACGCCGATATCATCGATGCCTTCGACATTGATAACCTGCCCGACGACAAGATTGTCGTCATGTGCACTGGTTCGCAGGGTGAGCCGCTTTCGGCCCTGTCCCGCATGGCCAACGGCGAGCACAAGACGCTCTCCATCCACGAGGGCGATACCGTTATCCTCTCGGCAACTCCTGTTCCCGGCAACGAGAAGGCCGTCCAGCAGGTCGTCAACAGCCTGGCCAAGCTCGGCTGCGACGTGTGGGATAAGAACCGCGCTCTCGTCCACGTCTCCGGTCACGGTAGCCAGGAGGAGCTCAAACTCCTGATGGCCATGGCCAAGCCCACGTACTTTATGCCTGTTCACGGTGAGGCTGTGCATCTGCGCGCCCATGCTCAACTTGCACGCAAGATGGGCCTCAAGGACGATCATATCTTTATCCTCGATAACGGCGACACACTCGAGATGCGCGGCGGTATCGTCAAGCGCGGTACACCCGTCGAGTCCGGCGTCGTCTACGTCGACGGCCTGCGTATCGGCGATACCGACCCCATCGTCCTGCGCGATCGCCAGAAGCTCGCCAACGACGGCATGGTTACCGCTGTTGCCATTGTCTCGCTCAAGCACAAGAAGATCGAGGCCATCGAGTTCTCGGGCCGTGGTGTCTCGTTTGCCATCGACGACCAGTTCTCCGAGGATGCCTCCGCATCCATTATGAAGACGATCGAGAAGGGCAAGTTCAGCTTTACGAGCAGCGGTTCCGATGCCATTCGCAAGGCCGTGCGCGATTCGCTCTCTAACTTTATCTGGAGCCGTACGCGCACCCGTCCGATGATCATCCCGGTCGTCATGGAGGTTTAGTTTGGCGCGCGGATCTGCACAAAACGCCAAAGGCAATAAGGCCAATAACCAACCGGCATCTGCTAAGGGTGCCGGTTCCCATCTGCGTGCCAATAAGGGCCATGAGTCCGAGTTCGATGAGCTTGAGCCCTTGGTCGAGCCTTCGGCCAATCGCGATATCGCCGGTGTGGTCATCGCCGTTTTGGCGATCGCGTCCCTCATTGCCGTTATCTCTCCGGCAACAGCGCCCGTGACGGCTGCGGTTGCCGGTTTCTACCACCTGGGCTTTGGTCTGGGCGCCTACGTGCTGCCGATCGTCATCTTGCTGTTTGCCGCCACGCTCTTTTTGGGTGAGGACTCGCCGCTTAACGTGCGCTCTGTCGCGGGCGGCGCCTTGGTCTTTATCGCCGTCGTCTCCATTCTTTCGCTGATGGTGCCGGGCACGAGCGATTCGTGCGACCTTATGTTTACGCCGCAGAACCTTTCCGTGTCGGGCGGCTACATTGGCGCCTTTATCGCAAGTGCCTTGCAAAACGCCCTGGGTAAACCTATCGCCATGGTTGTCTTGCTGGGGCTTGTCGTCGTTGGTTTGGTCATTATCGGCTTTTCGGTGGGTGGCGTTTTGCGCTCTGCCCGCGACCGTGCGGCAGATTTTGCCGAGCGCCGTCGTGCCGACGTCAACGCGAGTCCGTGGGGTGACGATGAGGCCCTGTCGGTGCCCGGTGTCGCCCGTCCGCATCTGAGCATTCTTCGTCAAAAGGGCTCCGATGCGGCCGTGACTACGGTTATGGGTAGCGAAGTCGATCCGATTCTGGACGATGAGGACGTGGACGAAGATCCGTTTGTCGACGTGTCTGAGGCCGTGGAGGCCGAGCGGGCCAAGACAACGCTGTTGCCGAGCCGCCATGCCAAGAAGGGCAAGGCTGCGCCCAAGCTCAACACAAGCGAGCCCGACCCGTCTTGGTCCGATAGCGAGATTGAGCTCACCGAGGGTGACGACGAGGACGACGAGGCTCCGCTCGAGACCGCCAAGACAACCTTGCTGCCGCGTCGCCACGCCAAGCGCGGTCAGGTCACTGGACAGCTTTCGATGGAGGACGATCCGGACAAGGTTGACGAGTCCGAGCCGCCGTTTGCCGTGAACCCTGTTTCGGCCGCACCTCAGATTCCCGACTTCTTAAAGCATCCCAAGGTTGCCGATGCGCCTGCCACGAGTGCTGTCGAATCGGCTGCGGCTCGTGATGGGGGAGCGGACGGCGGCGCCGCAGATAACGAGGGCGAAGAAGAGGACGGCCTCAAGCTTCCGCCGCTCGAAATCCTACATGCCAACCCGCAGTCGGCTTCTGCCGCGTCTTCGGATAAGGAGCTGGAGCAGACCGCTGAGTCACTGCAATCCACCTTGCTTGAGTTTGGCCGCAGTGCCCGCGTGGTCGGCTGGATCGCCGGCCCCACGGTGACGACCTTTAAGCTGCAACCTGGCGAGGGCGAGCGCGTGAGCAAGATTTCGAGCCTCGAGGACGATATTGCGCTTTCGCTCGCCGCCCAGTCGGTTCGTATCTTTGCCCCGATCCCCGGCACCTCGCTCGTGGGCATCGAGATTCCCAACCGCAAGCGCCAGAACGTCAATCTGGGCGACGTGCTGCCCTATGTGAAGGGCGGTCCGCTCGAGCTTGCCATCGGCCGCGACGCCGAGGGCACGCCGGTCGTCGCCGACCTCGCCAAGATGCCTCACCTGTTGATCGCCGGTACGACCGGTTCTGGTAAGTCGGTGATGATCAATTCCATCATCACGACCTTGCTCATGCGCGCCCTTCCCGAGGACGTTCGCCTGATCATGGTCGACCCCAAGCGCGTCGAGCTTGCGGGCTATAACGGTCTGCCGCATCTCTATGTGCCCGTGGTGACCGAGCCCAAGCAGGCCGCGAGCGCCCTGCAGTGGGCCGTGTCCGAAATGGAGCGCCGCCTGAAGGTATTCGAACGCCTCAACGTCCGTAAGATTTCGACCTATAACGAAAAGCAGGCCGCCGGCGAGTTTGAGCATTACGACAACCCGCCGCAAAAGATGCCCTACCTGGTCATTATCATTGACGAGCTCTCTGACCTGATGATGGTCGCCGGTAAGGATGTCGAGGCCTCGATCGTGCGTATTGCACAGCTGGGCCGCGCCGCCGGTATTCACCTTATCGTTGCCACGCAGCGCCCCAGCTCCAACGTGGTGACGGGCCTCATCAAGGCCAACATCACCAATCGCATCGCCTTTAACGTCGCCACGGGCATCGATTCCCGCGTCATCATCGATCAGATGGGCGCCGAGAAGCTCACCGGTTTGGGCGACATGTTGTTCTCCAAGGTCGACTGGGGCAAGCCCCGCCGTATCCAGGGCTGCTTTGTCTCGGACGACGAAATCAACGAGATTGTCGAGTTCGTCAAGTCGCAGAGCGAGCCCGACTACCACGAGGAGATTCTGTCCGCCGTGGCGCCCGCTTCCATGTCCATGGCTGGTGGCGGCGGCATTGTCCGCACCGGAGTCGCCGAGCCGCAAGACGATGATCCGCTCATTTGGGAAGCCGCCCATATTGTGGTGGAATCGCAGCTTGGCTCCACATCTGGCCTGCAACGTCGTCTGAAGGTTGGCTATGCGCGTGCCGGGCGTATTATGGACATGCTGGAAGAAAAGGGTGTCGTCGGCCCGCCCGACGGTTCTAAGCCGCGCGAGGTCCTGTTGGACGAGGAGGGGCTTGCCGCGCTGGAATCTGTCGACGCCGAGATGGCACGTGAAGATCGTGAGTTTGGAGGATTCTGATGGCTGCACGCTTTGGTGACATGCTGCTCGAGCAGCGTCGCCGAATGGGCCTTTCCATTCAGCAGGTCGCCAACACCATCAAAATCAGGCCGCAGATCATCGAGTTTTTCGAGACCGGTAACTTTGCTTCGATGCCGCCGCGCGGCTATGCGCAGGGCATGATTTCGAGCTATGCTCGCTTTTTGGGCCTCAATCCACGCGAGGTCGTCAATGCCTACTTTGACGAGCTGATGGCATACGAGCGCGAGACGTCGCAGCAGGGCGGTCGTTTCCAGGACGCCGCCGGCTACGTCAATTCACGTTCCTCGGTGGATAATGGGCGCTTCTTGATGGTTCAGGGTGGTCGCTCAACGCGTTATGGTCAGCGTCCGCAGCAGGCTGGCTATATTACCGAGACGGGTTCGGGCGAGGAGATTCGCTCACAGCGTGACCGGTTCCGCAGTACGCCGATGCCCGAGGACCGTGCACTTCCCGCTGCCCGCGGCGTGGCGCGTGACCCTCGTGCCGGCTACGGCGACGGCGGCTATTCCGATCGCGGTCACCGTGGTATCTCCACCGGACGTTCTCGCAGTGGCTATGCGGACGCCGATGCCACGCAGGTGACGCCGCGTCTTCGCTCTCAATCACAGCCGTATGGCCAGCGCTCTTCGGCTCCGCGTGCGGGCCAGCGTGGCTATCAAGGCCGCGGTGAACTTGCGCCCCGCTCGGGTCAGCGCAGCCTTCAGGGCCAGGGTGGCTATCGCGGCCGTTCCGACAGCAATCGTGGTCGTATGCCTCAGGGAGGCGGCCGCAGCAGTTCCAGTCGTGGACGCGGCGGTTCCCGTACTCCTCAAAACAACGGTCTCGATCCGCGTATCGTCTACGCCGGCATCGGTGCCGTGGCGTTGCTGCTGATCGTGCTCATCGTGGTACTTCTGCGCGGCTGCGCATCTTCGACGCCCGAGACCACGCCCGAGACGCCCACTGCTACCAAGACGACGCCCAAGAAGTCTTCTAAGAAGACCGAAACGGTCGACGAGGACGAAGACACCGATGAGGCGACGGATGAGTCGACCGATTCGGACGCCACCAAGACGACGGCTAAAAAGGAAGAAAACGAGGTAACGAAGGTCAAGGTCTCCGTTGCCAAGGGAAAGACCGCCTGGATTGAGGTCAAGGTCGATGGCAAGTCGGTCTATGGCGCCCAGGCGACTGGCCCCTTTGAGCAGGAGTACACGCCTGAGTCCTCGATCGAGATCACCACGTCCAAGCCTTCCGATGTCACCGTTACCAAGAACGGCGAAAAGGTCCGTTACGATACCAAGACCTCGGGCGTGGCGCGTGTGACGATCACCGTTCCCAAGAAGGAGACGACTGGTTCCGAGAATGGTGAAAGTTCTGATGGTACCGACACCACCGATGGTGCCGACACCACCGACGGCACCGATGCCCAGTCCACGGATGGCGCCGATACCGCAACTGACGGCCAGACGCCCACCGATTCTACCGACTATTCGTACGATAGCTACTAAGCCGCTCGTACGCGAAAGGAAACATCATGGCTAAAGATTCCAGCTTCGACGTCGTGTCCGAGGTCAACATGCAAGAGGTCGACAACGCCTTCCAGCAAACCACGCGTGAGATTTCCCAGCGCTATGACCTGAAGGATTCCGGCGCCACGATCGAGCTTTCGAAGGGCGACAAGCTCTTTACGATCAACGCCCCGGCCGACTTTGTCTCCAAGCAGATTATCGACGTGCTGAGCTCCAAGCTCATCAAGCGCGGCATCGACCTCAAGGCTGTCTCGTGGGATGCTCCGCAGGCGGCATCGGGCGGCACCGTGCGCGTGCTCGGCCATATCGTCGAGGGTATCGACCAGACGACCGCCAAGAAGATCAACAAGGACATCAAGGACCAAAAGCTCAAGGTCAAGGTGACTATCGAGGCCGACAAGCTGCGTGTTTCCTCTGCTTCGAAGGACGCGTTGCAGACCGTGATCCAGTTCCTGCGCGACCAGGACTACGGCCAGCCGCTGCAGTTCACCAACTACCGCTAATATCATTCGAAAGGACTGCTCTCCAACATGGATACACCGTTGGGCTCCGTGCTCTACATCACCCTCGGGTGCGCTAAGAACGAGGTTGACACCGACCGCATGCGTTCTCTTTTGACCGCCGCGGGCTACGAGGAGGCATTCGACCCACAGGATGCCGATATCGCCATCGTCAATACATGCTCGTTCCTCGCCTCCGCAACGTCCGAGAGCATCGAGACCACGCTCGAGCTCGCCAACGAGGTGCAGGACGGCGTTCGTTCTTGTCCCATCGTCATGTGCGGCTGTGTGCCGTCGCGCTATGGCGACGACCTGCCCGATGAGCTGCCCGAGGTCGCTGCCTTTGTGAAGGCCGACGAGGAGGATGGCATCGTGACGGTCATCGATGGCGTGCTGGGTGTCGAGCGCGAGATTACCGCCTATATTCCGCAAGTCAAGCGCACTGTCGAGGGCGCTGTCGCCTACGTCAAGATTTCCGATGGCTGCAACCGCTTCTGCAGCTTCTGCATGATTCCGTATATCCGCGGTCGTTATCACTCGCGCAATGCCGAGAGCATTATCTCCGAGGTACGCGACCTGGTTGCCGGCGGTGTGCGCGAGATCGTGCTGATCGGCCAGGACACGGGCATCTGGGGTACCGACTTTGCCGACGAGGACGTCGCCGATGGCTCGCCGCGCAATCTGGCGCAGCTGCTGCGTGCCGTCGCCGAGGCCGTGCGCCCGCACAACGTCTGGGTCCGCGTGCTCTATCTGCAGCCCGAGGGCATGACTGACGAACTCATCGAGACGATTCGCGATACGCCCGAGGTGCTGCCCTATATCGATATCCCCGTGCAGCACTGCGACGCGCGCATCCTTAAGGCTATGCGCCGTTCTGGTTCGCGCCAGGAGCTCGAGGACCTGTTCCGCGATCTGCGTGAGCGTATCCCCGGCATCGTGATCCGTTCCACGGCCATGGTCGGCTTCCCGACCGAGACCGACGACGAGTTCCGCGACCTTATCGACTTTATGGACACCGTCGGCTTTGACTACACGAGCGTCTTTGCCTACTCGCAGGAGGAGGGCAGCCTGGCCGCTAAGATGGAGGGTCAGGTCGATGAGGAGGTCAAGCTCGAGCGCGCCCAGGAGGCCATGGACCTGGCCGAGTCGCTCGGTTTTGCCGCCACCGCCGCACATGTGGGCGAGCGCGCCCAGGTGATCGTCGACGGTATCGAAGAGACCGAGGATGGCGCCGAGCTGATCGGCCATGCCTGGTTCCAGGCGCCCGATTCCGATGGCGCGGTGCATCTGGACGCCAGCGAGGCGTCCGTGGGCGATATTCTGACCGTCGAGTTTACCGATAGCTTCTGCTATGAGCTTATCGGTCATGTTGTGGAGTAGGAGAGCGTCGTGGCTAACGAGAGCAATAAGGAACTGACGAGTGTCTGGACGCCCGCCAACATCGTGACGTGCGTTCGCATCGTCTTTATCCCGGTGTTCATGATCGTGTCGGCGCTTTCTCACACGAGTGTTGCCGGTACGGATTGGAGCACCTTCGACGGCCCGCTCGCCGCCGCTGCCTTCATTCTGTATGTGATCCTGTCGTGCACCGATAAGGTCGACGGTTATCTGGCGCGTTCGCGCAACGAGATCACCGACTTCGGTAAATTCTTGGACCCCATCGCCGATAAGCTGCTCGTGTTCTCGGCCCTGCTGCTGTTCTTGGATTTTGGTATGGTGACCGTGTGGTCCGTGTTCATTATCCTGTTCCGCGAGCTGCTGGTGAGCGCCCTTCGCATGGTCGCGAGTGCGGCCGGTGTGGTCGTTGCGGCCGATAAGCTCGGCAAGTACAAGACGGCAACCACGATGGTCTCCATTTGCGGTTACCTGTGCGTTTTTGCTATGGCCGGCTTGCACCTTGGCCCGGTGGCGCTGACGCTCGGCATCTACTCGGTGTCGCGCTTCCTGTACGCCGTTGCCGTTGTCCTGACCGTTATCTCGGGCGCCCAGTACTTCTGGAACTGCCGCAAGATCGTCTTTTCGGTCTAGGTCCTGGTGGGTATGACGGACTCTTTTGAGCAGATTTCCGCACATAACGAGGAGCTGGCGCGTGATATTGTCGAGCGCGCGAGCGCTCGGGGCGTGACGGTTTCGACGGCTGAGTCGCTGACGGCGGGTATGATCGCCTCGACGATTGCCGATATCCCGGGCGCCTCGGCGGTGCTGCGTGGCGGTGCGGTGACCTATTGCGATGAGATTAAGCATCGTGTTCTTGGTGTTGAGCAGGAGACGCTCGACCGCTATACCGCGGTGTCGCATCAGACCGCGCGCGAGATGGCGGTGGGTTCGCTGGAGCTGTACCAGAGCGATATTGCAGTGAGCGCAACGGGTTATGCCGGCCCCGGCGGTGGCACTGAGGACGATCCGGCGGGCACTTTCTATATTGGCTGGGCGCATCGTTCCGCCGATGGGGGCGTGCCGGTCGTGGACTCTGTGCGCTGCCACTATGAGGGCGACCGTTCGTGTGTTCGTGCCCATGCGGTCACGGAGGCATTGGGTCGCATTGCCCTTGTGCTCAACTCTATGGAATAGACGTGTTTTAAGGGGCCTCCGAGCCCCTTAATTGTGGAGATAGGGACCTTAGGCTCATTTGGCGTTTGTGCTGGTTGTAGATGTATTTTTGCCTGCCTTGTTCATATTTGGTCCTTTGTGGTCAAGCATTTGGTCAGTGTTTGGTCGGCGTTTGGTTGGGTTTTGGAAAGACCGCCTGCATATGATTGGCCTGAACGGTTGACCACGAACAGCCGTTCGTTTATTATCGATGCAGGTTGTTAAGAGGAGGGCTATTCATGGCCAAGAATTCAGGTCCCGTACGTACCGTTCATGCTCGCACGACGGGTAAAGAGCGCGATGAGATGATCGCCACCACCAAGGCCGAGATCGAGAAGAAATTCGGCCAGGGTTCCATCATGAGGTACGGCGACGGTGGTCCCGAGCTCGAGGTCGAGGCCATTCCCACGGGCGCCCTGGCCCTCGATGCCGCGCTGGGTATCGGCGGCGTGCCGCGCGGCCGTATCGTCGAGATTTACGGTCCTGAGTCCTCCGGTAAGACGACGCTTTCGCTCGAGATCCTGGCCGAGGCCCAGGCAATGGGTGGCGTTGTGGCATTTATCGATGCCGAGCACGCGCTTGATCCCACCTATGCCGCGCGCATCGGTGTCGATATCGACGAGGTCCTCATTTCCCAGCCCGATACGGGCGAGCAGGCGCTCGAGATCGTCGATATGCTTGTGCGCTCCGGTGCCATCGACGCCATCGTCGTCGACTCTGTTGCCGCCTTGACTCCGCGTGCCGAGATTGAGGGCGAGATCGGTGACACGACCGTGGGCCTGCAGGCTCGTTTGATGAGCCAGGCACTCCGCAAGCTCGCCGGCTCGCTTTCCAAGTCCAACACGACCTGCATCTTCATTAACCAGTTGCGCGAGAAGATCGGCGTCATGTTCGGTAACCCCGAGACCACCACGGGCGGCCGTGCGCTCAAGTTCTTCTCTTCCGTGCGAATCGATATTCGCAAAATCGATACCATCAAGCTCAAGGACGAGGTTATCGGCAATCGCGTTCGTGCCAAGGTCGTTAAGAACAAGGTGGCGGCTCCGTTCCGTTCGGCCGAGTTTGACATCATGTACGGCACCGGCATCTCCAAAGAGGGCTCGATTCTGGATATGGCCGTCGAGTGCGGCATCTGCAAAAAGATGGGGTCCTGGTTTGCCTATGGCGAGGATAAGCTCGGCAACGGTCGCGAGGCCGCCAAGACGTTCCTGCGCGAACATCCCGATTGCGCTGACGAGATCGAGCACAAGGTTCGCCTTGCCTGCGGTCTTGAGTATGACGATGATGCCCCCTCCGAGGTTGAGTTGACCGATCAGCCCGCCCCCGAGGAGTTTGATGAGCTGTACGCCATCGATGGCTCCGCGATGCTCGACGATGACGACGAGTAGCGGATGCCGACATGTCGTATACGGTGACCGAGGCTACGGTCGTCTTTCCCGATAAGAAGGTGGCCTCCTCGTTCTCGAGCGGTTATGCGTCTAAAAAGCCCTGCGCGCATATCGATTGCGATCTTGAGGGCGGTTTCGAACGTTCCATTTGGATTCCCGTGCGCGTGGCGCGCCTGTACGTTAAGAACCGCCCCGATCTTCCCTGTGATTGGGATGACTTTCGCGAGGCGGTGCAGCTTATCGAACGCAAATGTGCACTCACCATGGTGACCGAGATGCTTTCGCGTCGCGATCATGCCACGGGCGAGGTACGGGATAAGTTGGCTCGCTATGGCTTTCGACAGCCCGCGATCGATTTTGCGGTTGCTCGAGCGACCGAGTATCGGTTTTTGGACGAGAACCGTTTTTGCTCGTACTTTATCGAGGAACGCAAGCGGCGCGGTTGGGGACAGCGTAAAATCGAGACCGAGCTCAAGCGCCGTCATGTCGTGCTCGATGACATTCCCGGTTATCCCGAGGACTATTTTGCCGTCGAAGACGATTTGGCGCGTGCGTCAGCCCTGCTCGCCAAGCGACGTGTTCCAGAGACGCGCGGATTCGAAAAACTGGTTCGGTTTTTGATGGGCAAGGGCTTCTCGTATCACATCGCCGCCGATGCCGTTAAGGCACGTCTCGATGCCGAACGTGAGGAATGTGCGGTTTAGGCGTATGCGTTTTGTGGCCCTGCCGTTCACCGCGTTTTAGCCGCCGTGCTGGGGCCATTTATTTGACAGTTGTTGTGGTTCAACGTACGATAAACACTGTCATTTGCTTTGTGATATGTGCTCATCTGTGATGAGTTTGTTTATATGTTTATCTGTATCCGACCCGCATAAGCTGCGCCCATATTACTCAAATGTCGCGAGCCGTTCGTAAGGACGGTTCGCTTTGTTGTGTAACGAATCCATAAAAAGGAGTGAGCATGCCTATCATCGCAGCGCTCGTTGGCATCGTTTTGGGTGCCATCGCCGCCATTGCCTACATGCGCACCGCCAAGCAGGGTAGTCTTCACGAGGCCGACGAAAAAATCCAGTCGGCACACGCACAGGCTGAGTCCCTGATCGGTGATGCCAAGCGTCAGGCCGAGACCCTCAAAAAAGAGGCTCTGCTCGAGGCTAAAGAGGAGATCATCAAGAACAAGCAGGCCGCCGAGGCCGAGGACAAGCAGCGTAAGAACGAGATTCGTACGCTCGAGAACCGCGTGATGCAGCGCGAGGAATCCCTTGATCGCCGCAACGACGCTCTCGACAAGCGCGAGCATCAGCTGTCCAGCCAGGCCGGTCAGGTCGAGAAGCGCTCCCGTGAGCTCGAGGAGCTCTGCGCAAAGCAGACCTCCGAGCTCGAGCGTATCGCCGACCTTACCCGCGAGGACGCCCACAAGGAGCTCCTCGATAAGGTTCGCGGCGAGGTCACCCACGAGGCCGCCACGATCATTCGCGAGTCCGAGCAGCAGGTTCGCGCCGAGTGCCACAAGACCGCCCAGGAGATTCTGTCTCTGGCGATTCAGCGCTGCGCTGCCGACCACACTGCCGAGGTCACCGTTACCTCCGTGCACATTCCCTCTGATGACCTCAAGGGCCGTATCATCGGTCGCGAGGGTCGCAACATCCGGACCTTCGAGCAGGTTTCCGGCGTCAACCTCGTGATCGACGACACGCCCGAGACCGTCGTTCTTTCGAGCTTCGACCCGGTCCGTCGTGAGACCGCCCGTGTCGCCCTCGAGAACCTCATCGCCGACGGCCGCATTCACCCTGCCCGTATCGAGGAGATGTATCACAAGGCCGCCGACCTGGTTCAGCAGCGCGTGCGCGAGGCTGGCGAGCAGGCTGCCTTCGATGCCGGCATCCACGACCTGCACCCCGAGATCGTCAAGACCCTTGGTGCCCTGCGCTACCGTACCTCGTTTGGTCAGAACGTGCTTCAGCATTCCCTCGAGGTCTCTGATCTGTGCGGCGTGATGGCTTCCGAGCTTGGCCTGGACGTTGTGACCGCCAAGCGCGCCGGCCTGCTTCATGACCTGGGCAAGGCAATCGACCACGACGTCGAGGGCCCGCATGCCGTCATCGGCGCCGAGCTTGCCCGCCGTTATGGCGAGAAGCCCGTTATCGTCCACGCTATTGAGGCTCACCATGCCGATGTCGACCCCAACACGGTGCTCGATGTCCTGGTGCAGGCCGCCGATGCTGTCTCTGCCTCTCGCCCCGGTGCCCGTCGCGAGTCTGCCGAGAACTACATCAAGCGTCTTGAGAAGCTCGAGGAGATCGCCAACTCTCATGACGGCGTCGAACGTACCTATGCCATGCAGGCCGGTCGCGAGGTCCACGTCATGGTCCAGCCAGACAAGATTTCCGATGCCCAGTCCACGGTTCTGGCTCACGATATCGCCCATCAGATCGAGGAAGAGATGGAGTATCCCGGTCAGGTGCGCGTCGTCGTGATTCGCGAGAGCCGCGCTGTCGATATCGCTAAATAACATGAGCGACGCGAACGAGCTCATCTCATTTATCGCGTCGATGTCGGGGGAGGGCAACCTTCGCGTCGAGGAGAACCTTGGCGAGGGGTATGTCCGCCTCCGCGTTTCGGAGGCCGAGCGGCGCCAGGCTAAGCACGACATTCAGCATGTCGAGGACATCGTCATCGAAATGCTCCGTAATGCTCGCGATGCCGGCGCCGACAAGGTCTATCTCGCCACGACCAAGGAAGATGGCGTCCGCACGCTTGTCTTTCTGGATAACGGTTCTGGCGTTCCGCAGGATATGCAAGAGCGAATCTTTGATGCCCGCGTTACCTCCAAGCTCGAGAGCATGAAGATGGACCGTTGGGGCGTTCACGGTCGTGGCATGGCATTGTTTTCGATCAAGCAGAACACCGACGAGGCCCGTGTGGTCACGTCCGGTGTCGATCTTGGTTCAGCCTTCAAGGTGAGCGTTGCGGCTAACCGCCTCAGTGAGCGTGCCGATCAGTCCAGCTGGCCCCAGGCCGTCAAGGATGAGGACGGACGTTATGTCTGTGCTCGCGGTCCGCATAATATTATTCGCGCTGCTTGTGAGTTTGCGCTCGAAGAGTTGCGTGGTTGCGATGTCTATCTTGGTTCTCCGTCTGAGATTGCCGCGACCCTTTATGCTCAGGCGTCAAGCCGGCTCGATACGTCTCGTCTCCTGTTCATTGATGACGAGAGCGAGCTTCCGGTTGTCGATCGTTTAGGCCTTGCTTCTGATGCCGAGGACTTTATCCGTATCTGTTCGGGTTTGGGTCTTGAGATGTCCGAGCGCACGGCCCATCGCATTTTGGTAGGGCAGATTAAGCCCGTTCGCGGTGTGACCGCGCGTCTGCTGCGCGAGCGTGATTCGTCCTCGCGTGCGCCGGCTCCTGTCGATCTCGCGAAGGATCGTCGCGGGCTACGTATTGCCAAGGATGACATTGCACAGTTTTCGCGTGCTGTGGAGCGCGACTTTAATGACCTTGCTGCCCGGTACTATCTCAACCTTTGCGGCGACCCAAAGATTCGTGTTTCGCGTGATCGAATCACCGTGACCTTTGATCTTGCCAAAGAGGAATAGTGCCTTTACCGAGTCCACTCGGTACGATACAGTTATTGCAGTTAAAACGTACTTTTAAATGCAGGAGTTTCTTCATGGATTGCCTGAAGGTATCAAGCAAATCATCGCCCGCGTCCGTTGCCGGCGCCATCGCCGGCATGGTCAAGGATGGTGTACCCGTCAACATCCAGTGTGTCGGCGCTGGTGCCGTCAACCAAGCCATTAAGGCCGTTGCTATCGCGCGCGGTTTTTTGATTCCAACCGGTTTTGATATTTCCTGCGCGCCCGTGTTCTCCGACATCCTCATTAACGGGGAGTCGCGCACGGCCATCCGCCTTTCTATCTACGTTCACCAGATCAATCGAGCTGCTATGGATAACGTCGTCATGGATGATGTTAAGCCTGTGGCATAGCTTCTGCTTGCCTCGTTCCGCTCCCCATCGTTAGGACTTATGCACATGGACCAGCGTTCCGTACGCGATATTCTTGCCGGTAAAACCTACTTTATCCGCACCTTTGGCTGCCAGATGAATCAGCACGACTCCGAGCGTGTGAGCGGTCTGCTTGATTCGTATGGCTGCCTCATGGCGCTCGATCCCGCGCATGCCGATATCGTTGTCTTCATGACGTGCTGTGTGCGCGAGGCTGCCGATACGCGCCTGTACGGTCAGTGCAATTCCTGCAAAAGCCTGCCGCCTTCGCCTTCGGGCAAGCGTGTGGTTGCCGTGGGCGGCTGCATCGCGCAGCGTGATGGAGAGGGTCTGCTCACCAACGTCGATAACGTCAATGTCATCTTTGGCACGCATTCCATCGCACATGTGGCCGAGCTCATTGCCGAGGCGTTCCTGGACGGCAAGCGTCATATCCGCACCAATGAGCATGAGGATACGGATGCCATGAGTATGCCGTGGCACCGTGAGACGCAGTATCACGCCTGGATGCCCATCATGACGGGCTGCAATAACTTCTGCACCTACTGCATCGTGCCGTACGTGCGCGGTCGCGAAAAGAGCCGCCCCTTCGAGGAGATTGTCGACGAGGTGACCGGTTTGGTGCGCCAGGGCGTGCGTGAGATTACGCTGCTGGGCCAAAACGTTAACTCATATGGCCGCGATTTGTTTGGTAAGCCGCGCTTTGCCGATCTGCTACGTGCCGTGGGCGATACGGGCGTGGAGCGCATCTTCTTTACGTCTTCGCATCCCAAGGACCTGCTGCCCGAGACCATCGACGCCATGGCCGAGACGCCTGCCGTTATGCCGCAGCTGCACCTGGCCGTCCAGTCAGGTTCGACGCGGATCCTCAAAGAGATGAATCGCCGTTATACACGCGAGGACTATCTGGGCCTGGTCGATCGCATTCGCAACCGCATGCCCGACATCGCGCTCTCGACCGACATTATCGTTGGCTTCCCGGGCGAGACTGAAGATGACTTTGAGCAGACGCTCTCACTTGCCGAGACGGTCCGCTATGCTCAGGCCTATACCTTCATCTATTCCAAGCGCGCCGGTACCCCGGCCGCCGAGATTGATGATCCTACGCCGCATGAGGTTATTCTCGAGCGTTTCAACCGCCTGGTTAAGGTTATCGAGACCACGGCACACGAGTATAACCAGGGTGAGCTTCATACTGTGGTTCCGGCGCTCATTGAGGGAACGAGCAAAAAGAATGACGCGGTGCTACTGGGCAAGAGTCCCAAGAATCAGACCGTGCATGCGCCTATCCCAGAGGGTTACAGCATCGACCAGCTTGTTGGCAAGATCGTTGATGTTGACGTTGACGTTGCCAAGACCTGGTATTTGTCTGGCTCCGTTGTGGGCGAGCCGCGCTAATGGTTGCTCCCGGGGCAGGTCTTTCCGCCGTTGCGATCGTCGGTCCGACGGCGGTTGGTAAGAGCGATGTTGCCGATCGTTTGGCAGCTCGTCTTTCGTCCGAAGTGCTGTCGTGCGATGCGATGCAAATCTATCGCGGCATGGATATCGGTACCGCAAAGATGGCGCCCGATGAGTGTACGGCGCCGCTGCGTCTCGTCGACATTGTAGAGCCGGGTGTGGCATATTCTGCTGCGCTTTATCAGGCTGACGCTCGCGCGCATGTTGAGCGCTTGCTTGGCGAGGGCCGCCTGCCGGTGTTTTGCGGGGGTACGGGGCTGTATCTCAAGGCCGCCCTCGATGAGATGGACTTTCCCTCGGGTGAACTTGAGGACGATCGCCGTGCGGGCTATCAGGAGCTTGCCGAGCGTATTGGCGAGGAGGGACTGCATGCCCTGCTTGCCGAGCGCGACCCCGAGTCCGCTGCGGTCATCCACCCCCATAATGTTCGCCGCGTGATTCGCGCTCTCGAAATGCACGATGATGGAGTGTCCTACGCGCAGCAAAAGTCGCAGTTTAGTGTTCCGCGCGAGCATTATCACGCTTTGTGGTTTGGTCTGACGCGTAATCGCGAGATGCTCTACGAGCGCATTAACCTGCGCGTCGATCTGATGTTTGAGCAGGGCCTTGTCGATGAGGTTCGCGGTCTTATGGACCAGGGGCTGGCAGATGCCCTGACTTCGATGCAGGCGATTGGCTATAAAGAGATTATCGATGCCTTTAACGGCGTGATTTCTATGGATGAGGCTCGCGAACTCATCAAGATGCGTTCGCGTCGCTATGCCAAGCGTCAGCTTTCGTGGTTTAAACGCGATGACCGTATCGTGTGGTTTGATATGGATGAATTTACGATCGATGAGGTCGTTGAGGATATCCTGCATCGTATTGAGGCTGTCTAATGGCCCGTTTTCCCCTTGTTCCCACGGCACCCGAGCCCGAGCGTGCCATTTTGGTTGGTGTTGAATGGCGCGACAATGCATGGCCGCTCGATCGCTCGCTCGATGAGCTGGAGCGTCTTGCCCACACGGCTGGTGCCCAGTGCGTGGCGCGTTTGTCACAGCGTTTGGTAAAGCCATATCCTAAATCGTTTATCGGTTCCGGTAAGGTTGAAGAGTTGTGCGGCCTGGTGCATCGCATGGATGCCGATGTCGTTATTTTTGACGATGACCTTACGCCTTCGCAACAATCTTATTTGGAGAAGGCCGTGGGCGAGCCGGTAAAAATTATCGATCGTACAGCACTGATCCTGGATATCTTTGGCCTGCATGCTCAGACGCGTGAGGGACGCCTGCAGGTACAGCTGGCACAGCTTCAATATCTGTTACCTCGCCTGCGCGGCATGTGGAGCCATCTTGCCAAGGAGCAGACGCGCGGTGGCATCGGCTCACGCTTTGGACAGGGTGAAAGTCAGCTCGAGGTCGACCGTCGCTTGATTCGCAACAAGATTGCCGCGCTTCGTCGTGAGCTTAAGCAGGTTGAACAGCGTCGCGATGTCCAGTCCAAGAGCCGCATTGAGTCACCGGCGTTTCGCGTCGCGTTAGCCGGTTATACCAATGCCGGTAAATCGACGTTGCTCAATCGCCTGACCGGCTCTACGGTACTTTCGCAGGACAAGCTGTTTGCTACGCTCGACCCGACGACGCGTTCGTATCGCCTGCCCGGCGGTCGCGGCATGACGATTACCGATACCGTCGGCTTTATTCAAAAGCTACCGCATGGTTTGGTCGATGCCTTTAGATCGACGCTGTCCGAGGTGTTGGGTGCCGATTTAATTCTCAAAGTCGTAGATGCGTCTGACGAGGACTATGAACGGCAGCTGGAGGCTGTTGACCGCGTGCTTGATGAGATCGGCGCTGGAGAGCGTTTAACGCTTACCGTATTCAATAAAATCGATCTTCTCGATAGCGTTGATCGATTGAGCTTCCGTCGTCGCTATCCAGAGGCCGTGCTGTTCTCGGCCCAGACGGGCGAGGGACTCGACGATCTCGTCGACCGTATTGCTCGTGAGGCGGCTGCTACCGATGTGTTGCTTTCTGCTGATATCCCGTATCGCGAGGGCGCCCTCATCACGCTGGTGCATGAGCAGGGAACCCTTTTGCACGAGGAATATCTTGAGGACGGCGTTCGTATTGTGGCGAAGCTGCCGGCCCGTATCGCGTCGCGGCTCGAGCGTTATCGCACCGAGTAGACGAGCTCCAAAATGCCCAGAATGATGGGCTGATGCAGCAGATAAAAGGGGAGTGCATGACGTCCAAGGCTGGCGAGCGCCGGGACGGGATTGGCGTAGGCCCAGCTTGGGGCGGGATGTTCACATCTTTGAGCGGTACGCGCAGCAAAGTATCCTGTGAGATACATGAATATGAACGGGATGATTGGATAATAGTCGCCTGAAACGAACCAGGGGTCGGGAAATCCTAGCCACGCCAAATAGGGGAATGAATAGGTCGATTTCGGGATGCCCCATGTCGCTGCGAAGAGAGCGAGGCATATCGCAATGCCCCACGTGCTGGGCACTTTCTGAAGCATCGGTCGTGTTACGGCTGCCACAGCGGTACACGCCGCCATGCAATAAATGATGCCAAAGTTCACTGAATCGTCGACCGATACGAGCGTTGTTGCGATCCAGACGACCAAAGCTGCGGCTGCGTACTTGGCCGCTCGTTTAGCATTGTTGCGTGAGAGCGTGCACATCCAACCCGCGATAAACAAAAATATCCAGCTGATGCTGGCGCGCCAGATGTCTTGAAAGACGGTCTGGGTAAACCAGGGCATATCCCAGTCGTACAGGTAGGCGAGATCGTAGCAAGCGTGAAAACCTGCCATTGAAATCATCGTAAACCCGCGGACGGTATCAAAGATAGTGATGCGTTTTTGCATTACGAGAACCGGCGCATCAAGCCGACGACTTTGCCCAAGATAACGGGATTCGTTGCATAGATAGGCTCCATGGTGTCATTCTCGGGCTGCAGGCGTACGCGTCCCTGCTCCTTGTAGAACGTCTTGACGGTCGCTGAACCATCAATCATGGCCACGACAATTTCGCCGTTCATGGCACTCTTTTGTTCACGGACGATGATGTAATCGCCATTGAAGATGCCGACATTGATCATTGAGCTCCCATGCACCTCAAGGATAAAGGAACCCTGATCGGTGGCGATTTCGGTCGGGATAGTAAAAGTGTCTTCGATATTCTGCTCGGCCAGAATGGGAATCCCAGCCGCAACGCGACCAACGAGCGGTAGCGAGACCGTTCCGCGAGGTGCGGTGGGCTCATCAGATTTAGAAATTGAGACAGAGGAACCGTCCTCGTTAAAGAGTTCCAGGGCGCGCGGTTTGGTGGCATCGCGCTTGAGTAGCCCGCGCGCCTCCAGAGCAGATAGATGGGCGTGCACGGTGCTGGGGGAGGAAAGGCCCACGGCAGAAGCCATCTCGCGCACGCTGGGCGGATAACCCTTCTCCTGCTGATATTCCTTGATGAAGTCGTAAATTTGCTGCTGACGCTTGGTAATTTTGCGAGCCATCAGGGCATCCTCTCTACCAATGTCAAACAAATGTTCGAATTTTGCTTGACAGGAACAACTGTTCGAAGATAATAATAACCGAACATTCGTTCTCGCGCTAGACATTTTTGTCCGCGCGGCTTGATAAAACTGTTCTCAGCAAAACACGCGAGAGGAGAACATGATGAACGCAACGAATATGGTCCAGGGAAACCTCGCCCTTAAGCTCGAGACGCCTGCAGAACCCACTTTTACGGTTGTTCAGGGTGGCCGCTCCGGCTTTCAGCCTTTGACTGTAAAGCCTGCTCGCAATCAGCAGGCTGTAGTCGCGCCGCCCCGCGTTGCCCTGAAGGTTTCGACGATTGTCGCCGTTGCCGTTGCGCTCACGCTCTTCTTTGTCCTCGCTACGTCGGTCTTTAGCGCTCGTCACGCCGCGTATGCCGAGTCTGTTTCCAACGTTACCTATGAGACCATTCGCGTTCAGTCTGGCGATTCTCTTTGGTCGCTTGCCGAGGAATATCCAATCGAAGGCCTTTCCACGCAAGAGACTTCCGACATGATCCGTAACGTCAATCATCTGGAGCATGGTTCGCTCGCCGCCGGTGCGCATCTTAAGGTTCCTGCTCGTTCGTAATCATTATTGCGCTGCGCATGGTACCCTTGTTATCGTTTAAAAGGAGGTACCATGCGCTGTCCCAAATGCGGCAAGGCACATACCCGCGTCGTTGATTCCCGTATGCAGGAGTCAAATAACACCATTAAGCGCCGTCGCGAATGTTGCTCGTGTAACTACCGCTTTACAACGTTCGAGCGATGCGAAGACCCAATCGAGGTCATTAAGTCGGACGGAACCAAGCAGCGGTTCGATCGCAATAAGCTGTTCGTCGGCTTGATGCGCGCCACCATCAAGCGTGATATCGACACTAAGAAGCTCAATGAGATTATCGACGACATTGAGGTCGAGCTGCGCTCTCGCACGCTGACGGCCGTCACGTCGCATGAGTTGGGTGACATGGTGCTCAAACGCTTGGCCAAGATCGACAAGGTGGCGTACATCCGCTTTGCCTCGGTCTACCGCGATTTCAAAGACGTCGATGAGTTTCTGCAAGAGCTCGACAAGCTAAGGTGATTCCATGTCCAACATTACCCTCAACATAAAGCGTCTCGATCCCACCGTCGAGCTTCCCAAATACGCCCATCCCACCGATGCCGGCTTGGATCTGCGCTCCAACGAGGACTGCGTCCTGAAGCCCTTCGAACGCCGTCTGGTCTCTACTGGGTTGGCCATCGCCCTGCCCGACGGCTACGCCGGCTTTGTCCAGCCCCGCAGCGGCTTGGCCATCAAGCAGGGCCTGTCTATAGTCAACACGCCGGGCCTCATCGACGCCCACTACCGAGGAGAGCTCAAAGTCATCCTCATTAACCTAGACCCCACGAACAACATCCAAATCAACAAAGGCGACCGTATCGCCCAGCTTGTCATCCAAGAAGTCCCTACGGTCAACCTCGTAGAAGTAGAAGAACTAGACGAAACCGACCGAGGCAAAGGAGGCTTCGGCTCCAGCGGCGTCGCTTAAACTCAATCGTCAGCTCACCAGTGGGAGGGGCCTATATATCATCCCGTGCTCAAACATTCTCGCGGGGGGCGCTCGTATCCCTCCCGCCCGTCTCTCACACATATCATTCCATGCTCAAACATTCTCGCTTCGCTTCGCTCGCTGCGAAACTGCGCGTGGAACGATATGTGTGAGAGACGGGCGGGCGGCTACTCGCTTGATATAATTTTTACCATTCTAGTAAGCCGACCCGATAAAGGAACTGTTCCTTTATCGGGTCGGCTTACTGTTATTAGTAACTTTGTTTTCACCTTTGCGGCTTCTGGTGGGGGAATCCGGTGTAGTTGCTAGCGCGTGGACGCAGCTCGTCTGCGGGAGGCCCCTATATATCGTCCCGCGCGCAGTTTCGCAGCGAAGCGAGAATGTTTGAGCACGGGATGATATATAGGGGCCTCCCGCAGACGAGCGGACATTAACAAACTAGCGGATGTGCGCTGGCTTTTCGCCCCAGTAGAAGCGGCAGAAGGCTCGTTTGCGCTTTTGGGGTTTGCCTACGAGCTCCATGGTTGCGATGGCTATGTCTTCGGCTGCGTGGGGGCGGCGTAGAACTTCGCCGTTGATGAGTAGGGCTTTGAGTGATTCGGGATGGTCGTGCAGGTGGCGCAGGGTTACGATGAGCTCTCGTGCCGTGGTGACGTGCATGCTGGCGCCCATGCCGGTGAGCATGGTGGTGTTGGCCTTTTCCTGGCCGTATGATTTGCCCAGCAGGATCATCGGCAGATGCGCGCACAGGCACTCGGTGACGGTGAGTCCGCCCGATTTGAGAATTGCCAGGTCGCAGCCGTGCATGAGGGCCGCCATGTCGTCCACGTAGTCTAGAACCGTGACGTTTTCGAGCTTCATGGCGTCGAAGAGCGTCTTGAGTCGGGTGGCGTATTCTTTATCCTTGCCCGGTAAAAAGACAAAGTGCATGTCCTCAAAGCTGCGTAAGAAGGGGAGCGTGTGGTCCATCGCGGCGCGGAAACGCACGTATGGTTGGGGTAAACTGGCACCAGCCATCACCAATACGACGGTTTTGTCTATGGGGAGATTGAACTTGCTGAGCTCATCTTCGCGTTTGTAATCTGAATCGAAACCGGCTCGGATGGGGATGCCCGTTATGCGGATCTTTGACTCGGGAACCTTGCGCGGGCGCAGCGTTTCGGCCATAAACTCGTTGGCTACACAGAATAGATCGGTGTCCTTGTGGGGCCAAAAGCCTTCGACTTCGTAATCGGTCGGCACGCAGATGACCGGGTAATCGATACCCGTGATGACGCGGGCGCCCACAGCGACGTTGGCCGCCGTAATGTGTGTTGCGACCACGGCTATGGGCCTGCGGGTCCGGACGTATTCGTTGAAGGCGGGGAACATAATTCGTGACCATGCTGTGCCGCCGCCCCAGAGCAGATGTCCTGTAAGCGTATATCGCCAGGTCAGGTCGTAAATAGGGCGTGTGGCTCCCGTAAAAGAAGCCGCGGTCTTATTGCCGTCGAATTTAATACGTCCAAAATCAAGGATATCGAGCACTTCAATTTCAATATCCTCAGGGATTCCCTTGGTGCCGCGGATAAGGTCAAATGCTTGTGCAATCGCGTTGGCGGCGGCTTTGTGGCCCGATCCAACCGATGCGTGCACAATGGTTACCAGGGGTTTTTGTGTAGGTGAAACGGTCATTTGCTCCGGTTGGGGAGTGACTTGCATGGGCAGGGGAGCGCTATTGCTCGTCTGCGTTTGATCCATCGATAACTCCCCTTCAGCTTTGTTACGCGATTTATCATTGTAGTGCATGAGTGTCATGTTCACGTAAATTTGGGTATGAGCGCAAAGAACGACAACGTTTCGACGAGAGGATTCTTCATGACTACCGATCAGCCGATTGATGTTGCGATTATCGGTGGAGGCCCCGCGGGCTATGCTGCCGCCATTTACGCTGCGCGTGCCAACCTGACGACGACCGTGATTGAGCAGGGCATGTCGGGTGGACAGATCGCCACGACCAATGAAGTCGAGAACTATCCGGGCATTCCGCTCTTGAGTGGCGCCGAACTCGGCGAGCGTTTTCAGCAACATGCAGAGGGGCTGGGAGCGCAGGTTACATGGAGCATGGTTACGGGTATCGATTACGATGCCGATGCAGCGCTGTTTACGGTGCATCACGATATGGGCGATACGCTTGCCTCGAGCGTTATCGCTTGCATGGGTGCCACGCCGCGTCCGGCAGGTTTCGCAGGCGAGGATACGTATCGCGGTCGTGGCGTTTCATATTGCGCAACATGTGACGGCATGTTTTTCCGCGGCAAGCAGGTTTTTGTAATCGGTGGTGGCAATTCGGCATGCGAAGAGGCGCTGTTCCTGTCCGACATTGCCAGCAGTGTGACCATCGTGCTGCGCCGCGACCAGTTTCGTGCGCCCGATGGTGTTGTTCAGAAAGTACTCGCAAAGGACAATATTACAGTTAGGTACCAAACTAGTATTGTGGAGCTATCGGGCGAAGCCATGCCAACGACGATTACCTTTAAGGACAATGCATCTGGCGAGACTCATACCGAGTCATTTGAACCTGGCTCGTTTGGCATCTTTGTCTTTACGGGGATGCTGCCGCATACCGAGCTGGTTGAGCATCTAGTCGATCTGGCTCCTGACGGCGGCATTGTCACCGACGATTCGATGGCCACCCGTACGCCCGGCTTATTCGCAGCCGGCGATATCCGTTCCAAGCGTTTACGCCAGGTTGTGACCGCCGTTTCGGACGGAGCCATAGCAGCAACGAGCGCATACGCGTTTCTCCGTGAATAAGTACGATAATATATCTTATGTAAGGTTGCTATCTTTAAACAAAGTGGTTGGACGATGCATCAATGTGTTGTCCAACCACTTTTACTTGCCGGCTATGTGGTATGCAAAACTAGATAACCTAGAATACAATATAGAAAATGAACGGAGGACCTTTATGAACCACGTTAAACACGTTATTCCGATGTCCGATTCGTCGGTAAGCATTAAGCCCGAGGATATTCAGCCCACGGTGCTGCCCGATGCATTCATTCAGTCCGATATCGTGCGTAAACTCAATACGTTGAGTCTGCCGCGCTATAACCAGTTGCCCAATGTGACACTCTACCGCGACCAGGTCATTGAGTATGTTGCGCTGTGGATGGAGCCGCTGTCCATTTGCGTTGAGCACCCTGTCATTACGCCATCGATGATCAATAACTACGTGAAGGTCGGCCTGGTGCCTGCTCCGGTCAAAAAGCAATATGGCCGCGAGCAGATTGCCCGCCTGATCGCTATCTGCCTCTTTAAGCAGGTGCTACCTATTGCTGCGGTGCAGGCACTCTTTAACATTCAGCGTTTGAGCTACGATGCCCCGACGGCCTTCGATTATGTGGTCGATCAGCTCGAGGCATCGATTCGTTCGGCGTTTTCCGTCGAGCAGGCGCCGGTTCCCGATACGGCGCATCAGGTAACGCGTGAGTCGCTGCTTGTGCGCAGTGCGGTTTCATCCTTCGTTTCGAAAGCGTACCTGATGAGCTATCTAAAGTTTAATGGGTTTAATAGCTAGCCGACGTATAAAACGGGCGGAACAAAGGGCTATCTGCCACTTTGTCCCGCCCGTATTTTTGCTTGGTTGGACGTTATTGGCCCGAAGCCACGCCCATGCCGTAGCCGATAATGAGCCCATACATTTCGGCATAGTATGAATCTAGCCCGTTACAGGGCATGATGATAGTCTTGGAGCCTGGCCAGCGCTCCACAATTCGGCTGGCAAGTGCTTGGGCGCCTGCCTCATTCTCGACATGGTCGATAACGACCTCGCCGCCCGTAAAACCTTCGGCTTCCATGGTGTCGATGATCTTGTTGAGCATCTTCTTTTCGCCACGCGTGTGCCCGACGAGCTCGATTTTACCGGCCTCGCTCGCCGTGCCCAAAATGCGAATATTGAGCTTGTTGGCAATGACGCCGGCTGCCTTAGGAATGCGTCCTGCCTTTGCAAGGTTCTCGTAATTACACAGGCTAAAGAGAATCTTGCTGTTTTGCTCGAGACTGTCGAAGTAAGCGCAGGCGTCCTCAAAGGAAACGTCCGGGTTACTTGCAAGATAACGATCAAACAGCAAGAAGATCAGATCCATCTTGCCGCCTGCTGCCCGCGAATTGACCAGGTGAATCTGACGATTGGGCTCCTCGGCAAGTACCATATCGCGTGCCGTAGCGGCAGCGTTATAGCTTCCAGAGACACCCTCCGAGATTGGCATGCAGATCGTCTTGTCGGCGAGCTTAAAGAGCTCAGCCCACTCCCCCACGCTTGGGCAGGCGCTCGATGATGCGCTGGCTTCCGACTGAATGGCAACATTAAGCTCGTGAACATCGAGCAAAAGGTCGTCGACAAATTCGCGCTCCCCTACTCGAATTTTGAGAGGAGCGAATGCAAAGGTGGTACGGGGTGCAGTCGGTTGCCAATCGCGAAGATTGCAGCTCGAATCTGAGATAAGTGCCCAGCTCATTGAGGGTCCTTTCTAGTTGTTCCCCAACAATTATAGCCATCTTTTTGATTGATTGGACGGCTATCTAGTTTTGAATACTAGATAGCCGTCCTGATTTTATGGCAAACGGTAGGGAAAAAAGAATGGGCCTCGTGACTCAAGATCGCGAGGCCCACGTTCGTTCGCTGCAGTAATAAATTAGTAGCGCACGAAAATGTAATTGTTGTTCATGCCGGCGGCAACGGAGCTGATGATGACGCCCGTTTTGTAGTCGGAAGCATGGATCATCTGACCATTACCGATATAAATGCCGGTATGGTAGGAGTTAACCACAACATCGCCGGGTTGCGGATCGGACACACGGGTCCAACCCATGAAGTCGACCGTGGTGCCCAGACGGCAGTAGCGTCCCGTGAGGCAATAGCTTACAAAACCGGAGCAGTCAAAGCTGTTCGGTCCAATGCCGCCCCAAGAATACGCATAGCCGAGCTTGCTGTAGGCGCGCGAAACAACGGAGCCACCATCAACAGACTGACTCGGTGCTGAAGGCGTGGGAGCCGGAGCGGGCGTGGGGGCAGGCTGCGGTGCGGGAGCCGGCGTGTTGCCGCCCTGGTTGTTGTTATTGTTGGTCTGGCCGCCATTGTTGGTGTTCTCGGTCGTACCGGCGGTGTCGTTGCTCACCGTGGCCTTTTCGGCGGTGCTAGCATTAATGCCAGCCTGCAGCGCAGCGTTGGCCTCGGCCTCGGCAGCGAGCTCGGCCTGCAGCTGCGAATCCAGGGAGTTTACGACGTTCTGGGCTTCAGCCTGCTGGGCATTAAGCTCGTCGACCTTCTTTTGCGTGGTGGCGACGTTCTTCTCCTGCTCGGCCTGCTTATCGGTGAGCTGCTGCTTAAGCTCCTTGACCTCTTGAATGGTCTGAGCTTGCTTATCGGAAACTTTGCCGTAGTAGAACAGACGGTTGAGCATATCGCTCAGATCATCGACACCCGTCAAAACCTGAAGCAGGCTCAGACCGCCGGTTTTGTACTCGCCGGCGACATAGGTCGAGAGCTTGGCCTGACCATCGGCGATCTCCTGCTGCTTTTGCGTGATCTCGCCGGCAGTCTGATCGAGCGCCTGCGTCTGCGTGGCAAGCTCATCGTAAATCTGCTGGGTTTGGGTGCCGATCTGCTCGAGTTTCGTACGAGCAGCGGCAAGGTCGGATGCGGTATCGGCGTAGGCAGGAGCCGCGAGGCCCAAGCCCAAAACACAAGCGAGGGTTGCCGTAGCAGCGCAGCGTGCCATGTTTTTGTGCGTGTTTGCTGTGCGCATGTAGCTTCCTTTCCAGTAACTAAGGGTAACGGCTAGCCTACCGTCACCAGGCTAAAGAGCTCCACATCGTCATCAGACGGCGTGAGCTTCTCGCGCGGGTTGAGAAACGCAAGCTCAAGTATACAACCGTAACCGATAAGCTTTGCGCCCATATCTCGCACCAGTTTACCTGTTGCCTCGACGGTTCCGCCCGTCGCGACCAAGTCGTCCAGAATCAAAACGGTATCTTTAGAGCTGATAGCGTCGGCATGGATCTCAATTGAATCGGTGCTGTACTCGAGCTCGTAGCTCTGGCTTACGGTCTCGCGCGGCAGCTTGCCCGGTTTACGTGCGGGAACAAAGCCGGCGCCAAGGGCTACAGCCACCGGTACGCCAACCATAAAGCCGCGAGCCTCGGGACCCACGACCTTGGTGATCCCCATGCCGGCAAAGTGCTCGGCGAGGGCATCGGTCATGGCTTTGAGCGCCTCGGGATTGCCAAAGAGCGGCGTGATGTCTTTAAAGACGACTCCGGGCTCGGGATAGTCGGGGATGTCGACGATTTGAGATTCGAAGTCGTACATTGCATGACCTTTCAATGAGTTGCCGAAATATCAGCAGCGGTTATTTGCCCGCGGTGACGGTGCCGGAGTGCGAAGGGGCGACGACCTTGAGCGGCTTTACGAGAGAATCCTCGTGCGAAGCAGGCGCGGCAGTTTCTTCGTTTTTGGCCTTGGTGGACTCGGAGCGAGCGATTTCCTCATCGAGTGCATCGATGTCGGCGTCCTCGACCACGGCGTTGAGCGACTCAAAAACGCGGTTTTTGAGCAGCGCGGTGTGCACGCCCTCCGTCAGGTCGTGAAGCTTCTTAAACGCACGCTCGAGCTTGGCGTCGCGCTCGTCATCGGAGGTATCCATGCCGAGCATGCTCACGAGCACCTGCTCAAACATCGAGGACTCGCGGTTGGCGGAAGACACGTACTGACGCAGGTTGCGCGGCTCGATATGGAAGCGTGACAGCTCGGAGCAGTAACGGATGATCGGAAAATCGCGACCATCGACGAGCTCACGATTCTGCGGACTCTTGATGATGCGAATAAGGTCGTTCTCGGCGAGCGAGCGGATAAACGAAATCTCGACGCCCAACATATCGGGAATGGTCTCGATGGGATGCAGCTTTTGTTTAGTCTCCTTGGGCTCCGTCTTGAGCGGAACATCGGACAGTAAGCCCACCTCGTAGGCGAGCGTTGACAGGTCCGTAGCGTTTTCCAAGCGCTGCTTAATCACGTTGAGCGGCATGTAGCGGGTCTTCTGCAGGTGCAGAATGACCTCCAGGCGATCAACGTCCTCCTTGGAGTACTGACGGTATCCCTTAGGCGTACGATGAGGGGTAATGAGCCCCTCATCCTCTAGAAATCTAATTTTTGAGTTCGAAAGATCGGGGTATGCGCCTCGAAGAAGGTTGACGACTTGGCCGATACTCAAATAGTTGCGTTCGGCCATGCCCTACTCACCGGTTTCGATGCGCTCCGGCGTGCTCTCGTGGTAGATGAGCGTAAACGTACCGATCTGGACGGATGAACCATCGTGCAGCGGGGCTGCATTGACGATGGCACCGTCGACCCAGGTGCCATTGAGCGAGCCCAAGTCCTCGATGCGAGCCTGGAGCCCCTCACGAATAATGCGCGCGTGGCTGCGCGAAACGGTCATGTCATTGAGGAAGATGCCGTTCGCAGGATCGCGGCCGATGGTGGTCACGTCGTCCTCGAGCTCAAAGGCGGCACCAGTCTGCGGACCCTTGACGATGGACAGAACGGGGGCGGTGATGCGCACGTTGGCCATGAGGTCGGGAACGGTGACGTCGCTTGAAGGCACGCGGAATACGCAGGTAGCGTCAGCAGTCTTATCATTCTGAGGCATATTGTTAACCATGTTGTCCATGACAACCCCTAACTTATCGCGGACGTGCCGCAAATAATGAACCGTACGTAATCATACCCCAACGAATCAGTCTTCGATTTCAGGGTTCAGAAAGTCGATGTCCTCGTCCTCGGGATGCGCGAGAGCCTGTTTAATGGCCACTCCGCCCTTAATGGAATAGATGACAGCCGTGAGCATGGAGAAGATCACGCCGCCGTACACAAAGAAGATGCCGAGGGGCACCGAGCTTCCGTTGAGGCCCGGGAAGGCCGTAAGGGTTGAAGGTAAAAGATGCAGGCCGTCAATAACGGGGAACCCGAGCAGCATGAGCGAGAAGCCGGTCATGAGCAGTGCAGTGGCAATCTTTCCGGGAAAGACGACATCGATGGGGCGACGGTGATAATGACGAACGATAAGCGTGCCGATGCCCAGATAGATGTCGCGGCCAATAATGAGCACGCAGACCCAGATGGGCAGCTCTCCGCGGACCACCAGCCCAAGTACGCCGGTGAACAGCAGCGCACGGTCGCAGATGGGATCCATGACCTTGCCGAGCCACGAGACCGTCTTGGTCATGCGGGCGATCTGACCGTCCATCCAGTCGGTAGAGGCGGCAACGGCGTAGATAACGATGGCGATGACGCGGTTGTTATCCGTCACAAACAGGTACAGAAATACCAGGGTGAGGATCAGGCGCGTAAAGGTGATGAAATTGGAGATCGTAAAGATCTTATTCGACGGGTAATCGGAAGTGCCGATAAGCTCCTTTTTGATCTTCTTTTTGATGCCCACAGGACTCCCCCGCTGGTTAACGACAAAACTTTCGATACTATACCCGTTCCGGCGATGTCTATCCAGCGTAAGCATAGAGAGTCCAGACATATGGAGGATGCTACTGGGTTGTGCGGGATTCTGCATTTGTGTACATCAGCCTCCAAATATGACATTTTTCGGCATCTTTGATGGCTGATGTACACGTTTTGATTCGGTGATTACATCTATCGGGAAAGTTGTTGCCTTAAGCAAATTAATCATGATGTGCGGGTCGAGAAGGGCTGGCGCCAAAAGAGCCCAACGGCCGTTACGGCTTCGT
>DXMK01000014.1 GCA_019414245.1 Collinsella sp. | reverse complement strand
GGACTTGCAGCGACGGACCTCAGGACGCTCTTACACCACGTCTGCGCGCGCCACCCCACAAACGTGGATAATCTCCCGTTTTGAGCCCGTAAACAGGTCAAAAACGGGAGATTATCCACGTTCATGTTTTGCGGATCAGTTTCATTTGCACCAATTAGCTGGTGTGGCGCCAGCGAGGATCGGTGAGTGTACGCGCCACACCCAGCCCAACGGGCAAAAACGCCACGATGAGTACTGCACGCACAAACCAGCCGAGCATATTGACCGTGTCGAAGGTGCACATGTAATACATCGAGCGATACAGATACAAGCCAGGCACCATAATGACAATTGATGGCACCGTGAGGGCGATGCGTGGGTAGGTAAGCTTGATTTCGGCTAAGCTCGCGAGCAACCCCGATACCAGTGCACCGGTAAACGCAGCCGCCTCGGGAGGCATGCCCGCACTCAGGCCCAAGAAGGGAAGCAGCGTCGGCGCATCGACGAGCGTAAGGCGCAAGGTATTAGACACGGCGCCGATAAGCCCTGCCGCCGCTGCCATCTTTACCGGACTGTTGAACATAACCGAGAAGCCAAATACGCCGATAAAGCTCATCAGCACGCGCAAGAGCGTAAGAGCCAACGGTGAGAGACCAAGCGGGGCGAAGTCATCCGGTGCCAGTCCCACACACTCGGCAACCATCCAACCTACGAGGGTCGCCATCACAATAATCGACACGGCATACGAAAGACGCTCAATGCCGCTTCGCATATCGAGCTTAGCGATGTCGAGGCCTGCCGTAATGAGGGGAAAGCCGGGAATCACAAAGAGCATGGCGCCGATATAGCCTTCTTGGTGCGACATTGCCCCCGGTACGACCTGGCCAAGGCCGAGCAATGCCAGCAGATACGAAACGCAAGCGAGCGCAACGCCAATCGTCAGCGCGCTAAACTGGCCAAGACCCTGCTTGAGAATATGAGAGCGAGCAAAGTTGCCAACACCAGCGCCTACGAATGCGCAGGCCATCTCGATAGGGCCGCCGCCGAGCAAAAAGACGAAGGCGCCGCAAGCACAAGCTGCCGCAAGGCCCTGTTGCCAGGGAGAGTAATCGGGTTTTGAACTCTCAACGGTCTTGAGCATCTCGTGGTATTCGTGCACGGTAAACCGGCGCCCATACGTCTCGATTTCCTTTAGGAAGCTCTCCATCATCCAAATGCGATGGGTATTGACTCCCGTTGTGGGCAGGCTGACAACCTCGTTAAAGCAGTGGCCATCTTCGATGCAGGTGCACTCAAACGACAGAAGACTTAAGTCAACGTGGACGGTGACACCGAGTACGGCGGCGACGCGATTCATGGTATCGCGTACACGCCAGGCACCCGTTCCGCTCGCGAGCATAAGCATACCGGTGCGGCAGATGATGGATGACTTATCGGTGAGCGGCGCATCGACGGCAAGCTCATCGCCTGCCGTCACGATCTGGTGCCAGTCAGTTTTCATATGGAGTGCGCCGGCACGAACACCGTGGTGCATGGGGGCTCTCGAAAGCAGCGAGTCAAGGCGCGAAGACTGTGGGGACTCCGTTGATTCGTCCTCAACCTCATCAGCCTCTTCATCGACCAGATCAAAGGAATCAAGCGGCGCTGGCTCGCGACGGTCGATCAGCTCCTCGTCCTCATCATCAAAGTAGTTGAACTGATCGAGCATGTCCTCTTCGATTGCACGCTCGCTCGCATCGTCCATACAGGCGCTCCCTTCCTACCGACTAACCCCCATCCTAGGCAGCGGCGGCTAAAGGAAACATAAAAGAGATGGCTGTCATGCGAGCCATGTGCGCAATATCCGTTGGGTAGTCGTTTAAGAACGTCCCCAATGACTACATCGATGTTTTGGCAACGCCAGCGAGCGGGTCGCATTTGAGACAAGGTGACGTGAAACGAAAGGGCGCTGACCTTCTGGTCGCGCCCTTGAAGTTGAACGTCAGATTGTCCAAATGCGGCCCGCGCAGCGTCGAGCCGTTACGCGGTTCGTAGAACCGCGTAACTAGTTAGTACATCTTTGCGCCGGCGGGGATGGAGGCGTCGAGCTGAATCAAGTTGAGGCGTTCCTCGCCCTCTTCCTCGTGGATGGCACTGATGAGCATGCCGCAGCTGGGGATGCCCATCATCTTGCGCGGAGGCAGGTTGGTAATGGCAAGCAGGGTCTTGCCGACCAGGTCCTCGGGCTCATAGTATTCATGGATGCCGGAGAGGATGGTGCGGTCGGTACCGGTACCGTCGTCGAGCGTAAAGTTCAGCAGCTTCTTGGACTTCTTGACGGCCTCGCATGCCTTGACCTTCACGGCGCGGAAGTCGCTCTTGGAGAAGGTATCAAAGTCGACGAGCTCCTCAAACAGCGGCTCGACGGCAATCTTGGAATAATCAACCGTGGGCTTAAGCGGCTTGACGAAGGGGCTCGCGGCGTTGCCGGCCTCGGCGGCCTTGGCAGCAGCGGCACCGGACTGGAAACCCTTCTCGGGCTTCATGTGCGGGAACAGCAGCACGTCGCGGATGGAAGCCTGGTTGGTGAGCAGCATGACCACGCGGTCGATACCGATGCCGATGCCACCCGCGGGAGGCATACCGTACTCGAGGGCACGCACGTAATCCTCGTCGTACTCCATGGCCTCATCGTCGCCGCCGGCCTTCTCGGCCATCTGGGCAGCGAAGCGCTCGGCCTGGTCGACCGGGTCGTTGAGCTCGGAGAACGCGTTCGCGTACTCGTGACCGGCGATGACCAGCTCAAAGCGGTGGGTCAGGCGCGGATCATCCTCAAAGCGCTTGGCAAGCGGGCTAACCTCGATGGGGTAATCGCACACGAAGGTGGGGTTGACGATGGTGTCCTCGCCCAGCTCGTCATAGATCTCGGCGATGATCTTGCCGGCGGTCCACTCGGGCTTAATCTCCAGGCCCTTCTCGCGTGCGGCGGCAGCAAGCTCCTCAACCGGCGTGTCGATGGTGACCTGCTTACCAATCACGTCAGAGACGATATCGGTCATGGAACGGCTTGCCCACTCACCAGAAAGGTCGATGGTCTGGCCCTGGTACTCAATAACCTCGGGGTTGCCGATAGCCTTGTTAGCGGCCTTAATGACACCCTGGGCGAGCGCCTTCATGCCCTCGAGATCGGAGAAGGCGCGGTAGGCCTCCATCGTGGTGAACTCGGGGTTATGGGTAAGGTCCATACCCTCGTTGCGGAAGATGCGGCCGATCTCGAAAACGCGCTCAAAGCCGCCGACGATGCAGCGCTTGAGGTGCAGCTCGGTGGCGATACGCAGGTAGCACTCCTGATCGAGCGCGTTGAAGTGCGTGATGAACGGCTTGGCAGTAGCTCCGCCCTGGATGGTCTGCAGGATAGGAGTCTCGACCTCCATGTAGCCATCGGACTCCATAAAGCGGCGGAACGTGGAGAGGATCTGCGAGCGCTTGCGGAAGGTCTCGCGAACGTCGTCGTTGGCGATCAAGTCGACATAACGCTGACGATAGCGGGTCTCCTTGTCGGAGAGACCGTGGAACTTCTCGGGCAGCGGGCGAACGGCCTTGGACAGCAGCGTCGCGCTCTTGGGGGCAACGGAAAGCTGACCACGCTTGGTACGCACGACCACGCCGGTCACGCCCAGGATATCGCCCAGGTCGAGGGCCTTGAGCGTATTCCAGGCGGCCTCGTCCATATCGTTGATGCGGCAGAACAGCTGGATCTCGCCGGTCGCGTCGCGCACGACGATGAACATGATCTTGCCCTGACCGCGCTTGGCGACCACACGGCCGCCGATCTTCACGACGTCCTCGGTGTCCTCGCCATCGGTGAGCTCGGCGTACTTAGTCTCAATGTCGACGACGTAGTCCTCAATCTCGGAGTGCTCGGGATAGGGGTTCTGGCCCGCCTCGAACAGGGCGGCGCGCTTGGCCAGGCGCGTGGCGCGCTCGTCGTTGAGCGTCGATGCCTGCTCGGCGGCGTTCTGGTTCTCTGCCATAGTTAGCTCCTCAAACTAAAACGCTCCCCAGGATTCGGTCCCAGGGAGCGAAAACATACCTTTACGCGGGACCGTGGTCTAGCGTGCGATCTTGGCGATGGTGTAGACGCGGGTCTTGCCCGAAGGCGTAACGACCTCGACGGAGTCGCCCTCGCCGTGACCGATGATAGCGTGGCCGACCGGAGACTCGTTGGAGATCTTGTGCTCGAGCGAGTTGGTCTCGGTGGTACCGACGAGCGTGACTTCCATGACCTCACCGTTGGGATCGATCAGAGAAACGGTGGAACCGATGGAGACGGTCAGATCGCCCGTGGTGGCAGCAACCTGAGCGTTGGCGAGGATGGCCTGAATCTCGGCAATGCGAGCAGCATTCTGGGCCTGCTTGTCCTTGGCGGCGTCGTACTCGGAGTTCTCCGAAAGGTCGCCGAACGCGCGGGCTTCCTTGATGTCCTCGACGATCTCCTTGGCGTAATCGCCCTCACGCCAAGCGAGCTCCTCGACGAGCTTCTGGCGGCCCTCAGCGGTCAGTACGATCTGGCTTGCGTCCATACGGATATCTCCCCAACTATGATGTAACGATCAACTGTCAACAAAACGAAAAAGACCGGCTAGCCTGCGGGCAAGCCGGTCAGGTGCTCACCCCAAAGGGATGGGACTACTCTGCGTCCGCGTCGCTGTCCTCTGCCTTCTTTTGCTTGGCAGCAGCGAGCTTGGCCTCGAGCTCTGCGATCTCCTTGTCCTCCTTGGACTCCTCGACCACAACGTCCTCGGCCTGCTTGGTTTCGCCCTTATCGTCGCCCTCCATACCCTCGCGGATATTCTTGACGGTAGAGCCGAGGGACTTGCCGAGCTTCGGCAGGTTCTTAGGCCCGAAGATAATCAGGACAACAACGAGAATAATGATGAGCTCAGGAGCCCTCAGTCCAAACATGTAGACCTCCACAATACAGCGAGACAAGCTCGAATGAGTATACCGCGGGTGCCGCGGTATCACAACAATAGCTAAAAAAAGGGACCGCAAGAAGCGGTCCCTCCTCATGCTCTGGTCGGGTTGACTGGATTTGAACCAGCGACCCCTGCGTCCCGAACGCAGTGCTCTACCAAACTGAGCCACAACCCGTTAGCTCGACTATAGTAACAAAGATTTCCGTCGTGTGCTAGAGAAATTTTTACTTCTTTGGCACTTCGATGCGAACCGTGTTGGGAATGAGCTCCGTCGCGCAGGCCCACCAGCCGTTTTGCTGGGCAGCGTCGGCAAGCCTTTCGGCCGTGGCGGCGGTGTCGCAAATGGCAAACGAGCAGGCGCCCGATCCGCACACATCTACAGCAACGGTGCCGTCTTGTTTACGCAGCCAATCGAGAACCGTTTGTATCTGCGGCTCCATCTGTGCGGAAATGACACCCAGGTTGTTATGGATGAGCGCATATGCCGTCTCGGCATCACCAGCATGCAAGGCAGAAGCTATCGCGCCGGGCTTGTCTGCAGGCACCGGAGCCTCGTCAAAACGTCGATAGGCTTCAATTGTCGAAACGCTTGCCTCGCGCGGCTTGACCAACACGACGGGCGTTGCGGGCAGCGCGGGATACTCAGTTGCCAGCACGTCTCCCCCACCTACGTAGAACGCAGGGCTCGCGTGCAAAAAGAACGGGACGTCAGCACCAATACCCCGCGCAATGTCGTCGAGCGCGGGGTCGGTGCGATCAATTCCCCAGAGCTCCGCCAAGGCGACAATGCCCGCGGCCGCATCCGTCGAGGGGCCGCCCAAGCCGGCGCACAATGGAATGCGCTTCTCAATCGTCACGCAGATGTTTGCCTCGCGACCATAATGCTCGGCCATAGCAACCGCAGCCCGATACGCCGTATTCTTTTGCATGGGAAAATCTGATGCCGGAACCGTCTGGACGGTCAGCGCCTGTGCCGGCGTAACCGTCACGGTATCGGAAAGACCGACAGCTGCCATCAGGGAATCGACCCTGTGGTAGCCGCGGTCATCGCGCTCGGTATGAACCCCCAGGTAGAGGTTAATCTTTGCCGGCGCGGTAAGGGTGAGGGACCGATCGGTCACCGCTAGTGCTCCTCGAGCTGGTTGCCGAGCGGGGTAAAGATATGCTCGCCGCTCTCGGGGTCAAACAGTTCGACCTGCCCGGTGAGGACATCGATATACTGGTAGGACTGACGCGACTTGCGGCCGCGGCGCTCGTCAACCTCGACGATAAAGACTGCCGGATGGACGCTCTTGATGGTGCCCATGCGCTCGACGACGCGGGTGCGGCCCATGTTGGCCTTCACCTTGACGCGATCGCCCACCATATCGGTCAGCTTCTCGTGGATGTCGTCGACGTGATTGACTTCCATCTCTTCCATGAACAGGGCCTCCAGAAGGTGCAATTCAAAAAGGGGATAATACCCCTAAGATAGACAAAACTCTAATACTATAGCACCCTGTTGCGACCACGCGCAAGTAGCTAATTTGGCTACTTACAGATTGTCGGTATCGAGGACGATGGTGAATGGGCCGTCGTTGACGAGGTCGACTTTCATATCGGCGCCAAAGATGCCATGCGCCACGTGTTCGACATCTTGACGAACGAGCGTCAGGAAGTACTCGTAGAGCTCGTTGGCGACATCGGGGGCGCCGGCATCCGTAAACGATGGGCGGCGGCCGTGACGGCAATCGGCGAACAGCGTGAACTGCGACACTACGAGAACCTCGCCGTCGACATCGGCAAGTGCCAGGTTGGTCTTGCCGTTCTCGTCCTCGTTAATGCGCAAGCCGCGGAGCTTGCCCCACAGCTTATCGGCCTCGGCGCGCGTGTCGCCGTGGCCCACGCCCAGCAGCACCAGATAGCCGCGCCCAATTTTGCCCACGCACTCGCCGTCGACCGTCACGCCGGCGTTGAGTACGCGCTGCACCACCGCACGCACGGCCTACTCCTCGCCCGTCAGTTTGGCGGACAGATGCTCGAGCGCGTGGAAACGATGGCTGATGGCGTTCTTCTCGTCCGCCGTCAGCTCGGCCATGGTCTTGCCCGGCGTGTCGACCGGCAGGAACAGCGGGTCATAGCCAAAGCCGTGATCGCCGCGGCCCTCGTGTGCGATAACGCCCTCGCAGGCGCCCTCGCCATAGGTGACCAGACCATCCGTGTCGATAAGCGCAACGACGCTCATAAAGCGCGCGGTGCGGTCCTCGTCCGCCACGCCTTCCAGGTTAACGAGAAGCTTGGCGTTGTTGGCGGCATCGTCTCCGTGCACGCCCGCATAGCGCGCGCTATACACGCCCGGCTCGCCGTCAAGCGCGTCGACGACCAAGCCAGAATCGTCGGCGATGGCCATGAGCCCCGTCTCTTCGACGGCAGCCTGCGCCTTGATGATGGCGTTCTCCAAAAACGTCGTGCCGTTTTCCTCGGGGTCCTCAAAATCGCCCAGCTGGCCGAGCGCCACAAAGCGAACCTCGGGCATGACCTTGCCCAAAATGGCCTCGATCTCGGTGAGCTTATGGGCGTTGCCCGTTGCCACGACAATGGTCGCCGCTGGGTCGAGGGTGTCGATGTCGATCTTCTCAAGTGCCATGAGTGGTCTCCTTGTCTCTATAGCAATGCCGCACCGAGGGCGACGAGGGCCTCCGCCTCTCCCCTCTCAATCAACGGCAGTCTTGTGTCTAGACGTCTCCGCGGATAAAACCTACCAAAATAAACCTGTCCCTTTTTTGCAGGTTAGGCGAGGGCCTGGCGCTGGAGCTCGATGAGCTCGGCAATGCCCTTGTCGCCCAAATCGAGCAGGGCATTGAGGCGTTTGCGGTCGAAGGGCGCCTGCTCGCCCGTGCCCTGGAGCTCGATCATCTCACCGGTATCGGTGGCGACAAGGTTCATGTCGACCTCGGCGTGACTGTCCTCGGAATAATCCAAGTCGAGCAGGGTGTTGCCGTCGACAACGCCCATAGAGATGGCAGCAACCTGGCCCGTGAGCGGGATGCGCTCGATCTTGCCCGCCTCGACCCACATGGCGAGGGCGTCGTGCAGCGCCACCCAGGCGCCGGTAATGCTCGCCGTACGCGTACCGCCATCGGCCTGAATCACATCGCAGTCGACGGTGACGGTGTACTCGCCGAGCGCCTTCATGTTGACGACGGTACGCAGGCTGCGGCCGATGAGGCGCTCGATCTCCATGGAGCGGCCCTTACGCTTGGCGTACTCGCGCTTGCAACGCTTACCGGTCGATGCCGGCAGCATGGCATACTCTGCGGTTACCCAACCGGCCTTGGCACCCTTGCGCCAGCCCGGCACGCCCTCCTCGATGGTGGCGGCACAAAGCACGCGCGTGTCGCCGAACTCAGCCAGGCACGAGCCGTGGGCATGTTTCATAACACCACGGGTGAGCTTGACGGGGCGCAGCTCATTGGCGGCACGGCCGTTGGCACGGTTGACCTGCATGTACTCCATAGAAATATCCTTTCGGCAGAAGAAGAGGGCAAGTCTTTGGACGGTAACCCTACATCTATTTCAGTTCGTCGATATCGACATGCTCGATGCTTTTGAGCGGCTGGCCAAAGATAAAGCTACCCGCCACCGCAAACTCGGCAATGTTGTCAGACGTAGTGGCAAAGCGATGCTGCGGCTCGGCAGCGTCGCCCGCCAGTTGCTCACGGCGCGTGAGGATATCGGTCAGCTCGCGCGTAGTCTCCTCGGCGGAACTCACGACGCGCACCCCAGGCCCCAGCGCATGGCGGATAGGTCCCACCAACAGCGGAAAGTGCGTGCAGCCGAGCACCACGGTATCGATTCCGCGATCGCGCAGCGGCTCAACCGTGGCGCCGACCAGCGCTCGCACGGCCGGCGTATCGAAGATGTCCTCGTTCTCGAGCCACTGCTCCTGCAGATGCGCACCCGAGGCGAGCTCGTGCTCGACAACCTCGACAAAACTCGAAGCCGGGCAGCCGTATACGTCGACGCCGGCATCCAGGTCCTGAATGGCACGCGTGTAAGCGCCTGAGCGAATGGTGAGGTTGGTGGCGAGCACGCCCACCCGGCGCGTGCGGGTGCTGTTGATTGCCGCACGGGCACCCGGCGCGATCACGCCGATCACGGGAACGTCGAGCACCTGCTGGGCCAGACGCAAGGCCGCAGCGGTCGCCGTGTTGCAGGCGATGACCATAATCTTGACGTCGTGCTTCGAAAGCCAACGGCCCGCCTGCAACGCAAACGAGCGCACCTCATCCTCGGTACGGGTGCCGTAGGGGCAGCGCTTGGTGTCGCCAAAGTAGTAGACGGACTCGTGCGGCAACGCCGTCGCAATCGCGCGCGCAACCGTCAGACCGCCCAAACCAGAATCGAACACGCCAATCGGGCGCGTGTCGCCTGCCGGATTCTCGATATCGGACATTACCTCACCAGTCTCTCTCGAAAAGACATGTCCAAGTGCGGCGGCGCCGCGCTACGAACGCGCCGCGACCAGCAGCTCTGCCGTCGCCGCCCAACCGTCGACAATTTTGCCGCGCGCAACGAAAGCGTTCTCGCAAGCAGCCAGGAACTCGGGCGCGCCGGCGCTCGTCAGGCCATTCTCGACCAGGCAGAACGTGCCCACGTGATCGGCCATGTAGAAGTCGGACTCGGAATCGCCGAGCGCGAGCGTCTCCTCGCGCTCGATCCCTAGGTGCTCGCAGAAGCGCGCAATGGCGACGCCTTTGTTGAGGCCCGCGGGGTTGATGTTAAATGCGCGACCGTCCTCGACGCGATCGAGCTCGAGCGTCGTCGGCTTGGACAGGTGAGTCAGATGGCCGTTGCAAGCCCAGATCAGACCGCAGCCGGCCTCGTCCAGGATGGCCTGAACCTCATCGTCGGGCACATCGCCGCGCATGCCGACGGTGACCTCACGGTACTTGTAGCCGGTCGACATGTCGTTGTGATACTCGATCTTGTGCGGCCAGCGGGCGAGGATCTTCTCGCACACGCCGGTCTGCTCGATCACCTGGTGCGGCGTGAGGCCACAGGCGGGGTCGTAGGGCATGTCGCCGGTCAGATACTCCCAATCGTTGGCTTTGAGGTCGTACATGACCAGGCCGCCCATCTCGCCGATGTAGGAGTTGAGGCCGAGCACGCGCGCGTCCTCGTGAATCATGGTGCGGTTGCGGCCCGAGGTGGGAACCACCTGAATACCAGCGCGAGTAAGCGCCACGACGGCCTCGACGAGTTTGGTCGAAGGGTTGCCGTCGTTGTCGCGCAGCACGCACGAGCCGGGCGCGAGCATCGTGGCATCCAGGTCGGTAAAGACGTACTTGACCTTGGCCAAGCGCTCGCGCATCTCGCCCGAAAGCTCGGCAACGGTCGGCAGGGTATTGTGGGACATGGTTACTCCGTTTACGTAGAAGGGTTTGGACTTGGACGGCATATTTTGATTGAGGGAACACGCTTATGGCGACAGCGCACTCAGGGCGCCGCCGCCATCATGGTTCATTAGTCAAACTGGGTAACATCGATCAGGCGATTGGCCAGCGAAAGGTCGCTCTCGATGGGCACGAACTCGTCGCCCACGTGCATGAGCTCCTCGTCACCCTTTGCCAGCAGCAAGACAATGGTGGGAGCATCGGGGTTGACGTACTCCTCGCGCGCCGCCTTGAACGCCGCATGCACAGCGGCTTCGCGATCGAGGATGATCTTGTTCGGCGTATCGTCGGGAACATGTTCGGCAAGCTCGCGACAGACCTTCATCGGGTCCTCGTGAGCCGGGTCCTCATTGGCAAAGATCATCAGGTCGGAATACGGTGCGGCCTCGCGCGGAAGCTGCTCGCGGCGCTCCTGCGCCTTGCCGCCGGCAGCGCCAAACACTGCGATGACCGGGCTGGCGGGAAACGCGCGCTTGACCGACGAGAAAAGCGAGCGGAACGAAAGCTGGTTGTGCGCGTAGTCGACAACGCAAATCACGCGGCCGTCCTTCGACTCCACGACCTCCATACGGCCCGGCACACGCAGTTTGGAGAGGCCCTTCTTGATGGCCTCGATACCGATGCCGATCTCGCGCGCGGCGGCGATAGCGACCAGCGCGTTCTCCACGTTAAAGTCTCCCGCGATACCCAGCAGGATCTTCTCCCCCGCCTCGGACTCGTCGGCACACAGGCCATGCAAGTTGAACTCGATGCTAAAGCCGACCATGCGTACGTCGCTCGCCCACAGGCTCGCCTCGGGATGCTCGACGCCAACGGTCACCAAGCGCTCGGCCGTCGACGCTGCCTCCAGCACACGGTCGACCTCTTCGGTGCCCAGATTCACCACGGCAGTCTTTGCCTGGTCAAAGATCCTGAGTTTGCTCTCAAAATAATCCTCAAACGTGGGGTGTTCGATCGGCGAGATGTGGTCGCGGCCGATGTTGAGGAAGCACGCCACGTCAAACGGCAGATTCTCGACGCGTTGGTACTTGAGCGCCTGGCTCGAGACCTCCATGACCATGGACTTGCGACCGGACGTGCGGCAGTTGGCGATATGGCGCCAGACCTCGGGGGCCTCGGGCGTAGTATTGGTGCTCTCGTAGCACTCGATACCATCGTCGGTACTCACCGAGCCGATCATGCCGCAGGACTCGCCCGCCGCTTTGATAATCGACTGGAGCATAAAAACGGCCGTGGTCTTTCCCTTGGTGCCGGTGATGCCCACGATCTTGACGTCGTGGTCGGGACGGTCGTAGACCTCCGGCGGCAACAGGGCCATGGCCGTGCGAACACTATCAACAACCAGCATCGCAGCACCGCCCTCCTTCGCCAGCGGCTCCAGAGACTCGACCAGCGACTCCTCGCACACAAATGCGACGGCGCCCGCATCGAGCGCCATGCTCAAAAACGCGGGCTTAAAGGCAGCACCTTTACAGAAGAACACGTCACCTGCCGAGACCACGCGCGAATCAAACGAGCAGCCGGTCACGGCACGCTCGTCAACCTGCTCTGATGCGCGCAGCTCGCCGCACACGTCGAGAAGCTTGGCAAGCGTATCGACCGTGGTCACGGTCGCGGAATCCGAATGGTGCATCTTTCACCTTTCTCAGCCATTTGGCAGGGACGGTTTTCATAGTAACTGAAACGTGCTCGCGCAAAAACGGCTCCCGGAGGAGCCGTTACGCGCAGGCGTTCGTAAGCCGAGGCTAGGCAGCCTGAACAGAAGGCTGGCCCTCGTCGATAAAGAAGCGCTTGTACCACACTAGGAACACGAGCGGCGTATAGATCTTGCGCTGGAAATCGCCCTTGCCCGCAAAGTGCAGATCGAGCAGGTGCATAAGCTCGTCGGTATTGAAGAACTCGCTTGCCCACGGCGCGGTGAAGTACTCCTTGACATAGTCGTACCACTTTTGCTCGCGCAGCCAGTAGACAATCGGCACCGGGAAGCCCACCTTGGGACGGGTGGCCCACTCATCGGGCAGCGACTTGTTGGCAGCGTGGCGGAGTACCTGTTTGTTGCCGTTCTCGTTGATGCGGTAGCGGTCGGGAATGTGCTCGGCGAACTCCATGACTTTGCGGTCCAGGAAGGGCACGCGCAGCTCCAGCGAGTGCGCCATGCACATCTTGTCGGCCTTGAGCAGAATGTCGCCCGGGAGCCACATGTTCATGTCCAGGTACTGCTTCTTGACCAGTTCGGGCTGACCCTTCACGCGTGCGTAGATGGGTGCAGCGAGCTCAAAGGCGCCATCGCCGGTGTTGTACTCGGGCTTGAGCACGCCGTCGACCTCGCGCTCCGGCCATACCAGAGCCTGTCCCAGGAACGACTTCTCGGGGATCTCGGCACCCTTGACCAGGAAGTTATGTCCCTTGAAGTACGGCATATGCAGCGCCAGGTTACCGAGCGCGCGACGGATGGGCAGCGGCACCATCTTTTTGTACTTGCGCACCGGGACCGTGTCCTCGTAGTAGGCGTAGCCGCCAAAGAGCTCGTCGGCGCCTTCGCCCGAAAGCACGACGGTAACGTCCTTGCGGGCCATCTCGGCCAAGAACCACAGCGGCACGGAAGACAGGTTGGACTGCGGCTCGTCCATGTGATACTGGATGTCCTCGAGCGCACCGAAGAACTCGTCGGCGGTAATCATCTTGCGAACGTTCTCGACGCCGAGCTTATCGGAAAGCTCCTTGGCGTAGTTGGTCTCGTTAAAGTTCTTGTAGTCAAAGCCCACCGAGAAGGTCTTGTCGGGCATGAGGCAAGCGGCGATGTAGCTGGAGTCGACGCCACCGGAGAGGAACGACGCGACCTTGACGTCGGCGATACGATGGGCCTCGACGCTCTCGTGCACGACCTCGTCCAGCTCATCGACATACTCTTCGAACGGCTTCTCGACGGCAGAGTAATCGCAATCCCAGTAGCGCTCGATGTTCATCTTGCCGGTCGGGATATCGACGGTAAAGTAGTGCGCCGGCGGCAGCTTGTAGACACCCTCGAAGAAGGTCTCCTCGGTTGCCGAATACTGCAGCGTCATGTACGGACGCAGGGCCTTTTTGTTGACCGCCTTGTGGAAGTGCGGGTAGTCCAGGAAGCTCTTGATCTCGGAACCAAAGAGCACGCCCGGAGCGCCGTCGCCCGCATCGGCCATGGGATAGTAGTAGAGCGGCTTGATGCCAAAGATGTCGCGGGCGCCAAAAAGCTTGTTCTTCTTTTTGTCCCAGATGACGAAGGCGTACATACCGCGCAGGCGATCGAGAACGGCCTCGCCCCACTCCTCGTAGCCGTGCAGGAGGCTCTCGGTGTCGGCGCCGCAGTGGAACTTGTAGCCCTTGGCCTCGAGCTCGGAACGGAGTTCTTGGAAGTTGTAGATCTCGCCGTTGAAGACAATGACGACGCTACCGTCCTCGTTGGCCATGGGTTGGGCGCCAGCCTCGGTCAGGTCGAGGATCGACAGGCGGCGGAAGCCGAGGGCAACGCGGCCGTCGATAAACTGACCGCCCATGTCGGGACCGCGATGGACGATGCGGTCCATCATCTTGGTGAGCACCTCGGATTGGTTATCCGTCCCACCGACAAAACCGACAAAACCGCACATATACTATCCCCTCTACTGTTGCTGGGCATCAAATCGAATCAGTAGCTTTTGAGTATACCCGAGGGCGTAAAGAGGGGCGGAATGTTCAGGCAATCTCAACTGAATCAGCTCCGCTGTGACACGCGCCGGTTACCTTTAATGGATATGAGGTGAATGAGGCGATTGTTTTGCTATACTCTCTCCGCACGGGCGATTGGCGCAACGGTTAGCGCAGGTGCTTTACACGCACAAGGCTGGGGGTTCGAATCCCTCATCGCCCACCATTGAATTGGAAACGGTCCTCGAAAGGGGACCGTTTTTGTTTGGGCCCATTTCATGGGATTCGAACCCGCAAGGGTGCGGAGCTGAGGAAACGCGAAGCGTTTTCCAGCGCAGCACGCGAGGAGCGAAGCGACGAAGCGGATGCGGGCGGTGGAGCCGCACGCGGACATCCCTCATCGCCCACCACTGATTTGATAGGCTCCCAGCAATGGGAGCCTTTCTTTTTTGGGCCCAGCGCATGGGATTCGAACCCGCCAGCACGTCTGTCACAAAGGCCGTGGTCAAAAAATGGCAAAAATGAGTACTGCTACTTTGTTTGCAACATATAAATAGACAGTATTTGCTTAAGTTACGCAACATATGTCCATTATAAGGACTAACAGTTAGATCAAAATCGTGCTTTCATCGTCATTTCGACTTGCTATCTGGCCTTATTAGTCCAAAATTGCTGCTACCAAATCGGTAACAGTACTCATATTTGATGTTTTTTGACCAGCAGGTCTCCCTGCCTTAGCAAATCTAAGGCAAAACGGGCTCCAGACCGCTGAATCATGCCGCATAGGACACGCCCACAGTCCGGAACCCGGTCCAAATTGAGTTATTGCGCCGCGTTAGCCCAAGACATCCGACAGGATCTCGATCAGGCTGTCCACGTCGGCTTCCTCGCAGACGAGTGGCGGCAGGAAACGCAGCGTATGGGCACCCGTAGCGTTGATTACGGCACCGGCCCCCAATGCACGGGCCACAACGTCGTGTGCATCACCCGCAGTATCGTCAAGATCGCAGCCGAGCATCAGGCCACGGCCACGCACCTCTACCACATGCGGAAGCTTAGCCAGCGCCTGCTCCATATAGGCACCCACCTTGGCAGCATGGTCGGCATAATCGCCGCGCACGAGCGCGGAGAGCGTCGCGGCGCACGCCGCAATGGCTAGGCAGCTGCCGCCAAAGGTCGAGCCGTGGTCGCCCGGCTTAAACACGTCGGCAATCTCCTTCTTTGCCATGACGGCACCCATGGGCACGCCATCGGCAATGCCCTTGGCAAGGCTCATGATGTCGGGCTCCACGCCATAGGTTTGGAATGCAAACGGCTTGCCGGAGCGGAAGATGCCGCACTGGACCTCGTCGGCGATAAGCACGGCGCCCACTTCGTGTGCCAGGTCGCGCGCTGCCGCCATAAACTCCTCGGTCATGGGATGCACGCCACTCTCACCCTGGATCGGCTCGAGCATCACGGCACAAATCTCGCTCCCCAGCTGCTTAAAGATCGCACGCAGCTCGTCCACATCGTTGGGCGTGCAGGCCACAAAGCCACCCGGCAGCGGGCGGAAGCTGTCCTGCAGCCAATCCTGCATGGTGGCGGCAATGGTCTCGAGCGTACGGCCGTGGAAGCCGCCGCGCATGCACACGATGGTGTTGCCGCCATTACCGGCACGCTTGGCGTACAGACGCGCGAGCTTCATCGAGCCTTCGTTGGCCTCGGCGCCAGAGTTGGCAAAGAAGGTCTCCCAAACCTGCTCGCCCGCAGCCGGGACACCAAGAGCAGCTGCCGTGGTCTCATCGCCGGCGACAATGGCATCGGCAAGCACGCGCGCACCATCTACGTCGTCGTTAGCAAGCTTGGACAGCAGCGCCGCGACCTGTCCGCGCTGCTCGATGTAGAAGTAATTGGAGACATGCATGAGCTTTTTGGTCTGCGCCTCGAGCGCCGAGAGCACAGCCGGGTCGCCATGACCTAGGCTGCACACGCCGATGCCGGCAAGAAAGTCGAGGTACTCACGGCCATCGTCGCCGGTGAGCTTCATGCCGTGACCCTCGACAAACTCGACCGGAGAGCGGCCAAAGGTATGCATAACGTAATGGGATTCAAGCGATTGCTGAGCTGCAAGTGACATGAGATGCCTTTCGTTGGGCGCCAGACGGCGCGGGGCTATGGGTGCAGGAATGGGTCGGCTGCGGGCCAGCTAGACCGTCTGGAGCTTCTCGACCTCGTCAAGGTTCTCGGTCAGACGCGCAGCAAACGTCGAAAGCGGATGCGGATGCGTATCGAACTCGTAAGCCGTCTCGGTGGAATGGATCACGGTGCCGACGCCGGCATCGGTCAGCAACTCCAGGAGCAGCGAATGCGGCGTAGTACCGTTAATGATGTGGGCACGAAATACGCCGCCGGTAAGCGCATCGACGGCCGCACGCAGCTTGGGAATCATGCCCTTATCGACCTCGCCGCCGTAGAGCATTTCGTTAACCTCGTCGAGCGTTAGGTTGGAGATAAGCGAGTCCTTGTCGCTAAAGTCCTTGTACAGGCCATCGACATCGGTCAAAAAGATCGCCTTATGCGCGTGGAGCGCCGCGGCAACGGCACCGGCGGCGGTGTCGGCGTTGATGTTGAAGAAACCGCCGTCCTCCCCCGCCGCAACGGTAGCAATGACGGGGATGTACTCGCTATCGAGTAAGCGCTCGATATAGTCGGTGTTGACGTGCGTCACTTTGCCCACACGACCGAGCTCGGGGTCGAGCGGCTCGGCGATGAGCGTGCCGGCATCGCTGCCCGACACGCCCACGGCCAGGTTGCCATGGTGGTTGAGCGCTGCGACCAGCTCCTGGTTGACCTTACCGCCCAGCACCTCGCGCACGATATCCATAGTCGCCGGCGTGGTCACACGCTGGCCGTTCTTAAACTCGACGGGGATGTCGTAGTGGCTGAGTGCCTCGTTGATGGCCTTGCCGCCGCCGTGCACGATAACGGGGCGCATACCGATGATCTTGAGCAAAACGATGTCGCTCATCACGTCGCGGCGCAGCTGCTCATCAACCATGGCGGCTCCGCCATATTTGATAACAACCGTCTTGCCGGTCAGGTTCTTAATCCACGGCAGCGCTTCGAACAGCAGCTGCGCGGTTGCTTCGTTGGATTCGCTCGAACGACAATCTCGTGCGAATTTCATAATCTGCCTCGTCTTTCGTATCGTTATCGCGCCGTGCTCCGCTGTCCGCAATCGCGGCAAGATGCGCAGCGTGCCCGGAATCTAGGAACGGTAGTCGCCGTTGATGGAGATATACTCATGCGTGAGGTCGCAGGTCCACACGGTCGTTGCCGCGTCGCCTGCGCCCAGGTCGGCCGAGATCACGATCTCGGGCGCCTCGAAACGTCGTAGAGCCTCGTCCTCGTCAAAGGGAACAGTCAGACCATCGCGACAGACAGGCATGCCCATCATGTCGATGGAAACGTCTTCCTGATTAAACTTCACGCCGCACTTGCCAAGCGCCATAGCAACGCGGCCCCAGTTGCAGTCGTGGCCGGCGATGCAGGTCTTAACGAGCGGCGAGTTAGCAACGGCACGGGCGGCGATATCGGCCTCCTCGTCGTTGGCGGCGCCGGTAACGTTGACCGTAACAAGCTTGGATGCGCCCTCACCATCGGCGGCGATATTGCGCGCCAGGCTCTCGCACACCTCGTGCACGGCAAATGCCAACTCGTCAAAGGCATCGGAGCCCTCGACGATAGGCTCGGCATCTGCGGCAGCGGCGCCGGAGGCAAGCATGATGCAGGTGTCGTTGGTCGAGGTGTCGGAATCGACCGTTACCTTGTTAAAGGTCTGCTTGACGGTCGAGAGCAGCAGGGCATGAAGTGCCGCAGGCTCGACGGGGGCATCGGTGGTGATAACTGCGATCATGGTGGCCATATTGGGCATGATCATGCCCGAGCCCTTGCACATTCCGCCTACCGTATAGACATTGCCCGCATGACCCGCAGCCTCACTGACGTAGGATACGGCGTACTCCTTGGAGTGCGTGTCGGTCGTCATGATGGCGCGAGCGGCATCGGCGCCACCGTGGGCGGAGAGCGCCTCGTAGGCAGCAGGAATGGCGGTCTCAAACGTGTCGATCGGCAGAATCTGGCCAATCACACCCGTGGAGGCAACCAGAATCTGCTGGGGCTCGCAGCCGATGACCTGCGATGCGATGCTGCACGTCTCGCGCGCGCAGGCAAGGCCGGTCTCACCCGTGGCGGCGTTGGCATTGCCAGAGTTGACCGAAACACCGGCGATGATACCGTAGCCCTTGTCGGCACCGCCCAGGTTGGCACGGCTCACCTGCACGGGCGCCGCGCAAAAGCGATTGGTGGTAAACACGCCGGCACCGGGACAGGGTTTATCGGGCACGACGAGCGCGTAATCCAGACGCTCGGGGTTCTTGCGGAACCCAGCGTGGATGCCTGCAGCTTTAAAACCAGCCGCAGCCGTAACGCCACCCTCGACGGCGCGAATCTTGATATCAAACAGCTCGGTATCCATCGTCTTTATGACTCCTTATGTCAAACAAAAAAACGGACATCGGTTGGTGCGCCATGCCAGTCGTGATCATGAGACCAGCTTAAGAGTGGCGCCCCATTCGATGCCCGACTACCAAATCGTTAACAATCGAATGTGCTACACCGGGCACGCCACTGTAGGCAAGCCTCGTCGCTCGTCAAAGCCAAAGACGATATTGGCGCACTGGACTGCTTGGCCCGCAGCGCCCTTGCACAGATTGTCGATGGCGCCCGTCGCCACCAGCACGCCCGCGCGCTTGTTGAGCGCGAGGCCAATCTGGGCAGCGTTGGTGCCGACGACCGAAGCCGTCTTGGGCTGCTGGCCGGCATCGAGCACGCGCACAAAGGTGCGACCGGCGTAGAACTGCTTGTAATGGTCGACGACATCCTCAAGAGCCAGCGTGTCGAGAGCCTGCGGCGCGAGCGGCAGCGTCACCGTGGAGAGCAGACCGCGCTTGAGCGGTGCCAGGTGCGGGGTAAAGACGACGCGATCGGTCAGGCCAAGGATTTGCTCAATCTCGGGCGTGTGGCGATGCTTGCCCACGCCGTAGGCCTCCAAGTTCTCGTCGGCGCTGCAAAAATGGGTGCGGGCGTTGCAGGACTTACCGGCGCCCGTCACGCCGCTAATGGCATCGACAATCACGGGACCGTTCTCGGCCACCCAGCCCGCGCGCACGGCGGGCGCGGCGGCAAGGCTCGTTGCGGTGGGATAGCAACCGGCGCAGGCGACCAGCACGGGTTTGCCGTCGGCATGGTCGGATGCGGCGGTCTCCAAGTCCTGGCAGAACAGCTCGGGCAGACCGAAGGCACGGGTCTTGAGCAGCTCGGGGCTCGTATGCTCGGCGGCATACCAAGCCTCAAAAACGGACGCGTCGTTCAGACGGTAGTCGGCCGAAAGATCAAAGCAGGAGACGCCCGATGCAAGCAGCGCGGGCACCTGTGCCATGGCAGCCGTGTGCGGCACGGCCAAAAAGACCGCGTCGCAGTTCTTGAGCTCGGGGGCATCATGCGTCGTAAAGACAAGATCGCTTACGCCGGTGAAGCTCGGGTACACCGCAGACAACGGCTGGCCGGCATCGGCGTTGGACGTAATGGCAGCAAGTTCAAAATCGGGATGACCGAGGACGAGGCGAATGAGCTCGGCTCCGGCATATCCAGCCGCGCCGACGATTCCAACCTTCAAAGACATATCAGACTCCTTGTCTGCGATTTATGCACCGATGCGCATTTCGCAGCGGTCGTTATGAAATGGGTTGAAACTTTAGCACCAAAAGATGCATGAATACGTAAATGGCTTGCATATTCATGCATTGAAACATTCCCGACACATTCGCTTGAAGGAATTGACAAATGGAGCGGGCCCCGTATTGACCGGCGCTCCTAACGGCGCCGGGCAATACGGGGCCCGCCCATGCGAAAACCAAGTTGTTAGGATGAGCCAGCTGGCTAGAGCTCGACCGGCACCCATTCGTCGTGATTGCAGATAAAAGCCTCGGGATCCTCGACGCTAAAGAAGACGAGCGTGGGGTCGTTAGGCCCCTCATAGTGCTCGCCCAGGTGCTCTAGATGCTTCCACCCGGCTTCGCGCATTTCGCCTAAAGCCCGGTCATCCAAGCCGGCACGCCCGCGCAAGATGAGCCAGCCATGGCCCGGCCACCAACTCGTGGCCTCAAAGCGCTGGTTTTGCAGCAGCTCTTGCCACACATCTTTGGTGCGCGCTGTTACAAACCACAGCTTGCCATCCTGGATCTGAGCAAACGAAAATGGACGTACATGTGGCTGCCCGTCCACGCTCGTCGCCAAGTACCACGCCGGCACCGACGTCAGATACTCCAAAACCGTATTCAATCCGTCCACGTTTCCTCCTGTCGCCTGACCAGTCTTTTTGGAATGTGTAGTCAATTTGGGAAATTAGAGCTCGAGGCGCTCTTCGCTGCCGTCGATATCGCAGAACCGCGCGGCGATGTTGCGGACCGAGAAGAACGCAAGGCGGCCGTCGTTGGCACTCTCGTGTTCCTCGCCGATGCCCACCATGTGCTTAAAACCCGCTTGACGCACCTTGTCGCTCGCAACTGCGTCGTCCTCGAGCGCGGCCTCGCCGGACAATACGATCCAGCACTCCCCCGGCTTCCAGCACGAAAGCTCGAACTTGGGGTTCGCGCTGAGCTCGGCCCACACATCCTTATCGCGCGAGGTGCAAAACCACAGCTTGTCATCATCGACCATGGCAAACGAGAACGGCCTCACGCGCGGCTGATGTCCGTCCGTCACGTCGATCGTGGCGAGATACCACGCCGGAATACGCCTAAGATACGAACAGGCGCGCTCGAGCTGCGCCGTGCGGTCGTTGTCGGTCATGGGAATCCCTTTCCTGCGCTCGAATCGCGCCTAAACAAGTTGAAGATTGATGACGATGACGCAGATGAGCAGCAGCGCTGTCACCACCGCCGCCAACGCATCGCCGCGGCCAAATGCAAGCGCATGCAGACGCGTGCGGCCCTGCTCGCCGTGATAGCAGCGTGCATCCATGGCAGCAGACAACGTCTCGGCATGACGGAACACTCCCGTGAACAGTGGAATCGCCACACTGCCGAGCATACGCACGCCGCCGAGCGGGCCACCCGTTACGCGTGCACCACGGCTTGCCTGCGCATCGGCCATCTGCTTCATCTCGGTGGCAAACTGCGGCATAAAGCGCAGCGCGATGCCCATGATCATGCCGAGCTCGTGCGCAGGGAGCCCCACACGCGCAAACGGCGCGAGCAGGCGCTCGAAGCCCGCGGTGAGGTCGAGCGTCGGTGTGGTGAGCGTGATGGCGCTCATACCGGCCATCATCAAGGTCAGGCGGCACGCCATAAAGGCGGCGGAATGCAGCGAGCCCTCGCTTATCCGCAGAAAGCCGAGCTGCCACAGGATGCGCCCACTCTGATCGGTAAACAAGTTGAGCACCGCGACCACGACGACGATTGCCAGCAGCGGCGCCATCGACGACAGAACGCGACGAGCCGGCACCCGGGACACGACATAGATCAGCACAACGAAAATTGCGACAGGGGCTAATCCGCGGAAGCCGCCGACGGTCAGCGTCGTGATCAAAAACACAAAGCCCAGGAGCAGCTTGGTGCGCGGATCCAGGCGATGGATCGCGCTATCGCTCGGATAGTAGCTGCCAAACGAAAACGCCTCCATCAGCAACCCTCCTCTCGCGCGACCGTTTCGGATTTGGCCTTGTCCGAGACGTTAGAAGAACCGCCTGAGCGACCGATCGGCAAATCTGCCAACTCGTCGGCCAACGACTCAACCGTATAGAGCCCGCCGCGACGCAGCGGCACGCCCGCTTCCGCGAGCGCCAACGCCATGCGCTGGGCAGCGGGAACACCCAAGCCGATTGATTTAAGCTCATCTGCATGCGCAAAAACCTGAGCGGGCGTGCCCTCAGCAAACACCGCGCCCTCGTTCATCACGACAATACGATCGCAGCAATTGGCAAGGTCATCCATACTGTGTGAGATCATGACGACGGTCAGGCCCCCATGGTGAAGTCGATCGATGAGCTCCAGGAAATCACTGCGCGCCGCCGGATCGAGCCCCGCCATGGGCTCATCGAGTACCAAGACCTCGGGCTCCATGGCAAGCACGCCGGCAAACGCCACGCGCCGCTGTTGGCCACCCGAAAGCTCAAAGGGACTCTTGTCGCCCACCGTGGCCAAGTCGAGGCCCACGCGCGCGAGCGATGACTCAACGCGGCGCGCGACCTCGGCCTGCGACAAGCCAAGGTTGTGCGGGCCAAACGCCACGTCCTGCGTCACGGTTTCGGCAAACAGCTGACGCTCGGGATATTGAAACACCACGCCGACCTTGGCCTTAACCGCGGCGGCGTCTTTCTTGTTTGACAGATCGAGCCCCAGTGCGCGAACGAATCCCTCCTGGGGGCGAATCAAACCGTTGAGATGCTGGACTAGCGTCGACTTACCCGAACCGGTATGACCTGCCAAGCCCAGGAACTCGCCGCGACGCACCGTCAGCGATACATCGCGCAGCGCCCACGGGCTGCTGGGGTCGTTTCCCCAGAGAGCCTGTTTGCTCGATTTGCCCGCAGTGACCGAGCGCTTATGCCAGCGGCGGCGCTCGCGCGGACTGAGCGAATAACTGTACGAAACATGGGATAGCTCTATGACGGGCTCCGACGCGTTGCCCTCGTTGTCTACCGGAACAGTGCCGTCAGCGATTTCCAACTGGGATGCGGAAGACTGCCCCGCGATGTCTGCCCCACTTCGCTCGGCATAAGCCTGCGCAATCTCGGCGACCATATCCGCCTCACGCACCTGTGCGCAAACGGGCACGCCCTTCGCACGAAGCGACCTGCCCAGACAGCACGACGCCGGCATATCCAGGTTGAGCTGCGCAAGTTCGTCTGCCCGCGTCAAGATTTCCTCGGGCTTACCGAGCATGGCAACGCGCCCCGCCCGAAACACCGCGACACGATCGGCCTCGGCGGCCTCTTCCATAAAGTGCGTAATCATCACGATGGTCATGCCGCGAGCGTGCAACGCGCGGCAAGCCTTCATGAGGCCCTTGCGTCCACGCGGATCGAGCATCGAGGAAGCCTCGTCCAATATGAGCACGCGCGGTTCCATGGCGAGCACGCCGGCAAGCGCCACGCGCTGCTTTTGGCCGCCCGAAAGCGCATGGGTCTCGTGGCACTCAAAGCCCACCAGGCCCACGCCCTTCAGCGCCTCGCGTACGCGCTGCGCAATTTGCGCCGATGGCACGCCAAGGTTTTCGGGACCAAACGCAACGTCATCTTCGACAAGCGTTGCCACCAGCTGATCATCGGGATTCTGGAATACCATGCCCGCGGTCGAGCGAATGTCGTAGACCAGCTCGGGATCGGACGCATCCATGCCGTTAATGCGCACCGTGCCCGCATCGGGCTGCAGCAGCGCATTCAGATGCTTGGCAAACGTCGACTTGCCCGACCCATTGCCACCGAGGATGCAGAAAAACTCGCCGTCCTCGATATTCAGATCGACGCCGTCGAGTGCCGGTACGGCACCGTCATAGCTAAAGGAAACGCCCCGACACTCAATCATGCGCGGCCTTTGACCTGGTCCTTTTTAGGCGTGACGAGGTTGGAGACCGCTTTATACACCGCCAGTGTCAACACCGAGTTAAGCACGGTCTTGATAAGGTTGAACGGCAGCACGGCAGGAATCATGAGCGGGGCGATCACATCGACCGAGCCATACCAGAACCATACGCCAATGGTAAGGTTTGCGACCATAGACAACGCCGTAGCGGCAATAACGCCGAGCACCAGGCCAATCACGGCACCCTTATAGGTATGCATCTTCTGATAGACGATAGCCGTAGGCAGAATGTAGCCCAGCGTGGCAACCAGGTTCATAAGCGCGCCGACCCAGTCACCCGTGGTGAGCGCATGGATAACGATAGCCATAGCGGCAACAGCAGTGCCGGCGCCAGGACCATACGCAAACCCGCACACCATCGCCGGTACCAGCGACGGGTCATACGTCAAAAACGGCGCCGAAGGAAGGATAGGCAGCTGCACGTACATAAACAGGGCGCCCAAGGCGCACATCAACGCCATGGTAACGAGCTGTTTGGTGCTCCACCTATTCGTGTTCTCAAAATGGATATGCTGCGACTGTTCAGACATAAGATCACCTGCCTCTTTCATCCGGACTCTAACCGTTGGTACTGGGATCTCACCAGTTCAGCCGGCATGCGAACCAACACACGCACGGGTCGCGGACTCATCGGCTCGGTCGCAGACACCTCGCCTGCGCCACGGCGTCCCTTTGACACCGCCCGATTTACCGCCAGTGGGGAATTCCACCCCGCCCTGAAACAGCAATTGCAAGTGTAGCACGAGCAGGTTCTCGCGCAAGTATGCCAAGGGTAATTTGTGGCGGAGATCAGTTGCCAAAGCAACCACGTCCCCCACCCATCCCAAAGCAACGCGCCTTTCGCGCAAAGCGCGAAACAGCGAAGGGGACACGTATCCCTATCGACCACATCCTTCTCCGCCCGCCGGCCTCAAGGCCGTAAACGCAGGGAATCCGGGGGCGGGACGGGGACTTCTCTCCGGAATATTCCGCAGGACGCAAAGAGGCTCCGCAGCGCGAAGCGCGATGCGGAGCCTCTTTGCATGTCCGAGGACGTTCCGGAGAGAAGTCCCCGTCCCGCCCCCGGATTCCCGGTGGGAGTTCTAGACCTTGTCGGCCTTAGTACATACCGCCGCCCTGCTGACCAGCGGTAGCAGCAGCGATAGCGTCCTCAAGCTGAGTGTTCTTGGGCACATCGGAGACGGTAGCCTCGGTGATGAGGATCAGGCTGGCGACAGAAGCAGCGTTCTGAAGGGTGACGCGGCTGACCTTGACGGGGTCGAGGACGCCCATCTCGATCATGTCGCCCCACTCGCCGTTGGCAGAGTTGAGACCCTGGCCGGCGGGCAGCTCGGCAACCTTATCGACCACGACAGCGCCCTCAAAGCCAGCGTTCTTGGCGATGGTAGCGACCGGAGCGGTCAGAGCCTTCTTGACGATGTCGACGCCGATCTTCTCCTCGGGGTCGTCGATCTCGACAGCATCGAGCGCAGGAGCAGCGTCCATGAAGGCGACGCCGCCGCCGGCGACGATACCCTCCTCGACAGCAGCGCGGGTAGCCTGCAGGGCGTCCTCGACGCGATGCTTGATCTCCTTGAGCTCGGACTCGGTAGCAGCGCCGACCTTGATGACGGCAACGCCACCGGAGAGCTTGGCCAGGCGCTCCTGGAGCTTCTCACGGTCGAAGTCAGAGGTGGTGTTCTCCATCTCACCCTTGATCTGAGCGATACGAGCGTCGATGGCCTCCTTGGAGCCAGCGCCGCCGACGACGACGGTGTTGTCCTTGGAGATGGTGACGGACTTAGCGGTACCGAGCATATCGGCGGTGATGTCAGCGACCTTCACACCCAGCTCGTCCAGGGCAGCCTGGCCACCGGTGAGGACGGCGATGTCCTCGAGGATGCGCTTGCGGCGATCGCCGTAGCCCGGAGCCTTGACGGCGCAGACGTTGAGGGCGCCACGGATCTTGTTGAGGACCAGGGTAGGCAGAGCCTCGCCGTCGATGTCCTCAGCGATGATGAGCAGGCCGCGGCCAGCGCGCTGGACAGCCTCGAGAACGGGCATAATGTCCTGAACGCTGGAGATCTTCTGGTCGGTGATGAGGATGTACGGATCCTTCATCACGGCCTCCATGCGGTCGTTATCCGTGACGAAGTAAGCGGAGACATAGCCCTTGTCGAACTGCATGCCCTCAACGGTGTCGATGGTGATGTCGAACGTCTGGGAATCCTCGACGGTGATGACGCCGTCCTTGCCCACGACCTCCATGGCCTCGGCGATCTTCTCGCCGACCTCGGGGTCACCGGCGGAGATGGTACCGACGGAAGCGATCTGCTCCTTGGTCTCGACCGGCTTGGCCTGCTTCTTCATCTCGGCGACGGCGGCGTTAACGGCCTTGTCGATGCCGCGACGAATGGCCAGCGGGTTGGCGCCAGCGGCGACGTTGCGCAGGCCGTCGTTGACGATGGCCTGGGCGAGCAGGGTTGCGGTGGTGGTGCCGTCACCCACGGTGTCGTTGGTCTTGGTGGCGACCTCCTTCACCAGCTGAGCGCCCATGTTCTCGATGTTGTCCTCGAGCTCAATCTCCTTGGCGACGGAAACGCCGTCGTTGGTGATGGTCGGGGCACCGAACGTGCGCTGCAGGGCGACGTAGCGGCCCTTGGGGCCCATGGTGACGGTAACGGCGTCGGCCAAAGTGTTGACGCCCTTGGCGAGCTTAGCGCGGGCATCGGTGTTGAACGTAATGTTCTTTGCCATGGTGAGTAATCCTCCAAAAGAAATGTGACTCGCGTCGCCGCTTCCGAGTCCTATGCGGCAGGCGCGTTCAAAGACGAATCAGAGATTGCGACGAGACTAGGCCTCGACGACGGCGTAGATGTCGTCGGCGCGCATCAGCAGATACTTCTCGCCGTCGACCTTGACCTCGTTGCCACCGAACTTACCGTAGATGACAACGTCGCCAACCTTGACGTCCATGGGGATGCGCTCACCCTTGTCGTTGACCTTGCCGGCGCCAACGGCAACGATGGTGCCGCGCTGCGGCTTCTCCTGGGCGTTGCTGGCGATATACAGACCAGAAGCGGTCTTCTGCTCGGCCTCGTCGGGCTTGACCAGAACACGATCTGCAAGCGGCTTCAAAGACGACATGCTTGTCTCCTCCTTTTTGGGCCGCGTGGTTATGCCACGCGAATTAACCCTTTTTGTTTGCGTACGCGTTGAATGGTACCCACGAATGGCGGGTTATACAACACGGAGTCAAAAAATCTTATTTTTTGGCACTTAGATTTTCTGAATGCCGGGGGATAACTTGTGCGCGGCTCCCGTGTGGCGCCGGAGGGGCGGGATATAAGGTTTCCTGCTCGGGCAGTCCTGCTCGCACGAAGGCCACATTAAGTGGCCTTCGGCTCGTGCGGAACTCGCGATAAACCTTATATCCCGCCCCTCCGGCGCCACACGGGAGCTGAGTCAACGTTATCGGGCCCGGTATTCAGAAAAGTCAGTGCAGCAAAATGGCGATGCGGATAGGAACGTGGGCATGGTTTTCGCTGCGCGCACGGGTCCCCTGGGGAGCGCCGTGCATTTTTGGGAGTATTCAGCAAGCTAGGACGGCTGCATACACGCCGGACACACCATATTGGTCCCAAGGACGCCTTCGACCGGCGATTTGAGTCGGCAGGCAAACCCCGCTAGGACAAAAAGGCATGCTTCGCGCCGCGCCGGACCCCAAAATGACGTCAATCTCCACAACGTTACTCAGCCGCAGCGGCACCGGCAGAGCTCGCGGTGCTGAATACTCCGTTTTTTGCACGGCACGGGCGGGGGTACATCAGGATCAAGAAGAACATCCCAGCCTTTTTATGCAATCTGTAATGGGAAGTATGCAAAACACCAAGAGACAGCATTGCTGATGTCCGAATTGAGCGCGCGGGGCAGCAGCACCTCAACCCCGCGCCCAAATCCAACAGAGCGGGGACGCTCCTAACAAATCCCCACCGGCAAACAAACGCGGCTCGAGCGCCATCCCAAAATAGGCTGCCCGAGCCGCGTTTAACGGTACGGCATGAATACTTAGCGCTCGTAAATCATGTTGCCCGCCAGGTAGGTGGCCTGAACTTTGGTGACCTGGAGCTCTTGGGGGTCAACGGTGAGCGGGTTTTGGTCCAGGACTACCAGATCGGCGTATTTGCCGGGCTCCAGGCTGCCGAGGTTTTGCTCGTCGCCCGCTGCGTACGCGCTGCCAAGCGTGTAGTTGCGCAGGGCCGTTGCCGCGTCGATACGCTCGCTCGGCAACCAGCCGCCCTCGGGCCAGTGGCTGCGGGGGTCCTGGCGCGTGATAGCCATGTAGAGCACATTCATGCTGGTAACGGGCGTAATAGGGCTGTCGGTACCGAAGGCTTGGCGAATGCCGCGCTGCTTATAGGTTGCGAACGGCCACATGATGCGGCTGCGCTCCAGGCCCAGATCGCGCTCGGGGCCGCCCGGGTCGAGTGTAATGTGACAGGGCTGGCTCGAGGCAACGACGTTAAGCTTGCGTAGACGATCGAGGTCCTCGGGCAAGAGGTTCTCCAGATGCTCAAGCGTGTTATGACCGTGCTGGGGCAGGCCGTACAGTTCGGCGGCCTCCTCGAAGATATCCAGCGCGGCATGAATCGCACCGTCGCCGATGACGTGGATACGCACAGTGTGGCCGCGCTCCGCAGCCGCCAGAACCAGCTTACGCATGCGCTCGGCAGGAACTGTCAGACGGCCCTGGTCGCCCGGGAAGCGCGGATTGGTATAGGGCTCGGTGAGATATGCCGTGTGTTCGCTCGACACGCCGTCGAAGAACTGCTTAAAGCCCGGTGCCGAGAGCAGCGCGTTGTTCGCGTAGCGGGTCTGCAGTTCTTCTAAGCGCGATTGGTCATCCAGCAACGTGGGGAACAGATGGGCTCGGATGCCCAGCTTGCCGGCTGCCTGTAGCTTGTCGTAGACATCATCGCGGATAAAATCGCAGCCCGGCATGGGCATGAGCGACATATCGCAGATTGAGGTGATGCCTTGCTCGGCCATACGCTTCATCTGGTCGGCGTAAGCGCTTGCGATGCGGTCCTCGCCCAGCCACTCCAGGCAGCGCGGCAGCAGCTGCATAGCAGCTGCCTCGTGGGCGATACCCGTAAGCTCACCGTTTGAGTCTTTGTCGTAACTGCCACCCGCCGGAGGCTCGCTGTCGCGCGTAACGCCGAGCGCCTCGAGCGCGCGGCTGTTGAGCCACAGCGTATGCCCGTCGCCCGAGTACATAACACAGGGGCGATCGGGAAATGCCGCATCGAGGGAGGCCTTGGTAGGGTGCTCGGGCGGATCCCAGCGGTAATCGCGCCAACCCTGGGTCACGACCCAGGCGTCATCTGGCAAGCCTTTGGAAAACTCGAGCGCATGCTGCACCAATGCTGCCTCGGACGTGCCCATATCCATGAGCATGTACGGCGAGGAGCCAACCGAAGTATGGAAGAAATGCAGGTGCGCATCGTGGAAACCGGGGCAGACAAACTGCTCGCCGTAGTCGATAACCGGCGTGGCGGCAGGCGCGGCGGCAATCACGTCATCGGGCGCACCGACTGCGACGATACGGTCGCCTGCGATGGCAATCGCCAGCTCGCGGGCGGTATCGATGCCGTCTTGCGCGGTAAAGACGTTCTTGGAGCGGATAATCCGATCGATATGTTGCATGGGCATCCCCATCTCTGGCAGGAAATTCAACACCCCCGAGTGTACTCCCCCGCCCTTGTAACAAAACCCCAAGCGGCAAACGGCAACTTTACCAGCCCTAGCGGCAGGTGGCATACTGGAGAGAGCCTGTACGATTTTGCGATCAACCCAGCAAGGAGCAAATCGACCATGACGAAGACCAAGGCACAGCAGATTATGGCGGCGACCGAGGCTCGCGCGGCTGACGACGTCACCGCAGCCATCAAAGATATCGCTACCGAGTTTGAACCCTATATCATCAAGCAGCGCCGGCACTTCCATAAGCACCCGGAGCTGAGCCTTGCCGAGGAGCGCACGACCTCCGACATCGCCAACCAGCTCGACGCCATGAATATCCCCTACGAGCGTCCCCTTAAGACGGGCCTTGTGGCGACCCTTCGCGGCACCGCGCCGGATGCCTACCACGAGGACGGCACGCCGCGCCGCCGTATCCTGCTGCGCGCGGATATCGACGCCCTGCCCGTCACCGAGCAGACCGGCGAGGAGTTTGCCAGCGTCAACGAGGGCTGCATGCACGCCTGCGGCCACGACTGCCACATCGCCATGATGCTCGGCACGCTGCAAATCCTGCGCCATATGACCGACGACATCCACGGCGAAGTCCGCATCGTCTTCCAGCCCAGCGAGGAAAACGGCCAGGGCGCCAAGCTCATGATCGGCACGGGCGTGCTCGACGGCGTCGATGGCGCCTACGCCGCGCACATCTGGAGTGAGGTCGACGCCGGCACCGTGAGCTGTGAGCCCGGACCGCGCATGGCCAATACCGACTGGTTCCGCATCGACGTCCGCGGCACCTCGTGCCACGGCGCCATGCCCCAGCGCGGTCACGACGCCGTTATGGTTGCCGCCGAGATCGTCAACGCTCTGCAGACCATCGTTTCGCGCGAGATCAGTCCCTACGAGCCGGCCGTCATTACCGTCGGCGAGCTGCACGGCGGCACCGCGCGCAACGTTATCGCCGGCACGGCCTACCTCGCCGGCACGGTGCGCACCTACGGAGATTCGACCCACGAGGAAATGCCGGAGCTCATGCGCCGCATCGTGGAGCATACCGCGGCCGCCTTGGGCGCCGAGGCAGAGCTCACCGACTACACCATCGCCAATTACAAGGTCGAAAACGATGCCGCCTCGAGCGAGCGCTGCCGCCAGGCAGTAATCAAATGCCTGGGCCCCACCGGCCAAGGCCATTATCGCGGCACACTCTCGGGTGAGGATTTTTCGGAGTACCTGCGCCGCGTACCGGGCGTGCTCGCCTTTGTTGGCACGCGCAACCCCCAGATTGGCGCCACGTACGCCCAACATTCTTGCTTCTACAAGATTGACGAGTCGGTACTGGCCAAGGGCTCCATGGTGGCCGCCCAATATGCCATCGACTTTTTGGCCGAGCCCACACAAGAAGAGCTCGACGGCCCCACGATTGCCGCGGTCGCCGAGACCAATCCCGACCTGGCAGCCAAACTGCGCTCTGCCAAGGCCACGGCCGCCGAGGCCCGCGACGCCATGCACGATGCCCGCACCGCCCGACACGCCGCAATCAAGGGCATCCACGACGCTCGCGCCGCCGCCCGCCGCGAGGAGAAGCACGACGAGTAGTCGATCCACGACCATCTCGCAGTCATAGCCGCATCGCGATATCAAAGCGGGGGCGGACGCTTCGGCACGTCCGCCCCCGCTTATTTGTCAAGCGCTATTTCTACCGTTTCTACCCCGTCCCCAAATGGCAGGTGGCAGGGTTACTCGTCCTGCGGGTCCTCGTCGGAGCTTGGCGCAGGCTCGGGCTCAGGTGCAGGCTCGGGCTCCGGTTCCGGCATGGGCGCGGGCTCGGGCTCAGGCACGGGCGCGGGCTCAGGCTCAGGCGCGGGCTCAGGCTCAGGCACGGGCTCGGGCTCGGGCTCGGGCGCAGGCGCCGGCGCCGCAGCGGAATCGGATACGGGCGCTGCGTCGGCGCTAAAACCAGCCGGAGCAGACTTCTTCTCAAACGGCAGCACAAAAGTCAGGACGTCGTCCTTGTCCTCGTCGGCCCACTCGCTTGCGTAGCGCGCAACCCAATAGCCAACGGCACGGTGCTTGAGCATCTTGCCAAAGACCGTGAGGAATACCGTGACAAACGCCGTCAGCACCAAGAACAATACGAGCGTGATGCCACCGCCGGTAACAAGCGCCTCAATAGCCGTAGGACGGTAGCAGTAGCTATACATACCGACAGAGGCAATGGTGCCAAAGACGAACGTCAGGATCCAGGTGACAACGTTGGCGACCAGGCCCGTCAAAAACTCGGGAAGGAACGAAGCGCAGAACAGTTTGGTCTTGTTGTGCTTAAAGGCCGCCCAGACCTTATCGAGCGAAAACGCGCTCTCGACACGACCGGTCACCGCAAAGTGCATCACGGCAATGTCGGCGAACATCTTAAAGAAGACCCCCAAGACCGCCGTGGCAATCATAGCCAGGACAAGCAGGCCAAGCGAGCCGAACAGCGCTGCCTCGAGTGCATAAGAGCCGTAATACGAATACGAGCCCGCGGCGCCAATTACCACGCTCTCCACCAGCGAAAGCACTACACCGATAACGGGAATGGCAGCGATAACCTCGAGCACGACCGAGATAACGCTCGAAAAGACTCCGAGGCCAAACGACGTGGAACGCATGAGTGGACGATCCATACCGTCATCAACCTTGAGCGACAGATCGCGACCCCACTCAATACCAAAGCCGGAACCACACACGCTCGCAATGCAAGCTGCCAAAAAGCCGATGGCAGCCGCGATACCGCCGATAACGGGAATGAACAGCACGAGCACCGACACAACACAAATCAGCGCCGGCAAAAAGGCGATCTGGCACACGCGCTGCAGCACGCCCGGCGTCTTGGTCATGTCCTCAAACGCCTGAGCCACACAGCCCTTGGACGCATTCGCCACGGGCGGTTGCGGAACAAACTGCTGGGGCTGACCCTGAGGGGCAGGGGCTGCGGCACCGGCATTGGGGGCACCACACGCACCACAGAACTTATCGTTGTCGCCCATGGGGGCACCACACTGCGAACAGAACATCGAGATCATCCCTTCGTATCTTGAGCGAATCATCTGGATCGCAAACGATGTCTTTGGCATCATTATCACCCAATGTGGGGACAAATACTCCAACATGACGCATTTGCAATGCGCAGGGCGCTATTCGATTGTTTGATAAGCTCGACCGCGTTAGTTCGTTCCGCGGAAACCCTTGCCGACGATCTCGGAGCTGTCGACGATCGTGATAAAGGCACCCGGATCGACTTCGCGCGCATAGCGGCGCAGTTGCACGGCCTCGCGACGGCTTAGCACGCTCATGATCACCGTCACGCACTTGCCCGAGAAAGCACCGTAGCCGCGGCTGATAGTCGCCGTACGGTTGAGATGCTTGACGATAAACTCCTCGACTTTAAGGGGCTCGGAGCAAATGACCGTGCAGACTTTACGCAGGTGGATGCTCTCGATGGCTTTGTCGACCACAAGCGTCTTGGCAAACAGGCCGAGCACGCAATACAGACCGACGCGCGGGCCGTACAAGAAGGCCGCGATGGTCACGATGCCGATATCGACCAGCAGCAGCGCACGGCCGATCTCAAGCGTCGTGCGGCGTTTGAGAATCATGGCGAGGATGTCCGTGCCGCCCGTCGAGGCACCAATATCAAAGACGATGGCGCTGCCGAGCGCCGGCAGAATCACGGCAAAGCACAGGTCGAGCCACATATCGCCCGTCATCGAGACATCGGTCGGAATAAAGAGCTCAAACAGCGAAACATAGGCGGACAGCGCAAACGAGGCAAAGACACTCCACAGGATTGCCTTGCGCTCCAAAAAGATAAAGCCCAGAACGACCAGGACCGCATTGATAATCCACATAAAGACGCCGACGGGCAGGGTCGGGAACAGCGTGGACAGAATGACCGACACGCCCGAGGTGCCGCCAAAAGCAAAGTGATTAGGGGTTTTAAACGCAACGATGGCGAAGGCCGTAAGAATCAGGCCCAGATTGAGCTCGGCGAAAAAGCGCGGGAAGCCCGGTTCCTGGCTACGCTTTTGGCCGGCACGCTCGCCGCGCTCGATATCGGCGCGATCGACCACGCGCTCCATCGGCACCACGGGAGGACGATGTGCCTCCTCGGCGGCACGCGACGCTGCCTCTGCCGCAGCGGCTTCAATCGCCCATGCCTTGCTCTCTGCTTCGTGTTCGTCGGCCATTACGGCAACCCCTCGTTAACAATTTGGAAACAATGCGCCCATTAGGGTAACGCGGAACGCAGCGATTGCAACCCTTAGTTAGACGAGCGGTATGCCTGCATCGGGGGCATACAAATAACGGCCGGCCGCGCATGTGCCTGCGCGGCCGGCCGTTTGACGTTTTCGCAGATAAAACCTGCCAAAATAAACCTGTCCCTTTTTGGAAGGTTATTCGTGCTGGCTGGTGCGGTGCTCGTACTCCTCGGGGGTGATGACGTCCTCGATACGCAGGTTGACGCCCGCCACCTCAAGGCCGGTCATCGCGGCAAGGCGCTCGGTGACACGTGCCTTGACATCGTCGAAGATCGCGGGCGCATAGGCGCCGTACTCGATAATGACGGAGATGTTGACGACCACGCGATTGTCATCGGTGACCTCGACCGTCACGCCCTTGGTCAGATTCTCGGCACCAAACTGCTCCTGCACAAAGTGCATGAGGTTACCCTTCATGCCCAGAACGTGCGGAACCTCGCGAGTGGCCATGGCAACGATCTTCTCGATCACACCGTTGGAATAGGTCAGCGAGTCCTCGGACTCGTCCGCCTCCTCGTCGTCCTCATCCTCATCGGACTCGGCCTCGACAAGAGTCTCGTCCTCGAGCGTCACGTCCTCGGCCTCGGCGGTGACGGTCTCGTCTGCCTCGAGCTCGGTATCGGCCACATCGACCTTCGTATTAAAAGCCATGGTTCCTCCTTATGCCTGCCGCGGATGCGACAGTCGAATACATATTAGCGGCCGCTAAACAGACGGCCGAAGAAGTTGACGATCCCGTTCTCGCCGTCGCGAATTTGGCCGATCACAGCGCCGATCAGCACGAAGAATGCAATGACGAGCGTGTCCCACAGGCCGAGCGTGAGCACCAACACGGCGAGGATAAAGCCAGCGACGGCACCGAGCGTGGTGTTGGGATGACGCACAGCATAGCTCCAGATGGCAGCGCCCGTACCCTTGATGAGACCCATAGCCTCGTCAAAATCCACGGCTGCCGCGTCTTGCAACTCGGTTGCCTCTGCTTTGGAATCAACAGGTTCGCTCGCCGGCGTGGCGCTCTGGTCAATCGTCAGGCGCGGCGTACGAGCGGTCTTATCTTGATTGGTATCACTCACCGGAAACCTCCACGGTCTGGACGGTAGTCTTGGACGGCAAAAAACGGACGCGCGTGGTCGTACCCGGCGTGCCGAGCATGGTGTCGCAAGCTTCTTCGATACGCTGCTGCATCGCGGTAGCCAGAGATGTCACGTCCTTATCATCAAGCGCGATAGCCTCGACCTTAAAACGGACGTGCGAATCGTCGGGGCCCTGGACGCGGGCCTCGACACGCTCGACCATCACGCGGTCGTCGCGCTCGGCAGCAGCCCTGGCACACGAAGAAAGCGCCGCGAGCGTGACCTCGATATTGCGCTCCCCCGCCGGATGCACGCAGGACGGTTCGCGACGGGAGAACATCAGGTGGAAAACGCGCAGCAGTACGCCAAGCGCCACGACGCCGGCGCACGCCGTGACGACGATGCGCGGCATGGGGTCGCGCATCAGCAACATAAAGCGATACGTATACGGCCCCCAAAACTGGCAGACAAGCGTACCCAGCGCCACGATGGTGGCGGCAAGATACACGATCGCTAGGGCTCGTTTGAGTACGCGCACGTAGCGCTCCCTTCAAATCTCGGCTCTCGAAATGCAAAACGGTTCGCATCATTATAAAAGAGCCGGGTCCGGTGCTCTACGCACGCGGATCCGGCTCATCTATTCCACGAGGCTTGCATGCTCGCTTCATTATGCCCAGATATGCACGGCTTAACCCGTGCGGGCGCTACTCCTCCTCGAGGGCAGCGATGACTTCGTCGGTCATGTCCATGGTGCTGTAAACATCCTGGACGTCGTCGAGCTCCTCAAGACGGTCGATGAGGCGCTGGACCTTCTTGGCGTCGGCGCCGGAGACCTCGGTCGGGGTGGTCGGGACCATGGTGGTCTCGGAGCCCTTGACCTGGACGCCCTGCTCCTCGAGCGCCTTGGAGACAGCCATGACCTCGTTGGCAGTAGTCCAGACGATCCACTCCTCGCCGGCGTCCTCGTAGTCTTCGCCACCGGCCTCGGCGATGGCCATCATGAACTCATCCTCGTCACCGGCAGCACCGTTGGCGATCATGGTCTCCTTCTTGGCGTTCTCGTCCAGGATCTCCTTGGCAACGACGATCTGGCCCTTGCGCTCAAACTGGAAGGCGACGGAGCCGGAAGTGCCCAGGTTGCCACCAGCGTGGGAGAAAGCGGAACGGACATCGGCGGCGGTACGGTTGCGGTTGTCGGTCAGGCAGTCGACGTAGACGGCGACACCGGCGGGACCGTAGCCCTCGTACACGATGTTCTCGTAGACGGCGGCGTCGGCACCCGAACCAAAAGCCTTGTCGATAGCGGACTTGATCTTGTCCTTAGGCATGGACTGAGCCTTGGCCTTGGCAACGGCAGCGGCGAGGCTGGCGTTGTTCTCGGGCAGCGGGTCACCGCCGAGACGGGCAGCAACGGTGATGTTGCGGCTGAGCTTGGAGAAGAGGGCGGAACGCTTGGCGTCCTGCGCGCCCTTACGATGCTTGGTTGTGGCCCACTTAGAGTGTCCGGACATACGTGTCTCCTATCGGTTTCGACCTAAAGCCCAGCGCAGATGCTCGGGCAATATAAACAAACGTCGTTATGATATACCTACTGGCCTGCGAGATAAACCCCAAAATGAAGGCGTCGTGATGATGCCACCCTTTGATGCAAAGTAACCTGACCCCAATGCACCAAGTTAGGACCAGAGGAAGTCGCTGCGGGTGACGGTGGCGCCGATGGCGAAGGGCATGCAGGCGATGGCCGGATACAGGTAGCGCATGTAGGTCGAGCCGTTGCACGGGCCAATCAGGCACACAGCGAGCACGCCCAACAGCGGCACCCAGATCGCCAGCGCACGCCATGAATGACGACGCAGCAGGTAGACCACCACGGCGATCATGATCCACACATAGGTGGCCGAGCTCATGGTGAGCGAAATAAACGGGATGCGTTGTACTGCCACGCGATACAGGTTAATCAGGTGGTCGCACCAGCGCACAACCTTGCTATCGACCGGATGGAAGTCGAAGTACTTGAGATTATCGGGGCGCGCCATAATCTCGGCACTGCGCGCCGTGCTGTAGACCCACGCATCGCGGGCACTCGGATAAAAGTAGCCGTAATAGTTATTGATGAGCGCCGAGATATAGCACTCGGGATCCTTTTTGAACATCTGGGCCCATACCTCAAAATAGGCCTTGATGTCCTCCTGCGAGGCGTACTCGTTAAAGCAATTTTTGACGGCATCCGACTTATCCGGGTTGTAGCGGCGGCCCAGATTCTCGTACTTGAGCACACGGTCGATCACGGCACGCTCTTCGTCGGTCACCAAGCCGTCGCAAGGAGCCTCCACGATGGTGCCGTCCTCCTTAACCGTAGGGTTGACGCCCGAGTTGAGGCCGTCGTGCTTTTGGACGAAACGAGCCGTCTGCTGGAACGGAATCGAGAGGATTTCGCGCTTGGAGCCGGGCGTAATGTCGTGCGCCGGCATAAAGACCTTGGTGAAGTACATATTAGAGGCAAGGCAGAGCGCGAGCACCGCGAGAACGCCAACCCAGCGGAAACGCGGGATGGCGCCCGAAGGCGCAGCACCAGTCTGCTTGGCTGCACGACGAGCCACATGCACGTCCCATACGCAAAACGCCGCCGCGATTACGCATGCCGCCAGGGGAAACACAAGGCCGCCGTTGCGCAGGAACGTGGAACCCATGGCGCCCAGAGCGAGCAGCAGCCAGTCGTGGCGCGCAAAGAGCACGGGGGCTTTCTCGCCCGCTCGCTCGACATTGGCATCACGACGGGGCAAGCCACATGCCACAAGCTTGACGGTCTGTACCAGCAGCACCAAAAACGCGTCGGCAAAGAGCACGTCTTTGGTGAGCAACGCCGCATAGTTAGAGAACATGGGCATAAACGCAAAGAACAGCAGGATCGCACCGCGAACCGGCAGGCTCACGCCCAGTTTGCGCAGCGACGAAATGGAATAGGCCATGAAGGCAGCCGTGATGACAAATTGAGCGCAGGTATAGATGATGAGGCCCGCGTTAGCGCTGTTGAACAGCGAAAGCCCCAGCTGAACGCACGAGCCGATAATGGCCGTGTGCACTACGGGATGATGCCCGTTGAGCAGCACGTTGGGGTTGAGTAGGCGCAGGTAGTCGCTCGTGCCGTTGGGATAGTTGAACCACTGGCGAATCTGCGCGCCCGTATCTCCCATAAAAAGGCCAGGCAGCGAAGCGATGAGCGTGGGCGCCCAGGCGATCATAAGCACCAGGAAGGGCCCGGCAAAGGGATGGACCGAGAGCACGGCGTGAGCCACACGCCATATGCGGCCAAAGTGCGCCTCGGAAAACGGGATGCGTCGGGAGCTCAGCCAATCCAGGCACTCAAAAGCCAGATAGAAGGCCACAATCGCCAGAAGCATCCAGCCCGCACCGCCTATCCAGGCGCAGATGATGCGAGCCTTGTCGCCGAGTACGATCTCGGCAGAATCGGTGAGGTCGTAGCTGCGGCCAAACACCATGCAGACGGCAAAGAACAGCGACGGAAGGATCACCGAAGGACGCCAAGCATCGCCGCGGCCAAAGAATACGTAGCGAAACGGCAGCGTGAGCAGGCAGGCAAGCGCAAGCAGCATGACCGCGTCGGTATGGCCGGCAAACGAGAGGAGCACCTCGTAGCACACGTACAGCATGCCCGAGGCTTTGGGGTCAATCGCCAAGACTGCGTTGCTCGAGACCGGCGCGGGATCGATAGAAAACGCCGTGGTCGCCAACAGCGCGAGCAAAAATGCGATGAGCGTCTGCTTGGCTGGGTAGCGCTTAAACCAGACGATGCGGGCAGCGTCGCGCGCAGCCGTTGTGGAGAGGTCGGAATCCTTCACAGTCCAAAGAGCCTTTCTAGAAACCCGCCAAAAAGGGACAGGTTTATTTGGCAGGTTTTATCTGGGAAAACGTTACGGTTCTGTCATCGTTGCCCAGCAAACCACCACAAAGGTGCCTGTCCCCTTTGTGGCGGTTAGACGTCGAGGTAGATGCGCTGGGGGCGATTGCGGTGTCGGGCGAAGATGATGAGCACCAGGCCGGCAATCACGAGCGGCAAACTCAGCAGCTGACCCATGGTGATGACGCCGCCCAGCAGATAGCCCAGCTGCGCATCGGGCACGCGCACGAACTCAACCAGGAAGCGGACGATGCCGTAGCCCATCACAAACACGCCCATAAACGTGCCCTGGGGCAGCAGCGGTTTTTTGCGGCTGAGCACCTGCAAGATGCAAAAGAGTACGATGCCCTCCAGGAATGCCTCGTAGAGCTGGGAGGGGTGGCGCGGCATGTCGCCCGCGGTGCCGCCAAAGATCACGCCCCAGGGCAGATCAGTCGGCTTGCCCCACAGCTCGCCGTTGACAAAGTTGGCGCAACGTCCCAGGCACAGGGCCAGCGGAGCGCCAATGACGGCAAGATCGGCCAACGTCCACGCATCGAGCTTGTACATACGGCACACGAGCACGCCGCCGATGATGCCGCCCACCAAGCCGCCATGGAAGCTCATGCCGCCTTCGTTGGTGGCAAAGATTTCGAGCGGATGCGCCCAGTAGTAGCCGTCGCCGTAAAAGATGACGTAGAACAGGCGGGCGCCAATGATAAGGCCAAAGACCACGCCGACCACGACACTCGTCAGGTCGTCAATCGTGATGTTAAAGCCCCAGCGACGCTGTGTGCGGTACATGACGACCGCCGTGAGCAGAGCGCCGACCACGTAGGCCAGGCCGTACCAGTAGATGGTGATGGGGCCCGCCGAGATCGCGACAGGATCAAGCATATGGTAGAAGTCGTTGAGCATGTCGACCCTCCTACTCCCTACATACAAATGCGGCCGCGGGCCTTGCGCTCGCAGCCGCATATTTGGGCGTAACGTCTATGCGGAGTATGCCGTCCGCAGCTTTCGCATCTTAAAACGGCGCGTACTCGTCGTACAGGTCGTCGGTCTCGCCGGAAGCATTAACCTGCTCAACGCGGGTAACGCCGGGCACATGCTCCTTCAGGATGCGCTCGATACCCATGGAAAGGGTTAGCGAGCTCATGGGGCAGCCGGCGCAGGCGCCCTGCAGCTCCAACTTGACAACACCCTCGTCGTCGACGCCCACATACTCCATATCGCCGCCATCGGCCTGCAGGTTGGGGCGAATCTCTTCAAGAACCTTCTTAAGCAGCTCTTCGTTAACAGCCACAGGGGCTCCTTTCTCACAATAACGCGGGCACGCCCGCGGACAGGGGCTATGTTACTACAGCCATGTACCCGCTTAGGCGCCAGCCATGCGTGCGGACACGACTTTCACGAGCAGTCAATTTGGGACGGGGCTCTTTTGGCTGTTTTGCCGCCAGCTGGCGTTGGCACGCGCTACTGCCGAGCCTGTCCCCCGGTACCAATCTGGACATCGACGATGACCTGGCGGTAGCTGATGCCGCAGGAGTCGAGAATGCGGCGGCTGATACGGCCGTCATCGGTGTCGGCATATTTATTGTCCAGGTAGACGACCTCGCCCACGCCCACCTGCGCCAGGATCTTGGCGCAGTCGTGGCACGGGAACAGCGTGACGTAAACCGTGGAACCCTCGAGGTCCTTGAGCGAGCCACGGTAGTTGAGCACGGCGTTGGCCTCGGCATGGACCACGTAGTTGTGCTTGTCCTGCAGCGGGTCATCGCTCGTACCCCACGGGAAAAAGTCGTCGTTGAGCGCCGAGGGCGTGCCGTTGTAACCCACCGAAAGGATGCGGTGGTTGGTGCTGGCGATGCACGCTCCCACCTGCGTGTTGGGGTCCTTGCTGCGGCGCTGCGCGGCGATGGCCACGCTCATAAAGAACTCGTCCCAGCTAATAACGTCGCGGCGCTTGCCCGACGCGGTTTGATGAAGATCGTCCGACATGGCAGACACCTCCGCAATCGCAATAGTTTGGCCCATTGTAGCAGGTGAAAGGTAGGGGCGCTTATCCCACCAGCCCCTCGCCCTACGCGCAGCGGGGCTTTTGGTTGATGCGGTAGAGCTCGGCGAGACCCCGCAACGTCAGCGCGTCGTCTACCGTCAGGCTATGGCCGACCAGCGCCGCAAGTGCCTCGGCATCGTCGCCGGTAATGACGATGGGCACATCGCCCTCTCCCGCGGCCTTGGTCGCGCGCATCTCGGCAAGCACCATGTCGAGCATTCCGTCGATGCGGGCTACCTCGCCCAAAACCACACCCGAGCGCATGGCCTCGCGCGTGTTGCGTCCGATGACGTGCGTTGGCGCCGAGGGCTCAACCTGGGGTAGGCGCGCTGCTGCCGCCGAAAGCGAACGGGCGCCGAGGGCCAGGCCTGGCGCGATAACGCCGCCCACAAAGGTACCGTGCACGTCGATGACCTCGATATTGGTCGTCGTGCCCAGGTCAATCACGATGCACGGCGAGCCGTAGACGGCGCGGGCCGCCACGGCATCGGCGATGCGGTCGGGGCCGATCTCGGCCGGATCGTCGTAGTGCACGGGTATGCCGGTCTTAAGTCCCGGCCCCACGGTGAGCACGCGCCCCGTGCAGGTGCGGGAAAGTGCCGCCTTCCACGGGCGCTCGAGCGCCGGGACTACACAGCTCAGCACGGCCGCGGCGGGTGCAAGCACCCCGGGCACACCTGCATCGGCGGCGAGCGCGCCCATGACCTGCATAAGTCGCATGCGCGCTTCGTCGGCCGTAATGCTCGACGGCGTCGTGATCTCGCATGTCGCAAGCGGACATTCCTGCGCCGCGGCCGAATCCTCTGCAAACAGGCCAAAGCGAATGAACGTGTTGCCCACGTCGACCGTCAATATATATGCGCACCCATTAAGCATCGTCGGCGCTCCTTTCGTCTGCCCAGCAGTATATCCCGATGATTATTCTGGGACGGGGATTTAAAAATCATTGCGTACCTGATGATTTTTAAATCCCCGTCCCAGAATAATCATCCTTCGGCTTCGTTTGGGATAGCTAAAAAAGCCCAGTCCCAAATTAACTGCCGTGCCGCTATACTGGTGCGCGGTCGTTTGCGAGCTCACGCGGCGGCCCTTGGTAACCCGACTTCCCGCGCCGTATCCGTAACGGCGCTCCCGGGGGAAGCGGATATACGCAAAGGAGTTTTATATGAGCAATCCCTCGAACCGCGCTTCGATGCGCGGGCAACTCACGCTGCGCGGCGTCGTCATCGGCGTCCTTGGCTGCGTGATCATCACGGCAAGCTCGGCCTACACGGCCCTCAAGATGGGTGCACTCCCCTGGCCGATTATTTTCGCTGCCGTCATCTCGCTGTTCTTCCTGAAGCTCATGGGTGACGCCAGCCTCAACGAGGCCAACGTCACCCACACCATCATGTCCGCGGGCGCCATGGTCGCCGGCGGCCTGGCGTTTACCATCCCGGGCGCCTGGATGCTGGGCTATGCCGACCAGATCAGCTGGCTCGACATGTTTATCGTGGCACTCGCCGGCACCATCTTGGGCCTGCTGGCCACCGCGCTCATCCACCGCCACTTTATCGTGGACGCCGCGCTGGAGTTTCCCACCGGCAATGCCGCAGCTCAGACACTGCGCGCCACCGAGGCCGGCGGCAAGACCGGCAAGCAGCTCTTTGGCTCCATGGCCATCGCAGGCATCTACAGCGTGCTTCGCGACGCTCTGGGCGTGGTGCCCAGCATGCTGTGCACGCTCAATATCCCCGGCGTGACCTTTGCCATCTATAACTCGCCCATGCTGCTCTCCATCGGCTTTTTGGTTGGCTTCGCCCCGGTTGCCTTCTGGTTTGCCGGCGCGCTGCTAGGTAACTTTGGCATCATCGTGGGCGGCACCGCTGCCGGTCTATTCGACGTTGTGACTGCGCAGGGCATCGTCAAATCGCTCGGCATGGGTCTCATGATGGGCTTTGGCGTCGCCGTCGTCCTCAAGGACATCCTGCCGCAGGTCGCCGGCATCGCCCGCGGCCTCGCCGCCGACAGCTCCAGCGACACCGACGAGCAGTCGCTCATCTCGGGCTCGCTTAAGCTCGACGCCGGCATCATCGGCCTGGGTACTGCCGCCATCGCCGTGATCGTCGCCATCGCGCTCGACCTTGGCCCCGTCCCGGCCGTCATCGTCACGCTGTTCACCTTTGTCACCACCATCATGAGCGCGCAGAGCTGCGGCCAGACGGGCATCGACCCCATGGAGATCTTCGGCCTCATCGTCATGCTCATCGTGGCTGCCTTCGCACAGATCGCCCAGGTCAAGCTGTTCTTTATCGCCGGCATCGTGGCCGTGGCATGCGGCCTTGCGGGCGACGTCATGAACGACTTTAAGGCCGGCGCCGTGCTGGGCACCAATCCGCGTGCGCAGTGGATCGGCCAGGCCATCGGCGGCATCGTGGGCGCCCTGGTCGCCGCTGCCGTCATGGTCGCGCTTGTCACCGCCTATGGTCCGGATGCTTTCGGCCCCGACAAGAGCTTTGTGGCCGCGCAGGCAAGCGTCGTCGCCACCATGGTCTCGGGCATCCCGAGCGTGCCGTGGTTCGCAGGCGGCTTTATCGCCGGCATCGTCATGTACTGGCTCGGCATTCCGGCCATGATGATCGGCCTGGGCGTGTACCTGCCGTTCTACATGTCGCTCACGGCCTTCTTGGGCTCCTGCGCCAAGCTCGCCTACGACAAGTGGGCCGCACGCCGCGACGCCGCTGCCGGTCTTTCGGACGAGGAGAAGGCCTCCAAGGATGCCGCCTTCCAGGAGCAGGGCCTGGTCGTCGCCAGCGGTCTGCTCGGCGGCGAGTCCATCGTCGGCGTTATCCTGGCGTTTGTCTCTGTTGGTCTGAGCCTGCTGGGGTAGGCCGAACAACAACGCACCAGCGCAGAGCGCGGGGTCGGAATCAAACCGGCCCCGCGCTTTTTTGTCTATTTGACTCTTATGATCCTCACGGCGTTTTAGCCATGTCGATTGTCCTGACTTCCAGGTCAACAAACCTTGTCTGACACCTCGCCTAACGCGGTGTAGAGTAAAGACGACAGACGCAAGAAGCGGCTCAGAAGCTAAACGAGGTAAGCATGGAACTCGACAAACAACAGATCAAGCGGCTGCGCGAGCGTCATCATCGTCGTCACGGTATACGCCCTGCACACAGCGAGGCCATGGAGAATGCCACCCGTTTCCTTAAGCAGGCGTTCAACATACGCGAGGGACGCGCGCCCTATCACGTGATTCGCAAGCGCTTTGTAAACGGGGCGCGCCTGACTGGCTCGCACTTATGCATCCTGATCATTGCCATGTTGATCGCGAGCATCGGCCTCGATATCGACTCGGACATTGCCATCGTGGGCGCCATGCTCATCTGTCCGCTCATGGGCTCGGTCCTTGCCATGGCATACGGCATCGCCACGCTCGACCGCGAGATTGCCGTCGAGGCAATTGCCGGCCTCGCGCTGCAGATGGTCTTTTGTCTAATCACGTCCACGCTGTACTTTAAGCTCTCGCCCCTTGGCACCACCACGGCCGCCATCATCGACAACTCGACACCGACTGTGTGGGACCTTGCCGTCGCGCTCGCGGGCGGCTTTGCGGGCGGACTGGGCAACTCGCGCGACCAGGAACCCGCCACGCTCATCGCCGGCGTGGCCGTGGCGACCGCGCTCATGCCGCCCCTGTGCGCGGCGGGCTATGGCATCGCCATCGCGAGCGGGTCGCTGTTTCTCTCGGCCCTCTACGAGTTTGGCATCAACGTCGTCTTTATCGCGCTGGCGGCCGAAGCCGTACTACTTCTTTTGCGCGTGCCGCTCAAGCGCGACCTCAACGGCGACGGCATTGTGACCGCCGAGGAAAATGCCGAGGTCGATGAGCTGTCACACAAGGTGCGCCGCCGCATCATCGTGGGTACGGTGATCTTTGCCATCCCCTGCATCGTCATGACCGCGGGGTCCATTGGCTCGGCACAGGCCGGCGTGCAGGACGGCTACGGCGTCACCGAAACCACGCGCGAGCTTGCCGCGGTGCTGCCGGGCTTTAAGGATTACACCGTTGCCGTCGAGACCTCGGCCACCGAAGGCGAGGAGGAGGGCCTTGTCGAGCGCGAGGTTGTCGCCCACGTGACGACAAGCGAGACGCTTGGGGCACACGACCGCCGTGTAGCCCGCAAGCTCATCGACCTCAATGTGCCCGAGCTCGATCGCGTGGAGTTTGATGTGCAGTAATACGCGACGTGGGATGGATGCGCGCAGCCGCGAGTCACGACATGGCGCAGACGTGACGCGGGCCACGAGCAAATAGCGGGGCGCGGTCCATGGCCGCGCTCCGCTCGCTGATTTATTGCCGTGAATCATCTGTCCGCATCGACATCGCCAGACTCCACTGTAAACGCCGGACCGGTACTCACCAGATAAAAACGGGTCACCCTGGTATCTCTAAATAGGTAGAGCAAGCCCTGATCGCGTCGGCGCGAAATATACGCCACGTGGACCGCACCGAATTCTTCGCCGTTTTCCTTCTTTAATATCAGGATGTTGGGGTCATCCGTACGCTTAAACTGCCCGTCTGTGCAGATTCCGTCTTGGTCGACCAGCTGCCATCGACAGTTGTCCTCCTCAAGAAAAGCCAGGGTTTCCCGACTTGTTTCGTCATCCCGATAGTAACCATCAATGGCAAAGCCTTCGGAAACGCATTCCTGCATATAGGATGTTTCTCGATTTATAGCAAACTGCCCTGCAGCGCCCAGGAGCACAGCCAGGCAGACCACTGCGAGGGCTATCGAGATAGTACAGCGGTTCATGTCAACCAGCCCGATACTTGTTTAACGGAGTGCAAAACATACTTGGTACCTCCGGTATCATGACGAACGTCACCTACGGCCTGCCGGCAATCATATGTTTACAACATCAAACCATATGGCAACCACTCGCGAGAGGAGTATCGGCGAACGGTGCATTTTTGCGTTCTATTGGCCAAACGTCAACGCGCGCTACGGCTCTTGCTCGACCTATTCAGATCTTGTCGCATACTACCGTAGATCCCCAACGCTTCCGCCCCCAAGAGATCATTTTTAGTACGTAAAGAAGCCCTCGCCCGAGCTTTCGCCCAGCTTACCTTCGTCGAGCATCTTCTTGAGGACGGACGCCATAGCCTTAAAGTTGTAGGGCATCATCATCTTCTTGAGCAGCGGGCTCACCAAGCCCGGCACCTTCTGATACTGCATGACGATGTTGTAGGCCGTCTGGATACCCACCGTGTCGAATACGCGGAACGGGCCCTTGGGAGCGCCGGTGCCACGCGTCCATGCGAGGTCAATGCTCTTGGGGTCGCTCACGCCCGAGACGTACAGGTCAAGACCCGAAAGCAACCACGGTACCAGCATGGAGTTGAGCAGGTAGCCGTTCTTTTCCTTGTTGACGGGCAGGGCAAGCATGCGGATGTCGTTGGCGAAGTCGACGAGCTCGTCGAAGTAGCGCTTGTCGGTTTGGTCCTGTGCCATGACCTCGGTCATGTTGTTCTTCCAGATAGAGTTGGCAAAGTGCAGCGACAGGTACTTCTCGGGACGGCCGGTGTACTTGGCAAAGGTGCTCGGCAGCAGCGTGGATGAGTTGGTCACGATGACGGTCTTTTGCGGCAGAACCGGGGCGAGCTTCTTGTAGAAGTCGATCTTTGCCTGGGTGTCCTCGGCCATAGACTCGATGACCAGGTCGGCGTCGGCCACGGCCTTGGCAAGATCGAGCTCCAACTTGAGTGTGGAGTAGGCACGCTCGACGGCGGCGAGCGCCGCTTCCTTGTCGAAGGGCTGGGTGCCATCGGCGATACCGGCGCACCACTCGCCCGTACCGTCCGCCATGCCCTCGATTGCCGCGATGTACTCCTTGCGCACGCGATCGATCTTGGGCTGGGTGCGGCCGATGCTGCCCTCGCTGCGCAGCCAAATCGTTACATCAAAGCCGCAGTAGGCAGCCTGAAAGGCAATCTGGCTTCCCAACACGCCGCCGCCGGCAACACAAACGGTCTTGTAGCTCATGGAACGGTCCTCTCTTACGTAATTCCATAGATGTGTATTTATTCAACCGTAAGGATGACGCGCGCTGGGGGTGGGTTCTATAAACGGGCGGTATTTCGCGGCAAACGGCTACATATGTTCATTATCTAAGGGTTCCGAGGACAGTTTTTGGTGCCACCGAGACGTCGTTTTTGGAAGTATGCGGCAAATTCCGGAACTCTTGAGCACATCCTGGTTTTTCGCCAATAAAACCGCAGGTACAGAGCTTGGACATATCAGGTGTGCTCGGCCTATTCAGATTTTGCCGCATACTTCCGAAATCTAAGTTCGCAAAGGGTGATAGTTGGGGCATTTACGCAACATATGTCCAGCAAAAACGGGTGGTAGTCGATACGCTACCGCCCGTTTGTCTCATATCTAGCCCATAGCAGGCCAGTTACTTCTTAATGCCGCGTCCCAGACGCTTGGCGACCGATGTGACGGCCTCCTCGCTGGCCGGCCCGCAGCTCACGCAGTCGTCATGGGCACGCATCTGACCGGTGACCTCGTCCATCGCGAGCGGCGCCACCTTCTCGAGCTTAAAGCCCTTGCCGGCGCGCATGTTTTCCTTGGCCACGCTGATCATGAGCTTAATGCGGTTGAGCTGGTTGACCTCGGACGCACCGGGGTCGTAGTCCACCGCGACAATGTTGCTCTCGGGATGCTGGCGGCGCAGCTCCTTGATCACGGCCTTGCCCACCACGTGGTTGGGCAGGCACGCAAAGGGCTGCGTGCAGATGATGTTGGGCGCACCATGGTCGATCAGGTCGAGCATCTCGGCCGTGAGCAACCAGCCCTCGCCCATGTTGTTGCACACCGAAAGTACCGTACGGGCCTTTTCGGCCATGGTGCCGATGCGCTCGGGCGCCTCGAAGCGGCGGGACTTCTCGAGCATCTCCTCCACCGGCGTGCGCATCCAGTCCACAAGCTTGATGAGCGCTTGCATGCCCGCGCGCGTAGTGGCAGAGCTACCCAGCTCGTCCTTCTGCAGCTCCGCGTTGCTCATGGAGTACAGGAAGAAGTCGAGCAGGCCCGGCACCACGGCCTCGCAGCCCTCGCGCTCGATGACATCGACCACGTGGTTGTTGGCCGTGGGATGGAACTTGACCAAGATCTCGCCGACCACGCCCACGCGCGGCTTAGTACCCTCGCCCACGAGCGGCATGGTGTCGAACGCTCGGATGGCCTCGCGGCACAGCTTGGTGTAGTTGTGGCGGTTGAACTTGGGCGCCAACTTGCGGGCGCGCGCCATGTACTCCTCGTAGAGCGCGTTGGCGGCACCGGGCGTGGCCTCGTACGGGCGGCAGCGGTAGAGCATCTGCATCATCACGTCGCCAAAGAGCACCGCGTAGACTGCCTGCTTAAGCAGCGCCGGCGTAATCTTAAAGCCGGGGTTGTCCTCGCCGAGCGCCACAGCCGAAAGCGAGATCACCGGAATCTCAGGGTGACCGCTCTCGCGCAGGGCTTTGCGAATGAGCGCGATGTAGTTGGTAGCACGGCAGCCGCCGCCGGTCTGACTGATGACCACGGCCGTCTTGGACAGGTCGTACCGACCGCTCTCGATGGCCTCCATGATCTGGCCCGTCACCAGGATCGACGGATAGCAGATGTCATTGTTCACATAGCGCAGGCCGGCCTCGACGGCGTCGTGATCGGTCGAGGGCAGCAGCTCCAAGTTGTAGCCGGCACCGCGGAACACCTCTTTGACCAGGTCAAAGTGGATCGGCGCCATCTGCGGGCACAGGATGGTGTAGCCCTCGTCGCGCATCTGCTCGGTAAAGGGCACCTTCGGCCATGCGGTCGAAGCACTCTCGCGCTGAGCCTCAAACGTGTACTTGCGGCTCGCGAACGCGGGGGCATCCGTGGAGGGCGCCACCGGCGCGGCATCGCCCTGCTCGTAAGCCTCGCCCGCGGCCGTGGCCTCGGCCAAGCGCTCGGCCTCCTGGTCCTTAAGCGCGGCCATGAGCGAGCGGATGCGGATGCGCGCGGCACCCAGGTTGGACACCTCGTCGATCTTGAGCACGGTGTAAATCTTGCCGCTGGCTTCCAGGATCTCCTGCACCTGGTCGGTGGTCAGGGCGTCCAAGCCGCAGCCGAAGGAGTTGAGCTGGATCAGGTCCAGGTCGTTGCGCATCGTCACAAAACGAGCGACGGCGTACAGGCGGCTGTGGTACATCCACTGGTCGACGACGCGAATCGGACGCTCGGGCTTTACCAGATGCGCGAGCGAATCCTCGGTAAAGACCGCAAAGCCAAAGCTCGAGATAAGCTCGGGCAGGGCGTGGTTGATCTCGGGGTCGTTATGGTAGGGACGACCGGCGAGCACGATGCCGTGACCGCCGTGGTCCTCGACCCACTTAAGGGCCTCCTCGCCCATGGTCTGGATGTCCTCGTGGAAGCGCGCGTCGGCCTCAAAGGCAGCGTTGACGGCGGCATCGACCTCGGAGCGCGTGATCTTGGGTCCACGCACGCGACCGCGACCGGCCTCAGCATCGGCCACGCGGTCGACGGCGAGCACCTGGTACAGGCGGCGCTTGAGCTCGGTCTTGTCATGATAGGGCACAAACGGGTACAGGAACTCGATGTTCTGCTCGCGGATCTCGTCGATGTTGAGTGCCAACGCCGTGGGGTAGCTCATGACGATGGGGCAGTTGTAACAGTTGCCGGCGGTCGGGTCCTCCTTGCGCTCCCAACGCACGCACGGCATCCAGATAAAGTCGACGTCGCGGTCGATAAGGTTCATCACGTGGCCGTGGCTCATCTTGGCCGGATAGCACACGCTCTCGGACGGCATGGACTCGATGCCCGCCTGGTAGGTCTTTTTGCTCGACTGGTCGGACAGCTGCACGCTAAAGCCCAAGCGCGTAAAGAACGCATGCCAGAAGGGGTAGTTCTCGTACATGTTGAGCGCGCGCGGGATGCCGACGGTGCCGCGCGGGGCCTCGTCGGGGCTCAGCACCTCGCGGTTAAAGAGCAGCTCGTTTTTCTTTTTGAAGAGGTTGGGGGCCTCGGTCTTCTGCTTTTTGTGGCCGGCGCCCTTCTCGCAACGGTTGCCGGTAATGAAGCGCCTACCGCCGCCAAAGTCGTTCACAGTAAGCTGGCAGTTGTTAGAGCAACGGCCGCAGCGGACATGCTTTTGCGTCACGGTGAGGTGTGCGATATCCTCAGCCGAAAGGATGGTCGAGGTGCCGTCGGCGCCGGCGCGATCGCGGGCGAGCAGGGCCGCACCGTAGGCGCCCATGCAGCCGGCGATGTCAGGGCGCACGGCATGCACGCCGGTGAGCTGCTCAAACGCGCGCAGCGTGGCATCGGACATAAAGGTGCCGCCCTGGACGATCACCTGGCTGCCGATCTCCTTGGGGTCGCGCAGCTTAATGACCTTGAACAGGGCATTCTTAATGACGGAATAGGACAGGCCGGCCGCGATGTCGCCCACCGTGGCGCCTTCCTTTTGCGCCTGCTTGACGCGCGAGTTCATAAAAACCGTGCAGCGGCTGCCCAGGTCGACGGGGGCCTTGGCATGGATGGCGGCATCGGCGAACGCGCGCACGTCCATGTTCATAGAGACGGCGAAGCTCTCGATAAAGCTGCCGCAACCCGACGAGCAGGCCTCGTTGAGCATGATGTGCTCGATAACGCCGTCCTTGACGCGCAGGCACTTCATGTCCTGGCCGCCGATGTCCAGGATAAACTCGACGCCGGGCAGGAACGCCTTGGCGCCGCGCAGGTGCGCGACGGTCTCGATCTCGCCGGAATCGGCCTTGAGGGCCTCGATGAGTAGCGCCTCACCGTAGCCCGTGGTGGTCACGTGGCCGATGGTGCAGCCCGCGGGAATGTGGTTGTAGAAATCGGCCATGATGACCTTGGCCGTGCCCAGGATGTCACCGTTGTTGTTGCCGTACCAGGTATGCAACAGCTGGCCGTCCTCGCCCACGAGCGCGGCCTTCATGGTGGTGGAACCGGCGTCGATGCCAATGAACACGCGGCCGGTGTAGCCGTCGAGCTTGCCCTTGGGGACGACTTCTTGGTCGTGGCGACCCTTGAACTCGGCAAAGTCCTCGTCGGTGGCAAAGAGCGGATCCAGACGCTCGACCTCGGCACCCTGCGTGTCGCCCAAGCTGTCAATGGCCTCGATAAGCTGCGGGAACGTGCTGAGCTTATTGGACTCGTGCGCCATGGCGGCGCCGCTCGCCACAAACAGGTGGGCGTTTTGGGGCACGATACGGTGCTCCTCGTCCAGGTTGAGCGTGAGGTAGAAGCGATGGCGCAGCTCGGAGAGGTACTGCAGCGGGCCGCCCAGGAAGGCAACGTTGCCACGGATGGGGCGACCGCACGCCAGGCCCGAGATGGTCTGGGTCACAACGGCCTGGAAGATGGAAGCGGCCACGTCCTCGGGGCGGGCGCCCTCGTTGAGCAGCGGCTGGACGTCGGTCTTGGCAAAGACGCCGCAGCGGCTGGCGATGGGATAGATGGTGGTGGCGTTGGCCGCGAGCTCGTTGAGGCCGCTGGCATCGGTGTGGAGCAGGGTGGCCATCTGGTCGATGAACGCGCCCGTACCGCCGGCGCAGGTGCCGTTCATGCGCTGCTCGATACCGTTGTCGAAGTAGATGATCTTGGCGTCTTCGCCGCCTAGCTCGATGGCGACGTCGGTGGCCGGGATGATGGTCTCGACGGCACGCTTGCTGGCGATGACCTCCTGGACAAACTCCAGGTCGAGCCACTGGGACAGCAGCAGGCCGCCCGAACCGGTGATGGCGCAGGTCATTTGGGCAGCCGGCAGCACGGTCGCAGCGCCCTCGAACAAGTCGCGGGCGCAGGCGCGGACGTCGGTGTGGTGGCGCTGGTACTTGGCGTAGACGATCTGGTTGTCGTCGTTGAGCACAGCGAGCTTAACGGTGGTGGAGCCCACGTCGATGCCCAGGTGCAGGTTGCCACGAGCGTTCTCGGGGTTGAAGATCGCGCCTTCGGGGGCGTGGGCGGCGGTGGCGGCTACGGGCTCAGCGGCGGTGGCGGGCTCGCTAGCGACGGACGTCTCCCCTGCCGCGTTCTTGGCATCGGCAACTGCCTCGGCAACTTTCTCGGCAGCCGCGGTCGCGGCCTTCTGCGCGGCGTCCACCACGGCGGGCGCGGCCTCGCGTGCGGCAGCGACCATGCGGTCCTTAATGCCCTCGACGAGTTTGCTCATTGTCTCTCCTCTTAGTTGTTGGACTCGACGGTTGCGGCGGTGTCGACCGTGTCCTCGAGCTGCAAGTTCAATAGCTTCATGCCGTATTCCGGCACGTTGATATCGATGGGTTGGCCATACAGGTCGCCGGGGCGCACAAAAGCGAGCACCGTCATAATGCGCGCCATGGCCTCGGGCGATTCGGTGAGCCCACGCTCAAACCAGCGCTGAATCATGCCGACCTCGGCGCTCACGACGTAGGTGACGTAGTAGTCAAAGAACGTGCCCAGCGCCAGGCCCAAAATGCCCGTCTGCGCACGCGGCACCACAGCCTCACGCGCGGTGTCGATAATCCTTTTAATGAAGGCCTGGTCGCCGCCCGGACCCAGCAGCGCACCGATTAAGTCGCGGTTGGCCGCAAGATAACGCAGCAGCTCAACCGAACCGGGCGCCGGCTCGAGCTCATCGATGTTGTGATAGAGATCGGGCAGCTGAGCTGCGGTGATGAGCTCAATGCGCTCACGGATCTCGGCCAGCAAGCCGTCCTCGATTTGATTGATAAAGTCGGGAATATCGCGATAGTGCGAATAGAACGTGCGGCGCGTAAGGCCAGCACGCTCGGTGAGCGACGCGACATTAATGCGCGAAAGGTCGCCGCTTTCGGCAAGCTCGCTGGCAAGTGCCTGGCGAAGGGCACGCTGCGAGCGAAGGGACCGGCGATCGCATTTCTCGAGCTGGGACAAGCGTCCTCCTTGTTACTCAGCCTGTGCGCTATTGCACAGTGCGAGTATTATTGCACACCGTGTGCATCAACACGTAAAGGCAATATTTGGGTTGTGACAAAGGGACAGTCCCTTTGTCACATTAGGTTGCGCTCAGCTTTTAGAAGCGGCATTGTCGATTGTCCAAAATGTCATTCGTGGGTAGAATAGTGTCGACGGCAGCCCAAGTTCTGGAAAGCTGGGCAGCGCCGTTGCTTGTTTTAGGGGGTCAACGTCTTAACGGCGGCGACCCCTCTAATATGAGAAAGCCATTGTCAATAGGCGTGTTTGTTCGAGCCCGGTTTTAAAC
>DXMK01000013.1 GCA_019414245.1 Collinsella sp. | reverse complement strand
GGTTTAAAACCGGGCTCGAACAAACACGCCTATTGACAATGGCTTTCTCATATTAAAAGAGCTGGAGTTGCGCATCGTTGAGAGGCTTTCCAGCTTTAGCAAAACAAACTTATAAGATGCGACGGGCCGCGTCAAGATAATTACCGGACGGCCTAGGAGGCGGCTGGTTGGCTGGCTTAAAACCCAGCGCGTGAAATGACGCTCCACGCTATTCAGCGCGCTTGATAGGATGACGAACCACAGTCTTAAGTTTCTCCGGCGCACACTTGCGTGGATCGGAAAGATAGATTTCGTGATGTAAACGGGTGTCTGAGAAGTCGGGGACATAGCCCTGCTCGGTCGCATATTCATGCATGGCGTCTACGGTTGCCGGCTCGCTGTCGTAGGGTCCGGTATGCATGCATTGAACGCAGAGACCCTCGTCAACTTTAAGCAGCTCGACGGCAGAAAAGTCCAGTTTCTTTTTGGCCGTGGCTTCCGCGACCGCCCAGTCAAAGTCATCCTGAGTGACGAAATCGGGCAGGCGGATGCACGAGATAAAGTTGAAATCGTCCTTGCGTACATAATCGATGTCGCCGCTCGGGGAGTCTTGCCACCAGAAGCCCTCGAGCGGCGGTACCACAAAGTCGAAATAGCCCTCGATACTCCTTGAGCCTTTCTTTGACATCTTGACGGTATAGGCGATGCCGTAAAGCAGCGGCAGGGCATTTTGATACTCGCCACCTTCGGTATTTGGGTCGCCCTTTCCGCGAACGGCAACGTAGCTCATAGGCGGGACAGTTATGATACTCGGCTTGCTTGCAGGTCTGTAGAGCTCCTTGCATTCCTTCTTAAAGTCGAACGCCATGTTGGCCGCCTTTCTGCGTATTGGCCTGCTTAGATAGCGGAATCATATCATAGAAACGAACAGCTGTTCGAATGATTTGGCTGACAGATTGAGATGCGTGCGTTGTGTTTGGCGGTCGGCCTGACCCCATCGATGATTTCTCTGCCTCCCCGGCGCCTCATCTATAGCTGCCGTTTCCCCATATAGAACCTGCCAAAATAAACCCGTCCCTTTTTAGTCGGTGCGAAATGGGTAATACTAAAGAGTTATCCGACCAGATGGGAACCGATCGATGGCTTATATCGAATTCAAAGACGTCATCAAGGCATACGGCGAGGGCGACGCCCGCATTCACGCACTCGACGGCGCGAGCTTTACGGTCGAGCGCGGCGAGCTCGCCATCATTTTGGGTGCTTCGGGTGCCGGCAAGACCACGGCGCTCAACATTCTGGGCGGCATGGATACGGCGACTTCCGGCACCGTGACGGTGGACGGGCGCGATGTGAGCTCCGCTAACGAGGCGCAGCTCGTGGAATACCGCCGCGCCGACGTCGGCTTTGTCTTCCAGTTCTACAATCTGGTCCCCAACCTGACGGCGCTCGAAAATGTTGAGCTTGCGGCGCAAATCTGCCCTGATTCGCTCGATGCCGAGCAAACGCTTTGCCAGGTTGGCTTGGGTGAGCGTCTCGCCAACTTCCCCGCGCAGCTTTCGGGCGGCGAGCAGCAGCGCGTGTCCATTGCCCGCGCACTGGCAAAGAACCCCAAGCTGCTTTTGTGCGACGAGCCCACGGGCGCACTTGACTATAAAACCGGCAAGCAGATCTTGCAGCTGCTGCAGGACACTTGCCGCAAGCAGGGCATTACGGTCATCATCATCACCCACAACTCCGCGCTGGCGCCCATGGCCGATCGCCTGATCCGCTTTAAGAACGGTCGCGTGGAGAGCGAGACGGTCCAGCAAAATCCCGTGCCTATCGAGACGATCGAGTGGTAGCGCCCATGGACCAAGACCGCCAAAACAGCCTACGCCGCGACGCGCAGAACACGGAGCGCGAGCAGGATTTTACGACCTACCGCACTGCTCAAAGCTCAAACGATATGGTGCCGACGGTTTTTCGCCGTGGCATCTACCGCACAATCCGAGGCAGTCTTAAGCGCTTTTTGTCAATCGTGGTCATCACCGCGCTTGGCGTGAGCGTGATGTGCGGCCTTAAGGCGGGTTGCGAGGACCTGTGTGATTCGGTTGATGCCTACTTCGACCAGCAAAATGTCTATGACATTAACGTGCAGTCGACCTATGGCCTGACTGACGATGATCTTGACGCCATACAAGAGGTCGATGGCGTCGAAACGGCCGAGGGCATCTACACCGAGACCGCCTACACCGCCGTGGGCACAACGCGCGAGCGCGTGGTCGTGCAGAGTCTCTCCAAGGAGAACATCGATCAGCCGGTGCTCGTGAACGGCGATTTGCCCGAGAGCGCCGATGAAGTCGCGGTGACTTCGAAGTTCCTGAAGGCATCGGGCAAGAAAATCGGCGATACGGTGAGTTTTGCCGCCAATGACGCGAGCTCGTCCAATCAAAGCGCCAAGGACCAGTTTGCCGCGGGCGATTACACCATTACGGCTGAGGTCCTCGACCCCACTGATGTAAGTTCTGACTCGACAGTCAACGCCTTTCGCGCTGCTTCGGCGGCGGACTATAAGTTCTATGTGAGCGAGGACGCCGCGACATCTTCTTCCTACTCCGCGGTCCACGTGATCGTCGAGGGAGCCAAGAGCCTCAACTCCTATTCGGATTCCTACGCGGCAAAGATCAATGAGGTCAAGGGCAATATCGAGAAGATCCGCGAGGAGCGTGAGAAGGCGCGCGCCCAGGAGCTGACGGTCGACACGCCGGCGAGCTTGGATGCGGCTGAGCGTCAGGCGAATATGCTCTTTGGGATTGAGCAGGACAACATCAATCGCATGGCCGAGGGCAGCGACGAGCGTGCGCAGGCGCAAGCCGACCTGGATCAGCGTCGCGCCGCCGCCGACCAGCAATTTGCCGATGCCCGCGCCGAGCTTTCCGATCTGGGCGAATGCACCTGGTACATCCAGGACCGCGGCAACATCGCAAGCTACTCGAGCGTGGAGAGCGACAGCTCGTCAATTGAGGCCATCGCCACGGTGTTCCCGTTCATCTTCTTTATCGTCGCCGTGCTCATCAGCCTTACCACCGCCACGCGTATGGTCGAGGAGGAGCGCACGCTCATCGGCCTGTATAAGGCACTCGGTTATTCGCGCGGACGCATCCTGTCCAAATACGTGGACTATGCGCTGTGGGCTTGTCTGATCGGCGGCGTGCTCGGCAACATCATCGGATTTGTGGGCCTGCCGCTGTTCCTGTTTACGGTGTTCGACGACATGTACTCACTGCCCCAGATGCTGCTTTCGTACGACATCGTGTCCTCGATCGTTTCGGTGGCGCTGTTTGCCGTGGGCGTGGTGGGCGCCACGATTATCGCCTGCCGCCACGAGATGGCCGAGACCCCGGCCTCGCTTATGCGTCCCAAGGCCCCGCGCGCTGGCTCGCGCATCTTGCTCGAGCGCATCGGCTTTATCTGGCGCCGCATGGGCTTTTTGAACAAGGTCGCTGCACGCAACCTATTCCGCTATAAAAAGCGCGCCTTTATGACCATCTTCGGCATCGCCGGCTGCACGGCGCTCGTGATCTGCGGTATGGGCATCCGCGATACGTCGGTGGCGCTTTCGCCCAAACAGTACGGGCATATCACGCGTTATGACTTGCTGGCGGTCGCCAACCCCGATGACTTTACGCAGACGTGCGCGGCGCTCGACGAGCGAAGCGCGGTCAAGGATTCCGGTGTGACCGTAACTTCGACGCTGCCGATCATGACCGACAACGTCACCTTTACATTCGGCGGAAAGAGCGAGACCGTGCAGCTGATCGTGGTGCCCGATGACCGCACGAACGATCTGGACGACTATGTTCGCCTTGAGGATGAGTCCAAAGAGCCACTGTCTTTGCGTGACGGAGACGTGTATCTGAGTAAGAGTTCACAGCTGGTGCTGGGGATTCAACCGGGCGATACGGCGCACGTCCAGGATTCGTCACTCAACGTCGCCAAGGTCAAGGTCAGCGACATTTCGCTTAACTATCTGGGCAACACGCTTTACATGACGCAGAGCACCTATGAGCGCGCGTTTGGGCGCAGCGTTCGCCTCAATGGCATCTTTGCGCTGCTCAAGGGTTCGTCGGCCGACCAGATTGCGTTTAGCAAGAAGCTTAAGAGTGACGGCTGGCTTTCGATTTCGAGCACGGCCGAGCATTGGGAGAACTTTGAGGCGAACTTCACTATTATCAATTCCGTCGTGGTGCTCGTGACCTTTATGGCGGCGTGCCTGTCGTTTGTGGTGGTGTTTACGCTGTCCAATACGAATATCTCCGAGCGCGAGCGCGAGCTGGCGACCATCAAGGTGCTTGGTTTCCGCCGTGGCGAGGTGCACCATTACGTCAACAAGGAGACGTTGATCCTCACGGCAATTGGCGCCGCGCTGGGCGTGCCACTGGGCGGCTTGCTGGCCGAGAGTTTTACGTACATTTTGCAGATGCCGTCGCTGTACTTTGATGTTGAGGTCGAGCCGCTAAGCTACGTGCTCGCCGTGGTGCTTTCCTTTGGCTTTACGTTTATCGTCAACCTCGCCACCAACCGAACTCTCAATAAGATCGACATGGTCGGCGCCCTCAAGAGCGCCGAGTAACCTGTCCTGGGATTCAAGTTCTAGCGAGCCACCGACGCGCCCACAGCCACTAAATTGCATAAACCGCTCCGCCAAATGCATACTTTGACGGGGCGGTTGCTTTTTGCCCACAGGTACCCCAGGGGGCGCCGTGCAAATTCCGGAGTATTCAGCATCCCGGGGTCCGCGGGCGCGGGGGCGGGTGCACAAAACCGCGCTGAAAGCCCCGATTCTGAGTCCCAACGCCTCTAGAGCCGCTCGTTTTTTTACAGGATGCGGCCCATGGTGCCTGCCTTTCGCCCAAAATCCAGTATGCAGGCACCCTCGGCTGCTGAATACTCCCAAAAATGCACGCCGCATCCTACCCCAGGCACCCGCAGCAAGAAGACGAATAGCCACGGCCTCCCTAGTTACCGCAGGAGGCCCCAGGGCTTACCTCCCAAATCTTTCCGCAGGACGGAAGGATCCCGCCGCGCGAAGCACACGGCGGGATCCTGACATGTCCGAGGACGATTTGGGAGGTAAGCCCTGGGGCCTCCGATGAGAGCAGTTTCGGCCGAGGCTATTCGTCGCCGAAGCTGATGCCCAGCGCCTTGGCCTCGCGCACCAGATCGCTCTGGGGATCGACATACTTGAGCTTGCCGGCGACATCCTCGAGCGGCATGTGGCACATCTTGCCGTCGCGCAGGGCAATCATGTAGCCAAACTCGCCGCGTAGGCAGCCGAGAGCCGCCTCGACGCCGCACTGGGTCGCAAAGATGCGGTCCTGGGCGTCGGGCTGACCGCCGCGCTGCGTGTGACCGGGGATGGCGACGCGGGTCTCGCGACCGGTCTTGGCTTCGATCTCCTTGGCGATGTCGTAGACAATCGACGGGCTCGTGCGCTCGGCGAGCTTCTTCTTGTACTCTTTCTTGGACAGAGCCGCGTCCTCCTTGGAGATAGCGCCCTCGGCGACGGCCACGATGGTAAAGCGGCTGCCGGTCTCCATGCGATGTTCGATGGTCTTGATGACGTTTTCCATGTCGTAAGGGATCTCTGGAATCAGGATGACGTCCGCGCCGCCCGCGACGCCGGCGTACAGTGGAATCCAGCCAACCTTGTGGCCCATGATCTCGATAACGAACACGCGGCCGTGGCTCGAAGCGGTGGTGTGAATGTCGTCGATGCACTTGGTGGCGACGTCGATGGCGCTCGTAAAGCCAAACGTCAGCTCGGTGCCCCAGGTGTCGTTATCGATGGTCTTGGGCAGCGCGATAACGTTGAGGCCCTCTTCGCGCAGGCGGTTGGCGGTCTTGGTGGAGCCGTTGCCGCCCAGCATAAACAGGCAGTCGAGCTGCAGCTTATGATAGGTGTGGACCATTGCGGGTACCTTCTCGACGCCATCGGCCTCGGGAATATCCAGACGCTTGAACGGCGTGCGGCTCGTGCCCAGGATGGTGCCGCCGCGGGTGAGGATGCCGCTAAAATCGGCGGGCGACATGACGCGGAACCTGCTGTAGATAAGGCCCTGGTAGCCGTCCTCAAAACCATAGATCTCGATAGGTTCTTCGCTATTGGTCATAAGCGTTTTGACAATGCCGCGCATGGTGGCGTTGAGCGCCTGGCAGTCGCCGCCACTGGTAAGAAGACCGATCCTGAGCATGATGAATCCTTCCGGGCAAGTTATAACATGCGCATAAGTTTACCCCCGCACACTGTTGATACGGGGGTAAAACGTGTTAGCTCAAGCGTATGGAAATGTAAGCAACGTCAGGGAACGTAAGGTCGACGGGCCTGGCTCCTTACAGTGCGAAGGCGTCGACGTCGCCCCAGTGGCGGCGCAGCGTGATGGCGGCAGCAGGTTCGGTATTGTCAAAGACGACCGACCATTGCGTGTTGCTGGTGATATCTTCCGGATTGGGCTCTTGCGCTGCGGCACGCAGGGCCTTCCAAGCGACTGCCTCGTCCTGGGCACCGACATGGGCGTCGAGGACATCGGCGATTGCGATGGTGCGCTCTTTGCCGTGGCCCAGCTCGTCATTCTTTTGGTTGGGGAGCACTTCGTCGCCATAGCAGGCGTAGAAGTTCGTGACCTGGCGCACGGGCGTCGCCTTGCATGCGCGGTCGGGATCGCGCGGATCCCACTCCACCACCCGTGCGTCACCGGCGGCGTCGTTGATAAAGAAGTGGTAATCGCGTCCGGCCATGGCGTGCATGTCGTGGGCGGAAAGTAGGTCGACGGCCTCTTGCGTGGTAGCCGCGCGGTCGAGCACCAGACGGATGGCGAGCGAGGTATTGATGACGGGGCGCTGCGTGTCCTGGTCACAGGGTTTGGAATCCAGGGTGAGTACGGCAATGGACACGCCGCATTCGTTAACACCGTCGAGCTGGGCAAACGGGCCCATGAGTGCGGCGGCGCGTCCGGCGACGGAGTCAAGCGGAGTGTTATCGCCCAGGTTGTTAAGGGCGGCAAACCCGACGGAGGCATAGCCGTCGCGCGGGTGATTGCGCACCAGCAGCGCCGAAGTATCGTCCTTAAAGTCGTAATTGCGACCGGTGCGCACGCGACCTTCGGCATCCACGGCGACAAAGGCGCTGCAGGCAAACTGGGGTGCCTGAACATGCGCCGGCACACCGGGCAGCACCTGTGCCACTACGGCATCGATGTAGGCCTGGTCGTCGCGCACGCCAGCGGCGATGATGCGATCGAGATCGTAGTCGTAGGCGATGTCGATTGCGTACAGGTCATAGCCATCCGTATAGCCGGTCAAGCGTTTGAGCGACGCGGCGGACTTGATTTGCTTGTGATAAACGATACCGGTGGCAGCGGCAAGGCCGACGGCGACTCCCGCGACACCGCAGGCGATGGCAATGTTACGTGGCTTCATGACGGCTCCTCTCGTCCTGTTAGCGTAATTGTCGCAAAAGGTGCACGGGCATGATGGCTCAACTTGGCGAGCGGCGCGGGATTAAACATGGAATGAAGAGTACGGCGCTGGCGTGGCGGGGTATGCTGGAGGGGACCATCAACCCAGCGAAAGGGGAGAGCATGACGGATCAGGAAACGCCCGAGCGCGCGCATGTGACGGCCGACGATATCGAGGCCGCCAACGACCTTATCGACTTTATCGAGGCATGCCCCAGCATGTTCCATACGGCGGCGACCATTATGGCCGAGCTCGACGAGGCGGGCTTTACCTACCTGTCCGAGAACGCGGCGTGGGACATCGAGCCGGGCGGTCGTTATTACACGCAGCGCAACACCTCGAGCGTTATCGCCTTTAAGGTGGGCGAGGACCTGGCTGCTACGTGGGGCGAGGACGGCGTTGCCGGCGACTACCATTTTCAGCTGACGGCGTCGCACAGCGACTCGCCGACGTTTAAGGTTAAGGCCGTGCCCGAGCTCGACGGCGCGGGCGAGACGCTGCGCCTGAACACCGAGGCCTACGGCGGCATGATCGACTACACCTGGTTCGACCGTCCGCTGGCACTCGCGGGCCGCGTGCTGGTACGCGAGGGCGACCGTATTGAGAGCCGCCTGCTTGCCACCGAGCGCGAGGTCGCTATTATCCCGAGCCTTGCCATCCACATGAACCGCGGCGTTAACGAGGGCTTTGCGCCTAATCGTGCTGTCGACCTGTGCCCGCTCATCAGCGCCGGCGAACTCAAGCAGGGAGATTTTGATGCCCTGATTGCCGATGAGCTGGACGTTGAGCCCGAGCAGATCCTGGGCCGCGACCTGTTCCTGGTCAATCGTCAGGATGCGCGCATTTGGGGCTGGGCCGACGAGTTTATCTCGACACCCAAGCTCGACGACCTGGCCTGCGCTTATACCTCGCTACAGGCATTTTTGGGCGCTGAGAACGCGCACGACGTCTCGGTCTTCTGCTGCTTCGATAACGAGGAGGTTGGCTCCGAGACCAAGCAGGGTGCCATGTCGACGTTCTTGGCCGACGCGCTGCGCCGCATTAACGGCTCGCTGGGCTTCGATGACGAGTCGTATCATCGCGCGCTTGCCGCCTCGATGCTCGTGAGCTGCGACAACGCGCATGCCGTGCACCCCAACCACGCCGAGAAGTGCGATGCTCGCAATCAGGTTGTGCTCAACGGCGGCATCGTCATCAAGGAAGCCGCCAACCAGCACTACTGCACCGATGCCTTTAGCCGCGCGGTGTTCCAGGCCATCTGCGATGACGCCGACGTGCCCACGCAGGCCTTCGCCAACAAGAGCGACATGGCCGGCGGCTCCACGCTCGGCAATCTGTCCAATATGCAGGCGAGCATGCATGCCGTGGACGTGGGCCTGCCGCAGCTTGCCATGCACTCGAGCTACGAGACCGGCGGCGTGCGCGACGTGATGTACGCCATCCGCGCCCTCACCGCCTTCTACGAGCGCGACCTAACCATCAACGGTGCCGAAAGCGTGGAGCTCTAAAACCTACCAAAAGAGGACAGGTTTACTTTGGCAGGTTTTATCTGGGCAAATGCCGCAAAGCCAACAGCTGGACAGAATTGTTATGACACCGCAGGTTGAGCAAACGTCAGCGAGCGATGTCCAGAGCGAGCAAGGTGACGTGAAAGAGGAGGGCATAGGCCTTTTGGCCATGCCCGACGATTGAACGTCAGATTGCCGCTCTGGCGGGCTCGCAGCGTCGAGGGGTTCCGGCGTTTGGAAAACGCCGGAACAATCAGTGTTCAATCCAACAGCGCAGGGTTTCGCCGACTTGCAGGTGACGCAGGTTCTCCGCGGCGATGTCGACCACGTTATTGAGCGTGGCGGCTAGGTGGAACCAGCCGGAGACGTGCGGCGTGATGAGCATGTTGGGTGCATCCCACAGCGGGCTCGTGGCGGGCAGCGGCTCGGGGTCGGTGACGTCGACCGCGGCGCCGGCGAGATGACCCGACTCCAGGGCGGTTACCAAGTCGTCGGTGACCACAAGATCGCCGCGGCCGCCGTTGGCAAAGAAGGCACCCGGCTTCATCGCGGCAAAGAACTCGGCATTTGCAATGCCGCGGGTCTTGGGCGTGCTGGGCATAAAGGATGCGACGATGTCGGCCTCGGCCAGGCGATCGGGCAGGGCGTCCATGCCATCCATATCCTCAAACACAATGGGGTAGACGAGCGGATGGCGCTTGATGCCGCGGACGTGTGCGCCCATGTTGCGGCAGAGCGTGGCAAAGTGGCCGCCGATATCGCCCGCGCCCAGCACCAGCACGTTGGCGTTTTTGAGCGAGGTAACCGGCCCCAAATCCTCCCAGCGATGCTCGCGCTGCAAGTCGTGATAGCCGGGCAGGCGCTTCATCATGGAAAGGACCATGGCAAACATGTGCTCGCTCACGGCCTGGCCGTAGGCGCCTACCGAGCAGGAGAGCTTAGCGTCGGCTGGCACGGTGCCAGCGGTCAAGTAATCGTCATAGCCCGCGGTCTGCAGTTGCAGCAGCTGGAGGTGCTCGCACGCGGTAAGCAGGGCAGGGTCTATGTTGCCCAAGATCACGTCGGCGTTGGCGACCTGCTCACGTGTGATGGCGTCGGCGCTCGTATAGATAAAGTCCTCGCCCGGAGCACTCGACTCAAGAATTGCGCGATGGCGGTCATTGACGGGCAGCAAAACCAGGATGTTCACAAGCAGTCCTCTCCGCTCGACCTGCCAAAAAGGGACAGGTTTATTTTGGCAGGTTTTATCAGGCAAAACGCTCAAAAAAACGCCGGATGCAAGACGAGCGTGCCCGTCAGCATCCGGCGCATCTACAGCTACCAGCTCAGCAGCTCGTAACCATCCTCGGTCACCACGAGCTGTACCTCGCACTGGGCCGAATCACTGCCGTCCTTGGTGCGCACGCACCAGCCGTCGCCCTTGCTGATCTTGATGTCGGGCGCTCCGGCGTTGACCATGGGCTCGATGGTAAAGACCATGCCCGGGGCCATGATGGTGTCCACATCGGGTGCCTCGGTGGTAAAGCCCACAAACGGGTCCTCGTGGAACTCCTTGCCAATGCCGTGTCCGCCGTACTCGCGCACCACGCTAAAGCCAGCGTCCTCGACCGTCTTTTGCACGGCCTCGGCCATGACGGAGAGCGGCAGCCATGGCTTGACGGCCGCCAGACCCGCCTCCACGCTGGCTCGGGTGACGTCGACCAGGCGCTGGCGCTCGGCAGAGACCTCACCGATGCAGAACATGCGGCTCGAGTCGCTAAAGTAGCCGTCCAAGATCGTGGAGCAGTCGACATTGATGATGTCGCCCTCGTGTAGCACGTCCGTATCGCAGGGGATACCGTGACAGACCACGTCGTTGATTGAGGTGCATACGCTCTTGGGGTAGCCCTCGTAGTTGAGGTCGGCCGGCGTACCACCGTGCTCGACGGTGTAGTCGTAGATCATCTGGTCGATCTGGTTGGTGGTCATGCCTGCGGCGATGTGCTCGCCTACGTAGTCGAGCACGCCTACGTTGATGGCGGCTGAGCGTTTGATGCCCTCGATATCGGCGGGCGTCTTGTAGAGCGTGCGGGGCAGAACCTCCCAGCCCTCTTCCCACAAGCGCTCGAGGCGCTCATCAAAGGTGCTATGGCATTTCTTATATTTTTTGCCGCTGCCGCACCAGCAAGCGTCGTTGCGGCCGGGCACGGGTCCTTTGTCAAACATGGCTAACTTCCTTTCATACGCAGCTAGTATAGCCCACCCACGCGTCTATAAAAGTTGCGGTGATATAGTTCCGATTTAAGCGGTTTAACAGCACAAATAGGAACTATATCACCGCAACTGATGGGGCGGGATGGTGGGCACTGGCTGCTGCGTGGTTTTGCTAGTAGCTCACCTGGCAGGGGATGCCGAGGGCGCGCACGCGTGCAGCAATCTTGTCGAGCACCTCGGGCGCCGCTTTAGCAAGGCCGGCGACCGGTGTCTCGCGCGCCACCGTGTAAATGGTCGCCTCCTGTGGGCGAATGCGCTCGAGCGCCGCGAGCCAAGGGCCGACGTACTCCTCGCCGGTGTTATCGAGAGACTTGCCCCGGTGCTCGCCGGTCAAAAAGATCGTCTGGATAATGACGCGGCCGTTAAAGCTCGCGAACGTCTCGATCTGGTGCTCTACATCGTAGGGGCCAACGGGCTGGTCGAGCAGCTGGATAAAAGCTGGGGCGACCGTATCGAGCTTGAGGATGTTGTCGTCGACCATCATGAGCGCATCGTGTACCTGGGGATGGTCGGCGCGCGTGCCGTTGGAAAGCACGGCAATCTTGGTGTTTGGGGCCAGCTCGTCGCGCAGCGCGACGGCGCCGGCGATGGCCTGCGGAAACTCCGGTGCGGCGGTGGGCTCGCCGTTGCCTGCGAAGGTGATCACATCGGGGAGCTCGCCCTCGGCTGCCATCTCGCGCAGCTTTGCCTCGAGCGCGTCGAGTACCACGGCAGCTGTGTTGTACGGCTCGTGGCAGGGGCGCTCGGCGTTGAGACCGTTCTCGCAGTAGATGCAGTCGAACGTGCAGATTTTGCCGCTGGCCGGCATCATGTTGACGCCGAGCGAGAGACCAAGGCGACGGCTGCGAACGGGCCCAAAGATGGGGCTGGCATTCAAAAACGTAGACATAGGCATATGCTCCTCAAGACAATTAACCTTAAGCATAGCATCGGCTCCAACGTATGGTCCGGGCTTGTGCTTTACAAGTTTCGTTTTTTAACTCTGCCTTCGATGCCGCGTCATGAAAGGTATCGGGTCGGGTACAGTTAATCTGTTAACAAAACACAAGACGATGGGGCACAACATGGATTTTACGGTCGAGAATGCGGGCACCACGATTGCCTGCCGCGAGTATGCCGGCCCGGTTGCATCGTCCGATGCACCCGCCTTGGTATGCGTGCACGGTGCGTGCGTCGACGGCGTCTTTTTTGATGCCATCGCCCGCGAGCTCGCCCGTGACTGTCGCGTCATTGCCTACGACCGCCGCGGTTGCGGCGAGAGCGGCGACGCTGCAGACGGACGCTACGACCTCGCCGCCCAGGCCGCCGACCTGCAGGCTGTTATCGAGCATATTGGCGCTCCGGCAAACGTGCTCGCGCACAGTGCCGGTACGTTGGTGGCCTTGGAGCTTCTCCGTGCAAACCCCACCATAATCTCGCGTGCGATTCTGCATGAACCCGCCGTGACGGATGAGGGTGCCGGCCTGGGCGCGGCCCCGGTTTTGCTCGAGATGATCGCCGCGGGAAAGGTCTCGAGGGCATTGCGGGCCTTCCTGGGCGCCATCGGCGATTCGGACCCTGAGGCCCCCAAGTTAACCGAGGCAGAAGCCAAGCATGCCCTGCGCAACGGCCGCAGTTTCATGGCGAACGAATACGGGATTACTATGACCTGCGTTCCCGATTGGGATAGCGTTCGCGCGTCGAAAACGGTGGACGCCGTGCTCCTGGGCGAGCTCTCGATTGGCACGCCTCGCGAGGCGGGTACGAGGGTGGCGGCTGAGCTTTTGGACTGTCCACTCGTAATGGTTCCCGGCGCGCACAACGGCCTGCGCGATCGCCCGGTAGCGGCTGCCCAGACCGTTCGTGGCATCCTGGGGTTCTAGCACCCGCAATAGCCAAAGCAGACTTCATCCGCAAACGTTTCGGCCGTGTTGACAAACGTGCTCAAAACCTCACGTCTGCGGCTTCAATCGCGCCGTCTGGCAACTCATAACGCCGTCTGGCAACTCATAAAAATGTAACAGGATTCACGTGCTTACCTGCATCGACAAGGTGTTACCCTTGTAACATTTGGAACCCACCGCTTCATGCGAAACTATCGAAAGGGCCCCATATGCTCAATAATCACGAGGTCAATCTAACCGACGAGGAGGCTGCCGCCGAGGTCGCCCGTGTCGCGAAGACCTACCCCGTGGTGCGTTTGCTGTCGGCCGATCAGATTAAGGGCGATCCTAACTGCCTGCTCGCCGGCGAACGGTGTCCCTGTCTGCGCCAGTCAAGTCTTGAAGCCTTGGCGGCGGGTTCCGATGAGGTGTCGGAACGGCTGCTCAACGATGGCGTTGAGTACCGCGCTCGCCTGCGCTCTTTGATGGTTGAGGGCGAGCCTCACGTCCTGCTGATGGTGCGTCCGATCGATGAGCAAGAGGCCGCAGAAGAGGACCTTGTCTACACCGACGTGCTGACGAGCGTGCGCAATCGCCGATATTACGAGGAAAAGCTCCGAAGCGCCCGCATGAATGCCGGCGTTGCGATGATTGACCTTGATGATTTTAGGGCCTTCAACGATACGTGTGGCCGTCATGCCGGCGACCTTGCACTCGGTGCTGTGGCGACAGCCATGCGCAGCGGAATCCGTTCGACTGACGAGCTTGTGCGCTATGGCTGCGACAAGTTTGTGGTTGTCATGCCCAATATTCCCTCCGATGACTTCACCCGTCGCCTGCATCAGGTGTCCGATGCCGTTCGTTCCACGATTATTCCGGGCCATGAGTACGTGAGCTTGACGGCATGTGTTGGTGGCGTTCGCATTCATGGCGAGACGGTCGATGAGGGCGTTGGCCGCGCTGTCCAGTTACTGAGCCGCGCTAAGGCAAAAGCCGGTACGGTCGTGACCGATGCCGATTCCATCGAGGCCTTCCAAAGCGAAAAGCCTTTGGTACTTATTGTCGATGACTCCGAGATGAACCGAGTCATTCTCAGCGAGATGCTCAAGGATGAGTATTGCATCCTCGAGGCCGACAACGGTCGTACGGCGCTCGACATGGTCGACCGCTATGGTGATGAGTTGTCGCTCGTGCTGCTGGATATTGTCATGCCGGGCATAAGCGGCTTTGAGGTGCTGGCCGGTCTGTCACGCCGATCGGTTAGTGACAATCTGCCTGTCATCATGATTTCGAGCGAAGATTCCGATGATATGGTTCTGCGCGCGTACGAGCTGGGCGCCTCGGACTATATCAACCGCCCGTTTGACTCCCGTGTCGTGCGCCGCCGTGTAAGCAACACCATCCGCCTATACGCCAAACAGCGCCGCCTGACGAGCCTGCTGTCCCAGCAGTACAACGAGCGTGTCAAGAACAGTCGCATGCTCATCGACATCATGGCTGGCGTCATGGAGCTTCGCAACGGCGAGAGCGGCAGGCACGTTACGAACATCGAAAAGCTGACCGAGCTGCTGCTTGGCTGTCTGGTCCAGCGTAGCGACACCATTTCCCTTGACAATGAGGAGCGCTCCACGATTGCCCTGGCTTCGGCGCTGCACGATATCGGCAAGATGTCGATTGACGATGCGATTCTCAACAAACCCGGGCGCCTTACGCCCGAGGAGTTCGAGATTATGAAGACGCATACCACGATCGGCGCCAACATGCTGTTTGAGCTGGGTAGCCATCACGCCGGCAATGCGCTTATGGAATATGCGTACCAGATTGCGCGTTGGCATCACGAGCGCTGGGACGGCAAGGGTTATCCCGATGGCCTTAAGGGCGACGAAATTCCCATTGCCGCACAGGTGGTTTCGGTGGCCGACGTGTACGATGCTCTGACGAGCGTGCGCGTGTACAAGGACGCTATCCCGCACAAGGAGGCAATTCAGATGATCCTGGACGGTAAGTGCGGCACCTTTAACCCGCTGCTGCTCGATTGTCTGCTCGAGGTGCAAGACCAAATTGCCGAGACGTTGGCACGCCCCGCTGACGTCGTCGCGTTTCCCACGATTTAGTTTGACCAAAGGAGTTTTTAATCCATGATTTCCATGCGTGAGGCGTATGAGAAGATCGGCGCCAATTATGATGACGCGTGCGCTCGGCTGATGGGCGAGGAAATGCTCGCCCGCTTTGCCCTCAAGTTTTTGGATGACGAGAGCATGGACAAGCTGGAGGCCGCCATGGCGGCGGGAGACGCCGAAGGTGCGTTTATGGCAGCGCACACGCTCAAGGGCGTGAGTCAGAACCTGGGATTCGATAATCTGTACGAGCCTGCGGTCGTGGTAACCGAAGCGCTGCGTGGCGCCGATGCCGTTGACGGCGCTCGCGAGGGAATGCATGCGCTGCAGCAGCAATATGCGGCAACGATGTCAGCCCTGCGCGAGGCGGCCGAATAAGAGCTTGCGGGCCTTGATGACTATGAGAGTGGATAATCTCCCGTTTTAGGCCCGGTGGCGGCCTCAAAGTGGGAGATTATCCACTCTCGTTCGATATGTGTCCAAAAATCCACGCTCACCCCTCCGGGTTAGTAAATGGCCTATGCGCACTGGCGGGGCTTTCCGCATGCAATCAATATCGTTGTTCGATAAACTGTTCGAATAACGATAGAGTCGATGAGGGTGAGTGTATGTCTAACAGCGTTCAGCGTATGGCCAAAGCGGGCGAAAATATCAGGAAGCTTGGCTTTTGCATGGCAGCCGTTTTTGCAGGGATGCTCGTCGCTTTTGCCGCGTTGGTTGTTTACGTGATCTGGTATGCGGTTGCAAACGTTGCCTCTGTCGATTCTTTCGGCGTTGTGACGCTTCTCGATGGCGGGTGCATCGTTATCCCAAGCGGACTGTGCCTGGCACTCGTCGTGGGTATTTCGCTTGTCGTTCTGTGTGGGATCAGCCGTAACATCTCGCGAGGCGTCTCGCCCTTTACCAAGACGCATGTGCGGCTTATCCGTGTTCTTGCGCTTGCCTTTGCTGTTAACGCCGCGGTTTCGCTTATTGGTGCCTACGGATCGGTCAATCTTACCATTGGTGGGCTGGAGCTTTACGTCGTGCCTCATTCCTTCGTTATTGAGATTTGCCAAGGCGTTGCCTTTGATGCGGGGTCGCTTATCGGCGCGGCTGTCTGTCTGTGTATCTCGGTGATCTGGAGTTATGCCTCGCTGCTCCAAGAGCAGTCTGACGAGCTTGTGTAGGAGGAAGCATGAGCTATCTCATCATCGAGCTTGAGACGCAGCTACTTAAGACCGGAAAGACCAGTGCTGATCTGATTCGTGCCACGGGGCATACTCCGGCTAATATTTCTAAGCTAAGAAACGGAAAAATTAAAGCTATTCGCCTTAAGACGCTTCTCGATATTTGCGATGAACTTGACTGTCAACCGGGAGATATTATTCGGCGGGTGAGTGAGAAAGAGCTTGAGGAGCTTATTGTTGAGCGTGCAAAAAATGTCGTGAGGCAGATGCGGGACGGCGGAGGCAATGAGGTATCGCTTCCGACATCCGTCTTTGCTGTCGATTTGAGTGACGAGTAGCTTAAGGCGAACAACTAAAACGAAGTATCAGCGTGAAGGGACCCGTGTCTAACACGGGTCCCTTCTTTTCAAGACTTTAGTCTGCTGGCCGCGCAGCGGCCAGCTTTGAACCACCCG
>DXMK01000012.1 GCA_019414245.1 Collinsella sp. | reverse complement strand
GCCCGTGGGTTATACCCTAAGAGCAAACCACCCTTTTTAAGGGTGGTTCTGATTGCTTGCATGTCCTCGGCAGCATTTGCCCAAATGGTGAATGCTGGTGCCGGCAGGTTGCCGAGTGTGTATCGCGGGTATACCTCATGCGTACCATGATCCAAACACTGTGAGGTGTCTGCGCGTGTGCGCGATAATTCATTTTGGAACTGACGGTTGGCGCGCTCGCGTCGATGAGGACTTCACTGCCGATAACGTTGCCCGTATCGCCGATGCCGTCGGCGAGTTGTGGCAAAAGACCAATCCGGGCAAAACAGTATATATAGGGTTCGACACTCGGCCCCTGGCGCGCGAGTTCGCTGAGCTTGCGGCGGGTGTGCTAGCAGCGCACGGGCTAGACGCCGTGCTCGCTTCGCGACCTGTTCCGACCCCTGCTCTTACTTGGGCGGCGGCTTATGACGGTGAGGCGTGCGGCGCGCTCATGGTGACGGGGTCCCATCATCCGCAGGGTTATCTGTGTCTCAAGATTCGCATGGGTGACGGCTCGACCGCCAACCAGGATGTCATCGAAGAGCTCGAAGAGACCATGGCTCCCGAGCCAATGGGGATCGAGGGGCAATATCGCACCGCGGATATCATTCCTGACTATATGCAAGCGGTGGCATCGTTTGTCGATGCCGAAGCCATCCGCGCCGCGCACCTGCGCGTGGTTGTTGACCCCATGGGCGGCGCAGCCCAGGGCTATCTAGCCGACTTGCTGCGCGAGCTTGGCGTTGAGGTGCACGAGATTCACGCCGGGCAGGCGCCTGACCAAGAAGATATCTGCCCCGACCCCGTTGAGCCGTGGGTGGACGCTTGCGAGCATACGGTTATCGAGGACGGAGCTTGCGCTGGCCTGGTGACCGACGGCGACGCCGACCGTATCGGCGCGGTTGACGAGCGCGGCAGATATATACATCCGCATCAGATCATGGCGCTCGTTTTGGGCGACTTGGTTCAATTTCGTAATTTGGAGGGGCGCGTCGTCGTCAATCTTTCGTGCTCGACGCTCGTGCGTCGCATTGCCGAGGCGCTTGGCTGCCGCGTGACCGTCAAACCAGTCGGTTTCAAATATATAGCGGCGGAGATGAAGAAGAGCGGCGTCCTCATGGGCGGCGAAGAAGCCGGTGGTATCGGCATCGCCGCGCATATGCCCGAGCGCGATGGAATCCTCGCCTGTCTGATTCTGTGTGAGCTTATGGCAAAGACGGACGCGCCTTTGGGCGTTCTGGTCGACCAACTCGAGGACAGTTTTGGTAAGACGAGTTACGGTCGACGCGATTTGCGCCTTGAGGCCGAAGATGCCGAAACGTTACGAACGCTGCTGCCGGGCGTAAACCCCAAGTCGATTTGTGGCAAGGTGCCGCAAAACGTTAGTCATATGGATGGCTTGCGTTTGGCATTCGAGGATGACACGTGGCTGCTGGTCCGTCCTAGCGGGACCGAACCAGTGGTGCGCGTCTACGCCGAGGGGTTCTCGGTGGAAGAACGTGATGAGTTGCTCGATGCTGGCTGTGCTTTAGCTAGGGGAACGTATCCGCTTTAACCATGAGACTGCCTTATATAAAGAGATGCTCGGCGAGCGGTAGTTAACGGCTGGCAAACGTTAGTCGGATTCCAAACTGTGTAGGAAATGTGTACGCCCAGATTCCCGCCCCCGGCGCCCCTCCGGTCTGGCAATATATCTCCTTGCCGCGCGGCCCGGTGGAACCGGATGAGCCGCAAAGCGTGCACCTTGAGAACCGGATACTGCGAGGATGGACACACCAGTTGTGTCGCAT
>DXMK01000011.1 GCA_019414245.1 Collinsella sp. | reverse complement strand
CATAGCGGGTGGTTTAAAGCTGGCCGCTGCGCGGCCAGCAGACTAAAGTCTTGAATAAAAAAACCGCCCCGTATGGAGCGGTTTTGCCCTTTATATATCGAGCGCCTCGGCCATCGCTGCCGTAGTGATTGCCGTGGTTCCACAGCAACTGCCCACCATTGCGGCACCGGCATGTCTCCATTCGATGCATGCGCGCGCGAAAGCTTCAGGGTTCTCGTGCCATACGGGGCCATCCTGAGTCTGGACCGGATCGCCCACGTTGGGACGCACCGTGACGGGAGTAGTCGCCGATGCAACCATCCTGGGCACCGCCGCGTTCGCGGCCGCAAGCGAACAGCAATTAACACCAACCGAGTTTGCGCCGTGTTTTTCGGCGTACAAAACGGCTGCCTCGATGTTGAGGCCATCGCCCAACAGGTCGCCTTTGTCATCAACGACAAAACTCACCAGGACAGGCATGCCGTCAGCGGCATCTCGAGCGCCGGCAAGCATGGGCTGCAAATTACGGATAGACGTCACCGTCTCGATCAGCAGACCATCAACACCAGCATTGAGTAAGGCGTGCGCCTGTTCGCGCGCAATGCCTCGGATCTCACGAAACTCGGCAGAGTCCTCGGCAAACCACTCAATACCGATCGGACCCATCGAGCCCAGCAGCAGCTGAGGGTGCGCCTGGCGGGCATCGTCGACGGCCCCGCGATTGACCTCCGCCACGGACGGCGCAATCTGGTCGTGCTTGAGGGCATAGCTTGATGCCTGAAAGGTATTGGTAATGAGTACCTGCGCGCCGGCGGCGACATACAAGCGATGGATACGAGAAACGGTCTGCGGCTCTGCCAGATTCCAAAACGCCGGTGGAATATCGGCGGCATCGTACTCACTCAACAGAACACTGCCCATGGGGCCCTGCGCCAACAAGGTCTCGCTCGACAAGCGGCGCGTAAGTTCCTCGGCACCAAAGCGGTTGTAATAACTCGTATCCATACATATCCCGCTATTCCTCGACGCTGATTCCCTGTTTTTCGAGATAGGCGAGCCAGCGGTTCATCGTGTCCTCGGATAGCGCATGCTCCATCATGCAGGCCTCGGAATCGGCTCGCTCAAATTCGACACCGAGCTCCTGAACCAAAAACGTGCGGACGAGGCGATGACGGTACCAGATAGCCGTGCCAACCTCGCGGCCGCGATCGGTCAGGACTACCTTGCCGTAGTGCGATTGCTCGACAAGCTCGGATGCCTTGAGCGCCGAAACCGCTTTATTGACCGATGCCTTGGAGACGCCAAGGCGCTGCGCGATGTCGACCGATCGCACGCCGTTGGTTTCCCCCTCTTCGCTTTCAATGCGAACCATGCACTCCAAGTAGTCTTCGTTCGCCACCGTCAGATGTAGTTCGCACGAGCTATTTGTCGTATCCATGATCTTCCGTCCCTTCTGCATTCAATGGCTGATTCTACCCCATCCAAGCGTCGCGGTATGCCGTGGCATACCGTGCTAGAGTTCTTGTTGCACACGACGACCAAGATTGGAGCGGTCTTTATGGAAAACACCACCACGAACCCCGATGTCCTCGAGCGCTTTTTGCGCTACGTCCAGATCAACACGCAGTCCGAGGATGCAAACTGCGACCAGGTACCCTCGAGCGCCGTTCAGTTTGACCTTGCCAACGTGCTGGCTGAAGAGCTGCGCGAGCTTGGTGCGGAAGATGCCCACGTGACCGAGCACGCCTATGTCTGCGCGCATATCCCCGCAAGTGTGGGCGCTGAGGACAAGCCCGCCCTGGGCCTGATCGCCCATCTCGACACCACCGAAGTTGCACCGGGCGCCGGCGTGAAGCCGCACATCGTGCACTACGAAGGCGGCGACCTGGTCTGCGGCACGGTTGACGGTAAGCCCGTTGCCATGAGTACCGCCAAGCTTCCCGCCCTGAACGACCTCGCGGGTGAGGACCTGGTCTGCAGCGATGGCACCACGCTGCTGGGCGCGGACGACAAGGCAGGCGTCGCCGAGATCATGTCGCTTGTCGCGCGTATCGCTCAGGACCCTTCTCTGCCCCATCCCGCACTCGGCATTTGCTTCTGCCCTGACGAGGAGATCGGCCACGGAGCCGAGCTGTTGGATATCGATACCTTTGGCTGCAAGTATGCCTACACGGTCGACGGTGGCCCCATCGGCGAGCTGGAGTGGGAGTGCTTTAATGCCGCTGAGGCGACCGTCTGCTTTGAGGGCCAGTCCATCCACCCGGGCGACGCCAAAGGCCGTATGGTTAACGCAGGCAATCTGTTCTGCGACTTCAACGCGTTGCTCCCCTACGTGCAGCGCCCGGAGTATACGGAAGGCTACGAGGGCTTTTATCACCTTGAGGGTGTATCTGCAACCGTCGATCACGCCACAGCGCGCTATATCGTCCGCGACCACGACGCAGCTAAGTTCCAGCAGAAGCTCGATCTGATTGATTCCGCCGCCGCCATGCTCAACCAGCGTTTGGGCGAGGAGCGCGTGACCGTGGAGATTAAGCAGCAGTACCGCAACATGGCCGAGATCGTTCGTGACTATCCCGAGCTTATTGATGTTGCCAAGGAAGCCTACCTTGCCTGCAGCGTTGAGCCCCAAGTGCTGCCGATTCGCGGCGGCACCGATGGCGCGCAGCTGTCGTTCCGCGGTCTGCCCTGCCCCAACCTTTCCACCGGCGGCTATTGCTACCACGGCGTCAACGAGTTCGTCCCGGTCAGTTCGCTCGTCAAGATGACCGACGTGCTCCAGGAGCTCGTCGCCCGCTTTGCATAAGCCTGGCTGCACAAGTCCAAAAGACGAATCGCCCCGTCCTCAACCAAGAACGGGGCGATTTTTTTGCTGCAATGAGAACAGGTTGACGCACGCCAGCCTCTTAACGCAAGGAGTGTCCCAAACTGCCGGCACAAAAGGAACGTCCCCAAGTGCCGCAAAATGACGACATCCACTCTCGCTTTGTGGGTAGTCATTGGGTGTTCCTATAGTTTTGTCAACCGTCGGGGCTACTCCCGGTAGGGCACCCGGTCGCGCATCACGGCGTATATCGCCCTGAGCCGCTTCCTCGCGACGGCCTTGAGCGCCCGCCCGTGCCCCATGCCCCGCGCCCTGCAGGCCCGGTAGTACTCGCCGTAGCGCCCCGAGGACCTCACCAGGCTGTTGCACGAGAAGATCAGCAGGGACTTGAGCCTCGCGTCGCCGCGCCTGGACGCCCTGACCGACCTCACCGACGTGCCGGAGCTCCTCACCCTCGGGGCTATGCCGCAGTACGAGGCCAGGTGGTCGTGGTCCGGGAACCTCCCGATGTCGACCGACACCGCGAGCTGCGCCGCGGTCCTCGGGCCGATGCCGGGCACGGTGAGCAGGCACGCGTAGGTCTCGTCGCCCTCGAGCAGCGCCGCCGTCTCGGCCTCGAGGGCCCCGGCCTCGTCGAGGGCCTCCGATATCCGGGCGGCCAGGAACCTGACCTGCCTGTTCTCGGCCTCGACGAGCGCCGGCGAGCAGCTCCAGCCACCGCCGGTCCGACAGGTCGACCGCGGCCTCGAGGG
>DXMK01000010.1 GCA_019414245.1 Collinsella sp. | reverse complement strand
GGACTTGCAGCGACGGACCTCAGGACGCTCTTACACCACGTCTGCGCGCGCCACCAATGAGTCGGTGGACGGTGGTGTTTTTCGGTGAGCGGCGTATCCTTCCAACGGTTTATCTAGTGTGTCAGTTGAAAGGAAGAGGGCGCTCGTCATTGTTTGAATGTGAACTGCCGTTTGACCACAAGACGTTGCATCTGGAGCTCGAGGATAAGAACTTCGCGGGTGTGATGGAAGGTCATCAAAACGAGTTTAAGACTACAAAATCACAGGAAGAGCTGGTAGAGGAGTCACTTGCCAACCCTTATGGCTCGCCTTCGCTCGAGGAGCTTTGTGCTGGCAAGAAGGATATTGTCATCATTAGCTCCGATCATACGCGCCCCGTTCCCTCGCGTGTAACGATGCCTATTCTGCTGCATCACATCCATTCCGCTGTGCCCGAGGCTCGAGTGCGTATTTTGGTTGCTACGGGTATGCATCGTCCGTCGACGCACGAGGAGCTCGTCAACAAGTACGGCGAGGAGATCGTTGCTAACGAGGAAATCGTTATGCACGTCGCGACTGACGACAGCATGATGAAAAAGATCGGCACCCTGCCTTCCGGTGGCGAGTGCATCATCAACAAGATTGCCGCCGATTGTGATCTGCTGCTTGCTGAGGGCTTTATTGAGCCGCACTTCTTTGCCGGTTTCTCTGGTAGCCGCAAGTCCGTCCTGCCTGGCATCGCCAGCTACAAGACCATCATGTACAACCACAACGGTCAGTTTGTGAATGATTCCCACTCGCGTGCCGGCAACCTGTGCCACAACCACGTAAGCGAGGACATGTTTGCTGCCGCCGAGATGGCTCACCTTGCCTTTGTGCTTAACGTGGTGCTCAACGGCAAGCACGAGGTCATCGGCTCCTTTGCCGGCGACATTCACAAGGCGCACGAGGCCGGCTGTGAGTTCGTGAAGAGCCTTGCCGGCGTTGAGCCCGTTGAGTGCGAGATTGCCATCACCACCAACGGCGGCTACCCGCTCGACCAGAACATCTACCAGGCCGTGAAGGGCATGTGCTCTGCCGAGGCCACGCTTCCCGAGGGCGGTGTGATCATCGACGTCGCCGGTTGTGCCGACGGTCACGGTGGCGAGGGCTTCTATCACAACATCGCTGACAACGATCCGGCGGAGTTTGAGCGCGCCTGCATCGACCGTCCTAAGGACGAGACCCTGCCCGACCAGTGGACGAGCCAGATCTTTGCCCGCATCCTGGCGCATCACCCTGTGATCATGGTTACCGACCTGTGCGATCACCAGATGATCAAGGATATGCACATGACGCCGGTCAACACCCTCGATGAGGCGCTCAAGCTCGCCTTTGAGATGAAGGGTGCCGATGCCAAGGTGGCCGTCATTCCCGATGGCCTGGGCGTTGTTGTCGCTCAGCACTAGTGCGCGGCTCAAACGAATCGTTTATAACCGACAAGAAAGATAAGGTTTTATGCTTACCAAACTCCTCTGCGAATTCGGCGCAACTGCCCTCATGATCATCTTTGGCGTGGGCGTGCACTGCGATACCGTGCTCAAGGGCACCAAGTATCAGGGCTCCGGCCACATGTTTGCCATCACCACTTGGTCTTTTGGCATCTCGGTCTGCCTGTTTGTCTTTGGTGGCGCCGTGTGCATGAACCCGGCCATGGTGCTTGCCCAGTGCATCGTCGGTCTGGTGCCGTGGGGCAACTGCATCCCCTTCATGCTTGCCGATATGCTCGGCGGCTTTGTGGGTGCCGTTATCGCTTGGTTTATGTATGCCGATGAGTTCAAGGCTTCCGAGGGCGTCGTCGACCCTATTGCCCAGCGCAACATCTTCTCGACCAACCCCACCACCGAGGGCACGAACTATGCTCGCAACTTCTTCTGCGAGGCCATCTGCACCTTCGTGTTCATCAGCGCCATCCTTGCTGCTGCTAGCCGTGCTGGTGAGAACGTTCTGTTGCTCGCCATCTGCGTCGGCCTGATTGTCTGGGCCGTTGGCATGGGCATGGGCGGCATCACCGGCTTCGCCATGAACCAGGCACGTGACCTTGGTCCTCGCATGGCCTATCAGGTGCTGCCGATTAAGAACAAGGCTGACAACAACTGGAAGTATGGCCTGCTTGTTCCTGGCATCGCGCCGTTTGTCGGTGCTATTGTGGCCGCGCTGTTTGTGCATGGTTTCTTGGGCATGTTCTAGTCGAAGGACGGCTCTATAAGGTCCGGGCTCGGTAAGGGTTAACTTTCCAACGCGTCCTCGGACATGCAAAAAGGCTCGCTGCGCACTTTGTGCGGCGAGCCTTTTTGCGTCCTGCGGAATGCGTTGGAAAGTTAACCCTTACCGAGCCCTGGGCATTCTTGGCTGTGCCCGAACAAGCAACCCAACATATATATCTGAATTTGGATGTGAGGGGCGCTTTGCTTTTTGGTGCTCTTACAAGAAAGTGTGACTTGGGGATGGGATGGCGCTTTGTTTTTTGGTGCCCTGAGATGGGGGCGAGACTTTGGAATGAGAGGCTAACTTAGTTGAAGAGGGGTTGTATGGCTGAGAGGTAGTCTTTGGCTACATCGGCCTTATCTGCTTGGAAGTTGTGCCAGGCCCACCATTGGACCATTCCTACGAAGCTTGAGGCTATGTGGTGTAGTAGGAAGCTTCGGTCCATGGTGGCGGCGGAGCCGTTTGGGTCGGTAGGGACGGTTTCGGCTGCGCGCGACATGATGGTCTTGCGGAGGCAGTCGGCGAAAACGCGTGAGCCGGCGCCGGCTACGAGGGCTCGTACGCCCTGGCGGCGTTCCCAGAGGTTGTTGAGGATATGCTCGACTTGTACGAGCGGATCATCGAGCGGTGTGCCATCGTCGTCGAGGGCGTGGGTGCAGATGTCGCTCACGAGTTCGGACAGTAGGTCATCCTTGCTCTTGAAGAGGCCGTAGAATGTCGCGCGGCCTACGTGAGCGCGCGCGATGATGTCGCCGACGGTGATCTTGCCGTAGTCCTCCTCGCGAAGGAGCTCGGAAAACGCCGTGACAATAGCGGCGCGGCTTTTGGTTTTGCGGGCATCCATGGCTATGCATCCACATGAACAAGCAGGCAACGGAGCGTGCCGGAGCAGCCCTCGTAGGGGCGCTTGCCGGCGCCGTAGCCGACGGCCTCGATGCGGTAGCGGGCCGGCAGGTGCTCGGACGTGCGCAGTGCGGCGACGATGGCGGCACCCGTGGGCGTCACGAGCTCGCCGGCGACCGGTGCGGGCGTGAGGGCGATATTGCCCGCCTGGCACAGGTTGACGACAGCGGGGACGGGAATGGGCATGAGACCGTGGGCACAGCGGATGGTACCGTGACCCTCAGAGAGCGACTCGACCACGATGTCCTCAATACCCAGGTCATCGAGGCAGATGGCGACAGAGCAGACGTCGACGATGGAGTCGACGGCGCCCACCTCGTGGAACATGACGGTCTCGGGCGTTTTGCCGTGAGCCTTGGCCTCGGCAGCGGCGAGCGCGGTAAAGATGGCGAGGGCGCGACGCTTGGCGCCATCGCTTAACTGCGAGCCATCGATGATGGCGGTGACGTCAGCCAAAGAACGGTGGTGATGGTGGTGGGCGTGATGGTGGCCCTCGTGGTCGTGGTCATGCTCGTGGCAGTGCTCGTGTTCGTGCTCGCCATGATCATGATGGTGGTGCTCATGCTCGTGCGTGTGCTCGGCAGCTGCTTCGTTGCCGTAGAGCCAGGCCATATCGTGATCGTGGTTCTCGAGCTCCTCTGCAAGCTGGACGTCGAAATCGCAGGCGTTGATGCCATGCTTGCTTACGCGTGTGACGGCGATCGTAAAGCCGTCGACCGGCAGCGTGGCGAGCTGCTCGCGCAGGTGCTCCTCGCTGGCGCCTAGGTCGAGCAGGGCCGCGACGGTCATATCGCCGCTGATGCCCGAGGTGCCGTCGATGATAAGCGTGTGCTGATGATTGGACATGGAATGCTCCTTAACGGGCGCAGGGCGTGCCGGCGCTCAGATGATTGATAAGACTTGCCTGGTAGGCGGCACCAAAGCCGTTGTCGATGTTGACGACCGAAACGCCGCTGGCGCAGGAGTTGAGCATGGCGAGCAGCGCGGCTACGCCACCAAAGCTCGCGCCGTAACCCACACTGGTGGGAACGGCTATGACCGGACAGCTTACCAGGCCGCCGACAACGCTCGCCAGTGCGCCCTCCATGCCGGCAATGGCGATGACCACCTGTGCCTGGGCGAGTTCCTCGGCATGCGCGAGCAGACGGTGCAGGCCGGCGACACCCACGTCGTAGAGGCGGTCGACCTCGTTGCCATAGAACTCGGCCGTCAACGCGGCTTCTTCGGCGACGGGCAGGTCGCTCGTGCCGGCGCAGGCGACGACGATGCGTCCGTTGCCGGTGGGGGAGGGCTTGCCGCCCACGAGGGCGAGCTGTGCGTCCGGGACATATCCCAGGTCGATGCCGTTGCCAAGAAGCTCAGCGGTGCGCGCGGCTTTTTCGGCATCCAGGCGCGTGACCAGGATGCGCTCCTGGCCGGCATCGCGCAGTGCTTCGATAATGGCGGCAATCTGATCGGCGGTTTTACCGGCCCCGTAGACAACCTCGCCGGCTCCCTGGCGCACCCCGCGCGAAAGATCGAGCTGCGCAAAGCCCAAATCGGCGGTCGGAGCCGTCTGGATGCGCGTGAGGGCGTCGGCAGGGGTGACTGCTCCGCCGGCAACATCGCTCAGCAATTGCTCAAGATCTCGCTTATCCATATATGTTCCCTTCGACGGCGCAAAGTCTAGCACTCAAAGGGTATGTTTCCGAACACTAAGACAAAATTGTTCGGAAACTATAGGACAGACTGATTCAATTGTTAGACGGATCGGCTAATCGCGCAGGATGATGTCCATAGCGAGCATCAGGTTGCGCTCGTCGATGGCAAACGGGGCCGCCTCGCGCGTCTTGGGCTTGGCACAAAACGCGATGCCCGTGCCCGCGGCCTGAATCATGGGGATGTCGTTGGCGCCGTCGCCAATAGCGACCGTGTGGGCCATGTCGACGCCGCACCCAACTGCCCAGTCCAGCAGCTGGATGAGCTTGGACTCCTTGGTCACGATGCCTGCCGCCAGTTTTCCGGTGAGCTTGCCGTCCACGACCTCCAGGCGGTTGGCCAGGCAAAAATCGATGCCCGCGGTGGACACGATCTTGTCGGCGACCTCGTGGAAGCCACCGCTTACCACGCCGACCTTCCAGCCCTTGCTATGCGCCGAGCGCACAAGCTCCAGCGCGCCGGGGGTAAAGGTCACGCGCTCAAAGGTGCGCTCAAACACACTCTCGTCCAAGCCGGCAAGCAGCCCCACGCGCTCCTTGAGCGCCTGCTTAAAGTCCAGTTCGCCGCGCATGGCGCGCTCGGTGATCTGCGCTACTTGCTCGCCCACGCCGGCCTCCTCGCCCAACAGGTCGATGACCTCCTGGTTGATGAGCGTGGAGTCGATATCCATAACGATGAGGCGTGCAGTCATGGCGGGCCTTTCCGAGTGCAGTTGTATTGGGGCACATTGTCGCACGTGGCGCGCGTCGGCGATGGCCACGGTGCGTCAATTGTTTCGTCTCCGTCAAGTCTTTGGGCAGGAGCTACTTTTTCGCGGCACATCGACACAGGTGCGATAAGATAGAACGCCATGTCTGGCTGCGCGGTTTACGCAGGCCGGGCAAATCTGTACGACGCCGCCCGGAACGACACGGGGCGGCACAGATCCATAAAGGAGGATCACTGGTATGAGCCAGACCCGTCCCATCGACGAGCATTCCATGCACACCCGTACCTGCGGCGAGCTTCGCCGCGAGAACGTGGGCGAAGAGGTCACCCTCACCGGTTGGGTGAGCCGTCGCCGCGACCACGGCGGCCTTATCTTCTGCGACCTTCGCGACCGTGAGGGCATCACGCAGCTCACCTTCGACCCCGAGCACTCCGACGGCGACGCCTTTAAGATCGCCGAGACCATGCGTCCCGAGTGGCCCATCAAGATTCACGGCGTCGTGCGCGCTCGTGGCGATGAGACCACCAACACCAAGCTCGCCACCGGCGAGGTCGAGGTCCTGACCGACCACGCCGAGGTGCTCAACACGTCCGTCACCCCGCCGTTCCAGATCGAGGACGGCATCGAGACCAGCGAGGACACCCGTCTGCGCTATCGCTATCTGGACCTCCGCCGTCCCGAGATGATGGCCAACCTCAAGCTGCGTTCCGACTTCACCTTTGCCATTCGCGAGGCGCTACACAACCGTGAGTTCATGGAGGTCGAGACGCCCTCCCTGTTCAAGTCCACGCCCGAGGGCGCCCGCGACTTCATCGTTCCCAGCCGCATCCAGCCGGGCAACTTCTACGCCTTGCCGCAGTCCCCGCAGCTCCTGAAGCAGCTGCTTATGGTCGGTGGCGTCGAGCGCTACTACCAAGTTGCCAAGTGCTTCCGCGACGAGGACCTGCGTGCCGACCGTCAGCCCGAGTTCACCCAGGTCGATATCGAGATGTCCTTCGTGGACCAGAACGACGTTATGAGCGCGCTCGAAGAAGTCCTGGCCGATGCTTTCGGCCGCATGGGCGTCGAGATGCCCACACCGCTGCGTCGTATGGATTATTGGGAGGCCATGGATACCTATGGCTCCGATAAGCCCGACACCCGCTACGGCATGCACCTGATCGACCTGACCGATATCTTTGCCAACTCCAAGTTCAAGGTCTTTGCGACCGCTGCAAACGAGGAGGGTTCCGTCGTCAAGGCCATCAACGCCAAGGGTGCTGGTGCCTGGGCCCGCGCCAAGATCGATAAGCTCGCCGGCGTGGCCTCCACGTTTGGCGCCAAGGGCCTGGCATGGATCGCCTTCCGCGAGGACGGCTCCATCAACAGCCCGATCGTAAAGTTCTTCTCTGACGAGGAGATGGCGGCTCTGCGCGAGCGTATGGACGTCGAGCCCGGCGACCTTGTGATGTTCGCCGCCGGTCCGCGCCTGCTCTCCGATGAGATCCTGGGCGGCATGCGTTCCCACATGGCCAACGCGCTCGAGATCAAGCGCGAGGGCCACGACTTCCTGTGGGTCGTCAACTTCCCGCTGTTCCACTGGGACGAGGACCGCAAGGCTTACGCTGCCGAGCACCAGCCCTTCACCCTGCCGACCGAGACCGACATCGCCAAGATCGAGGCCAATCCGTTGGCAGCCGGTTCTTGCACCTACGACTTTGTCATGGACGGCTTTGAGGCCGGTGGCGGCGGTATGCGTATCCACAACGCCGAGATGCAGATGTCCATGCTCAAGCTCCTGGGCTTTACCGAAGAGCGCGCCGAGTCTCAGTTTGGCTTCCTCATGGAGGCGCTCAAGTTTGGTGCGCCCCCGATGGGCGGTTTCGCTCTGGGCCTGGACCGCGTGTGCATGCTGCTCACCGGTTCCGACTCCATCCGCGACGTCATGGCGTTCCCCAAGACGGCCAGCGGCTCCGACCTCATGTCGGGCGCCCCGAGTGCCGTTAGCGGCGCCCAGCTCAAGGACGTTAGCCTGCGCCTGATGTAGGCGAGCGGCTACATAGTGCCTGTAACGAGGGAAGGACGCGCTCCTTCCCTCGTTTTTTATGCGCGGGCGTTGCGAGGGCATAGGTTGACCGGACGTGACGGAAACTGTGTCCCATCGTTGACGCTCGAAGTGGGATGCGGTTTCCATCCCGCCCTCAACAAGCATCTAACGGTACAATAACTACCACGTGGCTGGGTTTTGCCGGCCGAATGTGCGATGCCGCGGGAGGGGACATGGTCGAGTTTACAAAGACGATTAAAGATCCGTTGGGACTTCATGCCCGCCCGGTTGCGCTGCTCTATGACATCATTGCCAAGCATCGTAGCGACGTGTCAGTCAGCATCGGCGATCGCCACACGGATGGCCGCGATGTCATGGGACTCATGGCCCTCTATGGTGAGTGCGGCGAGGACATCGTGTTCCGCGTTTCGGGCGTAGACGAGGCTTCCTGCGTCACATCGATTAGAAACCTCTCGCTCTAAGCATGACAGGGCGCGGCAAAAGACAGCTTTTGCCGCGCCTTTTTGTTTCGTATAGGAAACTTTTTCGAAAACTGAATAGGGACCCTTTCCAAAAAGTTAACCACGTGCTAGTTTACTGTAGCGAACATAGACGTGGTTAACTTTTGCTGCGTCGATGTTGAGGACGAACTGACGTTAGGAGCACACTCATGTCTTGCGGACCGCAGATGCCGGCAATGCCGCTTTCGATGGTAAAAGCGGGCGAAACCGTGCGCGTGTCTCGTGTAAAGGGCAATGAGGATATGAAGCACCACCTCAAGGACCTCGGCTTTGTCGAGGGCAGCGAAATTCACGTGGTGAGCTCGAGTGGCGCCAATATCATCGTCACGGTGCTGGGCGCACGCTTTGGTATCGATTCCAAGGTTGCCATGCACATCATGACCGTCAGTTAGTCCGCAGCATTTAAAAAACCGAAAGGGGGACAAGTAAATGAAGACGTTGGGTGACGTTAAGGTGGGCGAGAGCTCCACCATCGTCAAGCTTCACGGTGAGGGTGCGCTTCGCCGCCACCTTATGGACCTGGGGCTCATCAAGGGCACTTCGTTCAAGGTCGTAAAGGTTGCACCGCTCGGAGATCCGGTCGAGATCAACGTGCGTGGCTACGAGCTCTCCATCCGCAAGGAGGAGGCTGCCGTCGTCGAGGTCCAGTAAGGGCCGGCGGCACATATTTCTGCAGATAAAGTTAGGTTTTTCTAACTTAAACTTGCAACGTCGAAGCACATTATCCAGCCCGCGCGGAGAAAGCAGCGCAGGCACACAAGGAAGAAGGATTGAATGGCGGATTCTCAGATCCATGTCGCGCTGGCGGGTAACCCCAACTGCGGCAAGACCACGCTTTTCAACCTGATCACCGGCGCCAACGGCTACGTTGGCAACTGGCCCGGTGTCACGGTTGAGAAAAAGGAAGCCAAGCTCCTGAGCGACAAGAACGTTACCATCACGGACCTCCCCGGCATCTACTCGCTTTCCCCCTATAGCCCCGAGGAGCAGTGCTCGCGCGATTACCTCATGAGCGGCGAGCCCGATGTCGTCGTCCAGGTGGTCGACGCCACCAACCTCGAGCGCAACCTGTACCTAGCGCTTCAGGTTATCGAGACCGGCCTGCCCGTGGTCGTCGCCCTCAACATGGCCGACTTGGTCGAGAAGAACGGCGACAAGATCGACACGGACAAGCTCTCCAAGAAGCTCGGCTGCCCGGTCATGATGATCTCGGCCCTTAAGAACAAGGGCATCAACGAGCTGTTCGAGCAGGTCAAGAAGTCCGCTGCTTCCAAGGGCCAGGTGCCGGAGCACAAGTTCGATTCCTCCATCGAGGACGTTCTGGACCACATCGAGAACAACCTGCCAGCGAGCGTTCCCGCCAACAAGCGTCGCTACTACGCGGTCAAGCTGTTTGAGCGCGACGCGGACGCCTGCAAGCTCATCAACCTCACCAAGGAGAAGGCCGCTCGCGTGGAGGAGCTGGTCGCCCAGTGCGAGCAGGACTGCGACGACGACGCCGAGTCCATCATCACCGGTGAGCGCTACGGCGTGATCGCCCATATCATTGACGAGTGCATGACCAAGGCCCCTGCCAAGATGAGTACCTCCGAGAAGATCGACCGCGTGGTTACCAACCGTATCCTGGGCCTGCCGATCTTTGTCGTTATCATGTTCTGCGTGTACTACATCGCCGTTTCCACCCTGGGCGGCACAGTGACCGACTTTACCAACGACCAGCTCTTCGGCACCGACGGCTGGTACGTGCTCGGTCAGGGTCGCGACGCCTATGACGCAGCTGTTGAGGCTGCGGGCGACAATGCCGACTCGGTCGACCCGGCACAGTACGGCCCCTATGTCCCGGGTATCACCACCGTAGTGCACGACGCCCTCGTGGCGGGCGGCACCGAGGACGGTGGCCTGGTCGATTCGCTGGTCTGCGACGGTATCGTCGGCGGCTTAGGCGCCATCTTCGGCTTCGTCCCGCAGATGTTCCTGCTGTTCGTGATGCTGTCTTTCCTGGAGGACTGCGGCTACATGGCCCGCGTCGCCTTCATCATGGACCGCGTGTTCCGCCGCTTTGGCCTGTCCGGTAAGTCCTTTATTCCCATGCTCGTGTCCTCGGGCTGCGGCGTCCCCGGCGTCATGGCCACCAAGACCATCGAGAATGAGAAGGACCGCCGCATGACGGTCATGACCACCACGTTCATCCCCTGCGGCGCCAAGCTGCCGATCATCGCCCTGCTCATGGGTTCCATCATCGGCGATTCTTCCACCACCGCCGCGTGGATCAGCCCGCTCTTCTACTTCCTGGGCGTCTTTGCCGTCATCGCCTCGGGCCTCATGCTCAAGAAGACCAAGCTCTTCGCCGGTCGCCCGACGCCGTTCGTTATGGAGCTTCCCGCCTACCACTTCCCGGCGATCCGCTCTTGGGCTCTGCACGTGTGGGAGCGCTGCTGGGCCTTTATCAAAAAGGCCGGCACGGTCATCTTCGCGTCCACCGTTGTGGTTTGGTTCCTCTCCAACTTTGGTAGCTATAACGGTTCCTTCGGCTTCCTGCCTGCGATGGACGGCATCCCCGAGGAGTTTATGGACTACTCCGTGCTCGCCATGCTGGGCAACCTGGTCGCCTGGATCTTTGCCCCGCTCGGCTTTAGCACCTGGCAGGCAACCGCGCTGACTGTCTCTGGCCTTGTCGCCAAGGAGAACGTCGTCGCCACCGCCGGCTCGCTGCTGTCCGTGGCCGACGCCGCCGAGACCGACCCGAGCCTGTGGACCGCGTTCGCCGGCATGTTCCCGACCATGGGTGCTTGCGTTGCCTTTGGTGCATTCAACCTGCTGTGCGCTCCGTGCTTTGCCGCCATGGGCACCATTCGCAATCAGATGGACTCCGGCAAGTGGACCGCGATTGCCATCGGCTACGAGTGCGCCTTCGCATGGGTGATCGGCCTGTTCATCAACCAGTTCTACAACCTGCTTGTCCTTGGCCAGTTTGGTATTTGGACGGTTGTAGCCATCGTTCTGCTGGTTGCGATGCTCTTCCAGATCTTCCGTCCCATGCCTAAGCACGCCTGGACCGACGAGGACGAGACCAACACCGCTTCCGCCGCAGTTTCAGCTTAAGTCCGAATAAGGATCAGCCCCTTTCCACGTGCCCGGGTGTCCCAGCGACACCCGGGCTTTTTGGTGAGGGAGATGTGGCGTTTCCGCAGATAAAACCGACCAAAATATACCTGTCCCTTTTTGGCAGGTGGAGAATGGGGTAAAGTAAGTGGTGGTTAACTAGAGGAGGCTTGCTATGGCACCTATCGATATTGTTGTACTGGCTGTTATCGGTATTGCGTTTGTCGCCGTGTGCGTGCGCATTTATCGCAAGGGCACCTGCGCCGACTGCGCTCAGGGCGGCGTTTGCACGGGACATTGTTCCAACAAAAAAACCTGCGCCGCACTTAAGGGCGTGGACAAAATTGCCGAAGACTTGGGCCGCGGTATCAAATAGGACTCAGGCATCAAAGCGCCCCGCGAGCATCCGTTCACGGGGGCGCTTTGTGCATTCGGGGGCGAGCGCGGCGATTGGACTCGATGCCGCCGGCCGTCCGCATTTGAGTCGTTAGGGAGGGTGCCCCCTCTTGCGGCGTACATTTTTGGGAATATTCAGCAAACGTATGTCCCGATAGAGGGGCAGAAAGGCTGTTTTAAGTGCCTCCGATGGCGTAATTCGCCATCGTAGGCACTTATTTATGCCGATCGGGCGCAAAATGCGCACCAAATGGGGCGTCGAGGACGCTGCACGGCGCACTCCGATGCTGAATATTCCCAAAAATGTACGTCGGGACATGACCCACCTGGGCAAAAGCACACAAGTTCGGTGTTCAGGGGTGCCAGTATCGGCGGTATACTAGAGTTTTGTGAACCGAGCAGAAGCCGGGGGAACACGTGCGCTCGGGCACCGCTCGGTTGCTGCTACGATAGATAGGTCAGTAATTTGCCGCCGAGCGGCTCAAACGAAAGGAAGCCTGCATGGAGTCATCCGCCTACCCGATGCTCTTTAGTCCGATCAAGGTCGGTACGACCGAGGTCAAGAACCGCGTCTTTATGCCGCCGGTGTCTACCAACCTGGCCGATCACGGCTATGTGACCGACGACTTGGTCGATCATTACCGTGCCCGCGCCAAGGGCGGCGTGGGCCTGATCATCACTGAGGTCGTGACGGTCGAGCCTACCTATACCTATCTGCCGGGTGACATGTGCTGCTACGACGACACGTTTATCCCTGGCTGGGAAAAGCTCGCCGCCGCCGTCCACGAGTATGGCTGCAAGATCATGCCGCAGCTCTTCCACCCCGCCTACATGGCCTTTAACATTCCGGGCACCCCGCGCCTCATCGCTCCGTCCTTTGTGGGCCCGTCCTATGCCCGCGAGGCTCCGCGTCCCATCACCATCGACGAGATCCACGAGCTCACGCATCAGTTCGGCGACGCTGCCGTGCGTATGCAGAAGGCCGGCGTCGATGGCGTCGAGGTTCATGCGGCGCACGCCCATGGCATGCTCGGCGGCTTTTTGACCCCGCTCTATAACAAGCGTACCGACGAGTACGGTGGCTCGCTCGACGCCCGCATGCGCTTCTTGCTCGAGGTCATCGCCGAGATCCGCGAGCGCTGTGGCAAGGACTTCATTATCGACGTCCGCATCTCGGGTGACGAGTACACCGATGGCGGCTTGACCCTCAACGACATGATCTACGTCTCGCGCCGCCTGGAGAAGGCCGGCGTCGACATGATCCATGTGTCGGGCGGCACCACCATCAAGCGCGGCTCTGCAATTCCCGCTGCCGGCACGCAGCAGGCCTCGCACGCTGCCTGCTCGCGCGAGATCAAAAAGCATGTGAACATTCCCGTTGCCACGGTCGGCCGCATCAACGAGGCATGGATTGCCGAGGAGCTGATCGAGGACGGCGCCGCCGACATCTGCATGATGGGCCGTGCCAATCTGTGCGATGCCGAGTTCTGCAACAAAGCGGCTGCCGGCAACGCCGACGAGATCCGTCCCTGCATCGGCTGCCTGCGCTGCCTGAACGGCATCATGTTTGGCAAGCGCATCTCCTGCACCGTCAACCCGGACGTGGAGCGCGACGAGGCCGGCTACGAGCCTGCCGCCGAGGCGAAGAACGTGCTCGTCGTGGGCGCCGGACCCGCGGGCATGGAGGCGGCCTACATTGCCGCCAAGCGCGGCCATAACGTGGTGCTCGTGGACAAGCAGGACGAGCCGGGTGGCGAGATGCGCATCGCGGCCGTTCCGCCGGCAAAGCAGGAGCTCACGCGCGTGATCAAGTATCAGTACCGTCGCCTGGCCGAGGCCGGCGTCACGTGCGTCTTTGGTACCGAGCTGACCGCCGAGGACATCCAGCGCGATTACGCGGGCTACGAGGTTGTCCTGGCTTATGGCGCCGAGCCCATCGCTCCGGCTTTTATGCAGGGCTTTAAGCAAGTTATGACGGCTGACGACCTGCTGGGCGGCAAGGCTTTCCCGGGCAAGAAGATCGTCATCGTGGGCGGCGGCACCGTCGGCTGCGAGACGGCCGATTACCTGGCCCCGTTGGTCAACGACCTGTCGCCGGCCAATCGCGACGTCACCGTCATCGAGATGACCAAGACGCTCGCCGCTAACGAGGGCGGCGCCGGTCGCGCGGTGCTCATCACGCGCATGCTCTCCAAGGGCGTTCACGTGCTGACCGAGGCCAAGGTGACCGAGATCACCGAGGACACCATCTCGTACGAAAAGGATGGCCAGATCCACACCATCGCCGATGCCGATACGCTGGTGCTTGCCATGGGCTATCGTCCCAATACCAAGCTTGCCGACGACCTTGCCGCTGCCGGCGTTGCCATCCACGTGCTGGGCGATGCCAACAAGTGCGGCAACATCCGCGACGCTATCGGCGATGGCTACAAGGTTGCCTGCGAACTCTAGTCGGCCTCCTGGTGCGGGGGGGGGGCTTGTCCCCGTGGTACCAGTCGATAGATAACAAAAAAGCGGCCGTCGTCCCGTGCATGGGGCGGCGGCCGCTTGCTATTGTGATCATGGCGGCGCAAACGGTCCCTATCTCACCGCAACTGAGAGAATGGGGGATGCGATAGTATTACGGGTGATATTCGAAAAACCGTGGGCTTCATCCGAGGGCTTTATGGAACAACATCAGCTTTATCAGAGCCTGCAAGATCAGGCATACAACGCATTGCGCTCCAAGATTATCTATGCCGAGCTCAAGCCCGGCACGCGCCTTTCGGCGATTGGTCTGGAAAAGGAGACGGGGATCGGGCGCACGCCCATTCGTGAGTCCTTTGTGCGCCTGCGCGAGCAAGAGCTGGTGGAAACGCGTCCCAAGAGCGGCACCTACGTCTCTAAGATCAGCATGGAACACGCCGAGAATGCCTGTTTCTTGCGCGAGAAACTCGAAAGAAGCGTACTCATTAAATGTTGTTCGGCTGCCACGCCCGAGCAAAAGCATCGGCTCGAGCAGATTCTTGCTGAGTCCGAGTCGCTCGACCATAGCGAAACGCGTCGCTTTTTCGACCTGGACAACCTGTTCCATGAGACGTGTTTTGAGATCGCCGGCCGCCATATGTTGTGGGATTGGATGAAGAGCGTCAATACGCACTTTGAGCGATACAACTGGTTGCGTATGGTGTCGCAGGATCTGGATTGGGAGCCGATTCGTCGACAGCATCGCCGGATTCTCGAGGCCATTAAGAGGGGCGATACCGACACGGCGAGCTATCTGGCAGAGACGCACTTGCATCTGATGCCCGAGGAGCAGGGCCCGGTTATCGCCTTGCATCCCGACTATTTTGAGCTGTCGAAAGACTCGGCAATCTAATTCGTCCTCTTTATTAGTTGCGGTTAAATAGGGACTGTTTTGCGGCGTTGGCGGCGTAAGCAGTCCGTATTTCACCGCAAGTGCCGGAGCGCTGCCGGGGCACGAAAAGGCTGCGGCGCCGCTTGGAGGAAAAGACCGGAAGCAAGGGTCCATTCCTCCAGACGGCGCCGCAGCAGTTTTGGTGGACTGGATTATGTTGAGTCGGTTGATTGACCGGGAAAGCAAAGCGGCTCGGGGGCGTGTCGCTTCCGTCACGTTCTATCAGCATACAAGACGGTTTTGGTTCTTGCTCGTGACGGAAACGGCGCGCTTCCGAGCCGCTTTAAAAGAAAGGAGGCGAGGTCTAGGGCACGCCCCCTTTCACGATAGAGAGCTAAACCTAGCCGCGGACCTTCTTGACGACGTCCATGGCCTCGCGGGCGATCTGCTCGACCTTGGAGAAGTCGCCGTCGGCAAACAGGACCGGCTTGACCATCCAGGTGCCACCGCAGGCGATGATGGCAGAAGAGCTCAGGTACTCCTCCACGTTGGTGGTGCTCACGCCGCCGGTGGGCATAAAGCGATGGCCGACAAACGGAGCGGCGAGTGCCTTGATGGTGTTCAGACCGCCATACTGAGCCGCGGGGAAGAACTTGGTGACCTTGAGGCCGAGGTTTTCGGCGGCGGTGACCTCGGAGGGGGTCACGGTGCCGGGAAGGACGGGCAGGTCGATGTCGATGCAGTACTTCACGACGTCTTCGTTATAACCCGGGGAGACGATGAACTTGGCACCGGCGGCGCGGGCCTGCTCAACCTGCTCGACGGTCAGGACGGTGCCGGCGCCAACGCACATCTCGGGCTCGGCCTCGGCCATAGCGGTGATGCACTCGGCGGCGCAGGCGGTGCGGAAGGTGACCTCGGCGGACTTCATGCCGGCTGCCATAAGGGCGTGAGCGAGCGGGGCGGCGTCCTCGACCTTGTCGAGCACGACGACGGGTACGATGCCCAGGGACTCAAGCGTGGTGTAGAACTGATCGAACATGGCGTTCCTTTCGATGTGCGGCGCGCGTGGGCGCTTGATTGCCAAACGTGCTGGTCAAGAGCCGGTTTTGGATTGGTTATCGGAGGCACTGCTTGGGTTACAAGCAATTCCAAAACCGGCTGCGCGACCAGTCGTGTAGGAAATGCCAGGCAAAACCGGAATGGGACTAGTGGTCTTGCCCGACCGGAGGGATCGGAGAGCGGGCCGCAGGGGTATGGGTATGGAAAGCTGCGGCCCGCGGAATGGAGACTGCTTAGCGGGCGACGCGCGTGCCACCGTCGGAGGCGTTGGCGACGGCTGCGATCTCGTCTGCGGTCACCAAGTTGGAATCACCCTTGATGGTGAGCTTGAGGATCGAGGCCGCAATCGCGTAGTTGACGGCGTCCTGCGGGTCAAAGTCGTTGATGAGGGCATGGACGAGGCCGGCGTTGAAAGCGTCGCCGGCGGCAACGCCCTCGAGCACGTGCACGTCATGGGCGGGGGAGAACCAATGCTCGCCGCTCTCTGCGTCAAAGAGCATGCCCATCCAAATGGAGCGCTCGACGCAGGAGATATTGCGAACGACCGAGGCGACCTTCTTGCAGCCGTACTCGGCACAAATCTGACGGGCCATCTCGACGTAGGTGTCACGTTCCTCGATGCCGTGGGCAAGGGAGCCGGAGACGCAGGTCATACCGAGGCCGGCAGGAGCGTCCTCGTCGTTGGCGATGCAGATGTCGACGAGTGGCAGAAGTTCCTTCATGGCGGCCTGCGACTTCTCGGGCGACCACATTTTGCCGCGATAGTTCACGTCGCACACGGTGGTGATGCCCTTGGCACGGCAGGCGGTGAGGGCATCCTTGCAGGCGGCGGCCATCTCGTCGGACACGGCGGGAGTCACGCCAGAGAAGTAGAAGGCATCGATGCCCTTGAGGATCTCGTCCCAATCAAAGACGTCGCGCTTGGCCATGTTGATGGCGGAATACTTGCGGTCGTAGACGCAGCCGTTGCCGCGCTGCGAGGCGCCAACCTCAAACACATAGGAACCAAGACGGTCGCCCTGGCGCACGACGCGCGTTGTGTCGACGTCGTAGGCCTTCAGCGAGCGAAGGGCGCACTCGCCCAGACGGTTGGCCGGGACAACGGAGACATAAGCGGCCTTGTCGCCCTGGTAGGCCAGGGAAAGCGCAGTGTTGGCCTCGGCGCCGCCATAGCGGACGTCAAACTCGGTGGCCTGTTCAATGCGCAGGTGATCTTTGGGCGAGAGCCTCATCATGATCTCGCCGAAGGTAAGAACCGTTTTACCCATGGTCGCGCAGCTCCTTCTTGCTCGTGCGTACACCTTTGATATGGCGTTGGCACGGAGGTGCCAAGACGGTAGGGTGCATCTTTGCACCCCCGTGCCAACGCTTTCCGAAATCGGTTTACGAAATCGGTTTCGTTTCGAGTTGTAGTATACTCATCTACAACGTTTTGCAAGCGAGATTTTTAAAAAAATGCCTAAAATGGCTCAGACTGCCGACAATTGGGAAACGGGGTGCGCTATGGCGCAGATGAGGATTAAGGACATTGCCGCCGAGGCGGGCGTGAGCCCGGCCACGGTCTCGCGCTATCTCAACAACCGCCCCGGGCAGATGACCGAGGAAACCCGTGCTCGCATCGCGGCAGTTATCGAGCGCACCGGCTATCGTCCACGTGCCGCCGCGCGCAATCTGCGCAGCTCGCGTACCAACCTCATCGGCGTGATCTTGGCCGACATTGCTAACCCGTTCTCCAGTGCCATGCTCGGGGGCCTTTCCACGAGCGCCGCCGTCCGTGGCTGCTCGCTCATGACGGCCATCAGCGGCAGCGACCCCGCCAAGGAAGCCGAATCGATCACCAGGCTTATCGATGCCGGCGTGGACGGTCTGGTCGTCAACACCTGTGGCGGTAACGACGAGGCGATCGCCGCGGCCGCGGGACGCCTGCCCGTCGTGCTGCTCGACCGCGATGTTGCCGATGGCGGCATCGATCTGGTGACCTCTAACAACCGCGAGCTGGTCGCCGGCTTGGTAGACGCTCTTGTCGCCGCCGGCAGCGAGCGCCTGAGCCTGCTTACCGAGGCGAGCGACGACAGCCCCGTGCGTCGCGAGCGCGCCGAGGCCTTTGCCGACGAACTTTCGCGTCGCGGCCTGGCCGGCGAGGTCGTTACCCTGGCAGACGGTGGCGCCGCGGGTGTCGGTCGCTTGGACGAGACCATCCGCGAGTGCGCAGGTAAAAAGCTCGGCCTCATTGCCGTCAACGGCTTGGTCTTTCTGCGCCTAACCGAGGCGCTAGCGCAGCTGGGCCCCTCGCTGCCGGCTGGTCTCAAGATTGCGACGTTTGACGATTACCCCTGGAACCACGTGCTCTTTGGCGGTGTGACCACGGCCGCGCAGGACACGCTCGCCATCGCCGAGCACGTAGTCAAGCGTTTGTCCGAGCGCATCGATGTGGTCACCACCACGGTGGGCGATGCCGCAAGGCTCGCCCCCAAGCGCATCGAGATCCCCGGTCACATCGAACACCGCGCTTCGACCTCACGCTAGTCTGTGTGATATTATATAGACAATGTCATACAGGAGGTATCCATGGCTGCGTCTGTGCTGAGTGTTCGAGTGGACTCGTCAATTAAAGATTCCTTTGCCGAGCTGTGCGAAGAGCTCGGCATGACTTCGTCCGTTGCGGTCAATATGTTTATGAGACAGATGCTGCGCGAGCGCTCGCTGCCGTTTGTTCCTTCACTCGGTAAAAGCTCTGCGAGCGAAAGCGCTGCGGCGGGCATTTTGGATACTGCTCAGATTGAGTCAGCCGTCCGCGAGGCGGCCAGCCCGATTCCCGCCATCAAAACCGTGATTCTATTTGGCTCGTATGCCCGTGGCGAAGCGCGTGCCGATAGCGATATCGACTTGCGCCTCGAAGTCGATCGCGAGCAGGGCTTTGGTCTTTTTGCGTTGTCGGCGTTTGGCGAGGCAGTGCGCAAGGAAACCGGAAGGCAGGTGGACCTTGTCTCGAGCGATTATCTTGATGACGATCTTGCCGCGGTAATCGAGCGCGAAGGAGTGATCATTTATGATCGCGCGTAAGTCAGACACTCTCCGCGCTCAAGAGGTCTTGGAGGCCATTTCTGAAACGAACGAGCGCATCAAGGCTTTTGATATCACCGAGGACCAGTTTCTGCATGCTAATGATGTGCGGACGAGGGCGTTAGCGGACTCCCTTTTGATGTGTGCGCTTAGGGTGACGGAAGAAGCAGGCAAGTTGTCGGAACGCTCGCAGCGGCTTCATCCCGAAATTGAGTGGCGTGGAATTATCGGCATGAGAAATTATCTTGCGCATGATTACGGCAATGTTGACCGCTCGGTTGTTTGGGATGCAGTGACAATGGAGTTCCCTGCACTGGAACGAGCCTGTAGGCAAATTGTCTCCGAATCCGAGCGGTAGCTGTTTGTCGCACCCGCCTGTTCGCACACGTTTTTTGAGCGCTTGATACGCTTTAACCCTGCGGAAACATTTTTCTGCGATAGTATCTGCGATATAGACCAGTCGAAACCCGCCCGAAAGAAAGGGGAGCGACATGAACCAGCAGAACATCGATTACGTACTCCGCTCCGTAGAGCAGCGTGACATCCGCTTTGTGCGTCTGTGGTTTGTCGACATTCTCGGCCGCCTCAAGAACTTTGCCATTAGCCCTGAGGACCTCGAGGTCGCTTTTGAGGAGGGTATTGGCTTTGACGGCTCGGCCATCGAGGGCTTTGCCACGCCCGAGGAAGCCGACATGCTGGCGTTCCCCGATGCCTCGACCTTCCAAATCCTGCCGTGGCGCCCGAGCCATAACGGCGTTGCACGCGTTTTCTGCGACGTGTGCACTCCCGATCGCAAGCCGTTTGCCGGCGACCCGCGCGATGCCCTGCGCCGCATGTTCCGCAAGGCCGAGAAGGCTGGCTATCTGCTCAACGTGGGTGCCGAGCTGGAGTATTACTACTTCCCCGACGAGCACACCCCCGAGCCGCTCGACAACGTGGGCTACTTCGATCTTTCGGTGAGCGATGCCGCCCGCGACCTGCGTCGCAACACGGTCCTCACGCTCGAGAAGATGTCCGTGCCCGTGGAGTACACCTTCCACGCCGCCGGCCGCTCGCAGCACGGCATGAGCTTGCGCCATGCCGAGGCCCTGAGCATGTCCGACGCTATCACCACGGCCAAACTCATCATTAAGCAGCAGGCCTACGAGAGCGGTTGCCACGCTTCCTTTATGCCCAAGCCGTTGGCGGGCGAGGACGGCAGCGCCATGTTTTTGCATCAGTCGCTGTTCGACCACGACGGCAACAACGTCTTTTGGGGCGAGGACGACGAGAAGTACCACCTCTCCGAAATCGCCAAGCACTACATGGCCGGCATCTTGGCGCACGCGCGCGAGATCAGCGCCATCACCAATCCCACGGTCAACTCGTACAAGCGCATCACCACGGGTGGCGACTCCGTGCCGCAGTACGCCACGTGGGGCCTGCGCAACCGCGCGAGTATGGTCCGCATCCCGGTCTACAAGCCCGGCAAGCCGCTGTCCACGCGCATCGAGCTGCGCAGTCCCGACCCCATGGCCAACCCGTACCTGGTCAACGCCGTCACGCTGGCGGCTGGTCTGGACGGCATCGAGCGCAAGCTGGAACTCCCGCCCGAGGCCACGGCCGAGACGCTCAAGCTTACCGACCGTCAGATGGTCGAGGCCGGCTACGCGCCGCTGCCGCGCTCGCTCAAAGAGGCGCTCGACGTGTTTGAGGACTCGCAGTTTATGAAGGATGCCCTCGGCGAGCACATCCACAGCTTCTTCCTCAAAAAGAAGCGCGACGAGTGGCATAAGTTTGAGTCTACGATCACCGAGTGGGAGATCAAGCACTACCTGGCGAACTCCTAATCGCGCTGGTTTGTTCCAGTACGATTGAGCTCATTTCTTTGGAGGCCGATATGTCCGAAAAGAGTGCCCTGTTCATGGCGCGCACGACGCGCTTCCACGAGTTTGCCCGCAGCCTGACGACTACCCTGGGTGTCGAGGTGAGCCTGGCCACCCCCGATTCGCCGACTGCGGCGCACGACTTTGACCTGCTGATCCTCGATTCCGATGGCATCCGCAGCGACCGCATCGATCAGATTGCCAAATGGCTCGACGATCGCGGCGGTGTCCCCATGCTGGTGATTGTCGACGACGAGGCGCTCGGTACCTTGCGCCTGCCCAATCACGCGCATGCCGACTTTGTATGTCCAACGGCGACGCCCAACGAGCTCAAGGCCCGCGCGCAGCGCCTGATGGGCGAGGAGGAGGCCGTCACCGCCGACGATGTGCTCAACATCGATAACCTCGAGATCAACCTTGCCACCTACCAGGTGACACTCGATAACGAGCCCATCGACCTGACGCTGATGGAGTACTCGCTGCTGAGCTTTTTGGCGACGCACCCCAACCGTGCCTACAGCCGCGAGGTGTTGCTGCACCGCGTGTGGGGCTTTGAGTACTGCGGCGGCACGCGCACCGTCGACGTGCACATCCGACGCATCCGTTCCAAGGTGGGCCCGCAGATCGCGGCGCACATCACCACCGTCCGCGGCGTGGGCTATCTGTTTAAGGACTAGCAAGTAAATAGAGGAATGTGAGGGTACCGGAGATTTCTCCAGTACCCTTTTCTCGTTTAGGGCGAAAAAGAAGACCTTTCACCGATTTAAAGTGTGTCAGTAAAAACAATATCAAACGTATAGCACTATCTCACGAATATCATTTAGTTACCGTATCTCCCTACTGCACGGATGGAGGAAGAAATGCGTTATTCGAGAAAGGTGATTGTCGGATTCATAGTATTGCTTGCCGCCCTGATGTCTCCAAGGTTGGTTTTTGGAGACGACGACTTGGTTCGTGTCACACCGCAAATAGCTGTGGAGCAAGCGCAAGCTTTCTTTGATGACGTATCGGATGAGCCGGTGACCGCTTGTGACCCAGTAAAAATGGTGAATTCGGGGGGGAATCAATCGGGTATATCGTTCGCGCGAAGCGGGATGACGTTAACTATGGCTACGTCGTATTTGATTCAGAGCGATCTTGGTGGATCAGCGAATACTGCTTGGCTCCGAACGCCCCTATGCCCATTGAGAATACAAGCGATGAAATAGCCCTTCTCGCATCCCAAGATGACATCGTTGCTTTGAAATTTGACGAGCTGTCTTTTGGTATTGCAGATCTGGATAATAACGTTGTTTTAGATGAGAAGGGATGCCGGTCAACAGCGGTGTTTTCTGTGGGAAATAGCCGCAGCGGATCTCCAGGCAGGTTCGAGGATGTTTTCGTATTGCCCAAAGACCTGTATAAACAAGGATATGTCATTGACGCAAGTAAAACTATTTCAGGGATGATAACGCCTACACAATCAGAGGTTATTAAAGAAACGGGGACCTATGCTTGCGATGTGTCTGCGATGTTTGCGGTAAGCAGCCATTATGTAACGCTAAACCGGCTCAAATTGCCAGACTTATATCATGAGCTTTGGCAGTTATCGGGAACATCCGGCAAACCAAATAAGTCATTCGATCAAGCTACGGGCCTTTACTTTACCCAAGGAGAGACTCCATCTCCAAATGCTGCCCCGGCTATTAAGGAGTTCTGTGCTAGGCGCGGGAAAAGGCTTGAGACATCATTTGCCTGGTATCCATCTTGGGATTCTTTCAGGGCAACTGCAGATTCTGGAAATCTCAGTATCTTTTCTGGGACTCTCAGTTCAAGCCATGACGCTCATGCGATGGCTGTTGCGGGATATGTGGCTATGCATAATACATATTCAAATGATAAGAAATATATGCTTGTTGTCTGGGATGGTTGGTTCAATCAGCTGCGTTTTCTTCCATATGACACAACGATTTATATATCGCATGAAGGGACGTATTGTGGAGAGTGACGGCGAAGATGATAGAAAGCGCATACGTAAAACGCTGGGGCTTCTTTGCGCATTTCTTGGGATATTGGTTGTCGCGGCCTATCAACCGAGCCCCTCGGTCGTCGGTGGAAAAGATGACGAACATATTTCAGTTGAAGTACAGACGCTGTCGGATATTCATAACGGACAATTTGAGGCTCTCGTGTCAAGCGGAGGGCGGAAAGAGATTGATATCCGTAGTTACTTTAATACCGGAACTGCTTCAGGGCTGAAGGCGGGAGAGAAATGGATTCTATTCTTCGCAAGTGATGCCAATTTAGAAGAGGAAACTTTGCATCCCTACTATATGGAAAAAGTTAACTAAATCGGTGAGGAGCGAGAGGAATGATCAACAGAAGACAGCTATTCGTCTTGGCATCAGGAGCTGTTATGTTTGCTGGGGCGAGAGGGGCCAACGCTGCGCAGCTTACGAATGCGCAAAAACGATTGACGCTTGTGACCGACATGATAGTTCGGAATGAGGCTGGGGTTATTGTGTCCTCGGGGCGAAGCAAAGATGTCTTGGGTGCCGGAAATAGAAAAATGGCTGTTGGCAGCATAAACAGGAATAATGACGGTGCAGCGTCCCTGACAAGAGCGGCAACTAAGAATTTGGTGACGGTTCATAGGGAGTCAGATGATTCACTGCCGGTGTTGGCAAAGATTGAGATTGTTGTTGAATATTCTGAAGATGGGCAAAGCATTGCAATTCGGTCAGGAAAATATTCGATAATTCAAACCGATCCGCTTGTGATGTATGCAAACGCTTGGTATGCGCTCATGCAGAAAGATAAATATGTGATGAACTACTTCACAGAAAGCGAAGCATCATATGAAACGGGGTGGGGGCCAACGCCATACGATGCGGAGAAGGATAAGTGGACGTGCGGATCGGGTATGGGCGCGACGATTACAGACTTTATTAACGATTCAACATATAGTTTTGCTATCGACTGCTATATCGAATAGACATGACGGCATAAAACGAATTGGCCTATAAGCATGTCATTACTTAAGCAAAGCTGAAATCTTGGCATCTAGTGCTCGGGACTGCCCAGCTTGGGGTACAACTCAACGTGAACAATGATGGCCCGCCACATGTTTGGCGGGCCTTTGGTTATTTGACGAAAGGATCGCAGCTATGAGCGAGAACGATTCCCAGCGTCCCCAGGATGCGGGCAACGCCGGCGAGACCCAACAGCAGCCGCGTGTGCAGGTAGAGTCGACGCCTGCTGACAGCAACATTCCCTACGTGCAGGCCTACGACACGCAGACCGGAAAGCCGCTGGGCAGCCAGCAGGTTGTAAACAAGCACACAGTGGTCAAGACTAAGACCAAAAAGCTGCCGATCTTTATTACGGCGCTTGCCGGTTGTGCCTGCGGCGCCCTGCTGGTCATTGCGCTCATTATGAGCGGCACGCTCAACATTGGCGGCGGAAAGAATGCCGTGACGGCGGGTGCTTCGGGTTCATCGACGCAAAAGATTACGATTGATTCCGAGGACACCACGCTGGCCGAGGCCGTTTCTGCCAAGGCGTTGCCCTCCGTGGTTTCCATTACCGCCACTTCGAGCGGCAGCCAGAATGGCTCGCTTTCGCAGTCTGCCGACGAGTCGGACAACTCGGGCAGCGTTGGTTCGGGCGTTGTGCTCGATACCGAGGGCCATATCCTCACCAACAACCACGTGGTCGATGGCTACGATCAGTACGTGGTGACCATGGACGACGGCACCACCTACGAGGCCGAGTTCGTGGGCAACGATGCTTCGAGCGACCTTGCCGTCATCAAGCTCAAGGACGCCGACGCCTCCAAGCTCACCCCGATCGAGATCGGGGACTCCTCCAAGCTCAACGTGGGCGAGTGGGTCATGGCGATCGGCTCGCCGTTCGGCAACGAGCAATCTGTATCCACGGGCATCGTGTCGGCGCTGTATCGCTCCACGGCCATGAGCTCTACCAACGGTAACACCATCTATGCCAACATGATCCAGACCGATGCCGCCATCAACCCGGGCAACTCCGGCGGCGCGCTCGTTAACGACAACGGCGAGCTCGTGGGTATCAACTCGCTCATCGAGAGCTATTCGGGCTCCAGCTCGGGCGTGGGCTTTGCCATTCCGGTCAACTATGCCAAGAACATCGCCGACCAGATTATCGACGGCAAGACGCCGGTTCATCCGTATCTGGGCGCCACGCTTTCGAGCGTCAACGCGCTCAACGCCCGCACCAACAAGCTGAGCACCGATAGCGGTGCCTACGTGGCGAGCGTCGTCGAGGACGGCCCCGCTGCCAAGGCCGGCATCCAGGAGGGTGACGTCATCACCAAGCTGGGCGACGACGAGATTACAAGCGCTGACGGCCTGATCATCGCGCTGCGCAGCCACGAGGTGGGCGAGAAGGTCGAGATCACGCTCACGCGCGGCAAGGAAGAGAAGAAGGTCACTGTCGAGCTGGGCTCCGACGAGGAGCTGCAGAACCAGCAGCAGGACGACAGCGCGACCGACACCGGCAACGGCGGTATTACCGACGAGCAGCTGCGCCAGTACCTGGAGGAGCTGCTCGGCCAGCAAGGCCAGGGGCAAGGCCACGGCCAGGGCTACTAACGAGCCGTTTCGCACATATCGAGGCCAGGGGGGCTGTCCCATCAACGCGGGACAGCCCCCCTCTTTTCCTATTGATCCTTTGGGGACGGGGAAACGGATCATTTTGGTTAGTCTTCGTCGCTGGGAAGACTTCCAAATGCCTCGACGTACTCTTCGTCCGACATCCAGTCGATGATGTCGCCGGGTTTGCAGTGAAGCGCCTCGCACATTGCGGTCAACGTCGAAAAGCGGATGCCCTTGAGCCGTCCCGTTTTAATGCGCGAAACGTTAACGGGCGAAATGCCGATAATGTCGGCAAGTTCTTGAGAGGACATTTTGCGATCCGCCATGACGCGATCGAGTCTCATGACGATTGGCATGCTGCCCTCCTTCTAAATAATGGCGTCAACGTCCGACTGCAAGAGTCGCCCGTACTCAAAGATAGCCGAAAGGGATAGCGCAAACAAAGCGAGAACCAGTGTCCAAGCGTTAAAACCAAAGATGCCAATTGCGGTAATACTGACGTCGTTGGGGAGCTGGATGGCACACAGGTTATCTAGGGTAATCGAGACAATTGAAGAAATGAGCAGCAGAAGTCCAACAACCAGAAGACGCCGGCATTGTTTTCGCGTGAATATCGACTGAGTGCTGACGACGTCAAGGCAGAAGTTCACGTAGACGATCAGGCATGCGATTGAAAGCGCCAGGGCCAGAACGTCGCGGATGGCAAGCGCGGTAAGGACGGCGCTCGGAATGGACTCACCGTTAATGTAGAGGGGAGTGGGTGCAAAGAGCAGCTCCCGCGCCTCGTTGGCAACACTGAACGCTGAGAAGGCCGCCATGATTGCTGCGACAGACAAAGTGGCGAGCAACATCACACTGCTAAAACGGCATCGTTTATCTGAGCTTTCCATAATTAACCCCAAAAAGGCTGCGGCAATGCCGCAGCCAAAAAATCCTAAGCATAGATGGTTCTTGCTTCAGAATGCCAACTGCCGTTGTAATAGTAAGTAACAGTTACGACGACGCTTCCGTTGCTGAGTCCGTATCTATAAGTCCAGCTGATGTTGCTTACTCGAGAATTGGAGGTCCAGTTCTTTATGGATTTGATGCCTGTTATCGTTCCATAGGTATCGTTAACGGTGTAAGTAACATGGAGCCTGACGCCGTTCGAATAGGCGAGGGTGGTTTCGGCGGTGTAGATTGAACGACTTTCGGCAACTGGCGAAATGATAGAGGAATGGGTTTCTGCTGCGAAGGCGGGCTGCGCGGTCATGCACGATAACCCAACAAGGCAGACGGCGAGTAAATAAGCAACCTTTTTCATCATTGGCTCCTAACTATCTGGTGATTATTTTTTAAACTCCTTTCTGACATCGAGCTATTCCTTTTGCGTAATCGTGATGGCTGTTGGCGTTATGAGGGCGGGCAGCTTTGTGGGATCGGGATCGCTGCTAGTGTTGACGGTGCAGGTTACGTCAACGTAGACGCCTTCTTTGATGGCTCCGACTTCTGCCTTCTTGCCATCCTGATCCTTAATGGGGATGGTTGAATTGATTTTAAAGTTGAGGTGCAGCGGTGCGGATTGGAATTGCTCGCTTGCGATAACGAAGCGACCTTCGCTCGCCCCGCTGGCGGAAGGGTGATACACAGCAACGACTTCGCCCCGCAAGGAAAGGTCCTTCGAAAAGGGAATGTCCTTCCAGAAAAAGCCGAGCAAAGCGGCTGCTATAAGGACAAGGGGGACGAGGATGGTCAGGAAACGTTTGGACTGATTCTTCATTTCAATCACCTCACGTTGATAATACCAAAATATATTGCAAACACAATATAAAATATTAACTACTATGAACTGAGTCGCATAATTTAGCATGTCGAACCCGCTGTCGCTCCAGTTTGACGGCTGCCGATTCGGTGCGGTTTGAGACCGCTATTCGGCCCCGTTGCGACCGGTGGTACTCTAGTATCCGTTTGAAAACGAGCGAAGGAGTGCCGCTATGGAGCAATCGAGCCTGTTTGGTGACGGTGTGGACATCGATACCGAAACGCCCGCGAGCGCGGATGCCACCGCACCGACCGATGCCCGTGCCCAGGCGGCGGCGCGTGCGGCCGAGCTACGTCACGAGCTCGATTACCACGCGTACCGCTACTACATGCTCGACGCACCCGAGATTACGGATGCCGCCTTCGACAAAATGCTCGTTGAGCTGCAGGAGATCGAGGCGGCCTATCCTGACCTGGTGACGCCCGACAGCTATACCCAGCGCGTGGGCGGATACGTGAGCGAGCAGTTTACGCCGGTCACGCACATGGCCCGCATGTATTCCATGGACGATGCCATGGACCTGGACGAACTTGACGCGTGGCTCCAGCGCACCGAGGATGCGCTCGGTGCCGGTAGCGTCACCTATACCTGCGAGCTTAAGATCGACGGCCTGGGCGTGGCCCTTACCTACCAAAACGGCACCTTCGTACGCGCCGCCACGCGCGGCGACGGCACCACGGGCGAGGACGTGTCGCTTAATGTGCGCACCATCAAGGACGTGCCCATGCACCTGTCCGAGCCGGCGCTCGCTCATATGGGCGCCGACCGCGAGCGTACCATCGAAGTACGCGGCGAGGTCTACATGCCTAAGGGCAGCTTTGTTCGTCTGAATGAAGAGGCCGATGCCGAGGGCCGTGACCCCTTTGCCAACCCGCGCAACGCCGCTGCAGGATCGTTGCGCCAGAAGGATCCCAAGGTCACGGCACGCCGCGACCTGGCCACCTTCATCTACGCCATCGCCGATACCGATCCGCTGCACGTCCACAGCCAGCGTGAGTTTCTCGACTGGCTGCGCAGTGCCGGCTTTAGCGTCAACCCCAACGTGGCACGCTGCGCCACGCCGGCCGAGGTCCACGAGTTCTGTGCCCAGGCGCTCGAACATCGCGGTGACCTAGACTACGACATCGACGGCGTGGTCGTAAAGGTCGACAGCTTCCAGCAGCAGCTCGACCTGGGCTTTACCGCCCGCGCACCGCGCTGGGCCATTGCCTTTAAGTTCCCGCCCGAGGAAAAGCAGACCATCCTGCGCGAAATTCGCATCCAGGTGGGCCGCACTGGTGTGCTCACGCCGGTCGCCGAGTTCGACCCGGTGACGGTCGCCGGCTCCACCATCGCGCGCGCCACGCTGCACAACATCGACGAGATCCGCCGCAAAAACGTGCGCGAGGGCGACACTATCATCGTGCACAAGGCAGGCGACGTGATTCCCGAGGTCGTGGGCCCGGTGCTCGACAAGCGTCCGGCCGATTCGGTCGACTGGCACATGCCCGAGGCCTGTCCCGTGTGCGGTAGCCCCGTGGTCCACGAGGACGGCGAGGTGGCCTACCGCTGCGTGTCCATCGACTGCCCCGCGCAGCTCAAGGAGCGCCTGCTCCACTGGGTGAGCCGCGGCTGTATGGACGTCGACGGCCTGGGCGACGAGATCGTCGACAAGATGATCGCCGCCGGCCTGATCCACGATGTCGCGGACTTCTACCAGCTCACGGTGGACGATATCGCCGGCCTGGACACAGGCCGCGTGTACGCCAGCTCCAATAGCAAAAAGGGCGTCAAGAAGGGCGACCCCATTCCGGTAGGCCTCAAGACGGCCGAGAAAATCATCGCCGAGCTTAACAAGTCCAAGAGCCAACCGCTCGGTCGCGTGCTGTTTGCCCTGGGTATCCGCCATGTGGGCAAGAGTGTGGGCGAGGTCATTGCCGAGCGATTCCTGTCGATTGACAAGCTTATCTTGGCAAGCGAAGAGGATATTGCCGAGTGCGAGGGCATCGGTCCCAAGATTGCGGCGAGCGTCAAGCAGTTCCTGTCCGTGCCCGAGAACCTTGCCGTGCTGGAGCGCCTGCGTCAGACGGGTCTGTCACTTGAGGTCGACTTGGGCACCGCGCACGCGCAAGCTGCAGCCGATGCTGGCGTGGCGGGCGAGCTCGCCGACGCGCAGCCGCTCGCGGGTCTGACCTTTGTGCTCACGGGCACGCTCGCCAACCGCACGCGCGACGAGGCGGGTGCGGCGCTCAAGGTGCTCGGCGCCAAGGTTTCGGGCAGTGTGTCGAAGAAGACGAGCTATCTGATCGCTGGCCCCAAAGCAGGCTCCAAGCTCGCCAAAGCCGAGCAGTTGGGCGTGCCCGTGCTGGACGAGGACGCGCTCGAACAGATCTTGGCTACTGGTCAGGTGCCCCAGGCTTAGGACATCAATAGTCAAATTGAAGAACCGCCCGGAAGCACGATGCCTTCCGGGCGGTTCTTACTTTGTTGGGGAAACCGGCACCGTGATCTGCGTCGCGCAGGTTGCTGAGGGCGATCCTGCGGACCGCTGCCGTTCCGGAGCGACAAGAGATTCATGCAGGGTAGAGGGACCTCACAATGATTGTTGTCTCCATTGCGGCGGTCTATATATATGAACGTTAACATTAACGTTTATACTTGGCAGTGAAGATATATGTTGAGAGGAGCCGTTATGGTTACCGTCGCGTTTTCGGAACTGCGCCAAAACCTTACGCAGGTGGCCGAAAGGGTTGCCAATGAGGGCGAGGAGGTTGTGGTCTTCAAGCGGAGCAAGCCGTTGTTCAAGATCGTGCCGCTCGACTATGAAAGCCCAGTTGCGGTGGAATATGACGCTGCTCAGGAGCGTGGGATCGCAAAGCCGGCGCGCGATGCGGGCAGGCCCAAGCGCGACGTGGGTACGATGTGGCATCCCAAGATCACCTGGAAGGAGATTCGCGAGATGCTCGCGGAGGATGAGGACTACCAGGAGTATCTCGATATCGTGGCTAAAATGCCAAAGGGAACGCCGCTCGATACGATGACGGTTGAAGATGAAAAGCGCGTCGCGAGGGAGCGCTACCTATGAGGGCATTTCTCGATACCAATTTTCTGCTCGATTGCGTGCTTCCGGGCCGGCCGGAGCACGCAGCGGCGCAAACGATCAAGGGGCTCGTCGACGTGGGGCTTATCGAGGGCGTTGTTTCGGCCTGTTCTCTCAAGGACGCGTACTACATTCTCACCAAACAGGCCGGCGAGGCGCGCGCCCGCGAGGTGGTGCGCGACTGCCTTAAGAGCTACTCGTTAGAGCCTCTCGACCAAGAAGCTTGTTTTACCTCCGCCTATTCCGATGAGCCGGACTTCGAGGACGGCTGTATCCGTGCGATGGCAGAGCGTGCCGGTGTGGACTTTATCATCACGCGCGATCGCGCCGCTTTTGTACGCTCGACTATCAAGACCTTCTCGCCCGCAGAGTTCATCCGGGCGTTTCCGATCCCGGAGGAGTAAAACCGCCATATCGGGGGATGTCCTCGACATGGCGGTTCTCCTGGGGTCGTCGCTGATGATGTCGTCGATGAGGGCGATTTCGCGTCGCCCCGCTACGCCACCAACCTGTCAAAAGCTCCGCGGCGGTCGAGCGCGGTAAACGCGACAACACAGATGACCGCCGACAGAATCGAGCCGCACGGCGAGGCGATACCCATGGGGAACAGCGTGTTGGAATAGGCGTTCGACAGCAGCCATGCACCGGGCACGCGAATGAGTGCCACAGCCAGCACGTTGTGCGCAAAGCCGATGTAGCTCTTGCCGTATGCAGCGAAAAAGCCGCTAAAGCAAATGTGGATGCCGGCAAAGATTGCATCGAAAATATAACTGTGCATATAGCCGGTACCGGCCGCGACCACCGCGGGGTCCTTGGCAAAAAAGCCAATAAACGCCGGCGCCACCAGCCACATCAGCACCGTGATCAGGCAGCCGTACACCACCGAGATCGTCATGGCGTCCTTGAGTACCTGACGCGCGCGGTCGCCCTTGCCCGCGCCGGCGTTTTGCGCCGTGAGTGCGCTGACGGTGGCACCCATGGAACTCGGCACAATGAACAAAAAGCTGATCATCTTCTCGACTAGGCCCACAGCGGCGGCGTCGACGAGTCCTCGGTGGTTGGCGATGACGGTGATAAACATAAACGCCACCTGGATGCAGCCGTCCTGCACGGCCACGGGCACGCCGATCTTAAGAATGCTGCCGAGCACCTCGGGCTGGGGGCGCAGGTCGCTGCGCTTAACGTGGATGTTCGTGCGGCGGCTCTTGAGCCACACGAGCGCGAGGGCAACGCTGGCTGTCTGGGCGGTCACCGTGCCGAGCGCTGCGCCCACGGGGCCGAGCCCCATGTGGCCGATAAACAGAAAGTCGAGCGCGATGTTGATGATGCACGCCACGCCAATCACGTACATGGGCGAGCGCGAATCGCCTAGGCCGCGAAAGATGGCCGAGAGGATGTTGTACGCGGCGATAAAGGGAATGCCCATAAAGCAGATACGCAGGTAGGCGGCGGTTCCTTCGACCGCTTCGGCCGGCGTGCCAATGAGTGCCACAATCTGCGGACACAGTGCGAGCAGGACAGCGGCCAGCACCACCGAGACACCCATAAAGAGCGTGATGGTGTTGCCGATGGCGGCTTCGGCGCGATCGAAGCGGCGCGAACCCACGGCGTGGCCGACGATGACCGTCGTTCCCATGGCCAGGCCCACGAGCGTTACGGTAATGATATAGAGCGTCTGCGCGCCATTGCCCACGGCGGTGATGCCGGCGGCGCCGCTAAACTGCCCCATCATGTACAGGTCGGCCATGCCGTAGAGCATCTGCAAAAAGTACGAGAGCATATAGGGCAGGGCAAAGACCGCGATGGTCTTGAGGACATTGCCGCGTGTGAGGTCGTGTTCCATGGGCGGGGCTTTCTGGCTGGGTTCGTTTTGCTACCAGTGTAGTGAAAACCCTACAACGATTGTAGAGTCAAGGTTTATGTTGGCAGCGGGGCGAAAAAAGTCGCGCTCGCGTTCATTTCCAATTGAATACGGACGTGCGCCCTGCAAAGTACGATGCTTTGACCCCTCCGTGCTCCTCACCTCGCCTCAAACCATCACAACATTCGGCGTTTTTTGCCAAAATCGGGAAAAGCATCGAATGATGTGATGGTTTTTCTACCACTCGATCGGGTGGAATCGCTTTCTTGCGCACGAAGGTGTGCGGACCCGTGGGCAGGGGAATAAGATTGGTTATCCGACTCCATTGGAGGGCTCATGGACCTGCCGATCGTCCTGTCCCATAAGACTGCCTGGCTGTACCACAACGTGGCGCGCCCGTTCGAGCCGCTCTCGCGAGCAAGCAGCCTATACGATGAGGACTCGCTTGCTAACGAGGCGGAGCCGACCGCGAGCCTGCCCAAATTGGGACTCGATGCCAAGGGGCTGAGGGCTTCAACGGCAGTCGGGATCGTTACCGACTATCTGGTTTCGCTTGGTATTCCACGAGAAGAGCTCGATCGTATCGATACGCTCGTCAACTTCGATTTTGAGCGCTCGACGCCGGCTGGATTTAGGTGCCACGTGTTTGGGGCGCCGGTACCTCCAGGCCATCTTATCGAGGTGGCAGAGGGCCTTCTGGTGGTTGATGAGGCCATGTGCTTTGTCCAAGCGGGTTCGTGGATGAGCGAGCCCGAGCAGCTGGAATATGGCTACGAAATCTGCGCCCGATACCATTTGAATCATCTGTCGACAGACGATTATATTGAGATGGGGCAGAGGTATACCGTTGCCGACTTGATTGCCTATTGCAATGAGAACCGATCTCGTCAGGGGGCTATACGCGCGGCCGCCGTGCTCAAGCGCGTGCACGATGGCGCGCGGTCGCCCATGGAGACGGCCACCGCAATCATGGTCGTAGCAAAACGTTCCCAGGGCGGGCTGGGATACGCCAAGATCGAGCTCAACCATCGGGTCGATGTTCCCAGCGAGTTCAAGTATCTCGCAAAGGCCGGGTATTTCGAGATTGACGTATATGCGCCTGCGAGCGGTACGGGGATTGAATACAACGGCTCGGACCATCTTGATAAACAGCGCAGCGCGTCGGATGCGGAGCGTATGACCGTACTGAGCGCGCTGGGCTTTAGGATGATCGTCCTCACCGGGACTCAGTTTGCCCATCAGCTGCAATTGCACCGGGCGATGAACGCCATTGCGCTCGCTATGGGCCTTAAGTGCGACCGAAGCGAAGCGTTCCAGAAACGTCAAAACGACCTGAGAGAATTCGTGATTCGGCACTGGGACGGCGGCCTTTAGGGGCGTTCCGGCCCTTCTGCGGAGTGCCGTGGGTAGGCAAACCATCACAACATTCGACGTTTTTTGCCAAAAACGGGAAAAGCATCGAATGTTGTGATGGTTTGTATGCTGAGGATGGGCTTGGAAAGTTCGTTGTGCTCGAAGCGACCTGTCCTGTCGTACGGGTGTCGGCATGATTCTCTCGTGGGGTATTATGTTTTCCGAAGAATAAAACGCTGCGTGAGGGGAGGGCTGCGTGGACGGGCGCGTGCAACATGACGGCTTTGGCCGCGATATCAACTACCTGCGCATTGCCGTTACCGACAAGTGCAATTTCCGCTGCATTTACTGCATGCCGGCCGATGGCGTGGCGCCCCGCGCGCACGACGAGCTGCTCAGTGCCGAGGAAATCGCCCGCTTTGTGCGCTTGGTGGCGGGGGAGGGCATTCGCCGCGTGCGCCTGACGGGTGGCGAGCCGCTGGTCAGCCGCCGTATCATCCCGCTCATCCGCGATATCCGCGCGATTCCGCAGATCGAGGATATCTCGCTTACCACCAACGGAGCCCTGCTGCCCAAGTTGGCACCGCAGCTCAAAGATGCCGGGCTTGACCGCGTCAACATTTCGCTCGATACGCTCGACCCCGCGCTGTTTGGAAAGATCACGCGCCTGGGTCGGCTCGAGCAGACTATGGCCGGCATCGATGCGGCGCTGGCTTGGGGCTTTGAGCCCGTTAAGGTCAACTGTGTCGTGGTGCGCCGGCTCAACCAGGATGTGGCGGCCCTCGCGCGCCTGACCGTCGACCGTCCCATTCACCTGCGCTTTATCGAATACATGCCCATTGGCGACGAGCATACGAGCTCGCATTGCGCTGTGGATCCGCATGCGCCCACGCTCAATCCCGAGTTGTGGGACGCGAGCGACACCGTGCCGAGCGACGAGCTGCGGGCGCGCGTCAACGCTGGGGCCGCCGAGACGGGACTGGGCGAGCTCGAGCCGCTCGACATCAACGACGCTCCTGCCGGCGCGGGCCCTGCGCGCTATTGGCGTTTTCCGGGTGCGGCGGGAACGGTCGGCTTTATTAGCGCCATGTCCAACCATTTTTGCGCGAGCTGCAACCGCCTGCGCCTGACGGCCGACGGCAATGTGCGTCCGTGCCTGTTCAGCGATGCCGAGTATTCGGTGCGTGAGGCGCTGCGCCGTGGTGATGATATGCAGGTACTTTCGATTTGGCGCGATGCCGTGGCCCACAAACCGCAGGAACACGCGATAATTGAGGGCACGCAACGATTTATGTCTCAAATCGGAGGATGATCATATGGCCAAGAGCAGGTACGCCGATGCCACCAAGGCCGCTCGCAGGGCCGCGATGTCTGCCCATAAAGCCTCAGCCGCGGCTAATGTTGGTAACGCCAACGCGTCCGCGCAGCCGACTGCCAGTGCTGCCACCGAGCCCGCCCGCGACGCCCGTCGCGACGAGCTGACGCACGTGGACGCCAAGGGCGAGGTGCGCATGGTCGACGTGTCCGACAAGGCCGAGACCCATCGCATCGCTATCGCCGAGGGCACTATCCTTATGCATCCCGAGACGCAGGCCATGGTGCTGCAGGATCGCGCCAAAAAGGGCGATGTGCTTGCCTGCGCGCGCGTGGCAGGCATCATGGCCATCAAGCGCACGAGCGACATCATCCCCATGTGCCATCCGCTGCTCATTACCAAGAGCAAGTGCGACATTGCGCCCATCGCTGCGGCGGGGACGCCTGTCGAGGATTTGCCCGAGGGCTGGGCGCCGGCGCGCGCGGACGGACAGGTTGGCTTTCACGTGCTGGTCACGGCGGGCGTGACGGGCAAAACGGGCATCGAGATGGAGGCCCTGACCGGCGCGAGTGCCGCGTGCCTTACGATCTATGACATGTGCAAGGCGGTCGATCGCGGCATGGAGATCGTCGACGTGCGCCTGCTGCACAAGGAGGGCGGTCGCTCGGGCGTGTGGGATCGCGCAGAGCGTCAGGCTGCTGCTGTTGAGGCCGCTACCGCAGACGGCAACGCACCCGCGAGCGCGCCTGCCGTCGTCGCGCCCGTCGCTCCCGCCCCGGCCGTCCCCGCGATCGCGTTTATCGGCTACCAAAACTCGGGCAAGACCACGCTCGTCGAGAAGGTCATTGCCGAGCTCACCCGCCGCGGCCTGCGCGTGGGTTCGCTCAAGCATCACGGGCACCACGGCTTTGATATCGACGTGCCCGCTAAGGATACGTGGCGCCATCACCAGGCCGGGTCCAAGCACGTGGGCCTCATCTGCGCCACGCGCTGGGCGGAGTACGCCGACACGCGCGAGGAGGACGAGATGCCCGCGCGCGAGCTGCTGTCGCGCTACGGCGATGTTGACGTGGTGATCATCGAGGGCTACAAGACCGAGGGCTTCGACAACATCGTGGTCGCGCGCTCCGGTGTCGACCGTCTGCGCGGCAAGAGCTCGCTCGACCTGGTCGACGGCCGCACGCTGGCGCTTGCCTGCAACGAAGCCCTGGCACGCCAGGCATTCGATGCCGGCTTTGCGACCCGAGCCATCAACATCAACGACGCCCGAGCCATCTGCGACCTGATTCAAGATCATCTGGCCTAAAACCTGCCAAAAAGGGACAGGTTTATTTTGGTAGGTTTTATCTGGGCAAATGTCACTTCCACCACAAAGGGGCCAGGCACCTTTGTGGTGGTTTTTGCTTTGGTAGATGTTTGGGACATGCCTTACAATCTACCGAGTAGTTCATGACGGGCGAAAAACGGAGAAAAGGGGCTTGATGCGTCCTTAATGTTTCATGCGGATAGATTGATTTGACAGACGGTGGCGAATGCCCGCCGTCCGCATTCGTATGAAACAAGGAGTCTCCATGCTCGCCTCTCTTTTCTCAAAGCCTCAATCATCGCTGTCCGTGCAGGCCAAGCGCTTGGTGGCGATGCGCTTTCTCATCTACACCGGGTTTCAGACCAGTTATTTTATCGGCGTCATCGGAACGCTCACCTATGCGGACGATGCCTCGGTCGTCGCGACATCGCTGGCCGTTCTGTTTATGAACGTTTTCGTGATCCTGGGATCCTTTGCGGGCGGCGCTGCGCTCGACGCCTGGGGTCCGCGCCGCCATTTCTTGCTGAGCATCGTCGGCGCTCTCGCAACTGGCACGGCAATCATCGCCTTTGGTAGCGCGACCGGCGTCGTCCTGCTCGGCGCGGTGTTCCTAGGCTTTACGATGGGATTCGCTCAGCCCATCGCCACGTCCTATCCGGCCTACCTCACCGACGACCCCGTCGAGCTCAAAGACATCAACTCCGCCATCGCCATGTTTTCAAACGTGAGTATCATCGTTGGCCCCACGCTGGGCGGCTTTGTCGCGGCGGCTGCATCGTCGTGCGCGGTGTTCGTGCTCATGATGCTCTTTACCGTGCTGGCGTTCGTCGTCGGTTGGGGCTTTAGGCCGCAGACCAGCCATGTCGCCGGGCATGCGGATGCCGATTCGGCAGAGGAAGGGGAGCGTGCGGGACAAAGCTCCAACCCCAGCACATCCACCCGCGCCACCTTCGCAGCCAGCATCAAGACGGTCTTCACCAACAGCGTCCTCGCGCTACTTTTCTGCATCATTTTTCTTTCGAACTTTGGCTACGGCGCATTCGACCCGCTGGAGTCGTTCTTCTACCGTGATGTCCTACACGTCGGCGTTGAGTGGATGGGCTGGCTCTCGTCAGCCTCGGGCGTGGGCGCGGTGCTGGGTGCCGTGCTCGCGCTCCGCTTGCCGCCGCACCTGGTCAACCTTAAGACGCTGCTTGTGGCGCTTATGTCCGTGGGCCTGGGAAGCCTGCTCTATGTGGGGACGCCGTACGTGGGCGTGGCCCTCGTCGGCCAGATCGCCCTGGGCGTGGCCTGGGGCGTCGTCAATCCGCTCCACAACACGATCGTGCAAACGACGGCCCCGCTCGAACAGCTCGGTCGCGTCAACTCGGTCATGGGCTTTGGCAACATGTTCGCTGGCGTGGCCCCTCTGGCGGTTGCCCCGTGGCTGGCGGCGACATTTGGCGTGCAGCAGACGCTCGTAGGGGCGGGCATGGTCGTGACGGCGGCTCCCGCGGCGTTGCTGCTGTTTGGTCGATGGCACTTGGATCGTGCCGCAAGGCAGTAAAAACCATCACAACATTCGATGAAAATCGCGATTTTGCCGAAAAACATCGAATGTTGTGATGGTTTGCGCCCCGGGTCAGGCCATCCTGCGGATCCGGCCACCACAAAGGGGCCAGGCATCTTTGTGGTGGTTTTTGCTTTGAGGGGCCGCGCCTGTGCCTTGGTATACCATGAACGCCACTTCCAGATACACCCCACACCGCCGCACAACCCAGAAAGGCTCCCATGGACACCACCTTCAGCCACATCAAAGCCGTGTTCTGCGATGTCGACGGCACGCTGCTCACGAGCCAGCACACGGTGTCCCCGCGCACCGTGACGGCGATCCGCGCCCTGCGCGAGCGCGGCGTGCTCTTTGGCCTGTGCACCGGGCGCGATGCCCACGCGACCGAGGCCATGTACGAGCTCTGGGGCATCGAAGGCCTGGTAGACGTGCTCGTGGGCTGCGGTGGCGCCGAGGTCATCGACCGCGCGCACGACATCAACGAACTGAGCTATCCGCTGCCGGGCGAGACCATCGCGCGCATCTGCAAGCACATGGCGGACCTTCCGGCAACGCCCGTCTGCCCCCGAGACGGCGTGTTCTACGTGCCCGAGAGCAACGCGTGCGTCGAGCACCTGTCGCGCGTCGACGGCGTGCCCTACCAGGTGGTCGATTTTGCCGAGTTTTTGCGCGAGCCGCAGCCCAAGGTGATGTTTACCATGGCGCCCGAGGTAATGCCGCGGGTGATTGAGCGGGCGTCGACGTTTGCCGATAACACTGTTAAGGCGGCGGCTCTGCAAACCACGCAGCGGCTCTACGAGTTCATGGATCCGCGCGTGTCCAAGACGCGCGGCCTTGTGCGCGTGGCGGAGCTCAACGACATGGAGCTTGCGAACATCTGCGTGTTTGGCGATGCCGATAACGACACCTGCATGGTGGCTGACGCCGGCGTGGGCGTGGCCATGGCAAACGGCAGCGACGCCACCCGTGCCGCCGCCGATTTTGTAACCGCCAGCAACGACAAAGACGGCATCGCGATCTTTATCGAGGAACATCTGCTGTAGCGCTGGGGGAGAACCACCGCAGAAGGGGGCAGGCTTTTTTGCGGTGGCCTCAGGCGATTTGGGCGAATTGATACCTAAAATCTGTGGGAAAATTCAAATATTGTTGTCTGAACATCATACTTCTAACCACCGATGGGTTTAAGATATTCTCATCAATTTGGTAGGATATTCATCCCGGTTGATGACCTACCGCTCACGGTCGATTTTCGACCGTTCAAAGGATGTTTGCTCTTGAGCAAAATGTTGTGCAAATAAATCTAATGCCATTAAAAAATAATAGGCAACTAAATTACCAGCAGAAACAAAAAAAGGATAGCGAATAAACGAAGGCAAATCCGAGCAATTGTCAAGAGAATTGAGAACTCACTACAAAACTATCGGTTTTTGTTGCTCAGATGTTTAAACAATCGTTATAATTGCATTACTAAACGAGCGCAATTACAGATTGCGCAGATACGTTTGATGGTGAAAGAGCAAGATCGCGGTCTCTTGGGGAGGAGACATCGATGAAAGCGAATTCGGACAAATCTAAGCAGAGTAATAAAGCGACGCGCCGTGTGCTGGCAGGCGTTTTATGCGGAGCATCCGTTTTGAGCCTGGTGCTGTCGCTCGTCATGCCTCCGATCTCGCAGGCCATCGCCAACGACGTCCAGACAGTTTCTACCGAGGAAACTGTAATGGGGGGGGGTTCCTCAAGTGAGTCTACTGATGTAGGCAACACCAACAACGGGGATACCGAAAACCAGAATAGTGACGAGACCGAGGGCGACGAGACCGGCGACGATGCTCTCAGGACGGCCCCGTCGTCTGATGACACGGGAGCCGAGAGCGCTGCGCAGCCCGCGGATGATGGACAGTCTGTCTATAAGGTCGCTACTGTTGCAAATGAAGGTGAGGTTTCGGGACTTCAAAAAGATAAGGATGGGTACACGCTGCTGGCGAGTGACGGAGACCTGACAGCGTACCTTAACGCCCCGACTAAACCCGATAAACTACGTCTTAAGGCTGACATTAGTTCAAGTGTGCCAATCACTATCAGGCAAAATACTACAATCGACCTTGCGGGTCACAAGCTTTATTACCGCGTTGGTAATAACGACACGTTCATTACGGTAGAGAGCGGTGCGCTTACCGTTGAAGACTCTGCCCATGTTAGCGATACACCTTCGGTCGTTGATAACAATCCTGGCAAGCTTGCAACTATGGCATGGACCGGTGACAACAAAGGTACTCCTCAGAGCTTAACCTATTATGAAACCACGAGCACGCCTAACGCAGATACCCTTGGCACCACCACCACTGAAACCACGACTGAGCATGTCGTCAGCGGTTTCGGCGCAATCGTTGCTGCATCCAACAGGGGTTCGGTCCAACAGGTCATCTCTGTTGCGGATGGCGGCACGCTTAACCTCAACGGTGGCATGATCACGACACCGAGGGATTTGGCCAACAACGGTCATATCATCTTTGCCGAGGGGAAAAGCAATGAAACTCAGGTGAATATCAATGGCGGTTTTATTACTGGCGCGAATCTCAATCAGCAACATGGCGGCTGGGGCGGAGGCCTGTGCGTAAACGGCGCGAAAGTCACGGTCAACATGACCGACGGCGTGATCGCAGCGAATAAGGCTGCTTCCGGTGGTGGTATTTTTGCCGACAGCGGTGTCACGTTGAATCTCTCCGGCGGTGTCATCTCGGGTAACGCTACGTACGCTAAGGGCATCAGCGGCAACAGCTGCGGCGGTGACACCGGAGACGGCGGATACGGTGGCGGTGTTTATACCAAGGGCGCGAACGTCACCATCGGCGGATCTGCCAATATTACCAACAATCGAGTCGACGCTTGGATTGCTGATTCCAATCTTTACAACTTCGGCCTGCTTGGCGGCGGCGGAATTGCATGCACGCACAGAGGGACGTTAACCATGACGGGTGGATCCGTTACTGCCAATTACTCCAAAGAGGCCGGTGGCGGAATCTACGCTGGTTTCTGGAACCAGGCGATTACGTTTAAAATGACAGGCGGCACGATTGCCGGCAACGAATCTGCAAACGCCGAGGGCGGTGGTCTCCGTATTTCCACCGGTACTACCGGCGATATTGGGACTGAGCCGGGCGCGTTCAACAAGGTTTACATCACCAACAACAAGACCATGACGGGTAAGAGCCATGGCGGCGATTGGGGCGGCGGTGGCGTCTTTGTCCAAAAGGACGGCAAGCTTAACATCGTAAGGACGCTGATTACTGATAATGAGGCCGGCGGCTGGGGTGGTGGCATCGGTGCCTGCCCTACGGGCGAGACAATTGTTTCGCACTCAAATGGTGCCGCAATCTACAACAATACGGATAATGGTTTAAGTGATCACATGTCTGCCGGTGGTAATGGCAAGAACGAGGACAGCAATCCTGACTACATTACCAAAGACTTCAAAGAAGCCGGCCACAAGGATTTCTTCCTCGTGCGCAAGAATGACAGCAATAAGACGGTTGCAGTTGTGCTCGGCAAGATGCTCGGCGGCGGCTCAGCTGGCTGGCAGGGCACTTGCGATAAAACGAAGATAACCATCGATGCCAACGGCGGTGCCGAGGCCAAGTACATGTTCGGTTTGGAGGCCCATCCGACTGATGAGGCCGTAGAAAAGGCGCAATTGGCAGCTACGACCATCATCAGTGGCAACTACTCGTACACCCATGGCGGCGGCATCATGACCAACGGCGATCTCACCGTTGGCGAGGTCGCTGAGCTGAGCGTTTATCCGAACATGAAGCTCATCGCCACCAAGGTGCTTAAAAAAGATGGTGTCTCGCAAAGCCTTAACGGACACGGATACAAGTTTATGCTGCTGCGTCAGGACGGCGGTACAGCACCTTCTTGGAAAGATGACGGCACAATTGATATGGGCGATTGCAGCGTTGCAGGCGAGGCAACTGTTGATCAGTCAAACGGCAGCATCACCTTCGACTCTGGCAAGGACTATTCTTCGGGGCAGTACGTTTTCTATCTAGTTGAGGAGCCCATCAGCGGCGTCAACGAATTGGACACCAATTTCGATAAGACCATTTACAAGATCGTGGCAACAGTCGATAACAAACCATACAAAACTGACCGTCTCATGAAGATTCCTATTAATTATTACAAGGTGAATAAAGTCACCGTCCATAAAAAGGCCAAGGGGGATCAGGATTTCGTAGAACTTGATCGCGCAAACTACTCCGTTACGTGTCCATCGGATAACAACTCGTCGGATGACACGACGACTACGGTTGTTATCGGTGGCAATGATAGCCCGACCTTCATCAACAAAATTGAGCCCTATAACTCTCTTGGTTCCTGGACGCCTGCAGCGACCAAGGTCGTTAAGGGTGGCGAGATGAAGAAGTTCACGCTCGAATTTGCGGATAACGAAAAATTCGAGAGCGCTGAGAGGCGTACGACTGATGCCAAGAAGGCTACGACCACTGCTGACGGCGACAAGCTCCAGATGCTTGAGTTCTCACAGATTGAGTACACACTTGACAAATTGAAGCAGAGTGATTCTGCTGATCCGGGTCGTGGTGCTTACAAAGACTTCACGTACTACGTGCGCGAGAGTGCAGAGGTTTCGTGGTTCTCGCAATATAAGTACGACAAGTCGGTCTATCGATTTGATGTCAGGATGAAGGACCAGGAGGACGGTTCGATCGAGGCCGAGTCGGTGACCTACACCAAGATCAAGGACGCCGACGGCAAGGATATCGCCACGAAAGACCAGCATTCTGTCAACTTCGACGGCACCAAGCCCAAGTCCACTCCCACCTTCACCAACACCTACTCCACCTCTTTGCCCCTTTCTGGTATGTCGGGCGTCACTCTGACGTACCTTGCCGGCGCGGCGGTGCTTTGCGCTGCTGCGGCCTGGATGCACATTCGTCGCAAGGCGAATGCGAAGGGAGGCGAGCGTCGTGAATAAGAAAGTTTGCTCCTTCCCGATCTTGTTTGCGCTGCTTGCCCTCCTGATTGGCACCTGCGCGGTTGTGTTCCCCGCATCCGCGCAGGCCGCGCCGACCTCGACCGGTTCCATCACGGTGAGCGGCACCGTGGCGCGCAGCTACGACGCCTACCAGATCTTTAGCGCCAACGTCGTCGACGGCGACAGTGACGCCAAGATTGCCGCCGACCTTGTCTGGGCAAGCGACGCCGTGCGCGACGCCGCGCTGCCTGTGCTGCACAGCGCTGGCATGCCCAATTCCCAGACCACCGCGCAGGAAGCTGCCGAGTCGCTCAACACCGATTCCCACCTTACGAGCGCGCTGAGCGCACAGCTCGCTCGTTCCCTCCAGAGCTCCGACGCCGTGTCCGTGGCCCTTAACGCGGGCACGACGGCCGAGCTGCCCTGCGGCTACTGGCTCATCGTCGCTAAAGACGACGCCATCTCCCAAAACGAGGCCGGCACCGCGCCGGTCATGGTCCTGGTCGGCGGCAGCGCCGTCACCGTCAAGCCCAAGGCGGCGACGCCCAAGGTCCAAAAGCACGTGCTGGAGGACAGCACCGCCGCCTGGCAGAAGGCCGCCGACGCCACGGTCGCCGACGACCTGTACTGGCGCCTCTCGGCCACGGTCCCGGCCGGGCTCACCGCCTACGACACCTATGCGGTGCAGTTCGTCGACACCTTGAGTGCGGGGCTCGACCCCTCCAAGGTCGCCGCGAGCATGCACGTGTACGTGGCGGCGGGGGCGGATGGCGGCTTCGACGCCGTTGCCACCGGCAAGGACGGACGCGCCGGCACTAAGGCCGCGAAGGGCTGGACCGACATCACGGCCCAGTGCACCACCAAGGTGGCCGCGGACGGGACTTTCACCGTGCGCACCGGCGACCTCATCGCCGCGCTCGGCGGGCCCGACGCCTTCACCACGGGCGCCCGCGTGGTCGCCGTGTACAATGCGCCGCTCAACAGCGCGTGCAACCACGGCATCGCGAAGGGCAACCCCAACGAGGTCTACCTGCGCTACCCGCGCTCTCCTCTTGCCGACCAGTCCGGCGAAGCCGGCTTTACCCGCACGCCGAGCGATGACGCGTGCGCCTACACCTGGGATCTCGCGCTCACCAAGCGCGGCAGCGACGGCGACAAGCCGCTTGCCGGGGCGGTCCTGAGCATCGCCGACGACCGCGGCCGCACACTGGCGGCCGACGGCACGTGGGATGCGCAAGGCAAGGCCACCGTCACCACGGGCGAGGACGGCCGCGTGACCGTCTCGGGCGTGGACTCGGGCAAGCTGGAGGTCCGCGAGCTCAAGGCGCCCAAGGGCTACACCGCCTTTGAGGGCACGTGCTGCGTGACGGTCAAGGCCGAGGGCCTGGACGTCGACCAGGTGGCGGCCGCCAAGCCCAAGCTCACCGTCACGGCCGAGTCGCCCCTGCGCGCCGACAGCGCGGACGGGTCGACGGGCAGCCTGGAGGCGTCGCTCATCAACACGCCCACCGGCACACCCCCTAGCATTACCACCGGAGGCTTTATGCCCTCGACTGGCGATATGGCAATGTACGCCGCGGCCGCTGCAGCGGTCGCCGGAGCTGCACTGATCGTGGTCGCGCTCCTGGTCAAGCGGGGAGGTGGCAGCCATAAAGAGTAGCTGGCAGCCCCACAGAGAGCGGGGCGAGACGTAGCGAAGTAGATGCTAAGACACAGACAGATGATGATCGATCGAATGAGAATCAAACGGAAAACGGAGGAAAAGAAGATGAGCATGAGCAAGAACATCGCACGCCTGGCAGTAACCGCTGGCCTCACCGCAGCCCTGAGCTTCGGTGGAGTCATGGCCCCGGTGAGTATGGCGTTTGCTGCGGAGGGTGCTGCGACTGCGAATGGCTCGGTGACCATCACGAACGTTAAGGGCAACACTACCGAGTTCGAGGGCTATCAGATCTTTAAGGCCGATGTTGACGGTGGGAAAGTCAGCAACATCGCGTGGGTAAACACAGAGGTGCAGAATGCTGTCGAGGGCGTCATCAACGCAGAGGACAAGTCCTATACGGGAACGACCGCCCAGGACGCCGCGGACTGGATCACGAATGAGGTAAAGGGAACCGATGCTACGACCTGCGTGGCGCCTGATTCCGCTGCGTACAAGATTGCTGACGCCGTAGACGGTCTTGCCACACGCGCTACTACGAACAACAAAACCGTTTCCGGTCTTGAGCACGGTTACTGGCTCTTTGTGACCAAAGCTGGCACCATCGGAGAGGGCGAGGCAGGCACGTCCCCCATCTTCACTGTCGTGGGTGACACACCCGTTAAAGTAACCGAGAAAACGGGAATCCCCACCGTCGAGAAGAAGATCGTGAGCGATGCCGATAACAAAGAGTGCGATGCCGCCGACTCCCAAATCGGCCAGGACGTGACGTACAACCTCTACGGCACCGTCGCCGAGAACTTCGACAAGTACAACACATATTACTATCAGTTCTCCGACCAGATCTCCAAGGGCCTGACGCTGCAGGGCGCCGCCAAGGTCTACCTGTATGCGAACAAGGATGCCGCGAAGGCCGATCTCAATCACGCGAAGGTCACGGATATCACCAATTATTTCACGCCGTCGACCGCCAAGGCTGCCGCCGATGGCAGCAAGACGACGACGTGGACCTGCGATAACCTGAAGAACGTCGCTGGCGTCACCAAGGACTCCTGCATCGTCGTTTCCTATACTGCACGGATTAATGATAGTGCCGTTGTTGGCTTGAATAACAGCAAAGAGGGCAACCTCAACACCGTAACGCTTCACTACTCCAACAACCCTATGACTTCGACACGAGGTCAGACCGTCCCTGACACGGTCAAGGACTATACCTACGGCCTCAAGATCAACAAGGTCGATTTGGGTACCGAGAAGGCACTTGAAAATGCCCAGTTCACCATTACGACCCAAGGAGACGAGAGCAGCAAAGACGTTAAATATGTCAAGGATGACGGCACATTGAGTGACACCGAGGTTGTTCTTTCAACGAACAGACAGGGCGTCATTACGCTTACCGGTCTCGATGCCGGTGTCTACACCGTCAAGGAGACTTCTGCCCCCTCTGGTTACACTGCGGTCGACCCCTTCACCTTCGAGATCAAGCCGACCATGACCGCCGATGATCCGGGTGCCGGCCTTACTGGGCTCGCTGGCACGCTTGATCCTAAGAACCAGGGCGACAAGATTATCGCCGGTCTCAACGATACAAGTGCCGGAAAGGTTGGCGATAACAAGCTTGATTTCAAAGAAGGCACCCTTATTAACACCGATGATGGCACCTTCAACATCACCGTTGGTGATACCAAGCAGGTTGGCCTTCCCCTCACCGGCCTCAACGGTGTGACCTTCACTTGGATCGCTGGTGGCGCGGTGCTGTGCATCGGTGTGGCGCACCTCATCCGCAGCCGTAAGCAGGCTGAGGAGTCCGAGCAGGAGTAGCGCTCACTCACCTATCCCTTTGGCAGGTGGGATGTGATGGCCATGAGACTTGCGGACACTTTTCTCGTCCATCCACGTTCTTGCTTCGCCATTTTCTTTTCGGGGCAGACTCCGCGCTGGAGCCTGCCCCGTTTTTTGGGATAACGCAGCCAGCCTCCACCGTCCGATGGATCAAGCGTATGAATATCGAACAAATGTTTGTCAAAATCGCGTTTACCGGCTGTGGGTGCATACGCTCGCAGTAAAATGGCTTTGCGACGCATCCCGTGCGCGGGCGGCCGACGACTCGATCGGAGGTCCCCAAATGCTGAAATTCCTTAACGCGCTCGCCGCCCTCGCGGCGGTGGGCACGTTCGTCATCGCGTTTCTTGACTCGTATGAGGTTCGGTTTAAGGTCCGTAGGCGCACGCGCGGTGCGGACGGTAGAAGGCATTTGCGCCGCAACAAGCGCAAATAAGAATGCCCGGGGTTAGAGGCCCGGGCATTTAACAACACCGGAAACTGGTCGCCCGCGCTTTCGATCACTTACGCGGGGTGCGTCGTTTCCTGTAGCTATTGTATCCCGAATCGCCCCGCCGATCCGGGACATTTTGAAAACTCAAATGCGGGCCCATACTCGCGCTGTGCAATGCTGCCAGGCTGCGTTGTCCGGCGCGGAAGCTCGCTAATCGGCTATTATTTGTTTAGACAACCTGAGCTGTAAAGGAGTGACCGGCGATGGTGCAGGGTGCCAAACATATGAAGAGCAATAACGCCGCGGACAACGGCGGCTCAAGCCCTCAGCCCAAACCTCAACCAAAGCCCAAGCGCTGTCGCAAGCGACTGCCGCGCTGGGCCGACCGGCTCATCACCATCGTCATCATCCTTATCGGCGTGGGCCTTATGACCTGGCCGTGGATCTTGGACCGGCTCGAGGCCTCGGGCGTGTTCAACCAGATCAGCACCGTGTCCAGCACCGTGGACGCGCTGTCTGCCGAGGAGCGCGAGCGCATCCTGCTCCAGGCGCGCTCCTTTAACGAGCAGCTGGCGGGCGAGGCCACCGAGCTTCCCGCCGACCAGATCGAGCCCTACGCTCAGCAGCTCATCTTTGACCGCGACCCCATGATGAGCTGGGTCGAGATCCCCTCCATCGACGTGAGCATGCCCATCTACCACGGCACGAGCGAAGAGGTCCTTATGGCGGGCGTCGGCCACCTGGAAGGCACGAGCCTGCCGGTGGGCGGCACCTCGACGCACTGCGTGCTCACCGCGCACTCGGGCATGCGCAACCTGAGCATGTTCGACGATATCCACTCGCTGGAGCCCGGCGACCTGGTGCTGCTGCACACCATGAACAAGACGCTTGCCTACAAGATGGTGGACTCCGAGGTGGTGCTGCCCGAGGAGATGGAGTCGCTGACCATCGAGCCGGGCGCCGACAAGGTGACGCTCGTCACCTGCACGCCCTACGGCGTGAACGACCATCGCCTGTTGGTGCATTGCGTGCGCACCAAATACAACAAGAAGGACGTCGACAAGCAAAAGTCGCTGGCCGGCCGCCACTGGGGCAAGCGCGAGTTTGCCGTGCTCATCGTGGTCGTAGCCATTGTGCTGTTGCTGCTGGACATCGTGATCCACGCGATCCGCAAGCGCCGCAAGGCCAAGGCCTCGGCATAAGACATTCTTCAGAACCACCACAAAGGGGACAGGTACCTTTGTGGTGGTCGGGGCTTCCAAACCATCACAACATTCGATGAAAATCGCGATTTTGACGAAAAGCGTCGAATGTTGTGATGGTTATCGTTGTGGGCTAGACGGTCTTTGTTTCGGGCGGGACGGTTTTCGCTATGGACGATGCAGGTTTCGCTGCAGAACCGCCAGCCCGCAGCCTGCCAACCGCCGCCCTCGTTACGTTTTCGCTGCATTTAGGTAAAGCACCTGCTCCAAGCGGCGTTGCCTTGTATACTAGAGCGGTTTATCTGTTATGCGGAAGGGAGCGCCTATGGCACTCAGCGAGAAAGACGTGCGCGGCATCGCCGAGTACGCAAAGATCGCACTGACCGATGACGAGCTCACCCAGATGACGTCCTACATGAACGACGCCGTCCAGATGCTCGAGCCCGTCTTGCAATATGACTTACCCGACGTGGAGCCCACGTTCCATCCCATCGGAAGCCTGTCCAACGTGATGGGCGATGACCTGCGCGAGCCCGAGCGCGACCTGCCGCTCGACGTCGCGCTCGAAAACGCCGGCAGCGCGCGCGACCGCTACTTCCGCGTGCCGTCCATTTTGGGAGAGGGGGAGAGCGAGTAATGGCGCAGAGCTTCGATTCCCTTACCGCCGCCCAGATCGCCGCGGGCGTTGCCGCCGGCGACTTTACCGCTACCGAGGTGGCCCAGGCCTCCCTTGCCGCCATCGAGGCGCGCGAGGGCGGGGTCCAGGCCTTCCTACAGGTGTCGCCTGAGCTTGCGCTCGAGGCCGCCGCGCGCGTGGATGCCGACCGTGCCGCCGGAAAGCCGCTGCCCCCGCTCGCGGGCGTGCCGCTGGCCATCAAGGACAACATGAACCTCGTGGGCACGCGCACCACCTGCGCTTCCCGTATGCTCGAGGACTACCAGAGCGTTTACACCGCCACCTGCGTCCAGCGCATGCTCGATGCCGGCTGCCTGCCCGTGGGCAAGGCCAACATGGATGAGTTTGCCTTCGGCAGCTCCACCGAGAGTTCGGCGTTCCATCGCACTAACAACCCCTGGGATATCGAGCGCGTGCCCGGCGGCTCTTCGGGCGGCTCCGCTGCTGCCGTCGCTGCGGGCGAAGTCGCGCTCTCGCTGGGCTCGGATACCGGCGGCTCCATTCGCCAGCCGGCGTCGCTGTGCGGCGTGGTGGGCTTTAAGCCCACGTATGGCGCCGTGAGCCGTTACGGCGTGGTCGCCTTTGGCTCGTCACTCGACCAGGTGGGCCCCTTTGGCCGCACGGTCGAGGATGTCGCGCTGGCCATGAACGCGCTTACCGGCGCGGGCCACGATCCGTACGACTGCACCAGCCAGGACTGTGCCGTCGACTTTACCGAGCATCTCAACGACAGCATCGAGGGCAAGCGTGTGGGCATCATCCCCGCGTTTATGGAGGCCGAGGGCCTGACGCCTGAGGTCAAGGCCGCTGTTCAGCGCGCCGCTCAGGAGCTGCAGAACCAGGGCGCCGAGCTCGTGGAGGTCGACCTGCCGCACCTAGACGCCGCCATCGCCGCCTACTACGTCATCGGCCCGGCCGAGGCGTTCTCAAACTTGGCCCGCTTTGACGGCATTCGCTACGGCTATCAGGAGGAGGGCTGCGCCAACCTGTCCGACCAGAGCTCGCTGTCGCGCGCCCACGGCTTTGGCGCCGAGGCCAAGCGCCGTCAGATGCTCGGCGCCTACCTGCTGAGCTCGGGCGTGTACGACAAGTACTACTACGCTGCGCAAAAGGCCCGCACGCTCATCACGCAGGACTACGACGCCGCGTATGCCAAGGTGGACACCATCCTCATGCCCGCCTCGCCGCGCACGGCCTTTAAGTTTGGCGAGATTAGCGACCCCACGCAGATGTACCTTTCCGACCTGTACACCATTTCGCTCAACATCTGCGGCAACGGTGGTATCTCGGTGCCGCTGGGCCTGGGCGAGGATACCCAGCTGCCCGTTTCTGCCCAGCTGGTGGGTCCGGCCTTTAAGGACCGTCAACTGCTCACGTTTGCCCGCGCCCTGGAGCGCGGCTTTGCCGATGCCGCCACGGGTGCGCCCGCGCTTTCCGTCGCGCCCGATTTTGCCGGGAAGGGAGGCGAGCTGTAATGAAGGAGCTTTCCGAGGTCCTGCAGGATTGGGAGGCCGTGATCGGCCTGGAGATCCATACCGAGCTCACCGCACTCGATACCAAGATGTTCTGCAACTGCAAGCTCAGCCACGATGACGAGCCCAACGCCAACGTGTGCCCGGTGTGCCTGGGCCTGCCCGGCGCCCTGCCGGTGCCCAACAAGCGCGCCATCGAGAGCATCGTCAAGGCCGGTCTCGCCACCAACTGCGAGATCCAGCGTCACTCGATGTTCTACCGCAAGCACTACTTCTATCCCGACATGGCCAAGAACTTCCAGACCACGCAGGGTCCGGTCGCCTTTGCCATGTACGGCCACCTGGATCTGGACGTGACCGGTCGCGGTGCCGCCGAGCGCCCCGACTGCGCGTTTGGCGAGGCCGAGGCACAGAGCCTGGCGAGTGCTTCGGCCAACGCCGAGGGCCTGTCCACGTCCATGACGTCGACCATGCGCGAGGGCAACCAGCGCGCCGGCCACCTGGCCAGCTACGATGCATCCAACCTGCAGATGCCTGAGCGCCGCGAGGACGGTTCCTACACGGTGCCCATCCGCATCCTGCGCATCCACATGGAGGAGGACGCCGCCAAGATGGTGCACGTGGGCGGTGCCGAGGGCCGCATTACCGCCGCGGCCGAGTCGCTCGTCGACTACAATCGCTGCGGTACGCCTTTGATTGAGCTCGTGACTGAGCCCGATCTGCGCACACCCGAGGAGGCTCGCCTGTTTATGGAGAAGCTCCGTCGCATCTTTGTGACGCTGGGCATTTCGGACTGCTCCATGGAGAAGGGCTCCATGCGCTGCGACGGCAACGTGTCGCTGCGTCGCCGCGGCGAGACCAAGCTGGGCACCAAGACCGAGCTCAAGAACCTCAACTCGTTTAAGAGCCTGCACGACGGCCTTGCCTACGAGATCTGCCGTCAGGCCGAGGTGCTCGAGGAGGGCGGCATCATCTACCAAGAGACCCGCCACTGGGAGCCCAGCCGCAAGCGCACCGTGGTCATGCGTGTGAAGGAGACGGCTGACGACTATCGTCTGTTCCCCGACCCCGATCTGGCGCCGTTCGATCTGGACGACGAGTTCATCGACCGCTGCCGTGGCGAGATTCCCGAGCTGCCCGATGCCAAGCGCGCCCGTTTTGAGGCCGACTTTGGCATTAAGGCTGCCGATGCCGAGCAAATCGCGGGCGACCCCGAGTTTGCCGAGTTCTTTGAGGCCGCCGCTGCCGGTATGGCTGGCAAAGAGGCCCAGACGGTCGCAAACCTGCTGGTCAACGAGATGATCGCCTACCTTAAGGGCGCGGGTGTGTCGCTCGCCGAGTCCGGTATCGCGCCGGCTCAGGTAGCAGCGCTGGCTAAGCTGCTGGCGACCGATGCCATCAGCTCCAACCAGGCTCACGAGGTTTTTGAGGCCATGGCCCAGACCGGCGACGACCCCAACAAGATCGTCGACGAGCGCGGCATGCGTCAGGTGAGCGATGCCGGCGCGCTGCAGCCGATCGTGGACGAGGTGCTGGCAAACTGTGCCGATCAGGCGCAGCAGTATCGTGACGGCAACCAGAAGGTCATCGGCTTTTTGGTGGGCCAGTGCATGAAGGCAAGCCGCGGCAAGGGCAACCCGAAGCTCTTCAACGAGTTGCTGAGAACGTCGCTCTCGTAAACGGGAACCGAGGGGCCGGGCGCAGGGCCTTGCCTCTCAATTTCGGACAGTCCTGACTCACGACGGAGGCGCCACTGGCGCCTCCTGTTCGTGCGGAACTCATTGAGAGGCAAGGCCCTGCGCCCGGCCCCTCGGTTCCGTGACGACTCGGCCGTTCGGGTCAGGCGGGCTGAATGGAATAGAGTGAATGGGCGCGCCGTTGGCGCGCCCATTTTTGTGCGGGTGACAAAGGGGCAGTCCCTTTGTCACATTGCAAATGGTCTTCCCTGCTTGTGGGACTTATGGGCCGTCCCTTTGTCGCCTCTTTATTGATGCTGGGAGCGCCAGGCGGTGGGGGTGGTGCCGGTGTGTTGCTTGAAGGCTTGGGCGAAGGCGGCCTGCTGAGGGTAGCCTAGACGCTCTGCCACCTGCGCTATCGAAAGTGAGCTGTCGGCCAAAAGGTCCTGTGCTCGTTCCATACGGCGTCTGCGAATGTAGGCGCCCAGGGACTCGCCAGTTTGGGCCTTAAAGGTGGCGCATAGTTTGGAGCGGCTTGTGTAGAGCCTCTCGGCCACCTCGTTGATACCCACACGCCTGCCTTTGTCGAGCGCGCGCTCAATCATTGCCGTTGCTTCTTCGGCACTGGTCACGCTGGCGCGTGTGTCTGCCGCCTGCTGCGCCTGCTTGTGGGCCGCGCGCGAACAGGCGAGCTCCGCGACCATGGTCTCCACGATGCCTTGCATATAGACGTGTCCGCCTACGGTGCGGGCGCGTTCCTCGTTAATCCGGCGCAGCGTGTGGCAGATGGCAGACGTCGCCTCCTCGTGCCACGATTCGGCAAATGCCTCAAACACCCCTGCGAACTCGGTGGGATAGCGGTGCTCCAGTTCGTCAAAATATCCAGGCAAAAAGAGCACCGAGCGCGAGTGATAGAGCCGCCCTGCAAACAGTGGGCTTAACTCCTCGCCACAGTTATCTTGGATAAAGCTGCACACGGCATTGTTTGGCCACGGTCCATGCAGGGGTTTAAGGTTCGCAGGCGTTATGCCGGCTTCGGGCATGCACATGAGCGTGGGCGCGCTGACCTCGCTCACGCACGCGTACGGTTCGGGTGTGTATTCGGCCAGGTACATATCGTGCGTCGGGGTAATGAAATGCTCCATAACGATGCAGGCGGGGGAGAGAGGCATGATCCATGCGCGTCCGTGTGCCCGATCGTTTGCCACCTCGCCGGTAAAGACGGCGCCCTTGCCGGAAAGCTGCAGACCAAACTGCTCAAACTGTGGTGCGTAGAGCTCGGTTATATCGGTTGCTGCCCGCCGCATTTTCAAAAGCGTCCCCTTCATTTGCGAAAACGTCCACGCCTGGCCCAATTGTGTGCCCTGGCTAACACGCCCATGATAAGTTTCTTACGGTTAACTCTCAAGCCGTTAGAAAGGAATCTCATGGCAAAGGGATCAAAAAAGGAAGGCGGCGGTATCGGCGAGCTGCTTGCATATGCCGGTGACCGTAAATTCCTAACGTATTTGGGCATGGCCCTCTCGGCGTTCTCGCAGCTGCTGAGCTTTGGCCCGTACGTGTGCATTTGGCTTGTCGCGCGCGATCTGATCGCCGTGGCACCTAACTGGAGCGAAGCCTGCGATATCGCGATGTATGGTTGGTGGGCCGTCGGTTTTGCCCTGGTGAGCATCGTGATTTATTTCGTGGGGCTCATGTGCACACACCTGTCCGCGTTTCGCTGCGCGTCCAATATCCGCAAGGCTACGAGCGAGCATCTGCTTAAGCTGCCGCTCGGCTACTTTGACACGCACGCCACCGGTGAGCTGCGCCGTATCGTAGACGGCTGCGCCGCCTCAACCGAGACACTGCTCGCGCACATGCTGCCCGATATCGCCGGCGCCACCGCCATGGTCGTGGGCCTGCTCGTGCTGCTTTTCGCCCTCGATTGGCGTTTGGGCGCGGCATGCTTAATCTCGGTCGCCGTTTCGTTTTGTGCCATGGCCACCATGATGAGCGGCAAGGGCGCCGAGTTTATGAAGGCCTACATGGGCGCGCTGGTCAAGATGAACAAGACCGGCACCGAATACGTGCGCGGCATCCCCGTGGTCAAGGTGTTCCAGCAGACGGTCTACTCCTTTAAGGCGTTTCACGATGCGATCGCCGAATACGCCGACATGGCGCAAAGCTATGCGGGCACGTTCTGCCGAGGCCCGCAGGTGCTCAACCTTACCGCGCTCAACGGCCTTGTGGCATTTCTTTTGCCTGTGGCGCTGCTGTTGGCGCCGGGCGAGACGGACTTCGCGCACTTTATGGTCAATTTTACGTTTTACGCGATCTTTTCGGCCGTGGTGCCGACGGCCATGACCAAGCTTATGTTTGTGGGCGAGGCGTCTCAGATGAGTGCCGATTCGCTGGCTCGCATCCGAAGCGTTATGGATTCCAAGCAGCTCTCCGTGCCCGCTCAACCCAAGCACCCCGCTGGCAGCGATGTGCGCTTTGAGGACGTGAGCTTTACCTACGAGGGTGCCGAGGCACCTGCCGTCAACCATGTGAGCTTTAGCGTTTCCGCAGGCAGCACCCTCGCGTTGGTGGGCCCCTCGGGCGGCGGTAAGTCAACCTGCGCCAGCCTGATCCCGCGTTTTTGGGATGTTTCCGCGGGTCGCGTGCTCGTAGGCGGCGTAGACGTTCGCGACATGGATCCCCACGAGCTTATGGACCAGGTCGCCTTTGTGTTCCAGACCAACCAGCTGTTCCGGCAAACACTTGCCGATAACGTGCGTGCCTCCAAGCCCACGGCCACTGACGACGAAGTGCGTGCGGCCCTCTCCGCAGCTCAGTGCGACGACATTGTGGCCAAGCTCCCACAGGGCATCAATACCATGCTCGGTGCCGGCGGGGCGTATCTTTCGGGCGGCGAGGTGCAGCGCGTGGCACTCGCCCGCGCGATCCTTAAAGACGCACCTATCGTGGTGCTCGATGAGGCCACGGCGTTTGCCGATCCCGAGAACGAGGCGCTCATCCAGCGCGCCTTTAGCAAGCTGGCGGCGGGTCGCACGGTCATTATGATTGCGCACCGACTCTCGACTGTAGTGGGGGCCGACAAGATCGTGGTGCTCAACCAAGGTAGCGTGCAGGAGACTGGCACCCATGCCGAGCTGCTGTCCCAAAACGGCCTGTACGCCAAGATGTGGGCCGAATACGAACAGGCCGCGAGCTGGAAAATCACTGCAGCGACCGCGGATGCCGCCGTCACGAAGGGAGGCGAGGCCTAAATGTTCGCCTCATTCCAAAAGAAGTATTTCCTATCCGATAAAGGCGTCGCCGGCGTAAAACGCGGCATTTTCTGGACCGCGCTTACCAATCTCATTACCATGGCCGGCATGGGCTTATTGTTCCTGGTCATGGCCGGTTTTGTCGAACATCTCGCCACCGGTGCCGACCTGCCGGATGCCCTGCCGATTGTGGGCGGCCTCCTGGTCTTTTTCGTGTTGCTCTTTGCCTCTAACTGGCAGCAGTATTACTACACCTACTGCATCTTTTACGAGGAGTGCGGCAAGCAGCGTATGGAGATCGCCGAGCGCTTGCGCAAGCTGCCGCTGTCGTTTTTTGGCCGTCGTGATCTGGCCGATTTAACCGAGACCATTATGGGCGACGTCCAGGCCATGGAGCACGCCTACAGCCACGTGCTGGGAGAGCTTTGGGGTGCCATCATCGCAAGCGCCATTGTGTTCGTGGCGTCGCTGTTCTTTTGCTGGCAGCTGGCGATCGCGGCGTTTTGGAGCGTGCCCGTGGCCTTTGCCGTGCTGTATCTGACACGCGGCCCCATGACCCCGGTGTTCGACCATGTGCGTGCCGAGAAGGTCAAGGTTACCGAGGCGATCCAGGAGACGCTCGACTGCGTGCGCGAGATCCGCGCCACCAACCAGGAGGCTCATTATCTTGAGGGGCTCAACGCCGTGATCGATGCCGAGGAGCGCGAGACCACCAAAGGCGAGCTCGCCAATGGGCTTTTGGTCAACTCCGCCTTTGCCATCCTGCGCCTGGGGATTGCCACCACGTTGGTCACGGGCGCTGCGATGGTCGCCTCCGGCCAGGTCGACTTTTTGGTGATGTTTGCCTTCCTGCTTATGGTGAGCCGCATCTATGCGCCCTTCGATCAGGCACTGATGCTGATGTCCGAGCTGTTTGCCGCCGAGTCGTCGGCCAAGCGCATGCGTTCCATCATGGAAGAGCCTGTGGCGCGGGGCAGCGAGAAATTTGAGCCCGTGGGCCACGATGTGGTGTTCGATCACGTGGCATTTGGCTATGGTGCGGGCGAGGACGGCCGCGCCGGCGAGAAAGTTCTTACCGATGTGAGCTTTACCGCCAAGGAAGGCGAGGTCACGGCACTGGTCGGTCCTTCGGGCTCCGGTAAGTCCACGGTGAGCCGCCTGGCCGCGCGCTTTTGGGACGCCACCGAAGGCACGGTTACCGTGGGCGGTGTGGATGTTGCGAGCGTGGACCCCGAGGTGCTGCTGCGCGACTATGCCATTGTGTTTCAAGACGTGCTGCTCTTTGACGACACGGTGATGGGAAACATCCGCCTTGGCCGTCGCGATGCCACCGATGAGGAAGTGCTTGCCGCCGCGCGTGCCGCCAACTGCGACGAGTTTGTAAGCCGCATGCCGCAGGGCTATGACACCATGATCGGCGAGAACGGCTCCAAGCTGTCCGGCGGTGAGCGCCAGCGCATCTCTATCGCCCGTGCGCTGCTCAAAGACGCGCCTATCGTGCTGTTGGACGAGGCGACGGCGAGCTTGGATGTGGAGAACGAGACCGTGGTTCAGCAGGCGCTCTCCCGTCTGCTTGCAGGTAAGACGGTTATCGTTATTGCCCACCGTATGCGTACGGTGGAAAATGCCGACAAAATCGTTGTACTCAAGGATGGTGTGGTTGCCGAGCAGGGCACTCCGGCGCAGCTCAAGGCGGCAGGTGGAGAATTCGCCCGCATGGTGGCGCTGCAAAAGGAAGCAGCTACCTGGCAGTTGTAAGAAGGGGCAAAGGGACAGTCCCTTTCTCACATTGACAATCGGTTACTCCGCATCGTTAATTTTCAAAAGGTTAGCCATGGCTGACCTAGATAGTTAGATAAAATTGAGATATTTCAAAAGTGTGCTCGAGCAAACTTGTTTACTCGGGTGCTGAGGCACCATGCCGCGTCCAATGCGGCAAAAGGGAGAAGCAACATGAAGAAGTCGACGTTCAATACCCTGCTTGTCGGTGGCGGTTTTCTGCTTGGCACGGCCGGCATCAAGCTGCTTACCAGCGCTCCGGTCAAGAATGCCTGCGTGCAGGGTATCGCGTGCGGCATGCGCATCAAGAACGGCTACCAGGACATGGTTGAGCAGGCCAAGGCTAATGTCGACGACATGGTTGCCGAGGCTGCCTACATCACCCAGAGCGAGGCCGCTGCTGACGAGGCAGCCGAGTAACGCTCCCAGGCACAAACTATGAGATTCTCGATTATTAGCGAGATCCCCGGCAGGACCCGTCTTCAATTGGCGGGTCCTGTGCCAGAGAGCGATCTCGATGCACTTCTTAAGCTTGGCGGCGATATCGACGGTGTGCACAAGGTGCGCGTTTATGGCCGTATTGGCCAGATGGCGCTCGAATATGACGAGCCGCGCCGCGCGAGCGTGCTCGACGCCTTGGGCGCGCTCGATGCTCAAGCTATCGCCGATGCCAAGTCGGGCTACGTGATGCAACTCGAGCCGCGCAAGCATAAACTCGTTATGGACCTGGCGACACTCGTCGGTGCCCATTACGCACGTCGCTGGTTCTTGCCGACGCCTCTGCGTGCGGTGTTTGTCGTGGCCGGTTACATGGCATTTTTGCGCGCTGCCCTTCATGAGCTGGCGCAGCCGCGCCTGACCGTTCCTGTGCTCGACGCTTCGGCCATCGGCATTTCGTTCGTCAAACGTGATGTCGACACCGCGGGCCAGACGATGTTCCTGCTCAACGTGGGCGAGCTGCTCGAGGACTACACCCGCGCCATGAGCGAAAACGAGCTCATCAACTCGCTGCTCGATGTGCCCGACAAGGCGCAAAAGGTCGTCGGCGACACCGAGGTAAGCGTTGCCTCTACCGAGCTCGGGCCCGGCGATTTGGTCGCCGTGCGCACCGGCATGTCCATCTGCATTGACGGCGTGGTCGAACAGGGGAGCGCCATGGTCAACCAGGCGACCCTGACCGGCGAGCCGCTGGCCGTTGAGCGCAGCGTGGGCGATGACGTGTTCGCCGGCACCGTCGTGGAAGACGGCAGCATCTTGGTGCGCGTGCGCGCCAATACGGCGCAAACCAAACTGCGCTCGATCGTCTCGCTCGTGCAGACGGCCGACTCGCTTAAGTCCGAGGGCCAGTCGCACATGGAGGACCTCGCCAACAAGATCGTCCCGTGGAACTTCCTGCTCGCGGGCCTGGTTGCGCTTACCACCCGCAGCCTTATCAAGACCTCGGCGGCGCTGATGGTCGACTACTCGTGCGCGCTCAAGCTCACGGGCTCCGTCGCCGTCATGACCGCCATGAGCGATGCTGCCAAGATGGGCGTCATGGTCAAGGGCGCGAAGTACTTTGAGTCGTTTGCCAAGGCTGACACCATCGTGTTTGATAAGACCGGCACGCTTACCGAGGCGCAGCCGCGCCTGGCTTGCGTGCTGACGACAGATGGCTGGAGCAAGGACGAGGTCCTGCGCCTTTCCGCTTGCTTGGAGGAGCATTTCCCGCATCCGGTGGCGCGTGCCGTGGTCAACGCCGCCCTCGAGCGCGGGCTCGAGCACCGCGAGCGCCATGCCGCGGTCGAGTACATCGTGGCGCACGGCATCGCTTCGTCCATCGAGGGGCGTCGCGCCATTATCGGTTCGGCGCACTTTGTATTTGAGGACGAGGGTGCGCAGCTCGAGTCCGACATCAAGGAGCAAATCGAGCTCCAGATGCAAGGCCTGTCGCCGCTGTATCTGGCGGTCGACGGCAAGGTCGTCGGCGTGCTCGGCATCGAGGATCCGCTCAAGCCCGGGGTCCGTGAGGCCATCGCCGACCTGCATGCGCTGGGCGTCAAGCATGTCGTCATGCTCACGGGCGACTCCGAGCGCACGGCCGAGCGCATTGCTCGCGAGGCAGGTGTCGACGAGTTTAAGGCCGAGCTGCTGCCCGAGGACAAGTACGCCTATGTGGAGCGCATTAAGGGTGAGGGGCGCCACGTTGCCATGGTGGGCGACGGCGTCAACGATTCGCCGGCACTCGGTTTGGCCGACGTGGGGCTGGCAATGGGTGGCGGAAGCGACATCGCCAAGGAGGTCGCCGATATCATCCTGACCGACACGGATCTGGCCGCGATCGTGCGTTTGCGCCGCATGAGCCAGGGCCTCATTGATCGTCTGACGAGCTCCTACTCTAAGGTGATGCTCACTAACTCGGCTCTGTTGGCATTGGGCATTACCGGCGCGATTACCCCGCAGGCGTCGTCGCTGCTGCACAACGGCTCGACGATTGCCTACAGTCTGAGCAACGCGAAGGCTTACCTGCGTTAGCAGACGTGTTCGCCCACGTTATCTGGCCTGCGCCCAGACGGCATCGGTGTCGTCTGGGCGCAGGCCTTTTGCGTTTGACCATGTGCTAGCTTCTCTATATAGTGTTGCTAGCAAGGCTAGCAATTGAAGGGAGCGGGATCGACGTGGGTGCTGTTAGCGGCATGGCGCAGGTGAACGTTCGCGTAGATCGCCAGGTCAAGAACCGTGCCGAGGAAGCGCTGCGGCTTTCGGGCGGGTCACTGCCCGAGCTCATCAAAAAGGTGGTGGCCAAGGTCGCGCAGGGTGGCGGGCAGTGCGAGGAAGTGCTTGCGGCCGTCGACGACCGGCGGCAGACCGTCGCGCCCGATACTCCGTTCGCCGCATCATGGGCGGCGGTAGATCAGCTTTACGCGGACCTGGGCATCGCTACGTCGCCCGTATCCGACGATCGCGGTTGGGAAACAATCTATTCCGAAGCCATGGACGAGCACTATCGCCAAAAGGGGATGATCCTGTGAGCGGGGCTCCCCTCAAAATAATGGTGGATGCCAACGTATGGGTTGATTCGTTTTGCGCCGACCATGCCGAGTCGCTTGCCGCACGCGCGTTTATTGGGCAGGCGACGGAGGCGGGGGCATTGCTGTTCTTTCCGGTGCATATCGCCAAGGACGTACTGTATGTTGTACAGCACGAACTGAAGCGCAGCGTTCTTGCCAGCGGGGGAGCGCTCGGCGAGGCTTCTGCCCGCGCGATTGGCGATGCGGCGCTGGCGTTTGTTCGGAACATGACCGAAAACGCCACGGCCGTGGGCGCAGATGCGTCGGACCTTTGGCTGGCCGACAAATACTTAGCGCTCCATCGCGATTACGAAGACAACTTGGTGCTCGCCGCGTGCAAGCGCGCGCAGGTCGATTACTTGGTGACCAACGATCGCAAACTGCTCGAACATGCCGATCTTGCAGCAAAGACCCCGCGCCAAATGATGCCGATTTTGGCCTTGGCCGAACGCGGCGGCGCGGCTATCGGTTGACGCGAACTGCTTGCGGGCCTCTTGGACGACGATGCGCCAAAGGGGCCCGCGCCTGCTATTTACAAAAGCTCGGCCTTAATGGCGGGACTTTCTGCGAGCTGCTCGGCTGCCTTTTCTTCGGAGCTGTCGAGCGCGGCTAAGCTGCGGTAGACCCACTCGTTGACCTGGGTGTTCTTGACGCCTGCGGTCTGCATAAGGGCGCCTACCTCGCGGATTGCTGCGAGCAGATCGGCCTTGGGACCCGCGAGCTCGACCTCGATGCCGTGGTAGGCGGCCACGCCGCGGTTCTCACTCACGTGGTCGATAAAGCCCTCGACGGTCTCAAGCTGCTGGGCGAGAGCTGCATCATCGTCAACGTCCAGCGCGACGAGTGCGTTCGATACCGTGAGGGCGGGATGTCCGCAGGGGACAAAGCCCTCGATGACATCCATAGCTTCGGTAATGGTTGAGCCCAGGCCTGCGAGGGCATTGACGAGCTGCTGCTTGGTATCCATAACGGTCCTTTCGACGGGTCAATTTTGCTTGGCGAAAATATACGTGACGCGTTCGGTAACAAAAGTGCGAAGTGCGGCGCACATTGGGGTCTTCACAGCTCGTGCATAGAACAGCTGTCTGCCTTTAGAACGTGGTAAGATAGCTATCCACGAGCGGGGTTCACCCCGCGTGTTCCTTGAAAAGTCGACGGTTATCGGGTGTTTGCAGGCCCGATACCATCCAGACTTTCCCGACATCCGGGGGCGACTGGTTTCGACACGATAGCTCTGAGAGAGGAAGCAAGCCGAGGTCTCCTCGCCTCGTTAAACAGGGGTACCGTCAAATTGAATTGACAACAACTCTTCTTTTGAGCCTATGGCTCTCGCTGCTTAATTTATAGCGGCGCGTCAACCCGGTGATTTCCCCGACACCGGCGCGACGTCATGTTAGGGGAATGCTCCTGCGCACGTAATCGGTATGGCGCGGGCTAAGACCGAACCGGTTGGGATGCCGCGAGCGTGTCGCTGCGCGCAAAGCGTCCGAGACTAAACCAGCGACTGAGCTTGGAGATGCCAATCAGGGGGCTTTCGTGGACCGGAGTTCGATTCTCCGCGCCTCCACCAATAGTTACAGGCAGGTAGATATTCGTATCTACCTGCCTTTTCATTTCTAGCCCGTACCGCGGAGAATCGAACTCTGTGCAGGGCGCGAGCGTTAAACAAACGCGGAGCGTTTGTAGCGAGCGGGCGAGGACGCCGGCAGGCGGCCGAAGCCGGTGCGTATTTGCGAAGCAAATACGCGGATTCTCCGCGCAAAGCTTCAACCCTATGCAGATGCGATGCCGATCGGACTGCAGCCTGCCATGCCCCGCATCAACGTCGCCCAAGGCGGAAAATCCATCCCAGAATTCCGACTCAGACTGGGATGCGGTTTCCGGATGACGTTTCAAGCGGAAAGCGCATCCCGGAATCCTCATTCGGAATGGGATGCAATTTCCAAATGAATGGCTAGCGGAAAGTTCATCCCGGAATCTGCGCTCAGAACGGGACACGCTTTCCCAACGGCGGTCCAAGCGGAAAGCGCATCCCGGAATCTCGCCTCAAACTGGGATACACTTTCCGCTTCACCTGCCGCCTCAAAAAACCCATGCGCTCGCCATCTCAAAACTGGGTAGAAGAAAGCCAAAACGAAACAGCAGGAGGTCAACATGACTGCAGAAGATAAGGCAAAGAACGCTGGCAAAGTCGCGCTCGTTTTGGAGGGCGGTAGTTTTCGCGGGCAGTTTACCGCGGGCGTGCTTGACGTCCTCATGGAGGCCGGCGTCGAGATTCCGGCTGTCTACGGCGTATCGGCCGGCGCCCTCAACGGCGTGAACTACAAGTCGCACCAGATCGGTCGTGCCAACCGCATCAACCTGGCTTTCTGCAACGACAACCGCTTCATGGGTGCCGCATCGTTTGCGTCCACGGGCTCCATTGTGGGTTACGACTTTATCTTCAACGATGTCCAGGACCGCCTGGATCCCTTTGACAACGAGACGTTCGACGCGAGCACCATCGAGATGTACGCCGTCGCGACGGACATGCTCTTTGGAACCGCCGCGTACCTGCCGGTCAAAAGCGCCGTACTTGACCTCGACGCCGTGCGCGCATCGACCTCGTTGCCGCTGGTGACGCCGCCGGTCGAGATTGACGGGCACAAATACGTCGACGGCGGCGTGGCCGATTCGGTTCCTATCGAGCATGTGCTCGAGGAGGCGGGCTTCGACCGTGCGGTCGTCATCGTCACGCAGGACCGTTCGTATGAGAAAAAGCCCTACGAGTTTTTGCCGGCCGCGCGTGCGCGTTATGCCGACTACCCCTATCTGCTCGAGGCTATCGAGACGCGCCACGACCGCTACAACATACAGCGCATGCACCTGTGGAAGTATGAGCGCGAGGGCCGTGCGTTGGTCGTCGCTCCGCAAAAGCCGGTCGAGGTCGGCCATGTCGAGCACGATCCGGCAAAGCTTTTGGACCTGTATATTCAGGGTCGCCAGGAGGCAAAGCGTTTGCTCGCGGAGATCCAGGAGTTTGTTGAGCGCTAGCGCTGCAACGTCACGGCTCGTGGATGACATGTGCAGAAACTCTGGTCGGAGCCAAAATACCTGTTGACTCGTACGGCGAGCGGGGTAATATGGACGGGTTACTTGCAGAGCCCCGTGAATCTCTGTAACAACACGTACTGTACATGGAGGAGTCTAAGTGATTTCGAAATCGACTCACTACGCCAAGCAGGGCGAGGTCCAGCGCAACTGGGTTCTCGTCGACGCCGATGGTGCTGTCCTGGGCCGTCTTGCCACCCAGATCGCAATGATCCTGCGCGGTAAGAACAAGCCCCAGTTCACGCCCAACAGCGACTGCGGCGACTTCGTTGTCGTCATCAACGCCGATAAGGTCCAGCTTACCGGTAACAAGGCCGACACGAAGACCTATTATCGCCACAGCGGCTACAACGGCGGCCTCAAGGCTGAGAGCTTCCGCCAGGCTATGGAGAAGCACCCGGAGAAGGTCATCGAGCGCGCCGTTCGCGGCATGCTGCCCAAGACCACCCTCGGCCGTGCCCAGATGACCAAGCTTAAGGTCTACGCTGGTGCCGAGCATCCGCATGCTGCCCAGAACCCCACGAAGATTGAGCTGGAGGCTTAAAGATGGCTGAGAACACCGTTGTCTACCAGGGTACCGGCCGTCGTAAGAACGCCGTCGCCCGCGTCCGTCTCGTCCCCGGCACCGGCAAGGTGACCATCAACAAGCGTGACGCCGAGCAGTATTTCGGCCGTCATCAGCTCGTTGAGAACGCCCTTGCTCCCTTCAAGGTGACCGACACCGCCGGTCAGTTCGACGTTATCGCTCTGTGCGATGGCGGCGGCATCTCCGGTCAGTCCGGCGCTCTGCGCCTGGGCATCGCTCGCGCTCTTCTGAACGCTGGCGATTACCGTGCTGACCTCAAGAAGGCCGGTTTCCTTACGCGCGATGCTCGCGTGGTCGAGCGCAAGAAGTACGGCCTCAAGAAGGCCCGCCGCGCTCCCCAGTTCTCCAAGCGCTAAGGTTTTATCTCCTTTCGAGATACAATGTACAAGCGGGGCCTGCCGATTCCTCGGCGGGTCCCGCTTTTCTTTTTCGACTAGGGTGGGCGATTGCATATCGCCTGCTAGGGAAGGAGCGATCCTATGCCCCAGAACATCTTCGGTACCGATGGCGTCCGTGGCGTCGCCAATGCCGACCTCTCGTGCGACCTCGCGTTTCGCCTGGGCCGCGCGGCGACCAAGTTCCTTGGTCCGGACATCTGCATCGGCCGCGACACGCGTCTTTCGGGCACCATGCTCGAGAGCGCTCTGACCGCCGGCATCATGGCCGAGGGCGGCCGTCCGCACTGCTGCGGCGTCATCCCCACGCCGGCCGTGGCCCTGCTCACCGTCCAGAACGAGCTCGACGGCGGTATCGTCATCTCCGCTTCGCACAATCCGCCGGAGTTCAACGGCATCAAGTTCTTTAGCCGCAAGGGCATGAAGCTTCCCGATGCTGTCGAGGAAGAGATTAGCGCCTGGGTCATGTCCGAGGAAGCCATGGCTGCCGACACGCTGCCGACCGGTGCCGGCGTGGGCCACATCATCAAGATGAAAGACGCTCGCAAGGCATACGTCGACCACGCCATCGATACGCTTGATGGCCTGAGGCTCGATGGCCTGGTCGTTGCCGTTGACTGCGGTCACGGTGCTTCCTGCCAGACCACGCCCGCCGCGCTGCAGCGCTTGGGCGCCACGGTGCACGCTATCAACACCGATTACTGCGGCACTGACATTAACGTTGAATGCGGCTCTACGCACCTCGAGCCCCTGCGCGAGCTCGTGCTGCGCACCCATGCTGACATCGGCCTGGCCCACGACGGCGACGCTGACCGCGTACTGTTCGTGGACAGCGAGGGCAATGAGATCGATGGTGACTACATCCTGGCTATCTGCGGTTCTGACCTTGCCGCTCGCGGCAAGCTCGCCAACTCCGAGATCGTCTCGACCGTCATGTGCAACCTGGGCTTCTCCATTGCCATGAAAGAGCAGGGCTTCGAGATGGTTCAGACCGCCGTGGGCGACCGCTACGTTCTGGAGCGCATGCTCGCGGACGGCGCCGTCATCGGCGGCGAGCAGTCCGGCCACATCATCTTCCTGGAGCACAACACCACCGGTGACGGCCTGGTGACGGCTCTGCAGCTGCTGGCCGTGCTCAAGCGCACCGGTCGTACCCTCACCGATCTTGCCGGCATCATGAAGAAGTACCCGCAGGTACTCGTTAACGTGCATTCGGACAACAAGGCTGGTCTGGACGATTGCCAGCCCATCTGGGATGCCGTCGCTGCTGCCGAGAAGGAGCTTGACGGCCGCGGCCGCATTCTGGTGCGCCCGAGCGGTACCGAGCCGCTGGTCCGCGTTATGGCCGAGGCCGAGACGCACGAGCTGACCCAGCGCGTTGTCGACGACATCGTCGAGGTTGTCAAGCGCGAACTTCCCTAATGGTCAAAAACGAGTGCCAAGTGGTAAACTGTTAAGGCTATTTTGGTCGATTGGTATGTCCGAGGGGGAGCATGTTCACTAAAGTCCTAAGGTCTTTTGGTATGCGTGGTCGAGTCCTTACGTTGGATGCTCCCATCTCGGGTGACGTCATTCCGCTCTCCGAGGTAAACGATCAGACGTTTGCTACCGGCCTTTTGGGCCAGGGCGTGGCGATTCAGCCCACCGGAACGCGCGTGATCGCGCCGGCTGATGCCAAGGTCGAGGCTATTTTTCCCACGGGACACGCCGTTGCGCTTAACACGGTCGATGGCTTGGACGTGCTCATCCACGTTGGTTTGGACACTGTTCAGCTCGAGGGCAAGCACTTTACCGTACATGCACAAGTGGGTGACATCGTCCATAAGGGCGATGTACTCATTGAGTTCGATCGCGAGGCAATTGCTGCCGAGGGCTACGATGTGACGGTTCCCATCTTGGTGTGCAACTCCGTTGAGTTCTCGAGCATCAAGGGCTCCGTTGGCGTGCATGTCGAAGAGATGGACCAGCTCATCGTTGCTCGCGAGCGCTAGCAAGTGCACGTGGCCATTAGCCTACAATTCAAACACGTTTACGGAGGGCGCCCTTGAAAGAGGACGCCCTCCGTGGCAAGATGGGATTTGTCCGAAGCTAAAAGGCTTTGGGTCACCGTGGACGGGCAGGGGCCTCGACGCGGCTAGACACGAGACACATACATTACGCGACCTCGCCCTGGTGGCCGCACACGTTGGTTGCGGCCGACGCGGGCCGCGGGCAAGTGCTTGTAAGGGAGCCTTGCCTCTCTTGTACGAGAAAGGACGCGTAATGAAGATCATTAAAGCTAAAGACTACGAGGATATGAGCCGCAAGGCCGCCAATATCATTTCGGCGCAGGTTATCCTCAAGCCCGACTGCGTGCTGGGCCTTGCCACCGGCTCCACCCCGATCGGTGCCTACAAGCAGCTCGCTGCTTGGTACAAGAAGGGCGACGTCGACTTTGCCGAGGTCAGCACCTACAACCTGGACGAGTATCGCGGCCTTTCGCATGACGATCCCCAGAGCTATCACTACTTCATGCGCGAGAACTTCTTCGATCACATCAACATTGACCTGAACAACACGCATGTGCCTGATGGTTCCAACCCCGACGCCGCCGCTGCCTGCTCTGAGTACGACAAGATCGTCGCCGACGCCGGTTACCCGGATCTGCAGCTGCTCGGCATTGGCAACAACGGCCACATCGGCTTCAACGAGCCCGATGACCACTTCTCCAAGGGCACGCACTGCGTCGACCTTACCGAGAGCACCATTCAGGCCAACAGCCGCCTGTTCGACAGCATCGACGACGTTCCCCGTCAGGCCTACACCATGGGTACCCAGACCATCATGTATGCCCGCATGATCCTGGTCGTCGCCAACGGCGAGGCCAAGGCTCAGGCCGTGCACGATATGTGCTATGGTCCGGTTACGCCCGAGTGCCCGGCTTCGATCCTGCAGCTGCACACCAACTGCGTTGTCGTTGCCGACGAGGCCGCCCTTTCGCTCTGCGAGTAGCGCGAATCCTGCACCTCGACATAGCCTTGCTTAAGGCCTCCGCTTTGCGGGGGCCTTTTTGCTATCCCTTTTTGCCCACTTGACCAAAATCTTGCCGCAAGCTTGACGAATGCCGGATGCCCAACAGCTTGATTCATTCCATATCAGATTCTATGCAAAAATGCCACTAAAAGGTCGTAGACGGTAGCGGGTGCTAGGCGAGTTGAATGACATAGCTGAACCTTGTTCATTTGCGTTACACTGCCGCTTAGATGGGACAAGCTGACAAGCTCATTTACCTGCTTAAAGACCGATTAGTCGGGGGATTAATAACAATCGGCCCTCGCTGTACAAAAACTTGCCGCTTGCGTACCAAAAGACAACCTAAAACACAAGGTCGCTCTATTCATAGCGCGGCTTGTATGGTCTTGCGGCTACAGTGTCCATACGGTCGAGTTGAGGAGCGGGCATGGTAAACGATTTGAGCGGTATAGACGACCTCGAGCTGATGCCGCTGGGCGGAGGCTATATGGTGCGACGCGAACGCTTGATGAATGAGCTTATCACCAAGGGCCGAAAGGCCGGCATCGTGGTTCTTTATGCGCCCGACGGGTTTGGGAAGACCTCGGTGCTGCTGCAGTACACCCATGAGGTTAAATGCGACCCGACGCGAGACCCCGTGCGGATTATCGAGGCCGATCGCGCCATTGGGCGCGAGGTGTTTATGCAGCTCGAGGTGGTTACCGAAGAACTCAAAGACAAACCGCACTCCCTTATCGCGATTGATAATGTGCCAAACCTCGATCAGCACGATACCGAAGACCTCATCGACAGGATTCGCGGCCTGCGCGCTATGGGGATAGGGGTCTTTATCTCCTGTCGTCCTTCAAATCGTCAGCTGATTCATGGGCTGGGCGATTCGGTTAAGATCAATGCGCAGATGCTCAAGGTGCATGCCTATGAGTATTCGGCGTGGGCATCGGCGTTTTCGATCAGCACATCGCTCGACTTTTATCAGCTCACGCAGGGCGTGCCCGAGCTCGTTTCGGCATTGCAGACGGGTCTGTATGGCCAAGGCGACGTAGCCGGTCTGCTCGAAAACGAGATTGTCAACGTATATGGCGCGGCACTTGTCGATCTGGCTTCGCTCGACAATAATGCGCTGTTTTGCGTGGCATGTCTCATGGTTTTGATGGGCGAGGGCAATATCGCAGAACTCGAGGCTTGCGGGGTGAGGCTATCGATGGTCGACCAGTCCTACTTTGTACGCGACTACCCGATCTTTGGCTTGGACCCCGCTGAGCGGAGTTTTACGTGTCTGGGCACGGAGGATAACGGACGCTTGCGTTTGCGTAAGTTGGTGGCCGAGGTTCGCCCCGAACTTGTTCCGAGGGCGGCCCGGATTTTGCTTAAAGCGGGCCGATGCGATGCGGCGATGGGCCTGGCGGACGCCTTTTTGGACCGTGGAGCGGTCCTTGAACTTGCTGGGCAGTATGGGGTCGATCTTGCTCTGACGGGGCACGGGGCCGATATCTGCCGAGCAGCGCTGGGTACGATCGATGCCGACGATCCGGCTCCAGAGCCAACGCCTGCCGAGGCGCTCGGCGTGTATTTGGCAGCGGTCAGCGTGTCCAATACAAAGCTCGCTCGCTATATGGCATCGGTCATCGAGCGCGGGGGCGAACGGGCGGCCTGCGAAATAGACCCTGTTTCATGGAGAGTGGCCCAGACACTGACGGCTGTTTGCTATGGGGACAACGGGCTTGGGCTTCCTACGAACCTGGCCGTGCCAGAAATCGAGACATCCCATACCGCACTCGATATGTTGTCCGCGCATATCGAGGTCAAGCGCTGCCTGACCGAGCGGGGAGATGACGGCGGCGTTCTACAGCAGCTCAAAACGAGCAAGGCCTACGACTGTGAGCTCGACATCGCGGGGATTGTTATACGGGCCGATAGCATGCTGGTGGAGCTCTTTGACGGGTCGTTTACGGGAACCGACGAGCGCGACGACGAGATGACGGTGGTGCGGGAGGCGCTCGACGTGCGTGGGCTTAAGGCGATGGCTATCTGGGTGCGCATGGTGCTGGCGGCACGGCGGCTCCTTTCCGGCCTGCCGGTAACCGACGACGCGGCGTTCAACGAGCTCGATCGTTTTGCCGTGCGCATGCGCGATAACCAGATTCAGCTGTTTGGCCTGTTGCTAGAAGGCTGGCAGTCGCTGGCAGAGGGACGGCCGGTTAATGCAAAGTTCCGTGCGGTCCAAGTGCTCAAACTTGCCGAGGAGTCGATTGCGTACATGCGCGATAACGCATTGCTGCTGGAGCGCGCGGCGTATCTGCGTAACACCTCGATGGTTTCGGTACGTGAGGAAGCGGAGTTGCTCGATATAAGCCAGACGCAGGTTGGTGGAGCGGAGGCCTGGATGGTGGCGCTGCATTTGGCCTGTGCGGGCCGAGACAGCGACCTTGCGGCCTGGATGTCCATGAATCGTGCGGGGATTCTGGAGCCATCGTATCGGCTCTTTGCGCGCCTTGCCATGCATTGTCTGGGCGAGCCGGCGACCAGGATTCGCAAGAAGCTTCCCGTGCGCGAGCTGTCGCGGTACTCGCTGCGCGACGATTTGGAAGGGGAGGGCGAGCGCCTGTTCCAGGCCGGCGAGGTTGAAGCCGTTGATACCATTGACCATATCGAGATTCGCATGTTTGGTGCGTTTCGCGCCGAGCGCGACGGGTTTCCCATCACGGACAAAATGTGGCGCCGCAAGAAGGCGGCGACACTTGCCGAGCGGCTTGCGCTGGGCATGGATGCACTCGTCGATCGTGAGACGTTGGCCATGGAGCTGTGGCCCCATGCCGAGTTCAATAGCGCCCGCAACAACCTGTACTCGACGATATCGCGCTTGCGGTCGGCTTTGGGACCGACGCCGGATGGCAAGTCGTGCGTGCTCATCCAAAATGAATGCATCGGACTCAACGGCGACTACGTCAAGACCGATGTACGGCTGTTTGACCAGATAAGCCGCGAGGTTTTGGGAAATCGCACGGGTGCGCGCGGGCCCCATTTAGTTGAGCTGTGCCTTAAGATTGAGCAGCTTTATGCCGGACCGCTGTATGTTCCCAATGGCTGTAATCCCACCTACTTTTTGCGTATGCGACGCATTATGCAGTCAAAGTACATCGATTGCATGATTAAGGGAGCAAATGCCGCTCTAGAAGAAAACGATCTGCAGTCGGCGATTTGGCTGGCGGAGTCGGGTCTTCGACAGGAAACGGCGCGTGAGGATATGGTGCGCTGCGCCATGCGTGTCTACAGTGCGGCGGGGCGGAGGCGCGATATCGTCGAGCTATACAGTGGGCATATGCACCATCTGAGGGAGCAGGTCAATGGCGTGCCCGAGCCCGAGACGCGGCGTCTATACGAGCGCTTGGTGGAGGGGCGGCTCAATCGCGTGCTGGTCGAGCGATAAAAAACGGGCGCCCGAAGTACTTGGGCACCCGTATGCTTGCTATGTGTTGGTTCGCCGGATCATTGACTCTTAGACGAGCTTGATCTTCTCGATGTCCTTGCGCGAGGACTCGCGATACAGCGAGAACTTGCGGCCGATGACCTGGACGACCTCGGCGTGGCAACGCTCAGCGAGCTCTTCGGCGGCCTCGCGGGCGGAAAGACTGGAGCCATCGAGCACGGAGCACTTAACGAGCTCATGCTTCTCCAGATAGGCGACCGTCTGCTCGACGGTGCCCTCGTTGATATCGGACTTGCCGATGATGATGGCGGGGTTGAGGTGATGGGCCATGCTGCGAAGCTGCTTGACCTGGGCTCCTGTCAGTGCCATGGGTTCTCGCTTTCTATGTATGGGGCGCCCCGCGACGGGGCCTTAATCTACGTGAGCTGTCCCACGATAGCGCAGGAACGGCGCGGTGTGGAGCGCGTTTGCCCAGTTCAAAAAGAATGCGGATGCCGAGTGAGTGGGCGGTGCGGGCTGCGAACAGGCTACGAGCTGGGCGCAGAGACCGGTTCCCATGCAATAAACGCCCAGCGAACCTTACGGATATGGTCGAGCATATAGCGCCCCTGCGGCACGCCCTTGGAGCCCGGCTCACCGGCATGGGGATTCTCAATCATGTGTTGGGCGATGTAGTCGCGCAGACGGTCGACCTTATCCTCGTTGCCATGATCGAGCATACGGGAAAAATCCGCCACACCTGCCTCAAGGCTGTCGAAGGTATCGCGACGCGGCGATTCAAAGTACGTGACCTGCGGCAGGGCACCCATCTGAATGAGGATGTTGAAGGCGTACACAAAGCCATTGTTGCAGGTAACCGAGGCGCCGATGGCGTTCATCAGGTGCAAGTCATAGCGCGGGCTGGAGTTGGCGACCATTGTGACAGCACAACGCCGGCGAGCCGTGCGGTCGAGCTTGGCAAGCGCGCCTTTTAGGTCATTTGTGGTGACGGAACGACTGGCAAAGGCAACATCCACAGTCTTGGCAACCGGCCCAACCAAATCCCAATCATCGTCCCAAGCAAGCTCAAGCGGCGTAATCAGGTCCTCGAGCCCATAGTACTCAATGCCAGCATCAAGGGTGCCCAACATGGCAGGGGAAAAGTCAGCGGCAATCACGGGATGCCCGTCTTGCGCAAGCGGAATAGCAATCGACCCAGCTCCACACCCCATATCGAGCACCGACTCGCCGGGCTCAAGTGCCAACAGCTTTATAAAATCCCGAGCATAAGGGGCAGTCTCAAGAGGTCGAAAATGTCGAGCTCGCTTATCCCATTCAAAAGAATCATCAGCCCGATGCCGAGCGGCCTGCAGACGCATCCATTCGCCATTCCAATCCGCAGCAAGCAGCTCAGAACGAATCTCCCCATCAACCACGGGCCAACCTCCTAGCAACAAAAAAGCGACTCCTCCCAAAAGAAGAGCCGCAACCAGCATATATCAGAAAAAGAACCGCTCCAACGCCAAACCGCCACACCAACCAAGGCGGGCAGAAGCGAAGCGACTGCCACTGAGCCAGAACCCAGCCAAGGTTGAGATGTGCGGGAGCCCCGCCGCCGGGCGGCAGACATATAAGGTCGATCGCGAGTTCCGCACGAGCCGGAGAGCACTTAATGTGCTCTCCGTGCGAGTCAGGACTGTCCGAGCAGGCGACCTTATATGTCTGCCGCCCGGCGGCGGGGCTCCTCGCCTCGTATCCCTAGGCTAGTTCTTCAGCGAGTTCAGCGGCGCCGGGAAGCGTCCACCGCGATGGGCAAGCACGGTGCCGGCGTTGGGGTTCACCGGCATGATGGGCGCACGGCCAAACAGGCCGCCGTACTCGACGCAGTCGCCCACGCCCTTGCCGATGGCGGGAATCACGCGCACGGCCGTGGTCTTGTTGTTGATGACGCCGATGGCCATTTCGTCGGCGATGATACCGGCGATGGTCTCGACCGGGGTGTCGCCGGGGATGGCGATCATGTCCAGACCGACGGAGCACACACAGGTCATGGCCTCGAGCTTCTCGAGCGAAAGCGCGCCGGCTTCGACGGCGGCGATCATGCCGGCGTCCTCGGACACGGGGATAAAGGCGCCGGAGAGGCCGCCCACGCTGGAACTGGCCATGACGCCGCCCTTCTTGACGGCATCGTTGAGCATGGCGAGCGCGCAGGTCGTGCCGGGGCCACCGCAGGTGCCCACGCCGATGATTTCGAGGATGCGGGCAACGGAGTCACCGATGGCAGGCGTGGGAGCCAGTGACAGGTCGACAATGCCCTTCTCGACACCCAGACGATGGGCGGCCTCGCGGCTCATGAGCTCGCCGGCGCGGGTGATCTTAAAGGCGGTCTGCTTAATCTTCTCGGCAACCTCCATCATCGAGGCGGAATCGGGCAGCGTCTCCAGAGCTGCGGCCATAACGCCGGGGCCCGAGACGCCTACGTTGATGACGGCGTCGGCCTCGCCACCGCCGTGGACGGCGCCCGCCATAAACGGAGAGTCCTCGACCATGTTGGCAAAGCAGACAAACTTGGAAGCGCCGACGGAATCCTGGTCGGCCGTGAGTTTAGCGGCATCGATGATGGTCTGGGCGGCCATAAGCACGGCGTCCATGTTGATGCCGGCGCGCAGGCTGGCGACGTTGACGCTGGAGCAGACACGGCTCGTGGTGGCGAGCGCCTGGGGGATGGACTGGATGACGCGGCGGTCGGCGTCGCCGATGCCCTTCTGGACGAGCGCGGAGAAGCCACCCAGGTAGTCGATGCCGAGGGTCTCGGCCGCGCGGTCGAGGGCATGCGCGATGGGGGTGAGGTCCTCATCCTTGCAGCACGCGGCGATCTGCGCCACCGGGGTAACGGAGACGCGCTTGTTGACGATGGGGATACCGTACTCGCGCTCGAGGTTCTCGGCGGTCTCGACCAAGTGCTCAGCCGTGTGCGTCACGTGGTCGTAGATCTTCGTGCACATGCGGTCGAGGTTCTCGTCACCGCAACCCATGAGCGAAACACCCATGGTGATGGTCCTGATGTCGAGGTTCTGCTCCTCAACCATGCCGCGGGTTTCCGCGATTTCTGCGGGCGTGATCGCCATCCTTGCGCTCCTATCTGCCAAAACGAGCATAGTCTTTTCTATTCTAACGTGCCGCACATGCCAAGTGGCGCATGCGGCACGTTTTGGTGCTCGGTTGTTTCCGTTGTGTTACTGCCCAAAGACCTCTTCGGCGATGCGCGCGCTTTCGGCGGCATCCTTGGCGTAGTAGTCCGCGCCGATCTGCTTGGCGTATTCGGGGGTGAGCACGGCGCCGCCTACGATGATCTTGACGCCCGGCACCTCGGCATGAAGCAGCTTGATGGTCTCCTCCATGGCGACGACCGTGGTGGTCATAAGCGCCGAGAGGCCGACGAGCTTAATGTCGCGCTCCTTGACGGTCTTGAGTACCTCCTGCGGGTCGACGTCGCGGCCTAGGTCAAAGACGGTGTAGCCGTAGTTGTCGAGCAGCATTTTGACGATGTTCTTGCCAATATCGTGGATGTCGCCCTTGACGGTGGCCACGCAGATCTTGCCCTTGTCGGCAATCTCGCCGGCGGGCATCAGGCGCTTGATGGTGTCGAAGCCCACGCGTGCGGCTTCGGCCGAGGCCATAAGCTGCGGCAAGAAGAACTTGCCCTGGTCAAAGAGGACGCCAACTTCGTCGAGGGCGGGGATAAAGTGGTTGTTGATGAGGTCCATGGCGTCGTGGTCTGCCAGCAGACGCTCGGTCTCGGCAGCGATCTCGCCTTTGCGGCCCGAGACGACCATGTGGCGGATGGGGTCGTCGTTGCCGTCGGTGCTGGTGACACCAGCGGCGGGCACGGTGTCGGTCGATGCGGCCTGAGCTGCTGCCGGGTTGGCGGCGATCTTGTACGGATCGGTCCAGCCGGCATAGCGCTCGATGTATCCGGTCGAGTCCTCGTCCTCAACGCTCAGGACGCGATAGCTGTAGACGGTGTCCATAAAGCGCTTGGAGCCCGGGTTCATGATGGGGGCGTCCAGGCCCGCGCCGAAGGCGGCAGCCAAAAAGACCGAGCCCAGCAGCGGGCGGGCGGGCAGGCCAAAGCTGATGTTCGACACGCCAAGCGCGCATTTGACGCCCAGGCGCTCCTTGCACAGGGACATGGCGCGCAGAATCTGCTCGGCCTGGCGTTGATTGGTCGAGGCGGTCATGACCAGGCAGTCGATGAGGATGCGGTCCGGGCCGATGCCGTAGCGGGCGGCCTCGGCCACGATGCGCTCGGCGATGGCGAAGCGGGCCTCGGCGGTATCGGGGATGCCGCCTTCGTCGAGCGTAAGGCCGACGACGTTGGCGCCGTAGTGGGCAACCAACGGAAAGATCTCATCCATGATCTGTTGCTTGCCGTTGACCGAGTTGATGATGGGCTTGCCGGCGTAGCGGCGTACGGCGGCCTCGATGGCGGCGGGATCGGTGGAGTCGATCTGCAGCGGCAACAGCGTGGAGCCTTGGAGCTGCTCGGTCGCCTGCTGGATAATCTTGACCTCGTCGATCTCGGGCAGGCCCACGTTAACGTCCAAGATGTCGGCGCCCTGTTCTTGCTGGCTGATGCCCTGGCTCACGACGTAGTCCAGGTCGCCGTCGCGCAGGGCCTGCTGCAGGCGCTTTTTGCCGGTGGGATTGATGCGCTCGCCGATGACGGCAATCTTGTGGCCGTCGCAGGGGAGGTCCACCACGGTCTGGGCGCTTGTGACCGACATGCTGGGCTTGCGGTAGCGCGGACTGGGCGTGTGGTTATCGATAAGCGTGCGCAAGGCGGCCATGTGCGCCGGCGTGGTGCCGCAGCAGCCGCCCACGACGCTCACGCCGTCCTCAATCATGCCGGCGACGGCCTCGGCGTATTCGGGTGCCTGGATATCAAAGACGGTATTGCCGTCATCGTCCACGCGGGGCAGTCCCGCATTGGCCTGCACCATAACGGGCTTGTCCGTAACGGTGAGCATACGCGCGGCGAGTCCTCGGAGCTCGGCCGGGCCCTGGCTGCAGTTGATGCCCAAAACGTCGGCGCCGATGGCGTCGAGGGTGATGGCGGCGACCTCGGGGCTCGTGCCCAAGAAGGTGCGGCCGTCTTCCTCAAAGGTCATGGTGGCAAAGACGGGCAGGTTGGAGTTTTCGCGGCAGGCGAGGACTGCCGCCTTGATCTCGGCCAGGTCGGTCATAGTCTCGATAATAAAGAGGTCCACACCCGCGGCGACGCCAGAGCGCACCTCCTCGGCAAAGAGGTCGTAGGCCTCGTCGAAGCTGAGGGTACCCAAGGGGCGCAGCAGCGCGCCGATGGGGCCGATATCGCCGGCGACGTAGTGGGCACCGGCTGCGCGGGCGCAGGCGACAGCGGCGGCAAAGACATCTGCCACGGTGGCGGTACCGTCGAGCTTGTGGGCGTTGGCGCCAAAGGTATTGGCGGTGATCACGTCGCAGCCGGCCTCGACGTACTGTCGCTGAATGTCGGTAATGACCTGGGGCTCCTCAAAGTTGAGCAGCTCGGGCAGGGCTCCGGCCTTCATGCCGGCCGCCTGCAGCATGGTGCCCATGCCGCCGTCGAACAGCAGATGCCCCGTGCCCTCGATGGCCGCACGCAGGCGATCGTCCTTAATGCGCAGATCGTCGATCGTGCGCGTCTTGTACGTGGCACCGTTGCGACGTGCGGCATCAACGGGTGCCGCCAATGCAGTGCCGTCAGAATCATGAGTGATAAGCGGAGTAAACATCGAGGGCTCCTAATGGCTGGAATAGCAGGTGGTGTGGGCGGCGCGGAAGCGACAGTGCTCGCGCATGCGGCAGATATTGCAGGTGGGGCGGCTCTGGGCGTCGTGGACCTCGCCGTCGAACAGACCGATCACCGCGGTCACGCTCTTGGTGGGCATGAGCAGGCTGGTGGGCGTGACGGTAAGCCCGATGAGCCGCGTGGCGTTGAGCGCGTCCACGATTGAGCGCTGTGCCGTAAGCGGGCAGTCGCCGTAGCCGGGACTGAAGCGCCAGTTGCCGGCGAGTCCGTGTGCGGCGGCCGCAGCCTTGACCTGCTGGTCCATCTGCTCGACGGCGGCTTCTACATAGGCAGAGCATGCGGCGTCGAGCACGGCTCCCTCCAGGGGCTGCTGGGCTCCCGTGGTGCGCAGGCGACGCTCGGCGTCCATGCCGAGGGTGCATGCCATGAGCGCGGCAAAGCGGGCGTCTTTGAGATGTCGATAGATATCGCGACCTCGCAGCTCAACGTTGGTGCCGACCAAGCGAATGCAAGGCTCACTTTGTTCGTCCACGCCCGTGGCATCGACGGCAAACACGCGGCGCACGCCACGGGGCTCAATGTCCAGTTCTAAACGTTCAACGACAAGCTCAATACGCTGCGACAGTTCGGGCTCAATTTGCTGACCGCTGTAGCCCAGGTAGCGCAGCATCTCGGCACGATCGACGCGGGGATGGTGGGCATCATCGATACGATAAAGCGCCGGCGACGCAAGGTCGGCCGGCACTTCGACAGCGGTTGTATCGATGTGCGGTTTTTCCATTACCCCAGGCGCTCCATAATGGTTGCGGCGATCGCAGGACGATTCATAGTGTACAGGTGCAGACCGGCGGCGCCGTGCTCCTTGAGGTCGCAAAGCTGACGGGCGGCATAATCTACACCGGCTGCCTGCAGGCTCTCGGGATCGTTCTCGTACTTGGCGAGAATCTTGATGACGGGGGAGGGCAGCGATGCGCCGCACATAAAGACCATGCGGCTGATCTGCGACTTGCCCATAAACGGCATGATGCCCGCGGTAATGGGCACGGTGATACCGGCCTTGTCGGCAAGCTCGCGAAAACGGTAGAAGCACTCGTTATCAAAGAAGAGCTGCGTCACAAAGAAGCTCGCGCCGGCGTCCTGTTTTTGCTTGAGGTGTTCGACCGAGACGTTGAGGTCCTCACAGGCAATGTGGCCCTCGGGGTAGGCTGCGGCGCCCACACAAAAGCCGGCGTCGACGAGCTCGGGGATGAGGTCACGGGCGTAGGCGTAGTCCGAGGCGGGCTTGTCGTCCTCGGTCGCGCCGGCAGGGAGATCGCCACGCAGGGCCAGGATGTTTTCGACGCCGGCGGTGCGGTACTCATCGATCTTGGCGGCGATATCGGCGTGGGTACGGTCCACACAGGTGAGGTGTGCCACCGAGGGCGTATCGAATTCGCTCGTAATCATATGTGCGATGGGGGCGGTGGCGGCGCCGTTGCCCGAACCGCCGGCCGAGCAGGTGACCGAGACAAAACTCGGCGAAAGATTGCACAGATTGCCTGCCACTTCGCGAGCCGTGTCGAGGGTCAGCTCGCCCTTGGGCGGGAACATCTCAAACGAAACGGGCGCGGTGCCTTGGGATGCTGCCTGCTTAAAAACCTCGTCGACGCGCATATCGTGCTCCTTTAGATGCTTAGTGCGATGTGTTGTAAGGATTCTACAGCACCACTGCGCCACGATGGAGTTTTACTCGCTATTTGGTGATACCAATCGAAAATGCTTCGCTATCGGCATTTCCTATAACAGAGCGGTCAATGTAGAATGGGGGCTCTATTGAATGGTATCTGATGCGAAATACCAGTTAATAGAGCCCCATTCCAAGTTGACTATCCTTAAACCATGGGGAGAGGTCTGCAATTTATACAGTTGATTGGCTGTTGAGGGCAGCAACACCGCCGCGATGCGGTAACCTCATTGATTGGTTTCGCGACAGCAACATAACGGTAATGTCGCGGAAACACGGCGAGTCTAAGCTAGGACTCGTTCGTTAGCAATCAACACCGCTTCTCACGCGGTGCCGATACGAAGGGAGTTCCGTATGGCCGAACTTACTGACCGCTTCGGAACCATGGTGTTCTCTGAGGAAGTCATGAAGGACTACCTCCCCAAGGACATTTGGAAGCGCCTTGCTGCAACCCTCGAGGACGGTGAGCCGCTCGACCTGGACGTGGCCAACGCCGTCGCTCACGCCATGAAGGTCTGGGCCATCTCCAAGGGCGCTACGCACTATGCGCACTGGTTCCAGCCGCTTTCGGGCATCACTTCCGAGAAGCACGACAGCTTCCTCGAGCCCAACCACGACGGCACCGCCATTACCAAGTTTACGGGCAAGAACCTCATCCAGGGCGAGCCGGACGCCTCCAGCTTCCCCAACGGCGGCCTGCGTGCCACCTTCGAGGCCCGTGGCTACACCGCTTGGGATCCCACCAGCCCCGCCTTTATCAAGGACGACGTCCTGTGCATCCCCACGGCCTTCTGCTCCTACACGGGCGAGGCCCTGGACAAGAAGACCCCGCTGCTGCGCTCCATGACCGCGCTCTCGCGTGAGTCCAAGCGTGTTTTGGCATTGTTTGGCAAGAGCCCCAAGAAGGTCGTTCCTTCCGTAGGCGACGAGCAGGAGTACTTCCTGATCAAGAAGGACGCCTACCGCAAGCGCAAGGACCTGGTCATCACCGGCCGCACGCTCTTTGGCGCCGCTCCCTGCAAGGGCCAGGAGCTCGAGGAGCACTACTTTGGCGCAATCCGCCCCACCGTCTCGTCCTATATGAAGGACCTGGACAACGAGCTGTGGGCGCTCGGCATTCCCGCCAAGACCAAGCACAACGAGGTTGCCCCCTGCCAGCATGAGCTCGCACCGGTCTATGGCGAGGTCAACGAGGCCATCGACCAGAATCTGGTCATGATGGAGAAGATGAAGCTCATCGCCTCCCGCCACGACTTGGTCTGCCTGCTGCACGAGAAGCCCTTCGAGGGCATCAACGGTTCGGGCAAGCACAACAACTGGTCGCTTGGCACCGAGTCCGAGAATCTGCTCGATCCGGGCGACACCCCGCTCGACAACCTGCAGTTCATCGTCTTCCTCACCGCGGTGATCGAGGCCGTCGATAACTATCAGGAGCTCCTGCGTGCCTCCGTTGCCTCGGCCGGCAACGATCATCGTCTGGGCGCCAACGAGGCTCCTCCGGCGATTATGTCCATCTTCCTGGGCGACCAGCTTACCGAGGTCGTCGAGAAGATCATCGATGGCAAGGCTTCCGTCCATGCCACGCGCGGCGTGCTCGACCTGGGCGCCGATACCCTGCCCAAGCTGATGCAGGACAACACCGACCGCAACCGCACCTCCCCGTTTGCCTTCACCGGCAACAAGTTCGAGTTCCGTGCCTGCGGCTCCGAGCAGAACGTCTCCGACTCCAACCTGGTGCTCGATGCCGCCGTGGCCAAGTCGCTCAAGTCCTTCGCCGACGCGCTTGAGGGTACGCCCGAGGATGAGTTCCAGGACGCCGCGCTCGAGTACTGCAAGAAGGTCCTGACCGACCACCAGCGCATCCTCTTTTCCGGCGATGGCTACTCCGACGAGTGGCCCGTTGAGGCCGAGAAGCGCGGCCTTGCCAACAACAAGACCACGGCCGACGCCCTGCCCGCCTTTGTTTCCGATAAGGCCATTGCGCTCTTTGAGGAGACGGGTGTCCTGACCAAGGCCGAGGCCCAGTGCCGCTACGACTGCAAGCTCGAGAAGTACAACAAGCTCATGAACATCGAGGCCACCACGATGGTTCGCGAGGCGCGTCGTACCTATCGCCCGGTCATTACTGCCTATGCCACCAAGGTCGCTAAGGGCCTTGAGACTATTCGTGCCGCTGGTGCGGAGGCCGCCATGCAGTGCGAGCAGAACACGCTCAACAAGCTCTGCAACGGTATCACCGCCATCAACGACTCCATCAAGGCGCTCGATGCCGTGCATCAGAAGGCCGAAGCCCTCGATGGTCAGGAGCAGGCCAACGTGTACGCGCACGAGGTCGTTCCCGCTATGGATACGCTGCGCGCCGCCGTGGATGCCATGGAGGAGATCGTGGCCGCCGACTACTGGCCGGTCCCGACCTACGACGACATTCTGTTCTACGTGTAGGACTGGGACAGCATGCCGTCACGGTTGAAAGCCGGGGTCCGCATCGCGCGGGCCCCGGCTTTTTGTTTGCGAAGGACGCTTTGGAGTCCGTTTTGCTACCGATTTGCCGGGATCCGCACCCTGTCGGGTTCGAATCCCGGTATATCGGTAGCAAAAAGCCCGTCATCGCGAGGGCAACGGGCTTCTCATTTTAAATGGTGCCCCCAGCGGGATTCGAACCCGCGATATCCACCTTGAAAGGGTGGCGTCCTTGGCCGCTAGACGATGGGGACAGCGGGAAAGAGTATAGCAGACTTTTTTGCCGGCGCGTATATCGTTGGCAAACTGGAAAATCACCACACAGGAGTAGGCTTTTATTCCGATTTTCAAATATCTCAATCTGTAACATCTGAGCGGGCAAATCGGCTCTATCTGTTACAGATCGAGATAGACGGCGGGCGTCGGCACCAACATCTCAATCTGTAACAGTACGACGACTTTTAACGGTCTAGATGTTACAAATCGAGACAAACTGCCGTGGCGGGTCAAAACCACCACAAAGGTGCCTGTCCCCTTTGTGGTGGTGGGGCGTTAGGGGAGGAGCTTCATGGCGGCGTCGTGAGCGGTGCGCTCGTAGGTGTCGTCGAGGGGCTTGAGCGGCAGCAGGGCTGTGGCCTGCGCATCGCCGCGGCGCTCGAGGGCGTGGGTGATGAGCCAGTCGGCGAGCTCGGGGTTCTTGGGGAGCGCCGGCCCGTGCAGGTACGTGCCGATGACACCCTTGTAGATGATGCCCTCAAAGCCATCGTCGCCGTTGTTGCCGGTGCCCGTGACGACAGACGTTCCGAGCGGCGTGGCCTCTGCATCGAGCAAGGTGCGGCCGCCGTGGTTCTCGAATCCCACAAAGGGCTCGGGTGACAGGTCGGTCTTGACGGCGACGTTGCCGATCAGGCGGTCGGAGCCGCGTACGGTTTCGGCGGCAATGACGCCCAGGCCCTCGATGCGATCCTCGCCCATATAGTACGAACGGCCGAGCAGCTGATAGCTGCCACAGATGGCAAGCAGCGAGCCGCCATCCTCAACATAGGCCGCGACCTTGTCTTTTTGGGCGAGCAGCTCGTGTGCCACGGCTAGCTGGTCGCGGTCGGAGCCGCCACCCATCATGACGATATCGGCATCATGCAGATCGAGCACCTCGCCCATGCGGACCTCATCCACGCGAACGGGGATGCCGCGCCAGGCGCAGCGGCGCTCGAGCGCGATAACATTGCCGCCGTCGCCGTAGAGGTTAAGGGCATCGGGATACAGGTAGACGATGCGCAGCGGGCTCGAAAGCTCGACTGGTGCGATGCCGACAGGAAGAGCGCTGCCGTCGGCACGGGCTACGGCGCGCCCGGCAACAGCGTCGGAAGTGGCGCCCTTCAGTCCGTCGAGTTCTTTGACCAGCGGCGGGAAGGCCGTGTAGTTGGCGACGGCGTAGAAGGTGTCATCGGCGGCCTCGTCTGCCACGGCGCCAATTGCCTGCGCGACGTCCGAGATAATCGCGGCATCGATGCCGGCGTACTTGAGGCGCACCTGCATGTCGTGCGCGCGCGTGCCTCCGGCAAAGGCGACAAGACCCGGCGTGTCGGCGATGCGCTCAAAGTCGACGTCGTAGATCCACGATACATCGTGGCCGTCGGCATCGTTGTCGTTGAGGAAGAAAGCGCAGAGTCTGCCGTCTGCCGTCTTGATGGACTGGATTTGTCGATCGAAGCCCACGGGATTCTTGGCCAGGTTGGCCTCGACGGTGCGGCCGGCAATATCCCAGCGGCCCATGCGTCCGCCGGCGGGCACGTAGGCATTAAGCGTGGGCTGCAGGTGCGCCGCGTCCACGCCCAGCTCGTGCGCCGCAAAGAAGGCGGCGGCGACGTTATAGACCATGTACAGGCCGTTGTAGCGCGTGGCGATGTTCACGGCGGGCGCGTTGGCCTCGGGTCCAAAGGCCAGGTCAAAGCCGTAGCCGTCGCAGCCGAGCTCAACGCCCGTCACGCGGCGGAGCAGCGCGGGGCGACCCCAGCCGCACGAAGGGCAATGATAGGCGCCCAGCTGTCCGTACTGCACATAGTCGTATTCCAGCGGGGCGTTGCACTGTGAGCAAAAACGCGAGTCGCTAATGCGATCGGACTCGGTGTTGGTGGCGCCGTCGATGCCAAAGGCGATGCTTGCATTGGGAACGCGCGCGGCAATCGAGGCGCACAGCGGGTCGTCGGCGTTGTAGATGAGCGTTGTTGCCGGAGAGAGCTCCAACGCATGGGCGATGACGCCTTGGGTATGGTCGATCTCGCCGTAGCGGTCTAGCTGGTCGCGGAACAGGTTGAGCAGCACAAAGTACGTCGGCTTGAGCTTGGGCAGAACGCGTACGGTGTAAAGCTCATCGCACTCAAAAACGCCCACGCGCTTGCCGCTGACAGTGTGCTTAAGGCCGCCGCGGGCCTCGAGCAGTGCGCCCACCACGCCCGGCTCCATGTTGTTGCCGGCACGGTTGCATACCACGGTAGCACCGCTGGCAGCAACGGCGTCGGCGATGAGGTTGGAGGTGGTGGTCTTACCGTTGGTGCCGGTGATCACCACGCTGCGGTCGACCAGGCTCGCGAGGTCGCTTAGCAGCTCGGGGTCGATCTTCATGGCGATGCGGCCGGGAAGCACGCCACCCTGGCGTTTGAGGACAGAGCGCAGTCCCCAGCGGGCGATATCGCTCGAGGTGCAGGCGAGAGATGAGCGGAGGTTCATGAAGCCGTTCCTAACATAGATGACATGGTCGGGGCGATCGCGTCGCTAAAAGCCGTAGCGGCGCGCAAATTCCTGGGCAAGCTGCGATACATCTTCGCAGGCGTTGGCCCAGGGGGCAAAGTCGGGGGTGTCCGAGATAATACCGTCGGCTTCCCAAACCGCCTGGTGCGAGAGGTCCCAGGGGTCGCGCGGCTCGGGTCGGCAGGGAAGATACGGCGTCTGGTACATGGGGTTCAGCAAGAAGAACGCGCCGCCCTCGCAACGGTTAGCGAACTCACGCAGCGCGCGCGTCGCCGGGCGCATCTTGTTCGTTTTGAACAGCAAGATCGTGCGGGCGAGCAGGTACCAGGGGGAGTTCTCGAGTGCATCGGCTCCCACCTGTTCCTCGAGCTGGTGGGCTAGGGCAAAAAAGCCGTCCTGGTCTTCCAAGCGGGCGAGGGCAAACAACACGGTGCCGGCGGCCCGGGTGGGATAGCCCTCCGCCTTAAGGACGCGGCGGGCGTAGTTGGCAGCAGCGCGGTAGCGGGCGCTCGCCATGCACAGCTGCGAGATGGCCTCGAGCGTGTGGAGCCACCCGATAAGCGCCGGCTCGCTTACGGTGAGGTCTGCTGCGGTGACACCGTCGGCCAAAACATTATTGGCCCAATAGTGCGGGGCCTCCATATCAAACCCGGGCACGCTCTGTTGCAGGTAGTCGGCCGTGCTCGCCTCGAGCTTCATCAGGTCGCCCAGGCAGGCGTCAACGGGCGTGTCGGCCAGGATGATGGCGAGCAGCTGCGCGTCGACGGCCAGTGCATCGACGCGGACGATCTTGAGCAGCTCATCACGCATATCGTCGAACAGGCGGTTGCGCGTCTGCTCAAACTCCTCGTCGCTGCCCATGTCCTCGATGCGATGGAGCTCGTCGAGCAGGTGGCGATGAACACCGGCATAGGACAGCAGTGCCTGAGCATGCTCGGACTGCGCATGCTTTTGGGGATTCGCGCTAATGTCGTTATGGACAAGCTCGCGTGCTGCATCGGTGAGCTCGGGGTGCGACGCCAGATAGGTGCGCTCCAGGTAGGCGGGGATGTAGACGCTCGGATCCATTAGAGGTCTCCTCCCTTAAACGGCAAGCCCTGCTCGGCCGCCCGCAGTATGCGCTCGTCGATCTGGGAGCGCACGATGTCGTTGGTGGCGATCCAGGCGGCAAAGCTGGCGTTGTCGGGCGCGCCCAGGCCCTCCTGCAGTACCGGCGTCGCCTCGGAGAGTGCAAGGACGAGCTCGTCGGTGGAGCCTGCACTCACGTTGACGCGGGCATAGACGCCATCGGGAAACTCGGTTTGGAAGTAGAGCGCCTCGGCTGCGTGCGGGCACGAGCGCGCAAGGATGCGCAGGTAGTGTTCGGCGCCCTCGTAATCCAGCTCGCGCCAGGCAGCGCTCATCAGCGCGATGAGCGTCCACGGGTCCAAGTCGCGTTCTGCATCCTTGGGACGACGGCGCAGCGGCGTGTTGGCGAGATAGGGGACGGAGTGGGCAGAGCGAAAGCGCTTGAGCTCCTCAGCGGGGTATTCGAGCTTTGCCATGGCGAGCATTGCGGTGTGGCGGACGCCGGCCGGATCGTTGGGGGCAAAGTCGAGGCTGCGGTTTGCGGCTTCGAGCGACATGCGGTAGCGGCCGCTAATGAGCGCGCGCGATGCCAAGGCGGCAAGCCAGCGCAGGTAGGGACGGCGGGTCAGGTCGCCTGCGGCCTCGCGCTCGTAGGGGTCCTGCGCCGAGGCGATCTTGAGCGCCAGGTCGTGCTCCACCTCGTCGCACTTGGACACCAGATATTGCACGTATTCCTCGTTGGAGTCAGCGGTGAGGGCCGTCAGCATGCGCTGCGCATCCCAGTTGGCCGGATCGAGTGCGGCGGCCTCGCGAAGCATGTTCTCGGCAGCGGCCTCTTCCTGCTCGGCTTGGGCATCGTCGGGGATAAAGGGAATGCGGTAGTCGACGGCCTCGACCACCTTGGCAATCAGATGCCCGGCGCGGTCGCGGTCGTGCACGATGAGCGGCGCGGGGTTGCGGGTGAATTGCTCCATCAGACGCTCGACGGCGGGGCCGTCGGTGAGCGGGATATTGTCGCGGCGCAAGGCCTCAAGAACGAGGCGATGGCAATCCTCTTGAATGGGATCGAATGCCATGGGGCCTCCTTTGCTGCGGTTAGGGTTCAAATGTCTCTATATAAGGTTCTAGTTTACCCGCATGTGGCACACCGGGGGTGCCGCACTTGGACATGCACCTTTGCACCACGAAGACGGATGTCGCACAAATGTCGGCACCTTGGACGACTGAGTGGTATCACGGTGCCGCAAACGGTCGATTTTTGGCGGCGAACGGGGCGCATTTTGGAGGGGCACCGTCCTGCCCGGGATATGTGGTCAACCTTGATAAAACGTTTGCCCAGCTTGGGAGTATGAATGCCCCACAAGGGTCTTCAGGGATAGAAAAAACGTTTCATCATTGTCGGCTTTAGGTGAATAACTGACCAACCAGAACGGTAAAATAGTGTTTGTCTGAGCGTTGAGACGTTTAGACATCGCGCATTGTCATCGCCGGCAACGCGCAAAACGGTCCTAACGGAGCCAATCGGGTGCTCCGTTATATACGCAAGTCTAAGAGGGGCTTGTTTAGGAGGCACAGTATGGGACGTTTTACCAATCCTCGCGATCTGTACTTTGGTGAGGGCGCTCGCCACGAGGTGAAGAACCTCAAGGGCAAGAAGGCCATCATCGTTTCTGGCGGCAGCTCTATGCGCCGCGGCGGGTTCCTGCAGGACGTTGAGGCCGACCTCAAAGAGGGCGGCTTCGAGGTCAAGCTGTTCGAGGGCGTCGAGTCCGATCCGTCCATCGAGACGGTCATGAAGGGCGCCGAGGCCATGCGCGAGTTCGAGCCCGACTGGATTATCGCCATCGGCGGCGGCTCGCCCATCGATGCCGCTAAGGCCATGTGGGTCTTCTACGAGTATCCCGAGGAGTCCTTCGATAACATCATCCAGCCGTTCAGCTTCCCCGAGCTGCGTCAGAAGGCTCACTTCTGCGCCATCTCCTCTACCTCCGGTACCGCTACCGAGGTCACTGCCTTCTCCGTCATTACCGACTATGCCAAGGGCATCAAGTACCCGCTGGCCGACTTCAACATCACCCCTGATGTCGCCATCGTCGACCCCGAGCTCACCTACACCATGCCCGCCAAGCTGTGCGCTCACACCGGCATGGATGCTCTGACCCACTGCATGGAGGCCTACGTTTCTACCTTCGCCTCTATGTTCACCGACGCCAACGCTCTGCACGGCATCCGCGAGATCGTCGAGTGGCTCCCGAAGTCCTATGAGGGCGACAAGGAGGCCCGCCAGCACATGCACGAGGCTCAGTGCATCGCCGGCATCGCCTTCTCCTCGGGCCTGCTCGGCATCGTTCACTCCATGGCTCACAAGACCGGTGCTGCCTTCGAGAACGGCCACATCATCCACGGTGCCGCCAACGCCATGTACCTGGGCAAGGTTATCCAGTGGAACTCCAAGGACCCGCGTGCTGCCGAGCGTTACGCTTACGTGGCCAAGGAGGTCCTGCACCTTCCCGGCGAGACCAACGAGGAGCTCATCGCTGCGCTCGTCCAGAAGATTCGCGACCTCAACGACCAGCTCAACATCCCGCAGTCCATCAAGGATTACGCAAATGGTGGCGTGAAGGTCGACGCCGAGAACCCGCAGATGGTTTCCGAGGAGGAGTTCCTCGCTAAGCTGCCCGAGATCGCTGCGAACGCCGAGACCGACGCCTGCACGCCCGAGAACCCGCGTGAGACCAAGGCTGCCGACTTCGAGAAGATCCTCAAGGCCTGCTACTACGACACCGACATCGATTTCTAATCGACTCTTGTTATCGTAACGAGGGGCTCCGCACGTATCTGTACGGAGCCCCTTTCTTTTTTCCTTTAGAGAATGGGATAGTTATGGCTGCAATTTTCAATAGCCCCAGCAAGTACATCCAGGGTCCGGACGAGCTCGCCAAGCTCGGCTCCTATGTCGAGCCGCTTGGCGCTAAGGCCCTCGTCATCGTGACGCCTTCGGGCAAGAAGCGCGTCGGTGCCAAGATCGAGGGCGGTTTTGCCGAGGCTAAGGCTGAGCTGCTGTTTGAGGACTTTAACGGCGAATGCTCCAAAGGCGAGGTCGACCGTTTGGTGGCGCTCGCGCGCGACAACGGTTGCGATATCATCGTCGGCGTCGGTGGCGGCAAGATCCTCGATACCGCCAAGGCTGTCGCCTACTACCTGGAGTCTCCCGTTATCATTTGCCCCACTATCGCCTCGACCGATGCCCCGTGCTCAGCGCTTTCGGTGCTTTATACCGATGACGGCCAGTTCGATAAATATCTCTTCCTTAAGGCAAACCCCAACATTGTCCTTATGGATACGACGGTTATCGCGGCGAGCCCGGTGCGCCTGACGGTTTCCGGTATGGGCGATGCGCTCGCAACCTACTTTGAGGCCCAGGCGACGCATGATGCCGACGGTGGCACCTGCGCTGGCGGCAAGGGCGGCATGGCCGGTCTGGCGCTCGCCAAGCTCTGCTACGAGACGCTTATGGCCGATGGCGTCAAGGCCAAGGTCGCGCTGGAGAAGGGTGCGCTCACGCCTGCAGTCGAGCATATCATCGAGGCCAATACGCTGCTTTCGGGCATTGGCTTTGAGAGCTCGGGCCTTGCTGCTGCTCATGCCATCCACAATGGCCTGACGATGCTGCCCGAGTGCCACGGCATGTATCACGGCGAGAAGGTCGCCTTTGGCACCATCGTTCAGCTGGTACTCGAGGATGCTCCGACTGAGAAACTCGAGGAAGTCTTGGGCTTCTGCATTGAGCTGGGCCTGCCGGTCACGATGAAGGAACTTGGCGTTGCCGAGCTTACGCGCGAGCAGGCCATGATTGTTGCCGAGGCCGCCTGCGCGCCCGATGACACCATGTGCAATATGCCATTTGAGGTGACGCCCGAGATGGTCGCAAACGCCATCCTGGGTGCCGACGCGCTGGGACACTACTATCTCATGGATGAGTAAATCAAGCTAAGGAAGGGGCAAAGCCAGCAGATGGCTTTGCCCCTTTTTGCTATGGTGCAAACTAACCTGACCCCATCGCACCAAGTTGGTGCAAAGGGGTCAGGTTACTTTGCACCAATCGTTGTTTGATGAAGGGCGGATTCTCGTATGGCGCTTCCTATGGTTTATGGCGGTCCCGGCCGGTATGTTCAGGGGCCGGGCGAACTTTCGCGTCAGGGCAGGTGTTTGTCATGGTTGGGCTGTGCTGCCTATGTCTTGTTTGACCAGGGCACCGAGGATCGGCTGTGCAGGCAGATTGTCGATGGATTTCTGGACGAAGATCTAAGCGAGCCGTTCTTTAAGATTTATGACGGTCCGTGTACGGAAGAGGCCGTTGTCGAAATGGCTCAGGAAGCCCAGGCTGAGTATTGCGACATGGTGGTAGGCATTGGCGGCGGCAAGATGCTCGATATCGCCAAGGCAGTAGCGTTTTATGCCGAGCTGCCGTTATGCGTATGCCCCACGGCGGCTTCGATGGACGGTCCGTGCAGCGCGATTTCGGTGCTGTATCACGAGGATGGGTCGTTCGACCGCTACCTGATGCTCGAGAAGAATCCAGACCTGGTCGTGGTCGATACCAACGTGGTCGCGGCGGCCCCACTGCGTATGACGGTCGCTGGTATGGGCGATGCGCTGGCAACGTACTTCGAGGCGCGTTCGTGCGCCGCGGCGCACGGCGCCAACGAGCACGGTGGCGCGCCGGGGCACTTGGCACTGGTCGCGGCACGTGCCTGCTACGACACGCTTATGGAATGCGGCGTCGCTGCCAAGCGCGATCTCAAAAAGGGGCGTACATCGCCGGCGGTTGAGCGCCTGATCGAGTGCAATATTCTGCTCTCGGGCGTCGGCTTTGAGAGCGGTGGCTTGGCGTTGGCGCATGCCATCGCCAACGGTCTAACGATTCTGCCTGAGTGCAAGGCCATGCACGGCGAGGCCGTGGCGTTTGGCCTGGTGGTTCAGCTTCGTCTGGAGCGTGCACCCGAGCTTGATCAGGTGCTCGAGTTTTGCCAGCGTGTTGGTCTGCCGACGACGCTCGAGGATCTGGGCCTTGGCGAGATTTCCGATGCCGATCTGCAGGGTGTTGCAAATGCGGTCTTTAGAAACGAGCGTAATATGGCCAACGAGCAGGCCAAGGTGACCAAACAAAAGCTCGTGCAGCTCATGTGCGAGGCATAGTTTGGCGCTTGATTGACCTTGTGCAATCGAGGCGGCGATAGGCCATAGGCTATTTGTCCCAAAGGTGCTCCGCGTGTAATTTGCTCGAGGCACGGGCCGATGGCGTATCATTATTTCTTGCTTGTTTGCACTGCTCAGGGAGGGGCCGCGCATGGCGCAGGAACACGATCTGTTTGATGACATTATCGAGATCAGCAAGGGTTTCGACTTTCTTAAAAACCCGCTTGGCGGTGTGACCGACGCACTCGATCCGTCGGCGCCGCAGTGGAATCCTGCCGACTACAAGGAGCGTCCGCGCGGCAACACCATTCCATGCTTGACCTGCAAAAACGAAAAGAGCGGCTGCACCGCGTGCATGGACGTGTGCCCGGTCAACGCCATCGAGGTCGAGGAAGACGCCATCGAGATCCTCGATACCTGTCGCAAGTGCGGCCTGTGCGCCGCTGCCTGTCCGACCGAGGCGATCATCTCGCCGCGCCTGGCGCCCAAAAACCTGTATGACGACATCGTCTCTGCTGCTACGAGCCACGAGACCGCCTACGTTACCTGCACGCGTGCCCTTAAGCGCATGCCGCGCGAGAACGAGGTTGTTGTCGCCTGTGTGGGCGATATTACGGCCGAGACCTGGTTCTCGGTGCTGGCCGATTATCCCAACGTGAGCGTGTACCTGCCGCTGGGCGTGTGCGATAAGTGCCGTAACACCGGTGGCGAGGATATCCTGGGCGAGGCCATTGCTACCGCCGAGGAGTGGGCGGGCACGGGCATGGGTCTGGAGGTCGATCCCAAGAGCCTCAAGTGCCATAAGCGCCGCGAGTACGAGCGCAAGGAGTACATGGAAAAGATCGCCCGCACCACGGGTCTGACGGTGACCAAACTCAACCCGGCGACGGCGGCGCTGGCCTCGGTGACGCAGAAGTTGAAGGCCCATCGCCATCAGATTACCCAGCTGGAGCGTACGCTCAACACCATGTGCGGCACCACGACGACCAAGCGTCGCCGTTCGCTCACGCACGGTCGACAGCTGGTGCTCTCAACGCTGCAAAACCACCCCGAGCTTGCCCAAAACATGCAGGTGAGTACGCCGGAGTGCGACTTTGACAAGTGCACGTCGTGCGGCGAGTGCGTCAATGTATGTCCCACGTTCGCCTGCGATTTGGTGGGAAGCGGCCGCTTTGCGTTGGAGTCCACGTATTGTTTGGGCTGCGGTGCCTGTGTCAAGGTGTGCCCTGAGCATGCGCTCAAGTTGGTTGAGCACGACGCGTCCAATCTGGTCGTCGTCGATCCCGAAGCCGAGGAAAAGGCCGCCCAGAAGGCGAAGGCCCACGAAGAAGCCCAGAAGGTCAAGGCCGAGGCAAAGGCCAAGCTCGATAAGATGCTCGACCAGGTTGAGAAGCTCGCGGACTAGCCAACGACCCCTATCTCTGCTTCATTCGTGCCGCCGTGGCGTCCGGGTTCGCCCAGATGCTGCGGCGGCGCTATACTTATGCAGTTTGAAATGCTTGTACCAAAAGGAGCTGTCGTGTCCCTTTCCATCGGTATCGTGGGCCTGCCCAACGTAGGCAAGTCGACGCTGTTCACCGCGCTTACCAAAAAGACCGGTCTTGCCGCCAACTACCCGTTCGCCACGATCGACCCCAACGTGGGTATCGTCGACGTGCCCGATAGCCGTCTGCAAAAGCTCGCCGACATCGTTAACCCGGGTCGCATTGTGCCGGCGACGGTCGAGTTCGTCGACATCGCAGGTCTGGTGAAGGGCGCCAACGAGGGCGAGGGCTTGGGCAACCAGTTCCTGGCCAACATTCGCGAGACCGACGCCATCTGCGAGGTCGTGCGCTACTTTAAGGATCCCAACGTCATGCGTGAGGTGGGCCGCACGGGCGAGTTCGTCGATCCCGCCGGCGATGCCGACACCATCATGACCGAGCTCATCCTGGCCGACATGGGCACGCTCGAGAAGCAGCTGCCTAAGCTCGAGAAGGAGGCCAAGCGCGACAAGGAGCTCATGCCCAAGTTCGAGGTCGCCAAGCGCCTGCTCGCCTGGCTCAACGAGGGCAAGCGCGCCGCATCCATGGAGATGACCGACGAGGAGCGTGCTGCCGCCAAGGGCCTGTTCCTGCTCACCATGAAGCCCATCCTGTACGTGGCAAACGTGGACGAGGACATGCTCAACGAGGACCTGGCGCCCATCGATGGCGTCAAGCCGCTGCCCATCTGCGCCAAGATCGAGGCCGAGCTTTCCGAGCTCGATCCCGAGGACGCCGCCGACTACCTGGAGAGCCTGGGCTTGGAGCAGCCCGGCCTGGACGTGCTCGCGCAGGCGGCCTATAAGCTGCTCGGCCTGCAGTCGTTCTTTACGGCCGGCGAGATGGAGGTCAAGGCCTGGACGGTGCGTCAGGGTGCGACCGCTCCGCAGGCTGCCGGTGTCATCCACACCGACTTTGAGCGCGGCTTTATTAAGGCCGAGGTCATTGGCTATGACGACTACATCGAGCTCGGCGGAGAGCAGGGCGCCAAGGCCGCCGGCAAGCTGCGTATTGAGGGCAAGGACTATGTCATGGCCGATGGCGACGTCGTGCACTTCCGCTTTAACGTGTAAGGACGACGCACATGTTTAAATATGGCAAAAAAGCCGGCTACATGGGTATTGCGCTGCTCGTGCTTGCGGTGATTCCGCTGGTGGTCGCAGCGTGTGTTATCCCCAACATTGGTCCCGAGGTGGCAACAAAGTTTAATGCCGCCGGCGAGGCGACGCGCTGGGGCAAGAGCTACGAGTTGCTGGCGCTGCCGGTGCTCAACTTGCTGCTGAGCGTGGCGACGTATTTTACGGCGGGACGCCAGGCAAAGAACAATGATGACTCCGCCGCCATGGCGCGCATCGTGTGCGAGCGCTACCTGCGCAACGGTTGCATCACGGGTGTGTTCCTCAACGTGGTCAACGTTTACTTTATGTACTCGGCGATTACCGGAACGGGCTTTGGCTTTGGTTTCTAGCCTGTCCTTTTAGGCAACGAGCCTGCACGCATATTCAAGGGCTGCTGCGAGGCCGCCGCTCGATCGTGGTTTAAAGACCATGTCGGCGGCGGCCTCGTTTTCGTATCCGGCGCCGCGAAGGGCGAGTGCGATACCGGCTCCCAGGAGAAGGGGCAGACCACGTTGGCTGGTTGCGATTACGGCAGCCTGATTGAGCGAGCAGCTGTGCGCTTGGCATTGGATGGCAAGTTCACCTTGCGCCGGGCAAGGGACCAGAACGGCGGCGACGCGACTTGATAGCAATGCAAATGCTGTGCGCTCATCGGGCGAAAGGCATTCGGCTTCAACGACGACGAGCTTGGGCGGTGCGCTGTTTGTGCGAAGCATGGCTCGGTACATGCGGACCGAAGAACCCGACATAGAAAACTCCTGTGTATTCGTTTAAACGTAAACTATAGTTTACGTTTTTGTTCAGCTCCATTTCAAACTCGGCTGCATGGACGAACGTGCGAAACAGATTCTTGGCAAGCGAGTCGAGCAGACGCGCAGGGACCTTGGTATCTCCAAGGTCGATTTTTGTGTGGCGACAGGAATCAGCCGACCCTACCTCGACCGAATCGAAGATGGGACGGCAAATTTCACGCTCAAGGTTCTATTTAAGATCGCGCCCGCACTCGGCATGACGGTGTCAGAGCTTCTCGAGGGGATCGAATAGGGCGTTCCCCCGCTGTATTTGACGCTCTTTGGGCGGGTCCCCCTGGTTGCGATGTGCAAAATCGCGAGTATTCAGCACCAGTTCGGCCGTAGATGGTAGCTCGAGCGGCTGGCTTTGCCTTTTTGACAGTAGATAATCCACACTCTAAATAAAAATGAGGAATAAATAGGCTCTGTTAGACCAAATTTGACACGATCGGCTGTTCGTCGAACCGGAAAATAAT
>DXMK01000001.1 GCA_019414245.1 Collinsella sp. | reverse complement strand
CCCGCGACCCCAACCTTGGCAAGGTTGTGCTCTACCAACTGAGCCATGTCCGCTTGCGGGTTATTAATTTACGCGAGTTACCCAAAAGACGCAAGTACTTTTTTCAAAAAAGTTGTTCGCCACATGCTCTTGGCAGATAAACATGCCAAAACGATTTACTAGGCGCACGATTCCAACGTTCCGCTAAACAGCTTTACCATCCGAACGCGCGTACCGGCACCATCAGTACGACGGGTAACCTCCACGTTGTCGACCAACATGCGCATGAGCTTGATTCCACGCCCGCGTTCCTCAGTCGTAACCGGTTCACTCGACCCGTCGATCGAATAGCCCGCCCCACGGTCGACAACCTCAATCACGACACGATCGCCATAGGCCTGAACCGTCAGGATGCATCCGATACCACCCGCATGGTCATACGCGTTGCCCAGCGCCTCGCCCGATGCCAATGCGACGTCATAGCGCTCATCACGCCTCAGGGGAAGCGATTCGAGTAGCTCGGCAATACGATGACGATAGTATGGAAGGTTCTCGATACCCTGGCGCACCTCGACACTCTTGCTCCAGCGAGGCAATTCCCCCACCGGAATGGCAGGAATCGACTCCCGAGCGAAGCCCGCAACATGGAGGATGTCGACAAGTCGGGCAATCTCCAAAAAGCGAATGACCTCATCGGAGGCGTTAACGAGCGAAAGCAGGCCCTCTCGCCTCATGAGCTCTCTGGCGCGTGTAAGCAAAAACGCCAAACCCGTCGAGTCGATAAAGCCCACGGCCTGGCAATTGATGACAACGCGGCGCACGCCCCGGTCGATCAAATTATCCAACCGTCGGCGCAGCGCGGGCACCGAGGCGATGTCGACATCACCCGGTGGCGTCAAAACCGCTATGTCATTCCACTCATTCATACGACCATGGTTCCCCAAAAGAGCTCGCTCGATGCACACATATCTACAACCGTGTAGGTTTCGCCCCTCAAGCGTCGCAGCCTACGATCGGCCCCGTAAAAACTCAAGGGAAACCAACGCGATATCATCGTCCAGCGCCGACTCGGTAAAGCGGTCAAGCTCGCTCAAGACCTTACCGCAGATTCCCGATACGCCCTCACCCGAAACAGAGAGCAAAAGATCGCGAAGGCGTTGCTCGCCAAAGAAAGCACCAGAGCGATCGCGCGCTTCGATCGTTCCGTCGGTATACATAAAGAGCATGTCACCAGGAGCGAACGTAAAGACGCCCGTCTCGTACACCATGCTCTCAAAGGCACCGATCACGCCCGATTGACACCCAAGGAGCTCCACTTCTCCCCCGCAGGTCTCGCCGCCACCAAGCGGCGTCGACGACGGCCGAATGACCATAGTGGGAGGATGTCCCGCAGAGCAATAGGTAGCGCGACCCGCCTTAAGATCGATCTTGGCGATAAACGCCGTCACAAACGTCTCGACTCTCGAAAAGCCCATGAGCATGCTATTGAGCGAGCGAGCCATGCGGGCAGGCCCCGCACCCTCCCAGGCATAGGCCGTCAGCGCCGTCTTGACGAGCGCCGACATCGACGCCGCCTCGATTCCCTTGCCGGACACATCTCCCAAAATCATAACGGCGCAATCATCGGGAAGACGAACAAGCGTATAGAAGTCACCGCCGACCAGCGCCGAATTCGTTGCCGATAGATACACCGAATCGGCGGCGATTCCCGGAACGTCACCAAGCGAATTTCTCATGCCGATCTGAAGCGTCTGAGCGATATGACGCTCCTCGCGCTTTTGAGACTCACCCTCATAGATCAGCTCAAAATCGTGAGCAAAATGCACCATGTAGTCGTATTCAAGGTCGTCGATTGGTTCCTGGCTGCCATCACGGAGCAGCAAGGCGCGCGTTGTCGGCCCCTTTGCGACATCAGCGTGAACGATCGCATCGTTGTTTCGCTTGTCATCCGCCTCCGAGCGATAGCGCCCCGCCTCGATACCGGAGTCGACATACAGTCCCTGACACGGCAGGCCGTGGGCTCTCAGCCATGCACCCATAGGCGTGGATTCATCCACGCGCGTTAGGCGCACGTGCTTGAGATCGTCAGCGCTCGTCCCGCCCAGCACCGACGTCTCGAACCCATCGGAAGCTGATCCCAGGCGCGCTGCCGGCGTCGTGACAGAAAAGAAGAGCGACTCCGGATCGCCCGGCAACGCTACGCGACTGCCGCCCTCAAAATCGATGACATAGGTTTCGAGACCCGCATCATACTCCACGGGGCAAAAATGACAGTTGAGCACGGCGCAAATTTCCGACGATACCGCGCGCGAAGCGACGACGGGATCATCAAGATAGGTAAAAAGCTCATCGCGCAGCACGTTGAGCGAACGACCAAGTTCTGCCGTGCGGCGCGAACGTAAGCTCGACGCCATGCCGACCATCTGAATAGACAGGTAATCGCAGATGACCTCGAGCACGTTAAGGTCATAGGCAAGTGGCGCCTGTGGACGTTTCCAACCGACCTCCAACACACCGAGCACCTGCGTGCCGTAAAACACGGGAAGACAGATCTCACTGCGATACGGAGGCATATCCTGCACGCGCAGCAAGTGTTTGGAACGATTGTCCAAATCAATGAACATACCCGAAGCAACCCGGTCGCCCTCAAGGTCCTGCTGGATCGACAGACGACAGGCACGCGACTCACGAAGCACGTAGGTCGGAATGCCCGCGCCGTACGGCATAAATTCGGGAAGGTAGCTATCATGCAGCTCCTTGGAAACACCGCGGAGCTTAAAACCGCCGCTCTCAGAAAAATAAATCGCAGCTCCAGAGGCATCGAGCGTTCCGACGAGCCGATTCAAAACGGTATCGAGCAAGCTGGGGAGCTCATCGGAGCCCACGGTACTCATAATGACCGAAAGGGTACCCGAAAGGCGTTTATTCGCCACCCTAAGCTCCGATAGCGCACGTTTGAGCTGACGATCGTGGGAATACTGCTCTTCGATGCTGTGAAGCGCCACCAGGACGCGCGGCGCGCGGCGTCCAAAGATACGCGGAGGCGTAACGGAACCTGCGCGAACCAAGACGGGAATAAAGGACCCGTCGCTCAGCTTGAGCATCAGCTCGCTCTCGCAGCCATCGGTCTCAAACGGCAGACGATGTTCGGTCGCGCGCTCAAAGGCAGACGAGTACAGAACGTCCTTGACATCACCGTTGATGACGTCAGCGCGCTCCTCGCACATCAGATCGAGCAAACGATTATTCACATGAAGGATGGTTCCGTCGAGCTCACAAATGATGACAGCATCGCTCGTGATCTCGACCAGTTGGGCAACGTCTGCCCACTCGTTGCGCTCAAGCGTTTCCATCGTGGACCTCACCGTCTATCGGTAACAAAAAAGCCTCCGAAGAGGCTTCTCAAATGCGATGGTGTCGGAGGCGGGACTTGAACCCGCATGACCAAAAAGCGGTCACTAGCACCTCAAGCTAGCGCGTCTGCCAATTCCGCCACTCCGACATGCTATGTTGTTGATTCGCAGTTCGTTTTGTTGGACCCGCGCGTTCAACGAGGAAGATAATAACCTATGATTCGAGAACTGTGCAAGCACTTTTTTTAAAAAAGTTTACGAATTTGTAATTGCGCAGGTAGACCGACCTGTTCGGGCAGGAATGAGGTCGCTTTCCAACGCGTCCTCGGGCATGCGGCATTATTTTGATCCGCGCTTCGCGCTACAAAATAATGCCGCCCCCTGCGGAATGCGTTGGAAAGCGACCTCATTCCTGCCCTAGGGGCACATGCTTCATGCACAGTTCTCAAACATGTTCTGGGGGCTGATATAAATTTAGTGGCTCGACTTTGCCGAGCCCTTATATGGGGAGGCCGGAGCCAAGGCTCCGGCCTCACTAACTGTCCTATTAGATTAAGTGAGCCATCAAGGAATCGCACTCCCCTCTGCAGCGTTAACGCAGGGCCCGCTCTGGAATTGCCTTTCAGAACATTCCGCAGACCAGGAAGCCCCCTTATCCGCAGCTCCGAAGGAGCAGGATAAGAGGGCTTCCATGGTCGAGGACGTTCTGAAAGGCAATTCCAGAGCGGGCCCGGACGGTTCACCGACTACAGGTCGATGTGCGATTCCTTGATCGGGAACGGCTCCGCGAAGTGGCAGGCGCAGCAGTGGCCCGGTGCGACTTCCTTAAACTCAGGAAGTTTCTCAGAGCAGATGCTCTGCGCGATCGGGCAGCGCGTGTGGAAACGGCAGCCGGTCGGCGGATCCAGCGGCGACGGCGGATCGCCGGCGAGGATGATACGCTTGCGGGTCTTCTGGATATCCGGATCGGGCACCGGCACAGCAGATAGCAGCGACTGCGTGTACGGATGGTGAGGCTCGCTATAGAGCGTCTTCCAGTCCGAAACCTCGACCATCTTGCCCAGATACATAACGGCAACGCGATCGGAGATGTGCTGCACGACGGACAGGTCGTGGGCGATAAACAGATACGCGGTACCGAACTTGTCCTGGAGCTCCTTAAGAAGGTTCAGAACCTGGGCCTGAATGGATACGTCAAGTGCAGAGACAGGCTCGTCGCAGATAATCAGCTTGGGCTTCAGAGCGAACGCGCGGGCGATGCCGACACGCTGGCGCTGGCCGCCCGAGAACTCGTGCGGATAGCGGTTGATGTGCTCGGGGTTCAGACCGACGACGTCCAGCAGCTCGCGGACACGCTCGATACGCTCTTCCTTGGTGCCCACGCCATGAATGGTCATGGGCTCAGAGACAATCTCACCGATGGTCATACGAGGATTCAGCGAAGCATAGGGGTCCTGGAAGATGAACTGCATCTCGCGACGCATATCCTTGATCTCGTGCTTGCTCATCTCGGCAACGTCTTTGCCCTGGAAGAACACTTTGCCTGCCGTCGGCTTGGTCAGGCGCATGATGGTGCGGCCCGTGGTGGACTTACCGCAACCAGACTCGCCAACCAGGCCAAAGGTCTCGCCCGGATAAATCTCGAACGAAATGTCATTCACAGCAGAGACGACACGCTTGGAGAAGCGCTTGGCGAACATGCCGGACTCAGCGGGAAACTCCTTAGAGAGGTGCTCAACCTTCAGCAGCGGAGTACGCTCGTTGGTATCTGCCATTACGCCTCGCCTCCCTTCTTGGAATCCTTGCGCGTACGGGACGTCTCAGGAGCGTTCTTGAGGAACTCGGGGTCACCGGAGTAGTGGCACGCAGAGTAGTGACCAGACTCGGTGACAACGCGCTCGGGGCGCTGCTTGCGGCACTTGTCCGTCGCATAAGGGCAACGAGGAGAGAATACGCAGCCCTCGGGCAGGTTCATGAGCGAAGGCGGGTTGCCGTGAATCGGCGTAAGCGGCTTCTTCTCTTCGATGGCCTGCTCCGGGATGGAGCGGATAAGGCCCCAGGTGTAGGGGTGGCGGCTCTCGTAAAAGATTTCCTCAGCAGTACCGAACTCGACGGGACGGCCGGCGTACATAACCATGATCTTGTCGGCCATGTCGGCGACGACGCCCAGGTCATGGGTAATCATGATGATGGCGTTGCCGTTCTTCTCCTGCATTTCCTGCATAAGCTCGATAATCTGAGCCTGGATGGTAACGTCCAGAGCAGTCGTGGGCTCGTCGGCAATCAGAATATCGGGATCGCAGGCAAGAGCCATAGCAATCATGACGCGCTGACGCATACCGCCAGAGAACTGGTGCGGATACTCATTGACGCGCTTCTCGGGCTCGGGAATACCAACGAGGTCCAGAAGCTCGGTGGCGCGCTTGAGCGCCTCCTGCTTGGAGTAGCCACGGTGCAGACGAAGGCCCTCGCCTACCTGCTTGCCGATCTTATAGACCGGGTTCAAGGAGGTCATAGGATCCTGGAAGATCATCGCGATATCGTTGCCGCGAATGTGCTGCATCTCTTCCTCGGTCATTTCGAGGATCGAACGACCGCGATAGCGAACGTCGCCGCCCTCGATCTTTCCCGGAGGCATCGAGATGAGGCCCATGATAGTCATGGCGGTCACGGACTTACCGGAGCCGGACTCACCGACGACGCCCAGGGTCTCGCCGCGATCGAGCGTGTAGGAGACACCGTCGACAGCGCGAACGACGCCATCCTCGGTGTGGAAATACATCTTAAGGTCATCGACCTCGAGCAGATGCTGGCCCTCGGGAACCGGCTGGTCCTTCAGGTCCACATAGTTCTTGTTCTTCTTCATCCTTATGCGTCCTTCATCTTGACGTCGAGGGCGTCGCGCAGACCATCACCCAGCAGGGTGAAGGCGAGCACCGTCGAGAGAATTGCCAGACCGGGCATGATCATCATCCAGGGAGCGGTCAGAAGATACTGCTGACCGTCCTGAATCATGGAGCCCCACGAAGGCGTAGGCGGAATAACGCCCATGCCGAGGAAGGACAGAGCGGACTCGGTCAGAATGGCGCCACCAATGTTCATGGTCGCGTAGACCACGATGGAGGCGACGGAGTTCGGGAAGATGTGACGCACGACGATACGAGCATCAGATGCACCCATCGCGCGCGCAGCGTCAACATAGTCGTTTTCCTTGACCGTCAGGATCGCGGATCGGAAGACGCGCGCAATCGAAGGCCAGCCGAGAATACCGATGGCGATAAAGACGTTCTGAAGACCACGGCCGATAACAGCGATCATGGCGACAACGAACAGCACGTACGGGAACGCCAGGAAGATGTCCGCACAGCGCATGATGATCGTATCCCAGATGCCGCCGTAGAAACCGGCGAGGGCACCCATGACCAGACCGATCAGCGTGGAGATCGCGGTGGCCATAATGCCGACGGACAGCGAAACGCGTGCACCGTAGATAACACGGACAAGAATGTCACGACCAAGAGCGTCGGTGCCAAACGGGTGCTCTGCACACGGAGCCAGCAGCGACGTCTCGGCCATGGTGGTCGAGTCGGAAGCCGTCGGCGAACCGAGCCAGGGCTTAGCCCACAGATCTGCGGTCAGTGCAACCACAACGACGACGATGATCCAACAGACACCGATAACGGCGAGCTTGTTCTTACGAAGACGCTTAAAAGCGTCGCCCCACAGCGTGCGGGACTTGGCGGGAGCAGATGCGGCCTTGGTGGCGGTAGCCTGCTCCTGAGACTGAGAATCAGTTTCCTGCATGAGACGTACCTCCCTTAGGCCTTATCCGACGGACCGCCAAGGCGGATGCGCGGGTCGAGGAATGCATAGCTAATGTCGACGAGCAGGTTGATCACCATGACGACGACAACGATGAGCGTAACGCCGCCCATAACGATGGGCCAGTCACGCATGCTAATGGCGCGATAGACCTCATAGCCGATACCGGGCCAGTTAAAGACCGTCTCGGTCAGGATGGCGCCCGAAAGCATGCCGCCAAAGTCGACACCAATATAGGTAACGACGGGGATGAGTGCATTCTTAAGCGCATGCTTGACGATGATCGCGCGATTGGAGAGACCCTTCGCCTTTGCCGTACGGATGTAATCCTGGTTCATGACGTCAAGCAGCTGCGAGCGCATAATGCGGGCAGCATAAGCGGTCGAAACCGAAGCCAGCGTAATGGTCGGAAGCACATAGTGCATCCAATCCTGATACTGAGAGCTGGAACCGCCGGCACCCGAAATCGGCATGGAGAATGCGCCGCCGGTGGCATCCTTGAGGATGACGCCAAAGAACAGCTGCAGCAACATACCGAGCCAGAAGGCCGGGACGGCAACGAGGATCGACGTGGTGAGCGTTACCAAAATATCCCAGAAGGAATAACGCTTTACCGCCGAAATGATACCCGCACCGATACCCATGATTGCCTCGAGCACGATGGCGCACGCGGCAAGTTTGACCGTATACGGATACTTCTGGGCAAAGATTTCCGTAACCGGCAGCTTGCGCTGATACGAATTGCCCAGATCGCCATGAAGCAGGCCGTTCATGTAATACAAGTAACGGTCCACGAGCGACGTTTGAACGGGGTCGCCGTTCTCGTCAAGAATCGCGTTGCCGTCCTCGTCCGTCTGGACCAGGTGATAGCGGACGCGAAGCTGAAGCTCCACCTCGGGGGACAGAGCCTTGTCTCCACCGATCAGCTTGATCGGATCTCCCGGCACGATATTCTGAAGGGCGAACAGAATCAGCGTAACGCCCAAAAATACCGGGATGAACTGAAGCACACGTTTAACGATGTACTTACCCATACCACTCCCCTATCTAGGGATTAACCTAAATGGGATGCCGATCGCCAGACCGGCATCCCAAAATTACCATCAGCCAGTTTACCCCAGGTTAGGGAGAACTGTATGTTTCCCATGAGGTCTACGTAAATACTTGACCCTCACGGAAGCTGCAAACTCTTAGGCGAGCTCAGCGGTACCCAGCTCAGCGTGCTTCTGCGGATCGACATAGAGGTGCTTGATGCGATCGGAGCCGACGATGGTGTGCGTGTAGAACATCACCGGGATGACCGGGCAGTCGGCAGCGACCATAGCGTCGGCCTCCTGCATCTTAGCAACGCGCTCTTCGTCGTCAACCGTGGTGCGAGCCTCGTTGACCTTGGCGTCGAACTCGGGGTTGTTGTAACCGGAGCGGTTGTCGCCACCGAGGGAGTCGGAGTGGAACAGCGGATACAGGAAGTTGTCCATAATCGGGTAGTCGGCAATCCAACCCAGACGACCGAACTGATAGTTAAAGTTCTGGTACTGCTCGAGCAAGGCAGACCACTCAGGGGTATCGGAGACAGCGGTAACGCCAACCTTGGCGAGGTCACCGATGATGGACTCCATGATCTCCTTGTGGCCACCATCCTGGTTGTAGGAAAGGGTCACGTTAATGCCACGATCGCCGTTAGCGCCAGCGGGAGCAACCTTGTCCAGGTACTCGTTAGCCTTGTCGACGTCGTAGGCGCAGAACTCCCATGCTCCCTCCTTGTAGCCATCGATGCCCGGAGGAACAATGCCGTCGGCGGGGGTACGGGTACCCTTGAAGATAGTCTTGCAGATGGCCTCACGGTTGATGGCCAGGGAGATACCCCTGCGCAGGTCGGCGTTGTTGAACGGCTCGGCCGTGTTGTTGCAGGTCAGGTAGTAGGTGGAAGGCTCGGAGCCGAGCAGCATGCGCTCGCCGTCACCCATGGTGTAGCCGTCCTTGGACACGCCGCGATCCTTCTTGGCGGCGTCGATCTGAGCAACGGGAACGTCGCAGACATCGAGGTTACCGGCCTGGAACTCCTTGTAAGCGGTCTCCATGTCCTTGATGACCTGGAAGTGGATGCCATCGATCTTGGCCTTGTCGCCATAGTAATCGTCGAACTTCTTGAGGTTGATCTCCTGACCATCCTCCCACTTGCCGTCCATCATGAACGGGCCGTTACCGACCGGTGCAAGGTAGAAGCTCTTGGCATCGGACTCGGCGCACTCGGGAACCGGGGCCAGAGCCGGGTGAGAGGCGACGAAGGGGAAGTCGGCGTAAGCGGAAGACAGCTTGACGACGAGGGTCTCATCGTCGGGGCAGGTAACACCGCTGAGTTCAGTAGCGTTACCGGCAAGCAGATCGTCATAGCCCTCGACCATGGAAAGGTGATAGGAGACCTCGGAAGGGCCATACTCGGTAGCGATGGCCGACTTGGTGTTGACCAGACGCTCCCAACCGAGCTTGAAGGACTTGGAGGTAACGTCGTCACCGTTGTGGAACTTGGCCTTCTTGATCTTGAAGGTGAACTCGGTGGCGTCGTCGTTGGCCTCGAAGGACTCGCAAGCCAGCGGAACGATCTCGCCCTTCTCGGCGTCATAAGAGGTCAGAGCGTCAAAGAGCTGGTACTCGATCTGAGTGCCCTGGTCCTCCTGGACATTGTAGGGGTCGATGCAGACCGGGTTGTTGATGTAGAAGTTCAGCGTCGAACCGGACTCAGAACCGGAAGTGTCGCCGCCCTTCTTGCCGCATGCGGCAAGAAAAGCCATGGAGCTCGCAGCGAGGGTGCCGCCAACAAAGGCGCGACGACCCATAACGGGCTGGTGGAACATAGAATCAGCCATGCCATCCTCCTTATGAGATAGGACAAAGAAATGTTCAGTCGGACATATGTCGAGACAATCCGATCCGAACCATCAAAACGCCGCCCGCTGCTATGGCTGGTTATGCACAACGAACCAACGTTTCGCAATACAGTAGCGCATTTTATGCACGATTTGGGGCTAATTCCGGTTAACGGTCGAGAATTTCTTTAGTTGGGCGAAGTATGTGGGGATATTTTGACTCTGTTACAAATATGTAAACAAAAAGGGTCCCGCACATGCGAGACCCATTGCAAATGTATATACGCCGATGCTTAGTAGCCCACGATGCCCTGCGGGAAGAAGAACATGCACAGGACGACGCACACGGCAAAAACAACGGCCATAATTACCGTCAGGCGATCGAGGTTCTGCTCCATGACGCCCGTGGCAGAGCTGGAGTTATACAGCGAGCTAGCGATCATATCCGAAACGCCGGTGCCCTTACCGGAATGCATCAGGACGAGAATCGTCAGCGCCACGGCAGAGACAGCCCAAACGACAAACAGAAGAATCTGGAACGGACCCATAGATAAGCTCCTTAATAGAACAGTTCAAACTCCAGTACTGTACCACAATCCCCCGCTCTCCCCTACCTGCCACTCGGGGACGGGGTAGAAATGGCAGAAATAGCTCTTGATTTTCATCTATTAAAGTGATTTGACAGCATTTTGAACGACATAGCGTCCAAGCCCCGTAAGACGAACAATCTGTCGCTCACTAAAGCCAGCCTCATACAGCCTGCGAACAGCCTCGGCACGTTCAAATGGACCGGGAAGCCCTATAACATTATGGGGATCCATGCCGTTCAGAACTCCCCTAGCCTTGCGCTCCTGCTCAAATACCGTCATCGAACGACCAGTATTCAATAGATAGGTATCCTTGCGGCCCGATTTGCTAAAGGATTCAAAATTTCCCTGTCCACCGATTAGACTAAATAGGATCCTTCGGTCCAGATGGCCGCCTTCACCAAGATAGGCTTGATAGCTGCTCCATTGGTAGCATTCCGGACGGCAACCAAGCTCAATCGGATTATCGTGAATATAGCGAATTGCTTGCATAAAATAGTCGTTAGACTCGATTGGCTTACTTTTATAGCGATCCTGAAATACAGGGCCACAGTGTCCGGTCACCCTGTTGAAAAACTGACCATAGAGGGTTCCTATGTAATGGACAATCTCCCACATATGGTCCTCGTGATCAGAAAGCAGCATATGCACGTGATTGTCCATGAGGCACCAGGCGCACAGAGATGCCTTGTACCGCGTGCATGCTTCGCCAGCTACGGACAAGAAAAACCTGCGCTGATAATCCTCTTCGAATAGATACTGCTTGCCACAGCCTCTCATCATCACGTGGTAATAGCCGTAGGGGGACTTAACTCTGGCCTGCCTTGTCATTGCTGGACCTCACAATCCACAAGCATAGTTTGCATCAAACTCTACCCAGATAGGCATTAATACAAGGTTGGCAACGAAAGAAAACTAGCCAGCGGCAAGCCATCACAGGCAAACGGAAAGTCAAGCTTTAGAGGAAAACTATTTCTGCCATTTCTACCCCGTCCCCAAATGGCAGAAAAAGGGGGTTGCCCGATTGTGGACAACCCCCTTATAAGAAAACGGTATTTGTTTTCTATTAGGCCTCGGTGGCGAGCACGCGACCCGTCATCTCGGCGGAAGGCTCAATACCAGCCATGGTGAGCATGGTCGGAGCGATATCGGAAAGACGGCCGTCCTCGATACCGGTGAGCTGCGCCTTCTCATCAACGATGATGAACGGCACACGGTTGGTGGTGTGAGCCGTGAACGGATGCTTGGAACCGTCGGAAGCAACGTCAAACATGTGATCGGCGTTGCCGTGGTCGGCGGTAATCAGCGCAAAGCCGCCCTTGGCGAGAATCGCCGGGACAACCTTGGACAGAGCCTCGTCAACAGCCTCGACGGCCTTAACGGCGGCGTCGAAGACACCGGTGTGACCAACCATGTCGCAGTTCGCGAAGTTCACGATGTAGAAATCAGCGCGATCCTCGTTGATGGCGGCGACGAGCTTCTCGGTAACCTCGGGAGCGCTCATCTCGGGCTGCAGATCGTAGGTAGCAACCTTGGGGGAAGCGACGAGCACGCGCTCCTCGCCCTCCTTGGGCTCCTCGATGCCGCCGTTGAGGAAGAACGTCACGTGGGCGTACTTCTCGGTCTCGGCGGTATGCAGCTGCTTCAGGCCATTGGCGGCAATAACGTCGGCCAGGACGTTCTCGGGGAACGTCTTGGGGAAGGCGACCTCAACGTCAAACGTCGGATCGTACTCGGTCATCGTCACAAAGTGCGAAAGCTTGATCTGCTCGCGCTCAAAGCCGTCGAACTCCTTGTCCGTGAACACGCGGGTCATCTGACGAGCGCGGTCGGGACGGAAGTTGAAGAAGATGGCCGCGTCGCCCTCGTGGATGCCCTCGTTGTGGGCAGCGAAGGGCTCGACGAACTCGTCGCCGCGCGGATCCTTCTCGTAGTAGGCCTTGATACCGGCAACGGGGTCGGTATCGGCATCGGACGCGTTGACCATGACGTCGTAGGCGCGCTGGATGCGCTCCCAACGATTATCGCGGTCCATGGCCCAATAACGGCCCGAGACGGTGGCAACGCGAGCGTCGCAACCGGTCTCCTCAGAGATCTTAGCCAGGAAGGCGCAGAACTCGCTCATGTAGCCGGCACCGGACTGCGGGTCAACGTCGCGGCCATCCATGAAGGCGTGGACGCGAACGGTCTTGACGCCATGCTGGGCAGCCATCTTGACCAGAGCCTCGACGTGGTTCATGTGAGAATGAACACCGCCAGGGCTCATAAGGCCCATGAGGTGCAGGGTCTTGCCTTCGGCCTTGACGTCGTCCATAGCCTTGACGAAGACCTCGTTCTTGGCGATGGAGCCGTCCTTGATGGCATTGTTGATGCGCGAAAGCTCCTGGAACACGATGCGGCCGGCACCGATGTTGAGGTGACCCACCTCGGAGTTGCCCATCTGGCCGTCGGGAAGGCCCACGTCCTCGCCCGAAGCACCGAGCGTGGTGTGAGGATACTTCTCGTACAGGCTATCAAGGAAGGGCGTCTTGGCAGCGGCGACGGCGTTCTCGCCATCAGCCGGAGCAAGGCCGCAGCCATCCATGATGATCAGGAGTGCAGGAAGATGACGCTGTGCCATATGTCCTACTCGCCTGCCTTGACGACCATAGAGGCGAAGTCGGCAGCCTTGAGCGAAGCGCCGCCCACGAGGGCGCCGTCAACGTCGGGCTTGGCGACGAGCTCGGCAATGTTGCCGGGCTTAGCGGAACCACCGTACAGGACGCGGATACCGTCGGCGAGCTCCTCGCCAAACATCTCCTTGAGGGTCTCACGGATAGCGCCGCAGACCTCCTGGGCGTCCTCAGCGGTAGCGGTCTTTCCGGTGCCGATGGCCCAGATGGGCTCGTAGGCGACGACGACCTGCTTGGGGCAGGTGATCTCAAGACCAGCAAGGCCAGCCTTGACCTGGTTCACGACGTGCTCGACATAGGTGCCAGCCTCGCGGACCTCGAGGGACTCGCCGCAGCAGAAGACGGGAACAAGACCGGCGGCAACGAGAGCCTTGGCCTTCTTGTTCTGGTCCTCGTCGGTCTCGTGGAAGTAGTCGCGACGCTCGGAGTGACCGATGATGCAGTAGGTGCAGCCAGCGGACTTGAGCATGTCGCAAGAGGACTCACCGGTGAAGGCACCCTTGGCCTCCCAGTACACGTTCTGTGCACCGAGGGCGATGGGGGCAGCCTGAATGCGGTCATGAACCGTGGTGATGTCGATGGTCGGAGGGCAGACGAGCACCTCGACGCCAGCCGGAACCTCGGGCAGAGCCTGAGCCAGCTCGTCGGCAAGCTTGGCAGCCTCGGCGACGTCGTTGTTCATCTTCCAGTTACCAGCGATAAGAAGGGTGCGATTAGGCATCGAGAAGCGCCTCCACTCCGGGCAGGGCCTTACCCTCGACGAGCTCCATGGAAGCGCCACCACCGGTGGAGATCCAGCTCATCTTGTCGGCCAGGTTGAACTTGTTGACAGCTGCGACAGAGTCGCCACCGCCGATGATCGAGGTGCAGTCGGCCTCGGCGACAGCCTCGGCGATAGCCTGGGTGCCGTGAGCAAAGTTGTCGAACTCGAAGACGCCCATGGGGCCATTCCAGAACACGGTCTTGGCGCCCTTGACGGCCTCGGCGTAGAGCTCCTCGGTCTTGGGGCCGATGTCCATGCCCTCACGATCGTCGGGGATAGCGTCGGAAGCGACAACCTCGGGGACAGCGTCCTCGCCAAAGTGATCGGCAACGCGGTTGTCGATGGGGAGCAGGATCTTGACGCCCTTCTCCTTGGCCTTCTTGAGCATCTCGCCAGCGCGCTCGACCCAGTCCTCTTCCTTGAGGGACTGACCGACGGACAGGCCCTGAGCCAGGAAGAAGGTGTAGGCCATGCCGCCACCGATGATCAGGGTGTCAGCGGAGTCGATGAGGTGATCGAGAACGCCGATCTTGGAGGAAACCTTGGAACCGCCGACGATAGCGACGAAGGGGCGCTCGGGCTCGGCGAAGATGCCGGTCAGCGTGTCGACCTCCTTCTCGAGCAGGAAGCCGGCGACGGCAGGCAGGTAAGCGGCGGGGCCCACGACGGAACCCTGGGCGCGGTGAGCGGTGCCGAAGGCATCGAGAACGAAGACGTCACCATAGGAAGCGAGCTTCTTGGCGATCTCGGGATCGTTCTTCTTCTCACGCTTGTCAAAACGGACGTTCTCGAGAACGAGGACCTTGCCCGGCTCGACGGCGGCGACAGCCTCAGCAGCCTTCTCGCCGTAGGTGTCGGCGACAAAGGCAACATCGAGACCAGAGAGCTCAGCGAGCTTCTTAGCGACGGGCTCGAGGGACAGCTCGGGCTGGAAGCCGGTGCCATCGGGACGGCCGAGGTGGCTCATGAGGATGACGCGAGCGTTGTGCTCAACGAGATAGTTGATGGTGGGCAGGGCAGCCTTGATGCGGGTGGTGTCGCCAACGACGCCATCCTTGATAGGCACGTTGAAGTCAACGCGGACGAGAACGCGCTTGCCGTCGACATCGATGTCGCGGACGGTCTTCTTGGTAAAGGCCATGTTTGCTTCTACCTTTCGTACGTGTCTGCCTCCCATTACGGCAGACGATTTCCTATAAAAAGGGCGCGACCCTAGGGTGTAAGCCCTATAAGGCCGCGCCCTTCTTTAGACGCTCAACGAGCTATTCGCTAAAAGCTAAATTAAGCAACGAACTTCTCGAAGTACTTGATGGTGCGGACCATCTGAGAGGTGTAAGAGTTCTCGTTGTCGTACCAAGAGGTGACCTGAACGAGGGTCTGGCCGTTGCCGAGGTCAGAGCACATGGTCTGAGTGGCGTCGAAGATGGAGCCGTGGGTCTCGCCGATGATGTCGGTGGAGACGATGTCGTCCTCGTTGTAACCGAAGGTCTCGGAGATGGTGGAAGCGTAGGCCTTCATAGCGGCGTTGACCTCGTCGACGGTGACCTTCTTGTCAACGACAGCGTAGAGGTTGGTGATGGAGCCGGTCGGCGTCGGGACGCGCTGGGCGGCACCGATGAGCTTACCGTTGAGCTCGGGGAGAACCAGGCCGATAGCCTTGGCAGCACCGGTGGTGTTGGGGACGATGTTGACGGCGCAGGCGCGGCTACGACGCTTGTTGCCCTTGCGCTGCGGGCCGTCGAGCGGCATCTGGTCGCCGGTCCAGGCGTGAATGGTGGTCATGATGCCGGACACGATGGGAGCGAAGTCGTTCAGACCCTTGGCCATCGGGGCGAGGCAGTTGGTGGTGCAGGAAGCAGCGGAGATGATGTTGTCCTCAGCGGTCAGCGTCTCGTGGTTGACGTTGTACACGATGGTGGGCAGATCGCTGCCGGCCGGAGCGGAGATGACGACCTTCTTGGCGCCAGCGTTGATGTGGGCCTGAGCCTTAGCCTTGCTGGTGTAGAAGCCGGTGCACTCGAGAACGACGTCGACGTCGAGGTCGCCCCAAGGCAGGTTGTTGGCGTCGGCCTCCTTGTAGATCTTGATCTCCTTGCCGTCAACGGTGATGGAATCCTCGCCAGCAACGACCTCGTGATCGCGAGCGTAGTTGCCCTGCGTGGAGTCGTACTTCAGCAGGTAAGCGAGCATATCGGGAGAGGTGAGGTCGTTGATAGCGACGATCTCGGAGCCCTCATGACCGAACATCTGACGGAAAGCCAGACGACCGATGCGACCGAAGCCGTTAATAGCAACCTTTACTGCCATTGTGTCTCCTTTCGTAAGGCCCCCGCAAGCTACAGCGCCCGCCGTTGAGGCCCACAAACTAACCACTCGCCTAATATACCTTTTTTTTGACTTGAATTTCACGAGAATAGTCGAAATTGAAAATCAAATTTACGTTAAAACGTTTTAAAGAATAAAATAGCAGCTAAATCCGTATATAAGTCGATACTTTAAACTACCGGTTTGCTTCAATGAGCTTTTCAAGCCTCAAAACTCGATGGTAGAGGGCCGACTTCGACAAGGGAGGGTCAGCCATCTCCCCTAAATCACGCAGCGACAGATCGGGATATCGCTCGCGCAGGTCGCAAAAGACCGCCAAGGCATCCGGAAGCGCATCGCGAAGGCCGCGCTGCTCGAGCTCATCGATAAGCGCAAGCTGATGTTGGGCAGCACCGGCGCTTCTGGTCTGGTTGGCGAGCTCGGCGTTCACGCGACGGTTCACATCGTTCTTAACCAACTTGACCGCGCGCGCCTCCTCAATCTCGGCAACGCTGCGCTTGGCACCAATCAGCTTTAATAAATGCTCGATTTCCTCGGCGCTCTTAATGTACACGGCATATGACCCCCGCCGCGCATTAACACGAGCATGGACCCCAATCTGCCCCAACAGGTCGCAAAGCCCCTTGGCATATTGCTCGCCCTGCACCGCGATCTCCAAATGGAAATCGCCGCGTGGATCGGCCACGAAGCCGCCCGCGATGAGCGCGCCGCGGATGTAGGCAAGCCTGCAGCAGGGACGGGCAACGATGTGTCGGGGAACACCAGCGACGAGCCCTCCTCTGCGGTCTAGAATGCCCAGCAGCACCAGAGCCTTGTCCAGGTCGGGTTGATCGGGCAAGGTGATGAGGTAGTTTCGAACCTTATGCAATACAGATTTACGGACGGTGAACTCCGTTTTGAGCTTAAGGATGCGATGCGTCAGTGTGATCATCGTGCGCGCGACGGCGCCCGTCTCGGTCGCGACCGTCAAACGATACCGCCCGGAGCCGGCCAACGAAAGCGTACCGCTCACACGCGTCAGGGCGGCAAGCGTCGACAAATCGCAGTATTCACATTCGGGTTCGCAGCGCGCAAGCTCGTCGCGCACCTCAGCGGTAAACGACATGCAGGCCTATGCCTTCGTGTTGGCGCGCGACAGGTCGCGGTGGGAGATGCTCACGTGATACTGGGCGCCTTCCAAATAACGGGCCGTGGCCTCGGCAATGGCGACGCTACGGTGCTGTCCGCCCGTGCAGCCGATGGCGATAGAAAGCTGCGGCTTACCCTCCGCGATATAGCCCGGCATCACCGTATCGAGCAGCTGTGTCCAAGCCTTCCAAAACTCCTGCGTCTTGGGGTGGTCCAGAACAAAATCGGAGACCTTTTTATCGAGACCGGTCATCGTGCGCATCTCGGGATCGTAGAACGGATTGGGCAGGAAGCGGACGTCGATCATAATGTCCGCCTCGACGGGCATGCCGTGCTTAAAGCCAAACGAGAACACATGGACGTCCATGAGCTGTTGGTCGGACAGTTCGGAAAATGCCATACGTAGCTTGTTGCGCAGCGCAGAGGTGCGCAGACGGCTCGTGTCGATAATCATATCGGCTCGATCGCGCACGCCCTGCAGCTGAAGGCGCTCGCGCTGAATGGCATCGGCCGTAGTCTCCCCCGGCTTGGCAATGGGATGACGGCGGCGATTTTCGCTGTAGCGACGAATCAGCACCTCGTCAGAAGCCTCCAGGAACACGATGTCGCAGCTCATCTCGCGTTCTTCGAGCGCGGCGACCGCATCGAGCAACTCGTCAAACAGTCCCTGGCTACGCAAATCGCAGGTGACGGCGAGATGCCTGCCCACGCCCGTATTGATGCCGACGAGCTCGGCAAGCTGGGCGATGAGACGCGGAGGTAGGTTATCAATGCAAAAATAGCCCATGTCCTCGAACACGTGCATGGCCTGTGTGCGGCCCGATCCGGACATTCCGGTGATGATGACGATATCGGGGATGCGCTCCGAGCGCTCCGCCGCATCCATGGCATCTCCCTTTTGCATGTGCTGCCTCCCAAAAACAAGCGCGGAACCCAGCAACCCGGATCCCGCGCGGTCAATTGCCTATATTGAGTATACCGCCCTGAGCGGATACGAGGCCTGTCTTACGCCTCAAGCGCAGCCTTGAACCAACTCGTAATACTCGTGGGGTGCGTGATGGCGGTGCCGACGACAACGGCCCAGGCGCCAGCTTCGATCGCGGCGCGAGCCTCCTCGGGCGTGTGCACGCGGCCCTCGCAGATGATGGGAAGACCGGGGAATTCCTCGGTCGCCTGACGCAGGAGCGGCAGATCGGGGCCATCGGCCATGGTACAGTCGATGGCGGCGACACCATGAGAAAGCGTGGTGGATACCAGGTCGAAACCCATATCAACCGCACGGCGAATGTCCTCGATGGTGGCACAATCCGCCATCAGGAGCACACCCTCCTCGTGCAGTGGACGGAAGGTGTCCTCGACGGTCTTGCCATCGGGACGCGGACGATCGGTGGCATCGATCGCCACGATATCGGCACCCGCGGCAACGCAGGCGCGAGCGTGACGCAGCGTCGGCGTGATGTAAACGCCCTCGTGCCCATCCTTCCACAGGCCGATAACAGGAACCTCACAGCGACCCTTAATGGCGGCAATGTCGGCAAGACCCTGGCAGCGAATAGCGGCGGCGCCGCCAAGCTCGCAGGCGCGAGACATTTGAGCCATGGTCTCGGGCGTACGAAGTGGCTCGCCCATATACGCCTGAACGCTCACGACGAGCTTGCCCTTCAGGGATTGAATCAAAGGATCGACGGTCATGTTCGACTCAACCTTTCTCAAAACAGCCTTCTGAGACACCGCACCTTGACGTTCAAACCGTCGCTCGCGTACCGAAGTACGCTTCGCTCCTCTTTCACGTCAATCTGCGGCACCTCAGAAGGCGCACTTGGTAGTTATGTTTACTTCAACGACGCAAGAAGGTGTTCGGCGGCACCGATAAGTGGCGCGTCGCCCTCCAGAGAACCGATGAGGATCGGCGTGTCCTGAAGTGGATCGAGCGCCTGGCTGGCATAGCCTTCGTGCACCGAATCCTTCCACGTCTGCGAACGCCAATCGGGACCTTGGTGAATCACGCCGCCCGAAAGCACGATGACCTCAGGGTCCAGGATGTTAGCGAGCGAGCCCAAGCTGGCACCCAGCGCAAAGCCGGCATCATGGATGACCTTGGTCGCCTTTACGTCGCCTGCACGGCACAGGTCGTTCACATCGCGACCGACCGAAGGACGGCTGGGGTCGACGCGGCCAAAGCGCTCATCGTACATACGACCAATGGAAGTGCCCGAAGCAACCGACTCCAGATGGCCGGAACGCCCGCAGGCGCAGGGAATGCCGGCGGCAGCCGAGCACTCGATGTGGCCCATATGGCCAGCAGCACCATGGAAGCCCTGCATCACGCGGCCGTTCTCGACATATGCGCCGCCGATACCCGTACCGATGCCAAGACACAAGACGGAGAACTTGCCCTTGCCGACACCCCAGTGGGCCTCGCCCAGAGCATGAGCCTGCACGTCGCCCACAACGGCAACGGGAAGACCAAGGTCCTCGCGCAGACGCGGCCCCAACTGAACGCCGGACCAGCCGGGCATGATCTCATTGGCATACGCAATGGCGCCCGTCTTGGGATCGACGACGCCTGCGGCACCGATACCGACACCGAGAACCTCGACATCGGGATTCGCCTCAAGAGCGGCCTTGATAGACGCCTCGATACGCTGGAAGACGGCCTCGCCGCCCTCTTGGGCCTCTGTGGGAACCTCGGCCTCAAAAACGGGATGGGGCACACTACCGTCAGCCGGGTACTCCATGATGGCAGTCGCAATTTTAGTTCCGCCGATATCGACAGAGCAGACGTACTTGTTCTCCATGTCGCTCTCCTTCGGAGATAAAAACAACTACAGGAAATGCGCCGTCAGGCTAGCCGTCACAGCGCAGTAAAGGTTTTCCAGGTGTCCGAGATCGCCGAGAAACCGTGTGGCCATTGACCTAATGGGTCATGGCCACACGGTTGAACGGCGAGGTCGGGTGCCTGGGAAGCTTTACAGGAGACCGTTGTCCTGAAGGACCTTCCTAATCGCCTCGACGTTCTCGCCGGTCATGGCCTTCACCGGGCGCGGCATGGTCGGGCTGTCGAAGATGCCCATGAGGTTCATAGCGGTCTTGAAGGCGCCGACGCCACCGGCATAGCCCTGGACGCCCGAGGTGACATCCCAGATGTGGGAGATCTCGTTGAGGCGATCCTGCTCGGCCTTGACGGTAGCCCAGTCACCGGCCTGAGCGGCCTTCCACTGGCGCACGTAGCCCTCGGGCTCAACGTTGGCAAGGCCCGGGACAGAACCGTCGGCGCCACCGAGGTAAGCGCCGTCGACGACAACCTCGTGACCGGTGAGGATACTCATCGGATGGCCGTTCTTCTCGTTCTCCTGAACGAGGTAGCGGAACGAGATGTCATCACCCGAGGAATCCTTGACGCCAGCAAGGACGCCCTCGGCGCCGAGCTTGGCAAGGAGCTTCCAGGGGAGCTTGGTGTGAACGCAGACGGGAATGTCATAGGCAAAGATGGGCAGGTCGAGCTCCTCGTGCAGGATGCGGAAGTGCTCCTCGACCTCGGTCATGCCCTGCAGGGCATAGAACGGGCAGGTGGCGACAAGCGCATCGGCGCCCAGCTCCTGAGCGACCTTACCGTGCTCGATCATGCGCTCGGTCTCGGTATCGATGATGCCGACCAGAACGGGAACGCGGTGGTCGACGATACGAACGGCCTCGGCGATAATCTGGCGACGGCGCTCGTCGGTGGAGAAGACGACCTCGCCCGAGGATCCCAAGAAGAACAGGCCATCGACGCCGGCATCGATCATGCGGTTGATGCTGCGCTCAAAGGAGGCAACGTCGAGCTGGTGATCTTCGGTATCGGGAACAACGACGGGAGGGATAACGCCGGTGAATTTCTGAGTTGCCACAAGAATCTCCTTAGCTGTCTGGCGGGCGGCCCTATGCCACCCACTCTTGTTGGCAGTGTCCAGGCCGTCTAGGCCAAAGAACACGAGTAGAACGTTTGGTTAAAAAAGTCGACGACTTCATTTTCGAACGCATTGATGCGCTCGTGAGCGTATTTTGCATAGATGATATGCCTCCGGTCACACTCAAGACCGTTGAATACGGCAAACTGATCCTCGGGATCGCTCACGGTATCCATAAGCGATGTGCCCATGAGCACCGATCCGCGCACCCGAGACGACAGCGCCTCAAGGCCGCCAGGAAGCGGATTGGCAACCGCCGTGCAGGCGAGGCCCCGCTCGTCCAGAGCAGAAACCGCCAGCGCGACTCCGCCGCCAAGACCCTCGCCCCATGCAAAGATGCGGTCGGGGTCCATGCCATCAAGATTGCGCGCGACCTTCGCCAACGCGCAGCCCCAACGGACGCGCCTGACAAATGCGGGCGAAGAAATCCCCCGCTGCAGGTCGTCCGCACCAGCAACATCGTCATCCAGCGCGAGAACGGCATACCCCATGGCGGCAAATCTCGTCATGTGATGCCAGCCGCGCACAGGCCGATCGATGTCGTGGAACATCAGGCACAGCGGCACGCGCTCAGATACTCGGGCACGACCGACAGGCTCGATCAAACGAGCGTGAATCGCATCGTCACCGAGCTCAAAGGAGACCTCCGAGTAACGGGCGCAGGGGTTAACAAAGTCAATCGCCGTTATGGCCAGGCCTTGAATCTCAAGATTCGAAGCGCATGTCTCTAAATCAGAAACATCTGCTTGGACATCACCGCGCCAGTCCCGATATTCTGCGAGCCTTGACGAAACCGTTCCAGGAATTCCCACGAGTCCGGGGACAATCAGCTCGTCAACATTGCTCTCGCACTTAGACATGAGCCTCCCCTCCCTTGCAGAAAAACGGAATGATCAGATCGTCAAAATCCTGAATCTCCTCGTGGCCAAAGCCTTCAAAGAACTCATGACGCTTTTCGCAGGTCAGGTTGTTATAGACCGCAAACTGCGTCGCTGGCGGACAGACGATATCGGCTGTGCCGGTGCCAAACAGCACGGGGCATTTGACCATAGGGGCAAAGTTCTTGGAATCGAAGTACGCCAGCTTGGCATAGGCTTCGTCAATACGAGTCGAGTCCTCGTCAAACCAGCGAGACCAATAGCGCAGGCCCTCGTAGGCAATGTCGTCGGCATCCAAATCCCAGACCAGGCGGAAATCTGACAGGAAGGGATAGAGGATGGCGGCGCGATTGATAAGCTCGCTGTTAAGCGCACAGGCAGCAATGCCCAGACCGCCGCCCTGCGACGCGCCGTTCACAAATACGCGGGAAAGATCGATGCCCTCGAGCTCGCGAACGATGCGGCACAGGATGCGAATATCTTGGTGCAAGCGGACATAGTAGAGGTTGGCCGGGTCGCCGTCGATACCGGCGACGATATGCCCAGCAACCGTCGTGCCTTCAAATCCACCAATATCCTCGGAGGGGCCACCCTGGCCAGGACAATCGAGAGCGATGAGTGCCATGCCCATGCCCGCAAACGACGCCTGCTCAAACCAGCTGCGGCTTGCACCCGGATAGCCGTGGAACTGTAGCACCAGCGGCACGGGCTCGTCCGAAACCGGCTTGAGATACTTGGCATGCAGGCGTGCACCACACATGCCGGTATACCAGAGGTCGAAAAACCGACAGGTCGCGGAATCCGCAACCGAAGCCGCCTCAATCGCATAGTCGAGCTCGACGGCGTCGGCCTCGGCCATGCGGTCCTTCCAAAAGAGATCGAAATCCGATGGACGGGGCATAGCGCCTCGATATTCACCAAATTGCTGTTGCAGCTCCTGAGCACTTGGCATGGCTCGTGAACCCAGCCTTTCGAAATCGCAACGGAGGTGCGCCCGGTAAGTGAACCGGGCGCACGGGAGGGAAAGCGAGGCTACTCGCCGAGCTTGGGATGAAGCAGCGACGGCGCAGCGCCGAGCAGCATCTTGGTGTAGGGGTCCTGAGGGTGCTGGAAGACCTGCTTGGCCTCGCCCTGCTCGACGATCTTGCCGCCATTCATAACGATGATGTCGTCAGAGATATAGCGGACCGTCTGGATGTCATGGCTAATGAACACCATGGCCAGGCCGAGCTCCTTTTTAAGGTCGGTCAGCAGGTTCAGAATCTGCGCGCGGACCGAAACGTCCAGAGCCGAGGTGGGCTCGTCGGCGATGATGGCATCGGGGTTCAGCGACAGGGCACGGGCAATTGCGACGCGCTGGCGCTGGCCGCCCGAAAGCTGGCCGGGAAGAACCTCGGCGGCGGAGCTGGGCAGACCGGTGAGCTCCAAGAGCTCCTTGACGCGCTTCTCCTGCTCGGCCTCAGTACCCAGGTTGTGGACGCGCATGGGGTCGAGCAGTTGCTCGCGAACGACCATGCGGGGGTTGAGCGCCGTAGCCGGATTCTGGAACACGACCGAGATGACGCGGCCCATGTGGCGACGGTCCTCGGCGGTACGCTTGGTAACGTCCTTGCCCTTAAAGTAGACCTTGCCGCTCGTGGGGGCCTGCAGGCCGCACATGACGTTGGCGGTGGTGGACTTACCGCAACCGGACTCGCCGACGATACCAATCGTCTGACCGGGCATGAGCTTAATCGTTACACCCTGGACGGCGTGAACCAGGTTGGGGTGCAGAATCGAACCGGTACGGGTCCTAAAGGTGACGTGGACGTCATCAAGGAAGATGATCGGCTCGACGCCGTTGACTGCGGTCTCGCTCATCTACATCACCTCCGCGTGAGGGGTCAAACCATTTGCCTTGAGCACCTCGTCGGGGAGCTCGGAATAGAAGTGCTCGGTGCCGGGAACGCGCTTGAAGACCGGACGGGTGTCCAGACCAATACGCGGATGGCTCGAGCGGGGCGCAAAGCGATCGCCCTTGGGGAAATCGCGCGGGCTGGGAACGGCGCCGGGGACCTGGTGCAGACGGCCCGAGCCGCTCTCGATGGACAGAACGGAGCCCAAAAGACCGCGGGTGTACTCGTGGATCGGGTTGGTGAGCAGCTCCTTGGTGGGCGCCTGCTCGATAACCTGGCCAGCGTACATAACCGTGATGTTATGGGCGACCTCGGCGACCAGCGCCAGGTCATGCGAAACGAAGATCATGGCAAAGCCGAGCTTGGCCTGAAGATCGTTGAGCAGCTTGATGACCTGCTTCTGGACGGTAACGTCCAGAGCGGTCGTGGGCTCGTCGCAGATGACCAGCTTGGGGTCGCGGGTAAGGGCCATAGCGATCAGGACACGCTGACGCTGTCCACCGGAAAGCTCGTGCGGATAGCTCTCGAGCGTGCGCTTGGGATCGAGGCCCACAAGCTCCAGGAGCTCCTCGGCGCTGCGGGTGCCGCCGCGCTTGGTGAGCTGCTTCATCTGGGCAGAGATGAGCATAGAGGGGTTGAGCGAAGATAGGGCATCCTGGTAGACCATGGCGATATCGGTACCGCGCAGGCCGAACCACTCCTTCTTGCTCATCTTGAGCAGGTCGCGGCCCTCCCAGAGAACCTCGCCGGAAAGATGCTCGTCATCGTCGGTCAGGCCCATGATGGCCAGCGTGGTGATGGACTTACCGCAGCCGGACTCGCCTACCAGGCCCATAGTCTGGCCGGGACGGACGTCAAAGTTAACGTGGTCGACGACGTTGATATCACCGTGGTGCTCAAACTGGATGCAGAAATCGCGGACCGAAAGGATCGGCTCAACGGACTCATCGGGCACATGGCGATCATCACGCTTGAGCTCGACATCGCGCAGGGCGCCAAGGCGAGCGGAGAGGGACTGAGCCTGCTCCTTGTAGGCACGAACGGGGTCGGAAACCAGCAGGTCGGCCTCGCGGCGCTTGGAGGAATCGGTCGGATCCAGGGCGGCGGAGGGAGCAGCGGCCATGGCGTCGGTAATGCCCTCGGAAAGGATGTTGAGCGCCAGGCAGGTGATCATGATGGCCAGGCCCGGGAACAGCGCCTGCCACCAACGGCCGGCGAGCACGCCGCCGCGGGCGTCGGCGAGGATGTTGCCCCAGGTAGCGGTGGGCTCCTGGATACCAGCGCCGATGAAGGTCAGCGAGGCCTCGAAGATGATGGCGTCGGCGACCAGCGTAACGGTGAAGACCATGATCGGGGCGATGCAGTTACGCAGAACATGCTTGATCAAAATCCACGGAGCCTTGGCGCCGGAAACGATGACCGCGCGGACATAGTCCTCGCCGTACTCGGACACGATGTTGGCGCGCACGATACGGGCAATCTGCGGAGTGTACATAAAGCCGATGGCGAAGATGATCGACGGCACGGAGTTGCCCAGGATGGAGACGAAGACGGCAGCGAGGGCGATGCCCGGGATGGACATGATGATGTCCAGGATACGCATGATCGTCTCGGAGACAGCCTTGCGCGAAACCGCTGCAAGGGCGCCCACGACCGAGCCGCAGACCAGAGCCATGGCAGTGGCGCCAAAGCCGATAATCAGCGAGTAACGACCACCGTAGAGCATACGCGACAGAATGTCGCGACCCTTATCGTCGGTACCGAAGATAAATCCGTTGCCGGGAGCCTGGCGAGCCGTAAAGATCTCGACCGGGCTATAGGGGGCAAGAAGGGGCGCCAGAATCGCAGTCAGGGCGACCAGCACCAGCACGACGGCGGCAATCTTAGAAGACAGCGTCATCTTCTTCCAGCCACCGAGCTTGAGCCCCTTGGAGGCAGCCTTCTCGAGCTGCTCGGTTTGCTTCTCTCGAATCTTTACCATAATCTACACCGTCCTGATGCGCGGGTTGATGAGCAGGTAGAGCATGTCAACCACGATGTTGATGATGATGAAGGCAAGAGCAACGACGATAACGACGCCCTGAACCAGGTTCGCCTCGTTGCCCTGAACGCCCTGCAGAATCGCGGTGCCCATGCCGGGGAGGTTGAAGATAACCTCGATGACGACGGCGCCGCCCATGAGGTAACCGATCTTAAGACCGAGGGTGGTGACCGGGGTGATCAGCGCATTGCGAAGAACGTTGATGCCGACGACGACCTTCTCGGGAACGCCGGCGCCGCGAGCCATACGGACATAATCCTTGTCGAGCTCCTCGACCATGGCGGTACGCACGATACGAGTCATCTGGCCCGTCAGCGGAAATGCCAAGGCGATAGCGGGCATGATCATACGTCCCAGATAGCCAACCGGATTCGTGGTGAAGTGAGGCAGAGCACCCGATGCCGGGAGCACCTTAAGGTAGGAAGAGAACAGCAGGATCAACAGAACGGCAAGCCAGAACGACGGGGTTGCCAAGCCGGCGATGGAAAAGACGCGGATCACTTGGTCCGGCCATTTGTCGCGATACAGAGCCGCGATGACGCCGAGCAAAAACGAAACGACCGCACCGATGGCAAGACCGATGAAGGTCAGCTGCATCGTGACGGGCAGGGCCGTGGAGATGCGCTTGGCAACGGAGTTGCGAGCAGCACCATAGGTGCCCATGTCGCCATGGATCAAATCGCCCATATAGCGCACGTAGCGCACGGGCCAGGGGTCGTCCAGACCATACTTCTCATGGTACTCGGCAACCGCCTCGGGCGAGGCACCGTCACCCAACGCCGTGTAGGCGGGGTCGGTCTTGGAGAACGACATAAGGAAGAACACCAGGACGGTGACGCCCAATGCCATGATCGGCAGCGCCACAAGACGCCTTCCAATCAAACGTAGCAAGTTGTTCACGTTCTCTCCCCTTTCTTTTGTCGGTAGGACCAACTGGTATATGAGTACGGATACTCATTACAAGACCCGAGCGACATCGTTGCCGCCCGGGTCTTTGTTTCAACTATGAGGATACGGTCCCAACGACCGACATCCTGCATACAGACTCAAGCGAGTCTTACGCCTTGACGGTCGCAACGCCCCTAAAGGACATGCTCGTCGTGCCGATGCCCTTGAAGCCATCGAGGGCCTCGCCGTTGGGCGCAGTGGACGGATCGTCCCAGGAAGCGGAGACGGTCTTGACGTGAACAACGGGGTAGAGAACGGCGTTGTCGGCGATGATGTCGAAGCACTCGTTCCACTTCTTCTGCTGCTCGTCGCCCTCGGCGGCAAGAGCTTCGTCCATGAGACTGTGGAGCTTCTGCCACTCAGCGGACTCCTTCCACGGGCAACGGGTCTGCATCCAGACGTTGTCGCCGTACCACCAGTTGAGCAGCAGGTCGGGGTCGGCGCCGAAGCAGGAAGGATCGCCAGGGGCAAGGAGGATATCGTAGGCCTCGCCGCCGTCGATGGCAGCGTAGGTGGCCGGCGAGGTATCGGTCTGGATGGTCACATCGAAGCCGAGAGCGTCGAGGTCGTTCTTGACCTGGGCGGCCATGCCCTTAATCTGCTCGTTGTCAGTGGTGCGCAGGGTGATGGCACCCGGGGTGATGCCAGACTCCTCGATGAGCTTCTTAGCCTTCTTGGCGTCGGTCTTGTACACCGTGGAAGCCTCATGATAGTTGGTGAAGCTCTTGGGCAGGTAGCAGCTGGCAGCGGTGGCAAGGCCGGCGAAGGTGTTGCTGACCATCTTCTCGGTGTCGAGCGCATACATGACAGCCTGACGGACCTTGACGTTGTTCCAAGGCTCCTTGGCGACGTTGAACATGATGAAGCGGGTGCCGAAACCCTGGACGTTATCGATCTTGCAGCCGGCGCTCTCGAGCTGGTCGACGGCGTCAGCGGTAACGAGCTCCATAACGAGCGTGGAGCCCTCCTGCTGAGCGGTAACGCGAGCGGTGGGGTCGGTCAGGATGCTGTACTGGATCTTCTTATCCTCGGCAGCATACTCACCGTTGTACTCGGGGTTGGGAACCAGGGTGATCTCGGTATCGGAGATAGAGTCGTACATCCAGGGGCCGGAGCCGATCGGCTGCTTGGCGCGATCCTCCTCGGTCTGGGTGGCCGGGGTAACACGGACGATGGCCAGACGATCCTTGAGCAGGGAGAAGTTGGGGACCTTGGTCTTGACCGTCACGGTGCTGGCGTCCTTGGCCTCGATGGACTCGAAGGGCTGGAAGAACGGAGCATAGGTAGCGGAAGCGGCGCAAGCGGTGTAGGAGGCAACGACATCGTCAGCGGTGACCTCGGTGCCATCGGAGAACTTGGCGCCCTTGCGGATGGTGACCTCGAAAGTGGTGTCGTCCACAGACTTGGGATCGTCGGTGGCGAGCTCGTTGAAGGTGCTGTAGTCGTGGTAATCGATGCCGTAGAGGCCCTCGACGACGTGCCAGTTAGCACCCAGGCCCACAGCGGAGCCGGTGCTGGCGGGATCGAAGCTGGACGGAGCGTAAGCGGAACCAGCGGTGATCACGCCGCCGCCACGGTTGGCGGAATCGGTGGAACCGGAAGCGGAACCCTCGTCGCTAGAGCTGCCGCCGCAGCCGGTGAGACCAAGCCCTGCGACAGCAGCGACGCTGCCGGTGAGGCCGAGGAACGAACGCCTGGACATACCCTTGTTGATGATGGCCATGTCTTCTCCTATCAATAGAGAATCTTACTCGGGAGCACCTAGACTTGCCCCCGCGCAACTTGCGGACGATATATACCTTACCTACCGACGAACCCAACTGAGGTGCCGCGCTCGGCGACCGATACATACATACGCTTGAACGGTATTTACTACCGTTCACCGAATTCATTGACAAACGATTCGTCAGACAGTATGTATCGACGAGGTGAGATATCAGTCTTCGTCAACCCGCAGGATAGCAGGGTTTTCGCTTGGGTTAGTCAAACGTTTTAGCGTTAATAAAACCCGAAACCAGCAGGCAATCATGGCGAAATAAATGGTTGAAAATCGCGCAATCATGTATATCAGTTGTTTAGAAGCGCATTTAGTTTTCGGAACGGTTGGCCGATGTCTGGGCGCGCTCGGCATTCCATGCAACAAGTGCCTCGTGGACCGCTTTGGCGACATCGGCCGGAACGCCTCGAACTTCTGCAATCTCCTGCTCGCTTGCCGCACGCAAACGCTTCATCGAGCCAAAATGGCGCATAATGGCACGTTTTCTGGTGGGTCCCACGCCTGGAACGTCATCGAGCACCGAAACTGTCATGGCTTTGTCGCGCAATTCGCGATGGAACGTGATGGCAAATCGGTGGGACTCATCGCGTACCTGCTTAATTAGATAGAGCGAAGCAGACCCGGTCGGCAGCACGACAGGAGTCTCGTCCCAAGGCACAAAAACTTCCTCGTCGGCCTTCGCCAAGCCACAAACTGGTATATCGAGCCCAAGAGCCTCAAGTTGCTTGATCGCAGCGGTCAATTGCGGCTTACCGCCATCGACAACGAGCAAATCGGGGCGCGAGCCAAAGCGCTCGTCGGCCATGCGCTCGGGAGCATAGCGTCGTCCCAAAACCTCGGACATCGACACGAAGTCGTTTGCCTCGTCCAATTCGGCCTGAATTTTAAAACGACGGTACTGGCTCTTGTCGGCGCGCCCGTTGGTAAACACCACCATCGAGGCGACCGTAAAGGTGCCATGCAGTGTAGAGATATCGAAGCACTCGATACGCAACGGCGGCGATGGCAGCGCCAACGCACTTTCGAGCTCCAGGAGCGCTTGATTGGTGCGGTCGTCAGCGTACCCCGTTCGCATCATGTAGCGCATGAGGGCATGGCGCGCATTTTTGGATGCCATATCGAGCAGACGGTGCTTTTCGCCACGCTGCGGCCTATGGAGATGGCAGGAACGCTCACGCTTGCCCGCAAGCCACTCCCCCAGCGCCTCCGCATCCTCAAGCTCGACGGAAAGGTTGACCTCAGCTGGAATATCAGCCGTCTCGTCGTAATAGCGCTTAAGAAAGCCCGATTGAAGTTCCTCTTCGTCGACATCCAAACCCTTATCGAGAATAAACTCGCAGGTTCGAACCGTTCGACCCTCACGCACGACAAAGACGCAAGCGGCGGAGATGGTCTCCTCGCGATAGAAACCGATGACATCGATATCGACACTGGAGGGAAAAACGACTTGCTGACGATCGTCCAGACCCCTGATGACCTCCAAACGACGTTTGACGCGTGCCGCGCGCTCAAAGTCGAGCGCCTCGGCGGCATCCGTCATCTCGGAGGTCAGCTCATCGACGACATCCTTGCGATGGCCCGACAAAAAGCGCTCGACACGCTTGACGTTCTTGGCATAGTCTGCCGGGGAAATCGCGCCGACACACGCACCCGGGCCGCGCCCGACATGGTAGTCAAAGCAGGGACGCCCGTTTTGCGCGCAAATCATATTGACGATGTCTTCCTCGCCCTTGTGGGACTCGACGATACGACGACAACGACGCCACTCCGCACAGGATGCGGAGCAGATGGGGATAACCTTGCGCAGCGTATCTATCGTCTCACGTGCCGCACGGCTATCGGTATAGGGTCCAAAATAGCGCGTTCCCGGCTTATGACGCTCACGCGTATATTTGATAGCGGGATACAGATCGCCCTTTGTAATGGCGATAAAGGGGTAGCTCTTGTCATCCTTGAGGTCGACGTTAAAGTACGGATGGTACTGACCAATCAAATTGCGCTCGAGCACCAACGCCTCATGCTCGGTCTCCACCACGATATAGTCAAAGCTCGCCACCAGCTGCATCATCAGCGGGATCTTTTGACGCTCATCCTGCAGTGTCACGTATTGACGCATGCGGGCGCGTAGGTTTTTCGCCTTGCCCACGTAGATGACATCGCCCCTGGCATCCTTCCAAAGGTAGCAACCGGGTTGTGTAGGAACGCGCGAAACCTGCTCGGCAAGCGTTGGAATGTTGTCGTGACCGGCCACGCGCACCTACTTGCGACGAAGCAACGCCGAGACCTCGGGCATCTTAAGGACGACGGCAAGGCCAAAGGTAACAGCAAGCGAGACGACACCCGCAACGCAAACGTAGCCAAGAGTAATCAGAATCGAGCCACCAAGTGCCCCGACAAAGAGTTCAAGCGCCCACATGACGCCGGCGCCTGCGGCAGCGCCCAGGCCACCGAGCAAAAGGCCAAAGAAGCCGCCATGCAGGATAGATTTGACCTGAAGACCACGCAGGCGACGACGCAGCCACCACAGCGAACAGCCGACCAAGATCACGTAGTCGACGACATACGAAAGCGCGATTGCCGGCATACCGAAGCCCAGCACAACGCCAAACAGCAGAACCGAGCCGGCCTGGCCGATGGCGGAATACAGGCAATAGCGGCTATAGGGCTTCATATCGAGCAAGGCAGAGAAGCTCTTCTGCATCAACACGACCACGCCGTAGAGCGGCAGCGAGAACGCCAGGTAGACAAGGAACTCGGACACCAGCGCCACGCCGGACTCATCAAACTTGCCGGCACAGTAAATCATGTTGAGCGGACGCGCGAAGACAATCAGGTACAGCGCGAACGGAATCAGGAAGAACAGCATCTGGGCGACGCCACGCGAAATGCCCGTGCGAACGCTGTCGTAATCCTTCTCCTGTGCGTCATGAGAGAGCTCGGTATAGAGCGCCGTCGAAAGCGAGGCGGCAATCAGCGCATAGGGCAGCGTGTACCACAGGCGCGCATAGGCGATGACGGAAGGACCAGTCTCGGGCTGGACAACCAGCGCGGCAGCGTTGGTGATAGAAGTCGAGACAAACATGCACACTGTGGCAAGCAGCGTCGGGATACCGAGCGCAATCGTCTGGCGAAGCGCGAGGTCCTTAAAGTCGATATGGATATGGGGATGCACGCCGTGCTTGCCAAGCGCGGGAATCTGACATGCCATCTGAACAAAGACACCGAGGGTCGTACCGGCCGCAATCAAGATGATGCCGGCACGTTCGCCAAACTGTGCGGACACGGGCGCAAAACCCATAAAGCTCGCAATGACGATCACATTGTTGAGGACCGGGGCAAACGTCGACCAGAAGTAGTCGCGGTGTGCGTTGAGAACGCCCGAGAACACCGAGCCCAAACCATAAAACAGAATCTGGATGGCAAAGAAACGGAACATGAACGCAGCGGTATCCATGCTGCCGCCGTCACCCGAAAGGAACGATTGCGTCCAGATAAAGCCCGGGGCGAACACGGTCCCCAGCAACGAAATGCCACCCAGCACCAAAAGCAGAATGCCGAGCAGGTTGCCCACGTACTCGTTCGAGGCCTCGCGACCCTGCTCACGCCTCACGCCCATGTACACGGGCAAAAACGCCGTCACGAGCATGCCACCCATCACGAGTTCGTAGAGCATATTGGGCAGGTTGTTGGCGACCTGATAGGAGGACGAGAGCAGCGACATGCCGATAGCGGCCGCCATTGCCCACGTGCGGATAAAACCGGTGACGCGAGACACGATGGTCAGGATGGTCATAAGCCCGGCGGAACGACCAACCGTGGAGTAGTCCGACGAGCCCATGTCGTCAGTGTCGTCTCGCGACGAAGAAGCTTCGGATGAGGGTGTCTGAGGCGCAGATTCTTTTGCAAAATGAGCTCCGCGCTTCAATTCTTCCTGCGGCATCGCTCAGTCCTCTCTCGTAATCGCGGCAACCGTCGCCCCGCAAAATGCAATTAAATCATCAGGTGCAAGCTCGAGCTGATAACCACGCTTGCCTCCCGAAATAAAAATGGTATCCCAAAGGACACATGTCTCATCAATAAGCGTCCGGTAGCGTTTTTTCATACCGACCGGGCTGCAGCCGCCGCGAACGTAGCCAGTCGCTGCAAGCAAATCCTTCACATGCATCATGGCCAAGGACTTCTCCCCAGCGGCACGCGCGGCGGACTTTAAATCGAGCTCGTCGGCAACAGGGATGCAGCACACAACATAGTCGTTGGACGGTGTCACACAGACCAAAGTCTTAAATCCTTGACCGGGCTCCTCGCCAAGCTGCTCCGAAATCGCGACCCCCAGGCCCACCGACTCATCGCCATCGTCTTCGTACGTATGTAGAACATAGGAAATGCCGGCGCTTTCCAGCTCGCGCATCGCATTGGTTTTTGGCGTCTTTACAGCCTTTGCCATGACATATCCTTTCCCTCGCATTCGGACGCAAGGATTAAGTATATGTCCAATTCGGCTGCATACGTCACTTCGGCACAGCAAGCGCCATCGAATCACAAGGAGTCGATGGCGCCCATAAACTGAATCGCCTATTTATTGAGCATCAAGTTGAGCTTGACGCTCCCGGTCACGCCTGAGCAACGGCGCCAAAAACTGGCCCGTATAACTCTGCGGACAGTCCGCAACCTGCTCCGGTGTGCCCGAAACCACGACGGTTCCGCCGCCGTTACCGCCCTCGGGACCCATATCGATCAGGCGGTCGGCAACCTTGATGACATCAAGGTTGTGTTCAATCACCAGCACTGTGTTGCCCGCATCGACCAAGCGCTGCAGCACATCGAGCAGCTGGCGGACGTCCTCAAAATGAAGGCCGGTCGTCGGCTCGTCCAAAATATAGAACGTCTTGCCCGTCTGGCGTCGATGAAGCTCCTTGGCGAGTTTCACACGCTGTGCCTCGCCGCCCGAAAGCGTCGTGGCGGGCTGGCCCAGGCTCACGTAGCCCAAGCCTACATCGTACAGCGTCTGGAGCTTTCGCTTGATCTGCGGGATATTCCCAAAGAAAGCCAGTGCCTCGGCCACGCTCATGTCAAGTACGTCCGAGATGGTCTTGCCACGGTAGGTGACCTCGAGTGTCTCGCGGTTGTAGCGTTTACCGCCGCAAACTTCGCAAGGAACGTAGATATCGGGAAGGAAGTGCATCTCGATCTTGATCTGTCCGTCGCCCTTGCACGCCTCACAGCGCCCGCCACTCACGTTGAAGGAGAAACGTCCCGGCGAGTAGCCGCGTGCCTTCGACTCCGGTGTGCTCGCAAACAGCGCGCGCAGATCATCCCACAGGCCAATGTACGTAGCGGGATTGGAACGCGGTGTACGGCCGATCGGCGACTGGTCAATGTCGATCACCTTATCGATGCACTCGATACCCTCGAGCTTTTTGTACGGGCCCACAGGGCGCGTCGAACGGTGAATGGCATTCGTAAGCGCAGGCGCAATGGTGTCGGTAACCAGGGAGCTCTTGCCCGATCCCGACACGCCGGTAACAACCGTAAGCGTACCAAACTCGATCTTGGCGGTAACGTTTTTGAGGTTGTTGGCGCGGGCGCCCGTGATCTTAAGGCAGCCGCGACCGGGCTTGCGGCGTTCATCGGGAACCCGAATCATTCGCTTGCCGGTCAGGTAGGCACCCGTCATCGAATCGGGGCACGCCATGATATCGGCAGGCGTTCCCGCGGCGACCACGTGTCCGCCGTTCACGCCCGCACCGGGGCCCATGTCGATCACATAGTCGGCAGCACGAATCGTATCCTCATCATGCTCGACGACGATGACGGTATTGCCGATATCGCGTAGGCGCTCAAGCGTCTTGATCAGGCGCTCGTTATCGCGCTGATGGAGGCCGATCGACGGCTCGTCCAAAATGTACAGCACACCCATGAGGCCGGCGCCGATCTGCGTTGCCAGGCGAATGCGCTGGGCCTCGCCTCCGGAAAGCGTCGCCGAGGCACGGTCGAGGGTCAGATAGTCGAGTCCGACATCGACCAGAAAGCGCAGGCGCTCCAGGATTTCCTTAACGATGCGCCCGCCGATAAATTGTTGGCGCTCGGTAAGCTCCAAGCCCTCAAAAAACTCGAGCGACTCGCGGCACGATAGGCAGCAGACCTCGTAAATGGACTTGCCGCCCACGGTGACGGCGAGCATCTCAGGGCGCAAACGAGCGCCGTGGCAGCTCGAGCACGGTTCCTCGCGAATGTACTTCTCCAAGCGCGCCTTGGTGTTCTCGTTCGTCGTCTCGGTATAGCGTTCGTACAGGATATTGCGAACGCCCGAAAACTTGGTATCCCACTGGCTGCGACGTCCGTCGAGCTTTTGGTAGTCGACCGAGATCTTCGTATCGCCCAGGCCATCCAAGAATGCACGACGCACGCGAGGGGGCAAGTCCTCCCACGGCGTATCGGTGCTCACCTTAAAGTGTTTGCAGACCGCAGCAAAAATCTGCGGATAGTAGTTCGAATTGCCAAACAGGCTACCAAAGACTCCGTCGGCAATGGACTTCGAGGGGTCCTCGATCAGCGCCTCGGCATCAACGGTTTTCTTAAAGCCCAGGCCGTCGCACTCAGGACATGCGCCATAGGGAGCGTTGAACGAAAAATCACGCGGCTGAAGATCGTCAATGGAGTGACCATGCTCCGGGCACGCCAAGGCCAACGAATACTCCAGCAGCTCGCCCTCGGTCCCCTCGGGAGCATCACGATCGGGCAGCATGTACACGTTTACATTGCCGTGAGCCAGCGCGGTCGCCTGCTCAACAGACTCGGCGATACGGCCCAGAGAGTTCTCACGGATCACGATGCGATCGACCACGACCTCGATATCGTGCTTGAACTTCTTGTCCAGATCGATCGGATCGTCGAGCGAGCGCACTTCACCGTCGACACGCACGCGGCTAAAGCCCTCGGCGCGAAGATCCTCAAACAGTTTGGTGTACTCGCCTTTTCGCCCGCGCACCACCGGTGCCAGCACAAACGCGCGGCGGCCCTCCCCCGCCGTCAAGACCTTGTCGGCAACCTGGTCGGTCGTCTGGCGCTCAATGACACGGCCGCATTCGGGACAGTGCGGGGTGCCCACACGGGCGAACAGCAGGCGCAGATAGTCATAAATCTCGGTTACGGTGCCAACCGTCGAGCGAGGGTTTTTAGACGTCGTCTTTTGGTCGATCGACACCGCCGGCGAAAGGCCGTCGATTGAATCCAAGTCGGGTTTGTCCATCTGTCCCAAGAACTGGCGCGCATAGCTCGAAAGACTCTCGACGTATCGACGCTGGCCCTCGGCATAGATAGTGTCAAATGCCAGCGAACTCTTGCCCGAGCCAGAAAGACCGGTAATGACCACGAGTTGGTCACGCGGAATGGAAACATCGATATCACGGAGGTTGTGCTCACGAGCGCCGCGAATAACGATAGAAGAATCAGACATGGAAGCTCCTTGCCTCCTATTGCATCGAATCATACTGCCGATGAGTTTAGCGCACTCGACGCGCACAGATGTTCGTAATACAAGATTCGCAGACCTTTAGCTTTGCGTATCGGGCGCTTTGTTTCTCGAAATGCCGTGGAAAGGTTACAGTAATCTAATACTGAACTTAATTTGTTGTACCAGAGGAACGTCCATGACCGAAGATATCCCCCTTGAAATCACTTCGAGCGACATGGCCAATCTGCCCATATTCATCGCCGTCCTTATCGTGGCCGCCGTCGTCGTGCGCGTGTATTTTTCAATCAAACGCAACGAAAAGCCACCCATTGCCCGCGTCTTTTGGTGCGCGACGCTCCTCATCCCGCTCGGCGTGGTAGCTGCATGGGTTACGAATCAATTGCTCGTAAATGAGGGCAGCTCCCTATGGGCCCTTTCTTATTCGGCGCTCGGTGCTGCCGCCGTCATGCTTCTTGTCGAGCCCTTGGTTTCGGGACTTATCGACCAAACCGACCTTGCGACGGGAACGGTTGCCTGTATTTGCCGTGACATCCTTGTCATCGCCGCTGTTTCAGCGCTCTCGTTCGTTTCACTCGAAATTGCCTGCAACGAAACGTTCTATCGCATTCCCGCCAACTCATTCGGGTTTTCCGTCGGGCTGCTCGCGACGGTTCTGCTCTCCCTTTATTTGCTGGGACAGCGTCATGGAGGCGTCATGGCTCTCGTGCCCGTCGTCTGCTGCATCCTTGGCATTGCCGAGCACTTCGTCATAACGTTTAAAGGCGAAGCCATCCTGCCAAGCGATATCTTGGCCCTTGGCACCGCAATGGAAGTGAGCGAGGGATACGAGTTTACCTTTACCGCCGGAATCGTAACCTCTCTCGCCCTGCTGGAGATTTCCCTGGGGCTTCTTTCGCTCATCCGACCGCGAAAGCTCCGTACGCCCACCCATGTCTTCCCCGCTATCGCCACTAACCTCTGTGCTTTTCTGCTAGTGACCGTTGTGGGGCTCTCAGGCTTTTCCAACATCGACTTGGAGCAGGCGCTGGATTTTGGATTTGACCGTTGGCAGCCCATCACCACGTATGCGTCTCAGGGTTTTATCACTTCGTTCACCGAAATGGTCAACGAGTTGCCCATTGAGAAGCCCGAAGACTATACGCCCGATGAGGCGCAGAGCATCGAGCAGGAGCTCGCCGCCGCCTACGACAGCACATATGGCTCGAGCGAGCAGCGCGCGGCGGCCGTTGCCCAGTTCAATGAAATCAAGCCGACGATTGTTGCCGTCATGAATGAGAGTTTTAGCGACCTTTCGTGCTTTGAGCAGCTCCAGGCGGCCGGGTACACCGGCCCCGCATTCTACAACTCGCTTCCCGACACACTTGTTCGCGGCACCATGCTCGCTTCGGTCGCCGGTGGCGGAACGGCGAACTCCGAATTCGAATTTTTGACCGGAGCGACAACGGCCTTTGTCGGATTAGGCAAGATCCCCTATCAGCTGTATCAGATGAATGGCGTAAACAGCCTGGCAAAGGACCTTAAAGAGCTTGGGTATACCACTACCGCTATGCACCCGCAAAACCCCGTCAACTACCATCGAGATAAAATCTATCAGCAGCTGGGCTTTGGAGACTTTCTTTCAATCGGCGATTTCGAAGGTGCGCCCTATTACCATGCCGGCGTATGCGACTACGTCACCTACGACAAGATACTCGACCTGCTTAGAACCGACGAAGCGCCGCAGTTCATCTTTGACGTCACGATGCAAAATCACGGCGGCTACGACTATGGCACCGTTCCCGCCGAAGAGCTGACAAACTATTGGGTCGAGGGAGCCAGCGAAGGCGCCAACAGCGCGCTCAACACCTATCTCACCTGCATCAACGCATCCGACCGGGACCTCGAGTACTTTATCAACGAGCTCCGCAACATCGGCAGACCGGTTGTTCTTGTCTTTTTTGGCGACCATCAGCCGAGCGCCGCAACGACTCTCAACGACGAGCTGTACCCTCGGGAAGATACGGCAAGCCACGCTTTCCGTATCTATCAGTCGACATATCTCGTCTGGGCTAACTATGAGATCGCCGGCAATACCGAGCTCAACGTCTACGACACCGTCGGGGCAAACGAGATTGCAGCCATTACCCTTAATAAGATCGGCGCCCCGCTCACCAATTACCAAAAGGCCCTGCTTGCGACAAGGTCAGATGTGCCCACCATCAATGTCGCCGGCTATCTCGGTGCCGACGGGCTGCGCTACGACTTGGAATCGAAAGACAGCCCCTACGCCTCGATGATCGACAAGCTGCAGCGCATGCAATACCTCGAGTTCGCCAGCAAAGTTCAGTAAGCCCGCCCATTCGCTTGGGCCCATCGTATTGCAAGCACGCTCGGCCCAAACGCATCGCAAATGACTCCCGCTCGCAAACGAGGGTACAATGACGCTCGTGTCACATCGCGGGGCCCCGGCCCCAGCATATACAAAGGAGTCATACATGGGTTGCGAACACGCACAGGCCGCCGGCGGACAAACGTCGCCGTCGCAATTTGAGGAGAACACGCTGTCCGAGGTCAAGCGCGTCATCGCCGTGCTTTCCGGCAAGGGCGGTGTCGGCAAGTCATTTGTCACCGGTGCCATCGCCACCGAGCTTGCCCGTCACGGCCACAAGGTCGGCGTCCTCGATGCCGACATCACCGGTCCCTCTATCCCCAAGATGTTCGGTATGAGCGGACGCCACGTCCATGCCCTTGGCAACCTCATGCTGCCTGAAATCTCCGAGCACGGCGTCAAGGTCATGAGCTCCAACCTGCTGCTCCAAAACGAGACCGACCCCGTCCTTTGGCGCGGTCCGGTCATCGCAGGCGCCATTAGGCAGTTCTGGAGCGAGACCTCGTGGGGCCCCATCGACTACCTACTGGTCGACATGCCTCCGGGAACAGGCGACGTTGCGCTCACCGTCTTCCAGTCGCTGCCGGTCGACGGCATCGTCATCGTCACGAGCCCGCAGGATCTGGTCTCGATGATCGTCGCCAAGGCGGTCAACATGGCCGAGAAGATGAACGTCCCCATTCTGGGCGTTGTCGAGAACATGAGCTATATTGAGTGCCCCGACTGCGGCAAGAAGATCGAGGTCTTTGGCAAGAGCAAGCTCCCCGAGGTCGCAGAGCGCTATAACCTCGACATCTTGGGCCAGCTTCCCATTAATCCGGCACTCGCCGAGGCCTGCGATAAGGGCGAGGTCGAGACTGCGCTGCCCGATGGCATGTTGCCCAAGGCAGTCTCTGCCGTCGAGGCTATTACCCCGCACGAGACCGACGAGGCCTAAGTGAACGCGAGCGCCCTCTATGACGTCTTGGTAATCGGCGGCGGGGCTTCAGGCCTCGCCGCCGCCATTACGGCCGCACGCGCTGGCAAAAGCGTCTGCATCGTTGAGCGCGATGTCGCCTGCGGCCTCAAGCTCCTTGCGACCGGTAACGGCCGTTGCAACCTCTCCAACGAATCGATTGATCCTCAGCGGTATAACCACCCCGCATTCGTCGAATCCGTCATGGGCCCCCAGCCCGAACAAGAGCTTATGGGTTTCTTCTCCTCGCTGGGCATCATGACAACCTCCGAGGAAGGCCGGCTGTACCCGCGCTCCCTTCGCGCCGAATCGGTGCGCGACGCACTTCTCAACGCTTGCGACCGCCTAGGTATCACCTTAATCTGCGGAGCCAACGTTGCCACGGCGCACAAAGCTTCCGAAGGCTGGGCACTCCAAATAGACCGTCCAGCGCGGGCGCTCAAGGCAAAAAAGCACGACGACCGAAAATCGGAGCTCCGCTCGCTTCGGAAGGCGCTCGCCGATGTCCCTCGCAAGAACGAGGCCCTGCAGGCACATGCCGTAATTATCGCTACGGGCGGCAACCCCACCGGTATCGCCGATACGTTTCGCCTTCCCCTCACTTCGCTGCGCCCCATCCTCTGCCCCGTATCGGCAACGGTCGTTGGCGATCGAGCGGCACTCAAGACGTTGGATGGCCTGCGCGTCCGCGCCTGCTTGACGCTCGCCCGCAATCATAATGAGCTCTGGCACGAAGACGGTGAAGTGCTGTTTCGAACCTTCGGTATCTCGGGTGTCGCTGTCTTCAACCTCTCTCGTCGTATCCAGCACGGCGATACGATCCTGCTCGACGTTTTCCCCGACCTCTCCAAAGACGAGTTGCTCGATATGCTCAACCGGCGCGTTGAGCTGTTCGGTGACTTTTCACCCCGCGATCCCCGTTGGCTCGACGGCATACTCGCCCCGCAACTCTCCCGCGTCGTCTGCACAGCGTTCGAGCAGTGCCATCCAGGCTCCAACGATGTCATCCATCTGGTCTCGATCCTCAAGCACTTTAAGCTGTTTGCCGAGGGGACGACCGATGAGCGCTCGGCGCAGGTCACGCGTGGTGGCGTATCTGTCGAGAGCATCTCAACACCCAGTCTACGCGCGCGCAGCGTTGTCGACGCCCCGCTTTACGTCTGCGGCGAAGCGCTCGACATCGACGCCGATTGCGGAGGCTTTAACCTTGCGTGGGCCTGGCTCTCGGGCATTCGCGCTGCAAGCAGCCTGTAGCCGCGCAGTCTATAATCAAAAACACATTCGGGCCGTCTGGGATACCGGACGGCCTCTTTCTTGCCTCTAAGGAGACCTCGATGATCGAAATCACCCAAGTCAACGCGTCGCTCGATGAAGCCGGCGATGAAAATGCCTGTCTCATTGTTGGCAAGCGAGTCGCCAAGCGCGTCCTACGTTGCAAGGACTCCGAGATCAAGTCCATCGAGCTCCACCGCAAGTCAATCGACGCTCGCAAAAAACGAGACGTCCATTTTATCCTGAGCTTTCGTGTTGAGCTGACTAGTCCCCACCTCGAGCGAGAAGCGGTCGACAGCGTTGCCGAGCGTGACCGCTCGCGCGTACGCGCGATAGAAGACGATGAGCCTTCATTCCCCTCCCCCGCCTCCGACGCGCCTCAAGAACGCCCTGTCGTTGTCGGCGCCGGATGCGCCGGCCTTTTCGCTGCGCTTACGCTCGCCGAAGCAGGTCTTAAGCCCTTGCTTATCGAGCGCGGCGACCCGGCATTTCGCCGCTCGCAGGCGATCGACCTCTTTCTAAAGGAGCGCATCCTCGACCCCGAGAGCAATATCCAGTTTGGTCTGGGCGGCGCGGGGACCTTCTCGGACGGCAAGCTCAATACGGGAACCAAAAATCCCGCCCATCGCCTTATCCTCGAAACCTTCGTCGAGGCGGGTGCACCCCGCGATATTCTGTGGGATGCCAAGCCGCACATTGGCTCCGACATCCTTCCCAAGGTTGTCACCGCTATATCCCAGCGCATCGAGCAGCTCGGAGGTGTCGTCCGTTATCGAACGAAGCTCGTCGACATTCGCATCGACGCGTCTGGCGCCATCACCGGTATTGATGTCCAATCGTCCCAAGACGCCGCTTACGAGCCAATCGAGACAAAGCACCTCATCCTCGCCTGCGGGCATTCTGCTCGCGATATTTTTGAGCTCCTTAAGGACCACAACGTGGCCCTCGCACAAAAGACCTTTGCCATGGGCGTTCGCATCGAGCATCCGCAACGCGACATCGACCGAGCCCAATATGGAGCCTCGGCGGGACATCCAGCGCTCGGGGCGGCCCCCTACAAACTTGTTGCCCATCTTCCCAACGGCCGCAGCGTGTTCTCGTTTTGCATGTGCCCCGGCGGACAGGTTGTTGCCGCCTCTTCAGAACCGTGCCATCTGTGCGTCAACGGGGCCAGTCTCAATGCCCGCGACGGACGCAACGCAAATGCCGCCCTGCTCGTTAACGTCACGCCTGAGGACCTTCCCAACGATGGCCCGCTCGCCGGCATCGAGCTCCAGCGTGCCTGCGAGGCGGCCGCCTATCGCCTGGGCGGTTCCAACTGGAACGCACCGGCACAACTCGTCGGAGATTTCCTCGCAGGGCGCGCCAGCAAGGCGCCCGGAAAGGTAAAGCCCACCTATCCGCTCGGTGTGACCTGGACGGCAATTGACGAAGCCCTACCGCAACATATCGTCGAGTCGCTCCGCCTGGGACTTCCCCTACTCGGAAAAAAGCTACGAGGCTACGACCGTCCCGATGCCGTTCTTACCGGCGTGGAGACTCGTTCGAGCTCACCGGTCACTGTCACCCGAGACCGAATGTGCCATGCCGTGTCGACCCCGGGTCTCTACCCTTGCGGTGAGGGAGCTGGATATGCCGGCGGCATCATGAGCGCGGCCACCGACGGCATTCGTTGTGCCGAAGCCCTGATCGCAGACCTCTAACGCACGAATTCCAGCGCGCAAAAGACATAGGCCCCGAGCTCCACAGGGAACTCGGGACCTGTTTGCTATTTCTTAAACCGTGCACCCTGGCGTTTTCTGCCCGATGCGAACGTGGAACCCTTGCGGGCCTGCGAACGTAAGCGCTCGATCGTCTCGTCCTCAGACGCACCCTCGAGCATCGCCCGAATCTGAACGACGGCATCGCGCAGGCGCGCCGCCTCCTCAAAGTCCATGGCGGCAGAAGCGTTACGCATATCCTCTTCCATGGTTTCGACGATCCGCACAAGCTCGTCATGCGGCAGTTCTTCCAACTGTTCCGCAAGTGTCTGCTCGGGCGCCACCGTTTCCGGCACACCGCCCTCGCCCGGCTCATCGGGCGTATAGAATGCGCCATGGCCAAGAGAGTCGCCCTTCGAGCGTCCCTTGGAGCCCACAGTTTTTTCGGCCTCGGCAATAAAACTTGAGATGTCGTTGATGGCCTTGCGCACTGTCTTGGGCACAATGCCATGTTCTTCGTTATATGCCATCTGAATCTCGCGACGGCGCTGCGTCTCCTCGATGGCCTCTTTCATCGAATCGGTCACAACGTCTGCATACATGATGACTTCGCCATCGGCGTTACGGGCCGCACGGCCAATCGTCTGAATCAGCGAACGGCGGTTGCGCAAGAAGCCTTCCTTATCGGCATCGAGAATTGCCACCAGTGAGACCTCGGGAAGATCCAAGCCCTCGCGAAGCAGGTTGATGCCAACGAGAACATCGATCTTGCCCTCGCGCAGCGTTCGCAAGATCTCGACACGGTCCATTGTCGCCGTATCAGAGTGCATGTAATTGACCTTAATGCCCGCGTCGAGCAGATGGTCGGTCAGGTCCTCGGCCATGCGCTTGGTCAACGTGGTCACCAGCACGCGCTCCTTGCGGGCAACGCGCTCGCGAATCTCGTCCTCAAGATCGTCAATCTGGCCTCGGACCGGACGAACGTCGATCTTGGGATCGAGCAGACCGGTCGGACGAATAATCTGCTCAACGTCGTTCTGGCTAACCCGCAGCTCATAGTCGCCCGGCGTGGCCGAAACATAGATAAACTGGGGGATCCTTGCCTCAAACTCATCGAAACGAAGCGGGCGGTTATCGAGCGCCGAGGGCAGGCGAAAACCGTGTTCCACCAGCGTCACCTTACGCGAGCGGTCACCTTCGTGCATGCCGCGAATCTGCGGCACTGTCACATGGCTCTCATCGATGATGCAGAGCATATCCTTGGGAAAGTAATCGATCAGGGTAAACGGCGGCTCGCCCGGCTTGCGACCGTCCAGATGACGCGAGTAGTTCTCGATGCCGTTGCAAAAGCCCATCGTCTCGAGCATCTCAAGATCATAATCGGTGCGCTGCTGCAGACGCTGCGCCTCGAGCAACTTGTCGGTCGCCTTGAGCTCCGCCACGCGCTTCTCGCACTCTTCGCTGATCGATTTCAGAGCCGCCTTGACCTTCGGCTTCTCGGTCACGTAGTGCGATGCCGGCCATACGGGGATGGCCTCGTACTCACGCAGCATCTCACCGGTGACCTCATCGATCTCGGCAATCAGCTCGACCTCGTCGCCAAAGAACTCAAACCGCAACGGATGCTCGGCATAAGGCGGATACACGTCGACAACATCGCCGCGCACGCGGAACGTGCCGCGTGCCAGGTCATAGTCATTGCGATCATATTGAATGTCGATAAGTGCATGGATAAAGTCATCGCGCTCGAGCGGCACCTTCTTGTCGACGTTCGGGGCTAGGCCCGCATAGTCCTCAGGAGAGCCAATGCCATAGATACACGAGACCGATGCGACGACGATCACATCTCGTCGAGAGAGCAGTGATGCGGTCGCCTGATGGCGCAGCATCTCGACCTCTTCGTTAATCGATGAATCTTTCTCGATATATGTATCACTTTGCGGCACATACGCCTCGGGCTGATAGTAGTCGTAGTACGAGACGAAGTAGACCACAGCGTTATTGGGAAAGAACTCTTTGAGCTCGCTCGCAAGCTGAGCGGCAAGCGTTTTATTCGGAGCCATGACCAGCGTCGGCTTTCCCAGGGCCTCAATAGTCTTTGCCATCGTGAAGGTCTTGCCCGAACCAGTCACGCCCAGCAAAACCTGATAGCGATCTCCGTCCCTCACGCCCTGCACAAGCGACTCAATGGCCTTGGGCTGGGAACCGGCAGGCTCATAGGGGGAAACGACTTCAAACGGCACCTCAGCGCCCTCAACGCCAAAGCGCTTAAGTTCACCACCAACGCGTTCTACTTCAAATTCCGCCATGGATACTCCTAACTCATACATCTGCAGTATACGCAGGCGGTGGGCTTAGTCCTATACGAACCGATCGGGATAGAGAGTCTTATATCGAACCCAGGCATTATTGACGCGAATCAGATAAGCCTGCGTCTCGGGGAAGGTAATCGCATTGTGAAGCGAGGTGCTCTGCTGCGCCCAACCATCCACATTGCCCATGCCGGCGTTATATGCGGCAATAGCGCTATCCGTCGACCCGTTGAAATACGTTAGAAGATACGAAAGATACGCACAGCCAAACTCGATGTTCGTAGCGGGATCGTTAAGGTTGTCGGCTGAATACTCGCTACCATCGACAAGACCTTTGGCAATCATATCCTGGGCAGTCTCGGGCATCAGCTGCATTAATCCCCGAGCGCCTTGATTCGACTCGGCCTCGGGATCCCAATTCGATTCCGACTTTATGACAGCACACACCAGATACGGATCAAGATTGTGCGAAATGCTCGATTGCTTTACGTACGCCTCGTAGTCAATCGGATACAAAGGCTTAAAGAAAGCGGCAGGAGCATACGAGTAGACGAGCGAAATTAGGCCAAAGACGAACACAACGGCAAGTGGCGCCACGCGATACCACGTAAAGAAACGTGTCCTAGGCATCGGCCTCCTCCTTATCCACTACATCCCCGAAGCCATGGCGCACAAGCCAAGCGTCCAGTTGTTCAAAGAGCGAGTTGTCGCCCGCCGCATTATCGATTACCGTCGTAGCGAGATTGCAAAGCGAAGCCTCATCAGGTTGGCATGCAGAACGCGCATCAAAATCAGAGGACTCCATACCACGATGAATAGCACGCCCGCGACGAACTGCTAAAGGAGCGCTGATAACCAGAATTTCATCAGCCAAGCCAAATGCATCCTCAAAACCAGTCGGAGCAGAAACCTCGACCACCGCAAAGGGATAACGGGGAGATGAAACCGTACAACAAACCGGATCGAGAATCCTAAGCGAAAGCTGTTCAATCAGAACGGGATGCACGATGCCATTGAGCCGTGCAACCGAATCAGGAGAAGCGAAAGCTCGAGAAGCGAGGATGCTGCGGCGAATGCCGCCTACCTCATCCAAAATGTCCCAACCGAATTCGTCCGCAAGAGCGTTAACGATATCAGAGCCCGGCACATACAGCGATTTTGCAAGCTCATCCAGATCGATAAGCATAGCGCCACAAGATTCGAGATAGCGGCAGGCAGTCGACTTACCCGAAGCAATATTGCCCAAGACAAATACGGTAAACATCAAGCCCTCCCTAACGCCAATGCGAGTAATTATCGCTCAAATACACTAGAAGGACTCAAAATACAGCCAAACAGTAAGAGCGCATACGGGGGAGCTAGGTCTCAAAGCACAACGTGTATATAACGCAAAAAAGGGGGAGGCCGCGAGGCCTCCCCCTTCTTCAAGTCTTGCGACGGCTCGGTGCCGTCCACCGGTCAGCGGCGCCCTGGCCTCCCACGGGCTGGCC